>CANQSB010000012.1 GCA_947626435.1 uncultured Lachnospiraceae bacterium | reverse complement strand
ACAACTATGAAGGAGAAATTCCTCTTTATTAAAATAGCAGGTGTCATGATACTCGCCCCAAATTCAGTATTCATTAACTAAAACTTCCCACACCGAAAAGGTGTGTTGAACCTTGAAAACTCAATAATATAGGCAATAAAAAAGCATAGAAGCCACTTTCTATGGTATAATTGAATTGTCCAGAAACAATCACACCTTAGGAGGATTTCTATGCTCAATTCAATTATAACACAGGATCAGGATGGACAGAAGCTTTTTCATGCAATTTCTTCATTTTTCAGCACTTTCGAGATCGGAAAGCTTCTCCGCAAGTGCAATGCACAGAAAGAAAAAGGGGTCCCAGTCCTTGATATCTTCAAATATAAACTCTGCAATGTTTTTCGCGACCGCAGTATGTATATGCAGCAGAAAACCGGCTCGTTCAGGGAATCATTCTCCAAAAATACTTTCTACCGCTTTCTGAACAGCCCGAAGACAAACTGGCTGCGGTTTACGACACTCCTGTCCAAAAAGGTGGCCGATACTGTGGAACCTCTCACATCGGATGACCGAGTCAATGCTTTCGTTATTGATGACAGTCTGTTTGAGCGGACCAGCTGTAAGAAAACAGAACTCGGCTCCCGCGTATTCGATCATGTGTCGATGAAGTACCGCAAAGGATACCGTCTTATGACACTTGGCTGGACGGATGGCAACACATTTCTTCCGGTAAACAGCAGCCTCCTGGCATCTTCAAAAGAGAGCAACCTTATTGGCCCTGTTGTGGAGCATGATGGTCGCTCCCTCGCTGCGAAGCGAAGAAAGCTTGCACAGAGGAAGGGAACTGACGTGATGATTGAGCTTTTGAAGAATGCCCAGTCTGCCGGACACCAGGCTGACTATGTCCTCTTTGATACGTGGTTCTCCAGTCCTGCACAGCTCCTTGCCGTCAAAACTCTCGGACTGGATTCTATCGCCATGATAAAGAAGAGCTCCCGTATTTACTATGAATACAAAGGGGAACCGCTTTCCATTCATAAGATCTTCAGTATCTGTAAGAAGCGTCGTGGTCGGAGTAAATACCTGCTCTCCGTAAACGTCATGGTCGGAAAGAGCCAGAAGATCCCGGCAAAGATTGTCTGTGTCCGTAACAAAAAGAACAAAAAGGACTGGATCGCCTTTATCTGTACGAATCCGGATCTTTCCGAAGAGGAGATTATCCGAATTTATGGGAAAAGGTGGCAGATCGAGGTGTTTTTCAAGACCTGTAAGTCCTATCTTCAGCTTGTTACAGAATGCCACAGTCTGTCCTATGATGCTTTAACAGCTCATGTGGCGATTGTTTTTACCAGATATCTTATGATCGCAATGGAGCAGCGAAGATGTGAGGACGACCGTACCCTGGGAGAAATCTTTTTCTTCTTCACGGACGAATTGTCGGATATCACCTTTGGGGAATCCTTTCAGATCATCATAACTGCCATGATTGACAGTGTGTGCGCCATCTTCCAGCCGACGGAAGAGCAGCTCGGGCTGTTCATTGAGATGTTTGTTGACCGCCTCCCTGATTACATCCAAAATTCACTGGCAAAAACAGCGTTGGCGGTATAAATATCCTATCTAATTGCCTGTATTATTGAGTTTTCAAGGTGCGAGACCCATTTTTGCTATGGGAAGTTTTAGTCATTAAATAATTAGAGCCATTTTAGAGCCAAACGCCATAAAACAACGCCGGAAATGCACATTTTATCAGCATTTCCGGCGTTTCGTCCGTTACTCAAACTCGGCGTGTTCTTTGTTGATATTAACTGCATTTGTTTAAGTTTCATGCAGATACACGCCCGTTTTTACTTCCATTACACCATTTATTATGGCTTGCTGATTTTCTGTTGCCAAAATGTTGCCACGCATTTATTATAGCAAATCCCGGAAAATTAGCAACCTGTTTTTGAAATGTTACGCAGTAAAAACCCTTTTTTTGAATTATGGCATAATATACCACCTGTGCTATTATTACTTTCAGAAGTCCTCATAAAATAAGGCTTTCAAAAGGGCTAAAGCGTAACAAATCATTAGCTAAACACTGATTTTCCCTTAATTACCCTTAATTACATGGTGCTAGCACCATGTCTATCTAATCATTTAAGGGAAAACTGAAATTTTATTTTAATTGCTCCTCCATGCTACAACGATACAGCTTTGCGAAATATTCATTAGTATTCATTAGTTCATCAAATGTGCCTTGCCCTACAATTTCGCCATCTCTAAACACCAAAATGCGGTCAAAATTCTGTATGTTTGTAAACCGATGAACAATCGCTAGGACTGTTATATCTGACAAATAATCCAGTATTCGTTTCATAACAACACCCTCTGTCAAATTATCCAACGCCGACGTTGCTTCGTCAAAAATGACAATATCCGAGTTCTCAAACCAAATACGTGACAATGCAAGGCGTTGCCGTTCTCCACCAGAAAGCGAAGATGCTTTTTCCCCAATTTGCGTATCTATTCCGTTTGGTAATTCATCAACTAAAGATAAAAGTTCTACCTGTTCTAATGCTTTTCTGATTTCCGTATCTGGAATATCTCTGTCAAATACAATATTCTCTTTTACCGTACCATCAAAAACCGGTGCTTCCTGTGACAAGTAAGTCATTCTTCTGTACAGAGCCTCTAACGATATATGGGCAAGACTCTCTCCGCTTAGCAGAATTTCACCTTCATCGTATTTTAGCAGACCTATAAGTAGCTTTATAACAGTTGATTTTCCAGAACCCGTTTCACCCACAAGGGCTACTTTATCGCCTGATTTTATTTCAAATGAGATACTATTCAATATCTGCCTTTCTCCATACCAAAACGACAACTTCCTAACGGATATTTCCCCCGAAAAAGTTTGAGGAATAATCCCACCATCAAGCTGCTTATCATCCTGCATATCCAAAAACTCTCCATACCTAGAGAAAGCAGCCCTATTTAATTTATATTGCACATAAATTACATTAAAAATCGCAATCGGCGTATAGGCATTGTCAATCAATGTTATCAAAGCAACAACCGAGCCAACAGATAAACTTTTTGTCTGCCATGCGTACACTAAAACTGCAATATCCAGACAAGCAACAAGAAGCGCAAAAATCGTAAAAAAGGCTTCGTGAATCATATTCATTTTGACTTTGGTATCGACAATTTCTTTCTTTGCCCCTTGAGCTTTTCGTAACTCATTCGGGAACTGATGCGCCATTCGGAATACCACCATTTCCATAAAGCCACGCACCAAAAAGCGGTTTAACTCCTCCTCATTATTTAAAATCCGTTCCTTCATCTGATATAGAAATTTTAGAAGAATATTGGTTACAAAGAAAACGACAATATAGCCTGACAGCAAAACAATCGTTATTCTTTTATCAATTTTCCAAATAAACAAAATACTAAATAGAACTGTCGGAAATAAATTCCTGATTACTGCGAACCAAAAATCAAATACAACGCCTTTTCCTGCGTCTGCTCCGTTTTCAATCCGTTGCACTAGCTTTCCCGTTCCGAGTTTTTGATATTCCTGATAGCTTATCCTGCTGATTTTTTCAAGTCCCAACAATTTAAAATCAAGGAAAATACCATGTTCCAATTTTTTAGCCGGATATTCATCTACATAATTCATGAGATAACCGATAAAAAGAATACTTCCATAAATCAAAACATTATGAAACGTAAGTGTATGTTCAGCCAGTGCATCAATGACTTTCTGGAAAAAATCCGCCTTAAAATTTACCATAAAAGCATTGAATAAGCCAATTATGAGGTATGCAAATACCAATCCTTTGTTTCTGCTTACAATTTGTTTTATATAGCGCATAACTGTACTCCTTTTCTTATCTTTATTTTTTTCATAAGAGATAACCAGTACAGTTGTGACTGCTAGCAAGTTAATATTTCCTCAGCACAATCTGCTAACAGTTTCTCTCAACTGTACTGAGTAGTTAATTCGTTTTTTCATCTTTAACCTCCACAAATATCCAGTCTGTTTATATCTTGTTTCAACAGACCAATTTTGTTGTTACGATACAATTATATCGCTCATACCCTCTATTTTCAACCATAAAATACAGGACACAGCAACCGCTATGCCCTATATTTCTTATCGTTCCAACGATTTTTCAATCTTCCATTTCTGCCCTTTTAAGTCATTCTGCTTCTCATACAGATTATTACGCTCCTTGCAAAGTTCTTTCATGCGCTCCAACCGTTCCCTCACTCCCTCCCGGCACTCCGGCTCTATCTGTTTGTATTCCCCCGTCAGATTACGAATTGTATTGTTATTCGTTTTTATCTGTTCCGACACACATACCCAGTCGATCAGATTACGGACTTCCATATCCACATCATATAAATCTGTTTCCGTCAAAATTTTCGCACACAGCCGTACCATTACTTTCTTTTCCATATCCGTCATATTCTATCAATCCCCTTTCCTATCTGCTCATTTCAAAGCTACGCTTCAAGCGTTTGTCTGCCCTCTCCGCTTGCTCTAATGCCTTTGACTGCTCTATTACCGATTGCACCTGTTCTCTGCCGAAATAACACTCCAAACGCCCCAAATCAGACACCTTTTCCTGCAATCGATCTATGGTGTTGCTCTGTTCCATGACCTTATCTGTCAGGCGGCTAATCTGCTCCTGCTGTTTGCCAACTTTAGCGGTCAGCTTCTTGCCCTGCTCCGTAAGCTGCACGCACTTGATTGTCAGATTTTTTACTATCTCTTTCAACTTCTCCACAAGCGGTAAAGCCTTTTTATCCCGGTATGCCTTTGCGCTCATCAATGCCCCCGGCTCTGCTAACTGCCATTTGACATCTTCATCATAAGCGTGAATATTGCGCTCCATGACTTCCTTTGACTGCACCATTTTGTTAATTTCCTGCTGTAATCTTTTCTGCTGTTCTGCCAGTTTCGTATTGTCAGACAACAACTTTTCTTTATCCTCTGCCAGTGTTTCCGTCTGCTCTTTCAGTAAGTCATTTGTTGCGGAAAGTTCGGACACTTCCTGCCGGATTGCTTCGCCCTCTCTGCGTATCTGCTCCGTTTCCCGTTCTACTCTTATCTGCTGATAAAGAATATCCGATAATTCTTCCTTACTGCCCGAAATTGTCTGTTCCAGTTCCGCAACCTCTTTTGCCCGTTCCTGCTTTTCAAAATCCAGTACGGACAAATGCTTGTTATGCGTTCCTAGCTGTTTCCACTGTATGCCATGCCGCCCCATGACTTTTGAAAGTTCCTGCTTCTCCGATTCTATCCACTGATTCCATTCTGTCATTCCTCTTGTGCCGCCCTTGAATCCCTGTTCTGACAATGCACCTTTAAGAGAAACTCTGGTATCAAGTCCACGCTTACTGTTACAGATAAAAGGAACAAAATCAATGTGAATATGCGGTGTCTGCTCGTCCATGTGCAAATGGCTTGAAAACACATGGAGATTAGGATTTCTTTTCTGAAACTGCTCCATGAACTCACATAAAATATCTTTCGCCAACTGCCCCTCACTGCTCTGCACGTTCATATCATCTTTGTTGCCGATTTGAAAAATAACCTCATAAAACAATTTTTCCTGCTTTCCCCGGCGTATCTTCTCATAGTAATCGTCAATCTTTCGGTCACTCCGTTTCTGCTTTGCGTTGTAACGTTCCAGTGCTTCATCAAAAAGAGTGTGATAGACTTCTTTTATATCCGAGTGGCAGAACTCCACGTTATCCCGGCTTCGTTCCTTATCCACATTTTTAGCTGTAAAGGCTCTTGTATTGTGATTGACAGAACCCTTTCCCATCATGCCGCTAATCGTCCTTTCCAATAGGTATATCCTCCACATTCTATATATTTGTGTTGCTAACTTTACTGCGCCGACAGGCGCAAGGCTTTGTTACTTTCCCGAAAGTAACGCAAAAGCACTTTCGACACGCTCCGCTTTATCAAAAGTGCCTTTGCGCCCTGCCGGGGGCTTACCGTCCTAACGGACGGGCGGCTTTCAGCCGCTTTATTGTCCCCCATGCGTCGGTTTGCGTCGATAGCGTCGATATTTTCTATACCGCCCCGCTGTCTAAAATACCGTCGCAACCGACGCATATCGTCGCACTTTACTCTTTCGGCTCTAACCTTTTCAGAATGATTTTTCTCTCATGTCCTCTCTTATTGTCATAGAAAATGCCATAGTCATTAAGCAACTGACTGTTTACCACATTCAATTTTCTTGAAAGCACATTCGCCGATAACTGCATATCCGGCAACTGTTTCAAAAGTTCGGTTGCTGTTCCCTCCCACTCCTGCCTATCCTCTGTCAAAAATTCGTTAATAGCTTCAAGAAGTGGATTCGGTAGCTGTTTCCAAAGTTCCGTTTCCGCTTTCTGAAATTTCCAGATACACCGTTCTCTGTCAAACTCGATTGTCAGTTCCTGATCGGGCTGGTCACGCCCCACAATATCCATGACTGCCGTATTGTCAGTACGCTTTTTCTTGTGCATAATAAACGCCCCGTCTGCCGCACCAAGCAGACCGTTTGTGCCAGAAATCATATCAAAGCTGTCCTCGGATTCCAGTTTGCGGGTATGATGAACCACCAACAAGCAGACACCATATTTATCACTGAATGATTTCAGTTTCGTCACAATATCATAGTCACTGGAATAGCTGTATCTGTCCCCGCCGACTTCACGCACCTTTTGGAGCGTGTCAATGATAATCAGCCTTGCGTCCTTATGCTCTTTAAGAAACCCCTCTAATTCTCCGTCTAGTCCCTCATTCAACGTCTTTGCCTGTGTTGCAAAAAATAAATTGTCTGCACACTCCACGCCAAACATGACGGACAACCGCCGTTGCAGTCTTGCATAATCATCTTCCAGCGCAAGATACAGTACCGTCCCTTTTCGGACTGGATAATTCCATAACGGAAGCCCCATAGCCACATGATAGGCAAGCTGCCCCATAAAGAACGATTTCCCCACTTTCGGCGCACCCACAAAGAGGTATGTGCCGCCATACAGAAAACCGTCCACAACAGGCGTTCTCGGCGGGTAGAGCGTATCATATAATTCTGTCATGGAAACCGTTTGAAGCCCACCACCCCGCCCGGATTTCTCCGGGCAGTCTGCGTCAGTTCTGTTGTTTTTAGTGGCTTGCAGATTGATTTGTGCTGTTTCATTTGCTATAATTTCAGTGTGATTTTTCATAATCGGCTGTTCCCCATCTGCGCCAACAGATGATACGGGAGCAGTCGTTTTCTTTTTTTCCGTCATTCATCAATCCTCCCTGTTTTCCGTAGGAAAATGCGAGCTGCTCTCAGCGAGCAGAGGATTTTCCCTTCTCAGTCCGTCCAGTGTGATTGCAATTACCTGTAACGTGTAGAGCAGTTCGTCATTGTCCGGGCTTACGCTTTCCAGACGCTTCAATTCCTCATGGATTGCTGCCATCTGATTTTTCAATGCTTTATACACTCTCGGATTGCCCTGCACCACAACGTCCCGGCATAAGAGCCGCCTTGTGATGTAGTCCTGCTTTGTCAGCCCCGACAATGCCACCAAATCATTCAATAACTTTGCTTCTTCGTCCGACACCCGGAACGCCACCGTATGATTGCGCCATCTTCCCTTGTAATCCAATGATTTTTCCATTTTCTCTAATCCTCCTTGTTTTCCGTAGGAAAATGCGACTGCCCTTGCAGGAGCAGAGGATTTTCCTCCTTTGCCATTCTCTCCATTTCCAGTTTTTCCGCCATTTCCGTCTGTATCGTAGGGAACAGATGAGCATAACGGTAGGTTATCTTTTCCGCTTCATGCCCCATGCGCTCCCCAATCGCCAGTACTGAAAATCCCATGTTGATTAAAAGCGAAACCGCACTGTGGCGTAGGTCATGCACCCTTATTTTCTTTACCCCCGCTTGTTTCGCCCCTCGCTCCATCTCGTGATTGAGATAGGATTTTGTGACTGAAAACAACCTCTCGTCCGGCTTAATGTCATAGAGCATATGAATGTACTCCTGCATTTCCTCACAGAGAAATGTCGGCATTTTGATTGTGCGGTTGCTCTTTTTCGTCTTAGGGCTTGTGATAATATCCCGACCTTTTGAACGGTGGAACGTCTTGTTTATCGTGACCGTCTGCTTTTCAAAATCGAAATCGGCGGGCGTTAGGGCAAGCAGTTCGCCGGAACGGATGCCGCACCAGTAGAGCATTTCAAACGCATAATAGGAACGGGGCTTATCCATCATGGCTTCGGAGAATTTCAGATATTCTTCTTTCGTCCAGAAGTCCATTTCCTTGACGGCTTCGCTCCCAATCGTCCCCGCCCGCCTTGCCGGATTGTAGGGCAGGTTGTAAAAGTTTACCGCATGGTTGAATATTGCTGTAAGCTGTGCGTGTATTGTCCTTAAATAATCCGCTGAATATGGCTTGCCTTTTTCGTCCCGGTACGCCATTAACTCATTCTGCCACGCTATCACGTCTTTCGCTTCAATTTCTGCGATTTTGCGGTTTTCAAAGTACGGTAAAATCTTTGTCCGTATCACATGGCTTTTGGACTCCCAAGTGCTTTCCTTGACACGCTGTTTCTTGTCGGCTTCGTACACTTCAAAAAAACTGCCGAAAGTCATATCCAGTTTTGCGCCCTGTTTGAGCATGGCTTCATGTTCCCAAGCCTGCGCCTCCCTCTTTGTCGCAAAACCTCTCTTTTGTGTCTGTTTCCTTTCCCCTTTCCAGTTGGTAAAGCGGTAGATAACCCGCCACGTCCCCGTAGCATTGTCTTTGTATACAGCCATCTAAATCATCTCCTTTCTATTCGCTGTAACAAACCTTTTTATGAAAAAATGTAGCGTTCACACGCCCTGCCACCGTCAGATAGCCCTGCTTCTGCATTTCTGCGTTCAGTTCCCTCACAATCTGGTAGGCTTTTGACTTTGACACACGCAATTCCGCCGCCACTTCTTCCACCGTCATAAATGATTTTTCTGCCATTCAGATATCCTCTCCTTTCCAAATCTAACTCTTTTTGTTTAAGTTATGTTGATATAATACTAAATAAATTCCGTTAAGTCAAGTGGCTTTCAGAAAAATCTTAACTTTTTTTATTTAAGTTATTCTTGCTATTTCTATTGCACCATGTTATACTAACTTCAACAGATTTGTTTAAGTACAGTCAATGGCGGCTGTATCACTATGACTAAAACGGAGGTTTTATTATGGCAATTGGCAAACGTATCCGCTTTTTCCGCAACCGAAAAGGCATGACGCAGAAACAGCTAGGCGAAATCCTCGGTTTTCTCGGAAAAACTTCTGATGTCCGAATGGCACAGTACGAATCAGAAGCAAGAACACCGAAGCACGACCTTGTAAACGAAATGGCGCATATCTTTGATGTAAGCCCCCACGCAATCACTGTGCCGGAGATAGACAGCTATATCGGGCTTATGCACACGCTTTTCGCTTTGGAAGATATGTACGGGCTGAAAATCGGGGAGATTGACGGGGAAATCTGTCTGCGCCTTGACAAGTCCGACTATTCCACTTATACGTCCATGTTCGATATGTTCCACGCATGGCAGGAGCAAGCCGCCAAACTGGAACAAGGCGAGATTACCAAAGAGGAATACGACCAGTGGCGGTACAAGTACCCGGAACTGGACACCTCAAAGCATTGGGCGAAAGTTCCCTCACAAGCGGTCAGTGATATGCTTATGGAAGAATTAGAGAAAGTCGAGAAAGAAGAAAAGAAAACATCTAAACAGAAAAACAGGAAAGCATAAAAAAGACCTTGCCGATATTCAGTTTCCATATCTGAAAATCAGCAAGGTTTTTCTTATGCTATTTGATGTAATTATTCAGTGCGTGATGTTGTGAATGTTGCCAAATCGTTGCCAACGCTTAAACAAATTTGCTTGCAACCCGCATAAATACTAGGCTTTTACAACCCATCTCATCACTCAAACTCAATCGTCCCAGGCGGCTTACTAGTCAGATCATACATCACCCGATTAACCCCCCTGACCTCATTTATAATCCGGCTCATCACCCTCTGCAGCACCCCAAACGGCACCTCTGCCGCTTCCGCCGTCATAAAGTCCACCGTATTCACAGCCCTAAGCGCCACCGCATAATCATAAGTCCTCTCATCACCCATAACGCCCACCGACCTCATATTCGTCAACGCCGCAAAATACTGCCCGATGCTCTTATCCAGCCCCGCCTTCGCGATCTCCTCTCTGTAAATCGCATCCGCGTCCTGCACAATCCTTACCTTTTCCGCAGTCACTTCCCCGATTATCCTTATTCCAAGCCCCGGTCCCGGGAATGGCTGACGGAACACCAGCTTCTCCGGTATGCCAAGCTCCAGTCCCGCCTTTCTCACCTCGTCCTTGAAAAGATTGCGGAGCGGCTCGATAATCTCCTTGAAATCCACGCAGTCAGGCAGTCCGCCGACATTGTGGTGCGACTTAATCACAGCCGACTCGCCGCCAAGCCCGCTCTCCACTACGTCAGGATAAATTGTCCCCTGCACGAGGAAATCCACAGCGCCGATTTTCTTTGCTTCCTCCTCGAAAACGCGGATAAACTCCTCACCGATAATCTTGCGCTTGCGCTCTGGTTCAGTCACGCCCGCAAGCTTTGAGTAAAACCTCTCCTGCGCATTGACGCGGATAAAATTAAGCTCATACGGTCCATTCGGTCCGAAAACCTCCTCGACCTCATCTCCCTCATTTTTGCGCAAGAGCCCATGGTCTACGAAAACGCACGTAAGCTGTCCGCCAATTGCCTTGGCAAGCATCACAGCCGCCACAGACGAATCCACGCCGCCCGAAAGCGCACAGAGCACCTTGCCGCCGCCTACCTTTTCGCGTATCTCCTTTATGGAATTTTCCACAAACGAATCCATTCTCCAAGTGCCCGCACAGCCACATATGCCCCTCACGAAATTGTAGAGCATCTTGCTGCCCTCTTTTGTGTGAAGCACTTCGGGGTGGAACTGTATCGCGTATAGCTTCTTTGCGTCATTTTCAGCCGCCGCCACAGGACAGTCCGCTGTATGCGCGACTATCCTAAAGCCGTCAGCAGCCTTTGAAATATAGTCAAAATGGCTCATCCAGCAAATCGTAGTCTCAGACACATCATCAAAAAGCGGCGAAGTCTTATCCACATAGACCTCTGTTTTGCCGTATTCGCGGACAGGCGCTTTTTCCACCTTTCCCCCAAGCACATGCACCATAAGCTGTGCGCCGTAGCACAATCCAAGCACGGGTATGCCCAAGTCAAAAAGCTCACTCGTGTAAGTCGGCGAATCAGCCTCATAGCAGCTGTTCGGTCCGCCTGTCAAAATAATCCCCTTAGGATTCATCGCCTTTATCTGCTCAATATCGGTCTTATACGAATATATCTCACAATAAACATTACATTCCCTGACGCGCCTTGCGACAAGCTGGTTGTACTGTCCCCCAAAATCAATAACTATTACCTTTTCCTGATTCATTCCTTATTCCCCCTTGCCCGTTTCAGCGGAAACTTTTGCTGCATAATTTGATTATATTACACAAAATCAGTCAAGACAACAATTATTCACAATTTTTGACTTAAACCTTTCGCATATATAAAAGCAACTTCCACTGCAATTAGTCTGCCAAAATCAATAAATAACGGGCTGCCGCGCTTTGTCACGGCAGCCCGCCAATTACCTATTCTTTCCTATTATAAAATGCCTCCACAGCCCGCGCAAAAAATTTCGAGAAGCCTTCCCCATAAATTGCATCCATTTCAGCCTGAAGCTCCTTATTTTCGTCATAAAGCTTTGCAATTTCCAGCATCAGCCCGCTTACGTCATCCATCTGATAAAGCTGTTTTGCGACAAAATCATACTCCCCGATAAGCTCCTTCACCTCAAGAGAATTTACCTCTACAGTCTCCGCCGCCATTTTCCGCGCTATTTTTTTATTGATTTCCCCAAGCCGTTTTTGGTACGCTGTCACGACATCAAGCCCCATGCCTTTCTGCCTTGTCTTATCCATAAACTCCTTTTTGCCCCCATACCACTCGACAAGCTTTGCAAAATCCTTCTGCATCTTCGCCGTGCCTGCATTTTTCAGGAAATTTTCCTTAAACGCCTCCATGCTTCCATAATAATCGACGAATACCTGCCTTTGCCCGTCGCTCATGCCTTCGACAATCGCGTCATACATCAGGCGGATTTCAGTTCCGTCAAATACCGTAAAGTCCATACTGTTTTCTCCTTTCAAAATATTGTCAATGCTTGCAATCAGCCGCTCCATGCGCCCCTTCTTTTCCACAAGCATCTTCCTCTGCATCTGCAGAATTTGGTTTCTGTCAAGCGCAGGATTTTCCAAAACCGCCTTGATTTCCTTCAGGGGAATGTCAAACTCACGGAAAAACAATATCTGCCGTAATGTTTCAAGCGCTTTATCGTCATAAAGCCTGTATCCCGCCCCACTCTTTGCCGTCGGGCAAAGTAGTCCGATTTCGTCATAGTAATGAAGCGTGCGCACGCTGATACCCGTAAGCTTAGCGATTTCCTTTATAGCCCTCATTCGATTTCTCCCTCCTGTTATTTAAAAAATCTGTCCTTGACAAAACCAATATAAGTTATAACGCAGCGTGAAGGTCAACAGTTTTTTGAAAAAATTTAACGCAAAAACGCGAAGTTTCCCCAAAACTCCGCGCACACTTATAAACTAATATGAAACCAAACATATATAAATCAGGCAAAATATACAAGATTAACTTTATCCTGTAAGATTTTTGAGGTAAAATTCTGCCAGCGATAATGCATCTGCTATATCCTTATCTGAAAATTGACCGCACAAAGCCTGAAATACCCTATTGTTTTGGTCATTCAACGGTTCTTTAGTTCCAAACAACAAATAATCTATACTGGTATTACAAGCATAGGCAATCTGCGCTAATACGTCAATGCTCGCCTCACGCTTTCCCGTTTCAAGAAGTGCCAGATATGAAGTTGATATATTGATTTTTGATGAAAATTTTTCCTGTGTACAATTGAGAGATGTCCTTAGTTCCTTTATTCTGCTGCCAAGTCCCTTTAAATCAACCAAATAATTATCCATATCCGTCCATGACGCTCCTTCTGAGTATTTTAGGCTAAACGGCGTTATTCTTTTTACTATATAATATCAACATTTATTGCTTAAAATTATTTCTATTAGCAAATTTTATATTGACTATTAGAAATAATAGTGCTATTTTAGTTATATAAAAACTGAATGAGGACAATTATGATGAATGGCAAAAAAATCCTAATTATTCTAAATTACTATTATCCATATGTAAGCGGCGTTTCCGAATATGCCAGAGTGTTGGCAGAAGAATTGGCAGAAAGAAAGTACGATGTTACTGTTCTTACGTCTAATCATGCCAAACTCGAAAACAAAGCAATCATAAATAATGTAAAGGTAATCCGCGCCCGCATTATCTGCCATATCAGCAAAGGCACTATAAGCCCCCATTTTATCCGACTTGCAATAAAATGTCAAGGGAAGATGAACATTTTTATTACAAAATGTATGGATATTTCAAATAAAGCGTGTTTAAAGCAAAGCCGTTTTATTGTAGTGCAAACCGCTGATTATGCCTGCCATTCCCGAGTCTGCCACAAATTTAAAGATAAATTTGCAGAAGCGGCAACACCGATAAAGAATTACAAGCCCGTGCCAGTACCACACCAAAAAAATAAAGTAATCGGCTTCTGCGGTCGCTTGGTTGAAGAAAAGGGAATTGACGTATTATTAAAGGCATACCGCATCCTATACTCCCAAAGGCAGGATATAGAGCTATGGATTGGCGGCGACTACAAAAATGTAGCTGGCGGAAGCATATATGAGTCGCTGACGGCTTATATCCAAAAGCACGACATAAAAAACGTAGTATTTTGGGGCAGAATACCCGAAGACCATATGGAGGAGTTTTACTCTTCATTAGATGTGTTTGTATTACCAAGCATAAATTCATTGGAAGCATTTGGGATGGTTCAGGTTGAAGCAATGTATTGCGGCACTCCCGTTGTTTCCACAAATTTGTACGGTGTAAGGACAATACTGCAAAACACGGGAATGGGGATTTCCGTGTTAAAAAATAACCCTGAAAGCTTGGCAAAAGGCGTATCCAATGTACTGAACAACCCCCAAAGATACATAAAGCCCAAAAGCGAAATTGAGAAATATTACAGTACCCATAAATGCATAACCACATATGAACATCTGATAACCTTATGCAGGGAAGGATAACGGCGCTGATTTATGAAAAAATATTTAAGACTAATGAGAGTAAAACAATACATCAAGAATTTTTTAATTTTTGTGCCTTCATTTTTTGCAGGGACGCTTTTAGAGCTTGAAAATTTCTGTCGTCTGGCTGCAGGTTTTACCGCATTCAGCATGATATGCTCTGCCGTATATTATGAATGACATAAAGGATGAAAAAAGGATAGTCTTCACCCATTAAAGAAAAAACGCCCTATAGCATCAGGAGAGATTTCCGTTACATGCGCACTAAAAGTTTTGTACTGCCTTGTGGCTTTAGGATATATAATTTTGTCCATATGTAAACAATGCCAGATTTTATATAACAGAAAATACCAATATGCAGTCGGTATTTTACACGGGTTTTCATGTTCCAAGCGACGAAACGCTCTATACCTGCGATAAGGAATCTTCAGTTATGGTATATAACTATTCCGAAGACACAAAGTATTTTTCAGCAGCATTTTCGACGCATGATTTATCAGACGAAAATTCTACTATTTTTTTAATGTTAAACGGTAAAACAATAGCCCAAGGCAAAGCGGGTGATTATATAATGACTGATACGCTGTCACTTGCCCCAAATGAAAGCTTGAGGATATACATATACTATGACGGTGAATTGACTAAGCAGGAAGATAAAACTGTAGGATTTGCGTTAAAAGATTGGAAACTTGTAATATATGAAAATGAATAAAAAAATAGCCAAACTATTTGAACCTTTGAAATATTGCGCCATAGGAGCCATTTCCACCGTTTTTAACCTCGTATTGTTTTTTATTTTTGAAAGGCTTGGACTGCACTATATAGCTGCCAATGCTATTTCTTATATGATTGCGGTGCTCTTTAACTATTTTCTTAACGACAAATTAGTATTTAAAAACACCACCGGCAAACGAGGTTCTATAGGGAAGTGCTTAAAATTTATTCTAATACGGCTTTTTAATTTACTGGCGGACAGCATATTGTTTTACTCATGTGTAAGTGTGCTTTTGCTTCCCATGTGGATTGTCCGCATAGCATTGACTTTTATTGAAATTACTGCTACCTACATATTTAGAAACATTTTTAGTCTTTCTATAAAATAAATTAGCGGAAGCCGCCCTTCGCTTCCGCTAATTATACCGCTCCTACAGTTTAAATACTTACCCTATCAGCGCCTCCATAGCTGCCTCCATATATTTTTCAGGAATATCAGGCCAGCGGCATACACCTTCTCCTTTTTCGCATAGTTCCATCGCGCGTAACAGCACTTTGCCATGTGTTAATCCTCCACCGCCAATACTCCCCCCGCGCAGCATGCACTCCGTAACCTGGCACCATACAGGAGCGCTTTCATACAGCCCTGAACTGTGCAAATCCGCAATCACAGCGTCTGTATCATATTCAAGCGAAATAAGCTCATTCTCCCATGCGCCGTTTTTCCCACTCAAAATGGCAAATTGGGCTTTTGCGCCGCCATTTATTGACAATCCGACTGAACCGACATTTATCATCGTCTTTCCGCCATGTCTTATTATTCCCTGCCTATGTGTGTGTCCGCACATAATCAAATCCGCTGTATTTTGCTCCATTATGGAAAATGTGTTCTCATCATCGGGGCGCATATCCTCATTAACCTTGCGCGGTGAGCTGTGGCAGATTGTAAGCGTGGGCATGCCGTCAAATACGAGTTCCCGCTTTATCGGCATACTTTTAAAAAGCCTAAATCCTCAGCCGTCAGGCTATGGTATGCATAGTACAGCGCTCCCGTAACCGAGCTTTTCTCTTTCCATGAAAAATCATAATTAAGCCAGTAATTTTCCTTGTTTCCCCTTATAAAATAACATTCATAGCTGTCCCTAAGCTCATACAGCAGCTTCATTGTCTTTTGCGGATAGGGCATCTCACCCAGATAATCACCTAAAAATATAAAGGTTTGTATCCCTCTTTCCAATATGTATGAAACGCATCTCTCAAATGCGTTATAATTTCCGTGTATATCCGATAATACTGCTATTTCTCTCATATATATTCTTATCCTTTACGTTTTGCCATTTTATATATGCATTTTTCTACAGAATTTATCAGAATTTATCTTTTTAAATTTTCTTGCAATTTTTCTAAAATTATGATATATAATAATTAAATAAGGGCGTTCCTCTGCCCATATTGGCGGGGGGCAACGCCCTTATTTTTTGTATCTCAAAACTTTTTTCAAGCTATCTCTTGTCTTTATCAATATGTCTATTTGTTCTATTCCCACACGTCTAAAGCGGCTGGAAAGTATTTTTTCCAAAACCTCTATGTCAACCTCGCCAACGAGCTCTAATATAATGCCTCCCGGGTTCTCGATAATCTGCTTCGCTGCTGTCCTCAATGCACTGTCAGCCGCCTTTGCAGAAGAAATACTTTTCAACCTCCCATGCTTTTCCATTCCAGATATAATCAGGTGTTTTCTTTCCGCAATCAGATGCCTCCTGCAGAAGTATTATATCACCGCCTAATGTACTATATAGCCAAATTCCAACAGTTGTTTCTTTCCTATGATTTTTGACACTATATCCAACTGAATATGTAAATGTCCCTTCGTTTGGAGTTGCATTTTCCGAATAATATTCCGTCACATTTTGTATTTTCATGCTGTTAATCGTAACATTTGAAAATAATTTTTTCAATACTGATTTTTTGTCTCTCCACATTTCCAACAAACCCTATGAGATTCAGAAAAACCAGTATTTATTATATTATCTCACCAACATCTCCGCTACAAACACCGCCACTACACCAAGCACAACGCTTGCCAATATGTACTCCACCGCCACGCCCATGCTCCCTTTTTTCATAAGGTCAGCCGCCTCATATGCGAAGGTCGAAAACGTCGTAAATCCTCCGCACACGCCCACTCTAAGCATCAGCGCAAGCTGCGGATTAAAACTCTTGTTCTTTGCGGCAAGTGCGGCGATAAAGCTTATCGCGAACGCTCCTGTTATATTGACAGCCAACGTCTTTATCGGAAATCCATTGTCAGGCTCAATCGGCAGCAAGCCTATCATATAACGACATACCGAACCAATAAAACCTCCAATTCCCACCAAAATGCAGTTCAGCATCTTAACCCTCCATTTTCTTTTTTACACTCATATTCGACAAATATAAAGCTTAATATTTCAGTAACCGCAAATTATGTCTCACTAATGCCTCTTGCAAGCTTATCACTTCTGCTTTTTCAAATCCAAGAGCTTAGAAAGCATTAACTAATTTTCCATACCGCACATAAGCAGCCAAAATAATATCAGGCATTTTATGACACATCTGTCATTTTTTACATCACCATAACCAGCGTCCCTGCCGCAATCAGCACCGTACCGATAGCCGACTTCGGCGTAAAGCTCTCATGCAGAAACACAAACGCAAGTATCAGCGTGATAACCACGCTCAGCTTGTCAATCGGCACTACCTTTGAAACCTCGCCAAGCTGAATTGCGCGGTAATAGCACAACCACGACGCGCCTGTCGCCAAGCCCGACAGTATCAGAAACGCCCAGCTTTTTTTGCTTATTTCCATTATGCCGCTCTGCGCGTTTGTCGCAAAAACTATCGCCCAAGCCATTATCAGCACCACAAACGTGCGGATTGCCGTCGCCAGATTGGAATTTACGCCCTCAATGCCGACTTTTGCAAGTATCGACGTAAGCGCCGCGAACACCGCAGACAAAAAAGCAAGTAACATCCACATATTTTTTACCCCTTTCATTCCAATAACACATTATTGGCTGCCTAAACTGCATGCCGATTTTCATATATATTATAATCCATTAATGCCATTTTAAACCTCTCTCTGCGGATTGTCCATTATATCTCATAAAAAACACAAACCCCTTGCAATTTAACCCCAAAAGTGTATATAATAAATGCAAGTAAACAAACGGGAGCTTGTACACAGGCTGAGAGGAAGGTACGACCTTCGACCGATAACCTGATTTGGATAATGCCAACGTAGGGATTGTAGTTAATGCTTTGTATTTGGCAAAAGTCTCCTTATCAGGGGGCTTTTATTTTTTATTTCTTAAAATCAAGCAAATGAAGGAAATAACCATGTTTGGAAATTTTTTAAAAAACCTGACGGACAGCAAGCCGCTAATCCACAGCATAACAAACTATGTCACCGCAAACGACTGCGCAAATATCCTTCTTGCCTGCGGCGCGTCGCCCATTATGGCAGACGACGTAAACGAGGCTGCGGAAATCACGGGCATTTGCGACGGCTTAAACATCAGCCTTGGCACATTGAGCAGCCGCGTAATTCCGTCAATGCTCGCCGCGGGCGCACGCGCAAACAGCCTTGGACACCCTATTGTGCTAGATGCAGTAGGCATAGGCGCCTCGCATTTCAGGCTTGATACGGCATCACAGCTCATAAGCAAAATAAAATTTTCCATAATAAAGGGAAATATCTCTGAAATAAAATCGCTTGCAATAGGACTGGGGCTTTCAGAAGAAATTGACAGCGATGCCAGCAATGCGATACAGTCTGCAGAGCATCAGAAAACATCTCTGCTTTCAATTAATAAAGACGATGTCAACAGCAACAGCGACAGCAGCGGCAAAGGCAACACAATACAATCTGGCAAACGCAAAGAAATCCCTCTGCCTTCAAGCGGCGTTGATGCCGCCGAGGGTGATGCCGTGACACGCGAGCAGCTTGACGACACTGTCCGTTTCATAAAGCATTGCGCCAAAAAAGCGCAGACAATAATCGCCGCTACAGGCGCAATCGACATTATATCTGACGGAAACAGCGCCTTCTGCATTTACAACGGCAGCCCCATGATGAGCCGCGTCACAGGTACAGGCTGCCAGCTTTCGGCGATGACAGCCGCATACGCCGCCGCAAATCCAGACGATATGCTGGCCGCCGCCGCTGCCGCCGCTGCCGCAATGGGAGTCTGCGGCGAGATAGCCTTTGAACGGCTGAACGCCCAAGACGGCAGTGCCACATACCGCAATTATATAATTGACGCGGTCTACAGGCTTACCCCCGCCGAGCTTGAAAGGAGAGCCAAATATGAAATTAGATAGACGCACAATGCTCCTCTATGCAATCACAGACCGCGCCTGGCTAAACGGCAGAACGCTTTACGAGCAGGTCGAGGAGGCTTTGAAGGGTGGCATAACCTGCCTGCAGCTTCGTGAAAAAAATCTCGACTACGACAGCTTTCTCGCCGAAGCCATTGAAATCAGACAGCTTTGCAAAAAATACAATGTCCCCTTCATCATAAACGACAATATTGACATCGCGCTTAAATGCGACGCCGACGGTGTCCACATAGGGCAGCGCGACACAGACGCAAGACAGGCGCGTGCGCTGATCGGCAGAGACAAAATTCTTGGCGTCACCGCAAAGACAGTATCACAGGCAATAAAAGCCGCTGAAGACGGTGCAGACTATCTCGGCACAGGCGCGGTCTTTGCCACCTCCACCAAGCCAGACGCAATCGGCATATCGCGCGATACCTTAAAAAGCATATGCCAAAGCGTTGACCTTCCCATAGTGGCAATCGGCGGCATAAACAGCGAAAATATTCTGCAGCTTACAGGCATCGGCGTTGACGGCGTGGCGCTTGTTTCCGCAATCTTTTCCGCTGAAAATATCACAGAGGAATGTCACAGACTCAGGCAGCTATCCGAAAAAATGGTTGGACAGCAGGGTAAATGAAAGGAGAATTTCGCATTGAACACAGCACTGACTATCGCGGGCAGCGACTCAAGCGGCGGGGCTGGCATACAGGCTGACATAAAGACAATGACTATGAACGGCGTGTACGCTATGAGCGCCATTACGGCACTGACAGCGCAGAACACCACAGGAGTCCGCGGCATATTCAACATATCGCCGCAGTTTCTGGCGCAGCAGCTTGATGCCGTATTTGAGGACATTTTTCCCGACGCCGTAAAAATCGGCATGGTTTCATCAGCAGAGCTTATAGAAACAATTGCCGCCAAACTCCAAAAATACCACGCCAGAAACATCGTGATAGATCCCGTCATGGTCGCCACAAGCGGCTCGCGGCTCATACAGGAAAATGCCGTTTGCGCCCTTACGAACAGCCTGCTGCCGTTAGCCGACCTCATTACGCCAAACATTCCCGAGGCGGAAATACTGTGCGGCAGGGCTATCCGCGATAAAAGCGACATGCTTTCCTGTTCAGAGCTTATCGGCAATACCTATGGCTGCGCCGTGCTTCTAAAGGGCGGCCACAGCATAAATGACGCCAATGACCTTCTCTATGCAGACGGCAGCCACCACTGGTTTGAAGGAAAAAGAATAGACAACCCAAACACCCACGGCACAGGCTGCACGCTCTCCAGCGCCATAGCGGCAAACCTCGCCAAAGGCTTTAGTCTCGAAGACTCAATAAAAAGGGCAAAGGAATATATTTCAGGCGCATTATCCGCAATGCTTGACTTAGGCAAGGGGGCAGGTCCCATGAAGCATTGCTTTAACCTTGACGGATATTTCGCAGACATGCCAAGTTACCAAAACAATAAGACAGTATAAATTACACATTATCAATATAGCTTTACAAACAACTGCCGTTTTCATATGTATTAAGCATTTACAAAACTTTATTTGATAACATAGAATTTGGGTGAAATATATAAAGTATGCGATATCTTATGAAAATTTTTTAAAACAATTTTTGTACAATTCACAATTACCTATTTATATACAAACAAATGGAGGTTGAAATTAACATGAGAAACTATACAACACAAATGGACGCCGCAAAGCAAGGCATCATCACGCCTGAAATGAAGGCAGTCGCCAAAAAAGAATACCGCACAGAGGAAGAAATACGCGAGCTTGTCGCAAAGGGACAGGTCGCCATCTGCGCAAACCGCCTGCATACATGCCTTGAGCCAAACGGCGTAGGCTCCATGCTCCGCACCAAGATAAACGTAAACCTCGGCGTATCAAAGGACTGCAAGGACTACGACATTGAGATGGAAAAGGTTATGGCTGCCGTCAATATGGGCGCGGAGGCAATTATGGACCTCTCCTCGCACGGCGACACCCAGCCCTTTAGAAAAATGCTGACAAGCAAGTGTCCCGCTATGATAGGCACTGTTCCCGTATATGACAGCGTTATCCACTATCAGCGCGACTTAGCCACGCTCACTGCAAAGGATTTTATAGACGTTGTCCGCCTTCACGCAGAAGACGGCGTGGATTTTGTGACACTCCACTGCGGCATCACGCGCAAGACTATTGAGCAGATTAAACAGCACAAGCGCAAAATGAACATCGTATCGCGCGGCGGCTCTCTCGTATTCGCATGGATGAGCATGACAGGCGAGGAAAATCCGTTTTACGAGCACTTTGATGAAATCCTTGAAATCTGCCGCGAATATGACGTAACCATCTCTCTCGGAGACGCGTGCCGCCCGGGCTGCCTTGCCGACGCGAGCGACGTGTGCCAGATTGAGGAGCTTGTCCGTCTTGGCGAGCTCACCAAACGCGCCTGGGAAAAAGACGTACAGGTTATGATAGAAGGTCCTGGCCATATGCCGCTTGACCAGATTGAGGCAAACATGAAGCTGCAGCAGACCATCTGTATGGGCGCTCCCTTTTATGTGTTAGGCCCGCTCGTCACTGACATTGCCCCAGGCTACGACCACATCACCTCCGCGATTGGCGGAGCTGTCGCGGCATCTGCAGGCGCGGCGTTTTTGTGCTATGTCACTCCCGCCGAACACCTTGCCCTCCCGAATGTTGACGACGTAAAGCAGGGAATAATCGCATCAAAAATCGCGGCGCACGCGGCAGATATCGCAAAGCACATACCCCACGCGCGCGATATAGATGACAAAATGGCTGACGCCCGACGCAGCTTTGACTGGGAAACGCAGTGGGAATGTGCGATAGATCCTGAAACCGCCAAGCAAATACGTGAGGACAGAAAGCCCGAGATTGAAGAAAGCTGCTCTATGTGCGGTAAATTCTGCGCTGTCAGAAGCATGAACAAGGCTCTCAGCGGTGAATATATAGACATTCTGTAGACACACATGACTGCCGCCGCAAAAAAACAAGGGCACTCAGATTTTTTATCCGATTGTCCTTGTTTTATTATATCCATTCTGCCTAAAATCGCGCCTAATCAGCTATAACCGCATTATGCACTATCAAATATGTCCCGTTGCTCTGCGGCACGGCTCTTGCCGTAATATTGCAGCTGCGCCTATGCTTTTCTACCAGATAGCGCTCTATAAAGCCCTCCTGAACGTCTCCATTCTCGTAAGCGTCATAAATATCTTCCCAGAAATCCGCTCCCGAAACCACCACGCCAAAGCTTATATTATCGCTGTCGCTCTCCATCATCGCCTCAAAGCAGGCAATATAATAATCATCAAGATTCGCGATATAATTCCCGTCGTCGCCCCAGCGCACTGTTTCCACGGTAATCGAAAGCCCATTGTCCATATCAGTCTGGCTGCTTGTGCTTGTATCGTCTCTGCCTGAAGTTGTGCTGTTTTCCGTCGTATTATTCGTTACAGTATTGCCAGATGTCGTACTGTTGTTAGCAGCTGTGCTGTTTCCCTGCGTACTGCCTGACGACGCGCCATTATTGGCTGCCGTGTTATTTCCCGAGTTATTCCCCGTCGTGCCTGTAATAACCGTATCGGCGGGCGGATTTACCTCAAGCCCGCTGTATTTGTTCCCATTACATGGGGGCAGATACACCGAAAGGTCAGTCCGCATATGGTCTGTCGCATAATCGGCGTCTGAACAGTTAAAATAGTCATAAGTGTTCGGATTTGTATCGTCCCATGTGCTGTCCACGTTATAATAACCGTCGTCAAGCTTAACTATGTTCCACGCATGGTTCTCGCCCGCATACCCCGTCACATAATAACATGGAATGTCAAGCTGCTGCATAAGATACTGGAACGCCCGCGCATATCCCGCGCACACAGTCCTGCCATAAACAAGCGCGCTGTATGCGCTTTGGTTTATCGGCGCATTAGCGTCATAGCGCACCTTGCCAATCAGCTCATTATGCACCTTTTTCTCCTTATCATAATCAGTGTAAAGTCCATATGTTTCATCAGTTATAAGCTTAGCCGCCGCCGCAAACTGCGCCTTTGAGCTGTCAATATCAGTCGCCGTAAGATTAAACGCAAGCGTAATCTCCGCTATCTGTCCCTTGGGCGAATACTTGTATTTATACGCCGTATCAACCCAAAATAGCTCAGGATGGTCATTTACGACAGCCGTAAACGCATTCTTTAAATCAATGGAATTTACATAATCCGCTTCCGCAGGCTTTATCGGGGCAAAATTTTTAATCAGCGCGTCGGCATTTGCGTATATCTGCTTGTAAAGCTCCTTCTGCGGGTTTTCAAGCATGCCGTAATACGGATATATGTCAGTGTTAAACGCCAGCTTTGCGCCAGTCTTGCCTACGCTTAAGGTTGAAAGTATCTCGTCCGCTTTAGTCTGTGTAACCTCTGTCGCTGTTGACTTAACGGGAATATAACCGTTAAGCGACGCTACCTTATTTGGTATATATAATGTCTTCTTCCCGCCATCATCTGCTTTTTTATCAGAGTCCGAGGGCTCCTCGGCTGCGGGGAGCTCCCCTGATGTAACCGTCACTCCTACTGTGTCGGAATTGTTACCCAGCGCATAAGCGGCATTTCCGACAGCATTGTCACTGTCCGCCTTTAATCCGCCCCCGATTTTAGAAGCTAAATTCGGCGCATAATGGCACAAGGCAACAAAAAGAAGTAAAATAGCCAATATGCCGCCTATTCCATATAAGATTTTTTCTATTATCCGCATACTGGTTCCTCCTTATTTTAATCTTAATACGCCCTGCCCCAATAAACCATTTTTTTCGCCGCTCTGCCGCAGCATACGCACTTATCGCTTATCTGTTCCTGCTCAAACGGCATACAGCGGCTTGTCGCTGAAAGCTCGTCTTTTATCTTGTCCTCACATTCCTGATTGCCGCACCACATAGCCTTTACAAAACCAGGCTTATTATTTATGGTATCGCAGAACTCCTCCCAGTTTGCCGCCGTATAGGTATGGCTCTCCAGATGCGCCTTTGCCGCCTCATACATATCGCGCTGAATCACATCAAGCAGCTCGGCAGCCTTCGTCTCTACGTCAGAAAGCGCTATTTCTATCTTTTCCCTCGTGTCGCGGCGCACAAAAATGCATTTGCCGTTCTCTATATCCTTCGGACCTATCTCTATCCTGAAAGGCACTCCGCGCATCTCACATTCGCTGAACTTCCAGCCAGGGCTCTTGTCGGAATCGTCCACCTTTACCCTGAAGCCTTTTTCGCTAAGGCGGTCCCTAAGCTCATACGCCTTGTCAAGCACGCCCTCTTTTTTCTGCTGTATGGGCACAATCATTATCTGCACAGGCGCTACCTTGGGCGGCAGCTTTAAGCCCGAATTATCGCCGTGTACCATTATTACGGCGCCGATTAAGCGCGTAGTCATGCCCCATGAGGTCTGGTGTACATATTTCAGCGTGTTGTCCTTGTCCGTATATTGTATGCCAAACGCCTTCGCAAAGCCGTCTCCAAAGTTGTGGCTCGTGCCCGACTGCAGCGCCTTTCCGTCATGCATAAGCGCCTCTACCGTGTAAGTCGCCTCCGCGCCCGCAAACTTCTCCTTGTCCGTCTTCTGCCCTTTCACTACGGGAATGGCGAGCACGTCTTTAAGGAAATCAGCGTACACGTTAAGCATCAGAATCGTGCGCTCCTCCGCCTCCTCGGCTGTGGCATGCGCCGTGTGTCCCTCCTGCCACAAAAACTCACGGCTCCTCAAAAACGGGCGCGTAGTCTTTTCCCAGCGCACTACCGAGCACCACTGGTTATAAAGCTTTGGCAAATCCCTGTAGGACTGTATCTCATTCGCATAAAAATCACAGAAAAGCGTCTCCGACGTAGGGCGCACGCACATTCTCTCCTGCAGTGGCTCAAGACCGCCATGCGTCACCCACGCAACCTCGGGCGCAAAGCCTTCAACATGGTCTTTTTCCTTCTGCAGAAGGCTTTCAGGTATAAACATAGGCATATATACATTCTCAACGCCCGTCTTTTTAAAGGCATCGTCAAGCTGCCTTTGTATCTGCTCCCATATAGCATAGCCCGCGGGCTTGATTATCATACAGCCCTTTACGCTCGAATAATCGCAGAGCTCCGCCTTTTTTACAACATCAGTGTACCACTGCGCGAAATCCTCATCCATAGAGGTAATCGCCTCAACAAGCTTTTTATTTTCAGCCATTTTCTTTTCTATTTCCTTTCCATTATCATAATCATAATTACCGCCGCGTTTCTACTCGGCGACGCTGCGCCCCATCAGAATGCGCTTTATCTCCGCCTTTACATACGCGGGCTTGTACGGACGCACTATAAAGCCTGCCGCGCCTGCCCTGCGGCACTTCGCCATGACGCCGCGGTCATTATTTTCCACCACAAACAGTATTGGCACGCTGCCGCCCAGTATGCCGTTTATCTTTTCCGCCGTTTCTACGCCGCTCATCTCAGGCATGTCCATGTCAAGTATAATCAGGTCGGGCTCTGTCTGCCGTTTTAGCTGCAAAAGCGCCTGCCTCGGCGATGTCACCAAGTCAAGAAAATAATTGTTCTGCAGAAAGCCTCTCAGCGCATGCAGATTGATGAGCATGTCGTCTATTATCATTATACGGTATTTTCTGTAGGGCACAATCATTTTTTTGCGCTCCTCCTCGGCAATCGACGGATCGGTCACTTCCTCGTTTGTGCCGTGGAGTATCGTAATATTGTAATTGGCAGGATCCTGCAGGTCTAGCATTGTCCTATCCATCAGCCTTAGAAGCGGCCTCAGGTTTCGTTTGCCCGAATTTTCCACAATAATGGCATCTCTGCCGTCGGAAAGCTTTACCTGCGTGCCCTTTGGATAAAAAGGCACATACAAAAGCAGCGCCTCCACCACCTTGGGATCAAACATAATGCCGCCCGCGCCCATAAGATACTCGCAAGCCTCATACGGTGAGTACGGCGCCTTGTACGGCCGCTTTGAAACAAGCGCGTCATAAACATCCGCCACATGGAGTATTTTTGTGAAAATAGTCATATTTTCAAATTCTATGCCGTCAGGATAGCCGCTGCCGTCAACATTTTCATGATGATACAGCACCGCCGCCTTGACCTGCGCCGAAATATCCCACCGCTCCTTGATAATCTCATATGAAAGCATGGAGTGGGTTTTCATCACCTCATACTCATCGGGGGTAAGCCTGCCCTTTTTGTTGAGTATCTCCTGCGGTATGACAAGCTTGCCGAGGTCATGCAGAAGTCCCGCCATCACAAGCTGCTCGAGCGCGTCGTCTTTAAGGTTCATACCAAAGCCGATAATGCACGAAAGCACAGCCACATTCACGGAATGGGCATAGGTATAGCCGTCAAAGCTGCGCAAATCCGTGAGGTCAAGCGAAAGCGCGCCCTTATTCAAAACCTGCGTGACTATCTCCCGCGCCACATTCTTGCACTCGTCAATATTGCTTTCGCGCACGCTGACAAGCCCCTCTGCCCTAAGCTCCGGTGAAATAATCGGCTGTATATCTATGTCTTCTGAAAGTTCGTCTGTTATGTATACGCCGTCAAAGCCATATTCGCTAAGCCTCTTTATATAAGAATCCGTGAGGATGCTCCCGCTGCATATAAGGGTATGTCCTGCCGAATCATACATATTGTAGGCAAGCTTCATGCCCTGCTGCGCGTTTTCTATTTTTACATAGCGCATTTATAGTCCTTCCCGCTTTACGCGTGTGCTTATGCCGAAGCAAATGTATGTTTACAGACTGACAGACGCCGTAATTTGCCTCTTAATAAATATATTATCATATATTATCGGAAAAATAAATGCTAAATAAAAATTAAGTGTAAGCTTAATAAGTTGTGACTTTTCTACTGATAACAGTTATGCATTTAGCTATTATTATGCAAAAGACAATAATTATTAACGTATAAAGTAATATAAAATTGGCGGGCGGAAGGCTTTTAATAATACGCCCGAAAAACTGCATAAGCGCTTCACAAAGAAATGGATGTATAAGATAAATCAAAAAAGAATAATTTGAAATAACATCAATCACAGGATTATTCTTTTTAACCGTCATAAATGTAACTCCCACAAACTGTAATATTGTAGCAAAAATTACAACACCCGAAAACGAAGACGGAACATTAATTTCCCCGTCTTTATATGTAAACAGATACCAGTGCAAAATCAGCGCCGCATATGAAATGACCATGGTTGTTATTGCCCATATACCCCCCCCCACTATATTTTTCTTTTTACTGACACTTTCGCGTATAACATCACCCAGCATGAAATAACCTATCCAAGGCACAAACTGTAAAATCCATGACAGCGAACAGGTATAGTTCACCAACACGCCATATATCATCATTGCACATGCCCAGATTTTATAAGACTTCGGTGATATTTTGTCTTTTACCATTATAATTATCGGGGTAAAAGCATATAAACCTATAATCATAAACATATACCACATTGTAACATTAGGCTGCCCTTTTATGAAGTTTAAGACAGGCAGCCAGTAATTATCATCCTTGCCGCTTACAGATATGCCCATGGCATTGGCTGCAAACATTTCAAGATAATG
The DNA here is from genome assembly GCA_947626435.1 of uncultured Lachnospiraceae bacterium. Taxonomy (GTDB): domain Bacteria; phylum Bacillota; class Clostridia; order Lachnospirales; family Lachnospiraceae; genus COE1. The sequence goes on along the minus strand of CANQSB010000012.1, from coordinate 53,749 downwards.
CCATATTACATATAATACACTGAATATCATTGTCGGCAGTATAATCTTTTTAAACGTTTTTTTATAAAAATATTTAAAATCCCCATTCTTAGGATTTATTAAAAAAGCGCCGCTGAGCATTACAAAGCTTGGAACTCCCAAATTGGTAATTACACGCCAGAATGACGCCGTAAGATATTCATTGACACTGACAATATTGCCAAAATCCTCCTTAACGTACATTGCCGAGACATGCAAAATAACGACAGCTATACAGCTAATGCACCTCAATATATCATAATTATATTCCCGTTTGATAGAAACCGCCTCTTTTCTTTATTTTTATATTGGCATTTGTAAAGTTTCACATCTTAACTTTACATCCCTTCATATCGCCTGTTGTATTCTTATAAAATTATGGCTGCCGCACTAAGCATTTGCCATACATGATATATTGCTGATATACGTTATTTATCAATATACTGTATATGCCTTACTCAGTGCAGCAGCCACAAGCTTAAAATGCTTTAATTTTATTTTTTATGCCGTCTGGAGATATTTCTCAATTGACGCAAGCTTTACGCAGAGCACGAATACCTCGCATGCCTTTTTAAGCTCGTCAGGTGTGGGAAGCGTGGGAGCGATACGTATGCTCGTGTCCTTCTCGTCTTTTTTGTACGGATATGTAGAGCCTGCCGGAGTCATCACCACGCCCGCGCCCTTGCAGAGCTCCACTACGCGCTTGGCGCAGCCTTCTATGGTGTCAAACGCGATAAAGTACCCGCCAAGCGGCTTTATCCAGCTTCCTATTTCAAGCCCTCCAAGCTCTTCCTCCAGACAGTTCAATACCGCCTCAAACTTAGGTCTTAAAATCGCCGCGTGCTTTTTCATATGCTCATGCACGCCCTGCGCATTTTTGAAAAACAGCACATGGCGCATCTGGTTAAGCTTGTCATGCCCGATTGTCTGAATGGTCATCTGCTTCTTGACCTCGGCAAGATTTGCAGGCGATGATATAAGCGCCGCCACGCCCGCGCCCGCAAACGTCACCTTCGCCGTCGAGCACAGCTCATAATAAATATCAGGGTTGCCCGCCTTCTCGCACTCCGTCACGATATTGAGGATTTCGCCCTTGTTATCGGGATAAAGATGATGGAAGGCATATGCATTATCCCAGAAAATCCTGAAATCAGGGGCAGCAGGCTTTAAGTTTGCAAAGCGCTTTACTACCTCGTCAGAATACACAACGCCCGCGGGATTCGTGTATTTAGGCACGTTCCAGATGCCCTTTACCTTCGGATCATTGTTTACGTATTTCTCTACCATATCCATATCGGGGCCGTTCTCGTCCATCGGAATGTTTATCATCTCTATGCCAAAGCTCTCTGTAATGGCAAAATGCCTGTCGTATCCAGGCACGGGGCAGAGGAATTTGATGCCCTCCTGCTTAATCCAAGGCTCATTGCCGCCGATGCCATGCACCATAGCCCTAGCCACTAAATCATACATAATGTTAAGGCTTGAATTGCCGCCCACCATTACATGGTCTGTCGGGCACTCCATAAGCTCCGCAAAAAGCTCCTTTGCCTCCTTTATGCCGTCAAGCACGCCATAGTTTCTAAGGTCCATGCCATCGCTGCCCTTAAAGCTTGAATGGCTGTTCAATACATCAAGCATGGGCGATGAAAGGTCAAGCTGCTCTATGCTAGGCTTTCCGCGGGACATATCGAGCTTAATCCCCATTTCCTTCATTTTTTCATACTGCGCTTTCAGCTCTGTCTGCAGCGCGCTCAGTTCTTCCTTGCTCATTTCCTTGTAGGCTTTTTTCATAATGACTCCTCCATTCTTGCCGCTCCTCTGAAATTCGGGCGGGGCGCAAAATTCTTTCTTACATACTATATAACACGCAATCGCCCTCTGTCAATAACTTGTATACAAGTATATCGCATATTTTTTATTTTTTCGCCATTATTTTTTCATATTGTTCTCTGTTATACTTTTATTTATTTCATTGACAGGATATCATAATCATTCTTATATTAAAGTCTGGGGAAATATTGTCAGATTTTATTAATCTGTCACACGCTTCTTCGGAAAACTTTAATGCGGGCGCGGAGCTTTAGGCACGAATATTTCACGCCCGAGCTCTACGAGTATCAGCAGAGTGACAGGTCCCAGCACTACGCCGCCCAAGCCGTAGAATTTTACGCCTGCGTAAACTGATATGAGGATTGCGACAGGCGAAAATTTCATGCCGTTTCCAAGCAGGCGCGGCTCTAAAAGCTCTCGTATCATAACGCATGCGAGGTATGTTATTATGACTATTATGCCGCAGGCTATTTTTCCACTGATTAGGCTTACCACGCCTATCGGTATGAGCACTATGCCTGTGCCGATAAATGGGAGGAAATCCATGAGCCCCGCAAAAATTCCATAAAAATACGCTTCCTGTATGCCGCCAAAATACAGCCCTGCTGTCGCTGTTATGCTTATGCAGATTAGTATTATTCCCTGTGTTTTCAGGTATGCCTTTATCATGGAGCCAAGCTTTTTGCCTATGCGTATTATAATGGAAAGAATGCGGTCGATTGCGGGCGCGAGGACGGCTATGTTTAAGAGTCCTTGCTGCCAGTCTTCTATTTCGCGCGCAAACAACACTACGCATATGAATGTCACTATTACGAGTGTAAAAAACTGTCCTGCTGCCGCCATGTATTTTATGCTGTCTGCAAGCAGGCGACCACTTGTGTCTGTGAGTGTGCCGCTAAAGCCGTCAATGCGGTTTCTAATCCAGAGTTCAAGTATTCCGCTTTTCAGTCCGAAAAATTCTTCAATTCGTTCGCAGAAGGAGCTTATCAGGTTTGAGATGTTGGCTGTCAGAAAGTCCATCTCTTGGACCATGTTTCGCGCTTTGCTTATGATGAAGGTTCCTGCGCCTACTATTATGAGCGCAACGAGGAGGATTATTCCAAACAGTATGCCGCCTGCCATAAAGCCTTTGTTGTGGTGGAGGCGTTTTTTTACTGAGGCTTCGCGTTTTAGGTAAAAGCGCTGGATTGGCACTACGAGGAGGAGGGAGAATAGCAGCGGGAGGAAATAGGGGAGGAGGTATTTCAGTGCGAATAAAACTGACACTGATGTCACAATGTATAATACTACTCTTTGATAGTCTTTGCGGGTGAAAAAGTCCATGCCGGGTTCCTCTCTGCTGTTTTGTTTTTGATAGTGTTTAGTATGGACAGTTTTGGCGGTTTAATGTGTGGGTTAGTGTATAAATTACAAAAGGTCGCCCAAGCAGGGTAATATACCCCGTTCAGACCCGCTTGCGCTTAGTGGAAAGCGTAGCGGTACTAAGTTCAACGGCGCTGTAAAAGGAGCTACGCTTTTACAGCTTGTTTCACTAAGTACCGACGCTTCCCAATGGTCTTCACGGGGTATATTACCCTGCTCGGGCTAGGTTTTTCACTTGTTGTAGTGCGAATTAAGTTTTCGCGAAAGTTGTTACTCTGCTTGGGTTAGTTTGTTTTCTTTCCTTGGTGGTAGTGTGTTATGATTTTAATATGCGTTTAAATTTGCTGCTTTAAGGCGTTTGTTTATCTGTGGCGCTATGAGCAGCACGATTATGATTTTAGCTAAATCGCCTGCGATAAAGGGCAGCACCCCTGCGGCGAGGGCGGCGCTGAAGCTCATATTGTTTTGAATGGCAAGCCATGCTGTGCCGAAAGCGTAGCAGACTACTGTGCCTAGTATCATTCCTGCAAAGCTGAATGGGATTTTTCCGTTGTACTTTTCGACAAAAAAGCCACATATCAGCGCCATAAAAATATATCCTATCATATATCCGCCTGTCGGTCCCATGACTTTTCCTATGCCACCTGTAAAGCCTGTAAACACCGGCAGCCCTACAATGCCTATGAGCAGGTAGATAAGGCAGCTTATTGTGCCGCGCTTCATTCCGAGGAGATAAGACGCAAGATAAATTGCTAGTGTGCCGAGTGATATTGGGACAGGGCTTATTGGTATCGCCAGAGAAATCGGTCCGAGTATGCACATAACTGCTGCCATTAGAGCGATAAGTGTTATTTCTTTTGTTTTGCCTTTTGTTTGTCTTTCTGCTTTTACTTTCATTTTTACCTCTCATTCTGCCGTTTTATCAGCGGCCGTATATTGTAAACCTTTTATACTCATTAAGTTTACAATCAAAATTTTAAAATGTCAACCTTTTTATCTTTATATGGTTGACGTTTTTTCTGTAACTCAGCCTAAATATTCCACAATCGTACCAATACGCTCCATATCGTTTTACTACCATCCTTACTCATACGACAAAGGAATAGGCATTTGCAAAACTCTATGCGACGATGTAGAATTTAGGCAAAATATATAAAATAAGCGGCGTCTTGCACGCAACTTGTTGCGTTGGTACCTAGACGCGTTTTTATATATTTTACCTAAATTCTGACGGTCTAGAATATGTTTCGCAACTGTCTATTATTTACGCATATAACCGCTTTATAATTTTACATACTACAAACTTAAATCTTTCTCTATTTCCTTAAATGCCTTCACAGGCGGCTGGTTTTCGATGTGCTTGCCTATATGCTTTTCCATCCAGACTGTATCATACCAGTGGCCAAATTTATATCCGCATTGGTGAAATCTGCCTGTCATATGGTATCCCAGCCGTTCGTGAAACCTTACGCTGTCATTCGTCAGATACGCGTCTTCCTTGTCCGTATACGCTATGCACGCATTTAGATTTAAAACCCCCTGCGCCTTTAAAGCCTTTTCAAGCGCATCATACAAAACTTTTCCTGCTCCAATATGGCGCTTATCTTGTTTTATGTAAATAGATGTTTCCACCGCCCATCCGTAAGCGGCCCTTCCATGAAAAATGCCTGCATATGCGTACCCAACAATCTCTGTGTCAGTATATGCTGCCAAATATGGATATTTCTCCAAGGTCTTTTCAATGCGCGCCTCAAACTCCTTAACTGTCGGGATGGCGTATTCAAAGGTTATCGCCGTATTCTCCACATATGGAGCGTATATTTTCAAAAGTGCTTCTGCATCCTGCGGCTGCGCCGTCCGTATATATATTTTCTCTGCCATTTGCTTTCTCCCGCGATATTCAAATAATTCCATCAGCTTTAATTCTAAGTTAAACATTTACAAAAAACACCCGCCTGCATAACGCAGACGGGTGCCAAAATTCGCCTATTTCCTCAACTATTTCCGCTTTGCCTTTTTAGCCTCCAAAGCCTTATCTGTCGGTCTTACAAGCAAAAGACAGATAACCAACGCAATAATGTAAAGCACTATCGTAGCATAAAGCACTGTCTGATAGCCCGTAGGATTTACGCTGGTGCCGTCGTGGTCTATCCACTCGCCGAAATGATTTACAATCCATGTGGCAAGCTGATTGCCAGTAAGCCCCGCAATGCCCCACGCAGAAAGCGTAAGTCCATGGATAGCGCTGATATTGCCCATTCCGTAATGGTCCGACAAAAGCGTAGGCACATTTGAGAAACCGCCGCCGTAGCCTGCGTTTACGACAAATATCAGGCACAGCACAAGCACCGTAAGCACCATATTGCCCTCGCCGTTTGCGATGCCGCCCGTCACGATTATGATTGCGGTAAATACAATCGAAAGCGTGAAAATAATCTTATAAATCGTATTCCTGTCCTTCATAGTATCAGCCCATGCCGAAAAGCCAAGACGCCCGCCCGCATTAAATATAGCCGAAACCGTAGAAATGATTCCTACGATACCGCCAAGACCGATACTTCACAATCATCTTCTCCTGCGAGATAAGGGCCAGTCCACAGGTAATGTTGATATAGAACATCAGCCAGATGCCTATGTAGTTTGTAATGGGCTTTGACTTGATAACCGTAAACATATCTTGTCCTTTTTCCTTCTTCTGCGGCTCATGCCAGCCGGCAGGCTTTGCAAGAAGGAGATGCCCTACAAACATCATAATAAAATAAACCACCGCCAGAATCCAGAACATCTTGTAAATGCCGCCGTCGCCTAAGTTGTCAAGCAGCGCCTGCATGATAGGGCTCGCGATAGCCTTTGCCGCGCCGAAGCCCGCAACCGCAAGACCCGTAGCAAGACCTTTCCTGTCCTCGAACCAGAGCATAAGAGTTTTTACGGGTGAAAGATAGCCTGTACCAAGACCGATACCCATGATAAAACCGTAGCATACATAAATGCCTATCAGCGCTAGCATACTGCCATTGTGAGCGCCGCCGTAGTAAATAAAGAAGCCCGTACCCGCCATACCGCACGCGAAACATATCGCCGCGATAAGCGAAGACTTGTGGATGTCCTTCTCAACTACGTTGCCAAGAAACGCCGCAGACATTCCAAGGAAAAAGATTGCGAAGCTGAATGCCCACTCAGTCGCGCCCTTTGAAAATCCGATGTAATCGGCAATCTCCTGACTGAAAATTGACCAGCAATAAACCGTACCGATACTGCAATGCAGCAATAATGCAGGAATGGCTGCCCTGCACCATTTGTTGGCGCGCCATCCGCCCTGTGTGTTTTGAACATTTTCTTTCATATGCATTACTTCCTTAACCTTTATGTGATTTAGCCCCTTTCCAGCTTTTATATGTGGAAAAGACTGTTTTTATTATACACCTTATTTATGGCTGTTTCAACATAAAATTTTGGCTTTCCACATTGCTTTCCACACTGCAAAAAATTTTAACTCCCACCGCTTTCCGAACTACGCAGCCAAAAGAAAAACTGCCCACAATACAGTCCTACAAAAAAGAGACTATATTGCGGGCAGCCAAAGCCTTGGTTTTTATACGCCTGAATACGCCGCAAATCCGGCATCAATTGGAAGCACTACCCCCGTAATCGCACTTGCCGCCTTATCATCGCACAGGAAGAACACTCCGCCCAACAACTCCTCGCTGTCCACAAAGCGTCCCATCGGCGTGCCGCTCAAAATCTTGTGAGAGCGTGCCGTCGGCGTACCGTCCTCATTGAACAGCAGCGCCCGATTCTGGTTTGAGACAAGAAACCCGGGTGCAATCGCGTTACAGCGGATTCCGGTTCCTGCAAAATGCGTCGCCAGCCACTGCGTAAAATTTGAAACTCCAGCCTTCGCCGCCGAATACGCGGGAATCTTAGTCAACGGGATATAGGCGTTCATCGAAGAAATATTTAAGATTGTCCCCGACTTTCTCTCCACCATATCCTTCGCAAATACCTGAGTAGGGATTAATGTTCCTTGAAAATTCAGCTTAAACACAAAGTCGACCCCCGCCGTATCCAAATCAAAGAAAGTTTTCTGCCCATCTGACGCTTCATGCTGATACTCATTGTCAGTCGTAGCTCTGGGGTTATTTCCTCCCGCGCCGTTAATCAAAATATCGCATGGTCCCAAATCCTTCAAAACCTTTGCATGGACTTCCTCCAGCGCCTCATGCTCCAGCACATTCGCCTTATAGCCCTCACAGATATAACCATCTGCCTTACATTCCTCTGAGAGTTTCCCGACCCTATCCTCGTTTAAGTCCAGCGCCGCCACCTTTGCGCCCGCTTGGGCAAATGCCTTTGCCATCGTGCCGCACAGTACGCCGCCCGCGCCGGTAATCACAACTACTTTTCCGGTAAAGTCAATATTTAACGGCAAATCCATCTTCATTTTAACCCTCTCCTTTCAAACCTGTTCCGGCTGACTAATGTTCTTATTTTCCAACGCTGCCTTCCGTCTTTTCAAGCATATCCCAGCAGCCCCACAGATACATGATTCCAAGCGCGCGGTCATAGAGTCCGTAGCCGGGCCTGCACTGCTCGCCCCAGATATGCCGCCCATGATCCGGCCGCACATATCCGGTATACCCGCAGTCATGGTACGCTTTCATAATCTCCAAAATTCCGGTATCTCCGTCACAATCGCGGTGAGACGCCTCTGTAAAATCCCCGTTTGGATAGTGGCGGACATTCCTAATATGGGCAAATGCAATCCGGCTGCAGTAAGCGCGGACAATCTCCGCCACATTATTCTGGGGATTCGCGCCCAATGAGCCTGAACACAGGCATAAACAGTTATATTCATCATCTACCATTTCAAGAAAACGGCCAATTGACTCCTTATCACATAACAGTCGTGGAAGTCCAAAAATATCCCATGGCGGATCATCCGGGTGAATCGCCATCTTAATCCCTGTTTCATGACAGGTAGGCATAAGCGCTTCCAGAAAGTACTTCAGGTTTTCCCACAGCTTTTCTTTTGTCACAGGACGGTAAGCTTCAAAAAGTTCATCCAGCTTTGCCATGCGCTCCGGCTCCCAGCCCGGGAATGTCATGCCATGCAGATTGTTTAGAATATAATCCGCCATCTCCTTATAGTCATCGTGTATTCGGTTTTTTTCGTAAAACAGCGCAGTGGAACCGTCCTCCAGCGGGTGAAACAAATCCGTCCTTGTCCAGTCGAAAATCGGCATAAAATTATAAGTTACGACCTTAACGCCAAACTTCGCAAGGTTGCGGAGCGTAGTTTTATAATTTTCAATATACCGGTCGCGTGTGGGAAGCCCAATCTTGATGTCGTCATGCACATTGACGCTCTCAACCACATCCATGTTGAATCCCGCGCCTTCAATCTGACGGCGGACTTCCTCGATTTCGTCTGTCTCCCATACCTCTCCGGGCTGTTTATTGTGCAGAGCCCACACAAGACCGGTCACTCCCGGAATCTGCCTGATCATTTCGGGCGTGATACTGTCATTTCCCTCGCCATACCATCGAAATGTCATCTGCATATGCATCGCCTCCTATACCTTGTCTATTTTAACAAGCTGCGCGTTTATGCTCTCCAGGAATCCCTCCGGCGCCATCGAGCCTGCCATTTCCATCATTTTCTCAAGGGACATCGACTTCATCATATCCCACATGCCCTCTCCCGGCACAAGTTTCATATTCATTGTCAGCTTAATCGCATCCGCCACGATTTTGACAGCCTCGGGAGAGTTTGCTATCTCCTCCATAGTGTCCCTTACGCTGTATTTCCCATCCGGGAATTCCATCGGCGCCTTTAAGTCCAGATCTCCTACCAGCTTAAACCAGTTGGCAACGCCCTCAGCGCGCTCATTCACCTCCGGCAGCACATAAATGGAAGGCTCCTTCTCGACCTTTTCCAGCGTGATGCTGTCTTTTACGCCGCCCGCCTGCGCAAGTACTGTATTAAAACCGTCCTTTAATGACACTTCAAATACAAACACCTTTTCCGCCGTCTGTTCCCCGGCTTTCTCACCGTTCAGATACAGCGTAACCGTAGGCTGGTTGGAGTAGACGCGAATTTGGGTTGTCTCCCCTGCGCGCTGCGCATAGCGTCTGCCGCACACATGAACCATCGGCTCCTTTGTCCAGTATGCCTGATAAACATAATAGCTGTCCTTTTTCGTCCTGCGGTCCATCGTCACCAGACCTTTGTTGTTTCTGCCTTTAACTCCACCCTCGTCACGCGCCGCACAGCCGAAGTCAAACATATTCCACACATGGCTTGACCATATCCATGGACGCTCGGAAAGCATCTTCGCCATGTGCTCATGATACAATGCCTGATATTCCTCACTGTAATCCTTGCACGCAGGATTGGGTCCATGGTAAGTGATGATGCCCTCGCAGCCGTACTCCGAAAGTCCTAAGCAAATCTCCGGATGCACCTTGTGGAAATTGTCCATCCATGGTCCATTGTCCTCCATTTTGCCGCCATACCAGCCAAAATAGTGGTTGTAGCTCTCTACATCCGTAATACCATGCAGCGGGCTGTCGATTGGCGTCATCGACACATGGGCAATCGTGGTAAGTCTGGTAGGGTCAAGCTCCTTGCAGAGCGCATTCAGTTCTTTGTGGTTCTCTACAAGCTGGTCTGAAATGCCTCCAATCAAAATCTCGTTTGATATGCCCCAGAAACAAATGGATGGATGATTATAGCTCTGAATAATCAGCTCCTTCATCTGGCTGATGCAGTTCTGATGCGCCTCCGGATCTTTATTGAACACGCTGATAAACGGAATTTCCGCCCAGACGATGAAGCCCAGCTCATCACATGCGTCATAAAAATCCTGCGAATGTTGGTAATGCGCCAAGCGTATTGTGTTCGCGCCAAGCTCTTTGATGATCTCCGCATCCTCATAGTGATCGTCTATCGTGAGCGCATTTCCCTGATAGAGGCGGTCCTGATGGCGGCTCACACCACGCAGCGGCGTTTCCACCCCATTTAAGATAAACCCTTTCTGCGGATCGCATGAAAAGCTTCTCACTCCGACTGATGCCTCTACTTCATCGTATGCCTCATTGCGGCGCTGCAGCGTTGCCGTCACATGATACAGATATGGATTGTCAATCCCCCATCTTTTCGCATCGGGCACATAAACCGTCACCTTCGGGTCATCCGCAGGACGCACAGCGGACGCGACCTCCTCGCCCTCCTCATCACTGATTGAATACATAACCGTAAAATTCTCATTCGGATTTGTCACCCATGACGCCAGTTCAAATGTCGCCCCGCCGTCATCGCAAGGTTTCGGCGTAACCATAAGTCCGGGACCTCCATAGTAGTCCAAATCAAAATGCGTGTCTGGAACGCTGATTAAGTTCACTCCGCGGTACAGACCTCCATAAAAGGTAAAATCAGCAGACTGCGGATAGACGCTGTCCTTATATTCATTGCTGCAGGCAATCACGAGCAGATTATCCTCATTCTCCCTGCACAAATCCGTAATGTCCGCGCGGAACGCGGAATATCCGCCCTCGTGATAAGTCACCTTTGTCCCATTCACATAGACCGTCGCCTGCTGTCCCGCCGCCAGAACCTCTACGTACACTCTCCCGCCTCCAAGCGGCTGCTTTGGCGTCACAAAGCTTTTTGCATACAAGTATGTCCCACGGTCGTAGCTTCCGTTGCCGTCGTGACCGTCCACCGCATTCCATGTATGCGGCAGATTAACCCTGCACCAGTCGTCGGGAAACTTCTCCGGAAGCTTTGAATCCTTGATAAACCGCCAGTCCTCGTTCAGATTGATGATATTTCGCATAAGCCTTCTCCTTCCTTCTTTTCAAATTTATTTATGACGCCTCTTTAACTCCGCGACATTCTCCTCCACTTTCTTCTTATTCAATGGATAAATAAAGAGCAATGCCAGCGCAACCGCTCCAAGCCCGATTGCCGGAATGATGCAGGACAGATTAAAAATGCTTGCCGTCACATTCGGGTCAAACGCGGTCTCCTGCGTATATCCAATCATTGCCAAAAGCGCGCCAATCATGCCGGATGAAAACGCCTGTCCCAGCTTTCTCGCAAAGGAATACACCGAATAAATCGTGCCGTCCTCGCGGACTCCGTTCCTCACTTCAGAATCGTCAATTACATCCGTAATCATCGCCCAAATCACCGTATTGAAAAATCCAAGTCCAATATATGCCAGCGTATAAAAACCTACAAAAACCCAAGGATTCTGCGGCCGTACAATCAGACAGACAAGATACACCACTGCCCCGAACGCACATGAGACGACTGAGAGCTCCTTCTTGCCAAACTTAGCTGACAGTTTCGATGCAAATGGGGCACAAATCACCAACATCGCTATAGTACCTGTCATGGCTGATGCCGACTGTGCGCCCGCGGAGCCATAATAATTCGGGAATACATAGCCCGCCATGCCCTGCATACCCAGCATCCCTAAAAGCAGCAGGATTGCCGCAGCGATAATGCCAAGCAGAGAGCGGTTTGTGAAAATCCCCTTTAACAGCTTGCCGACCTCAAGCTTCTGATTGTTCGCCGGAACCTCGACGCGTTCGCGCACCAGGTTGAAGCACAGCAGATAGCATATGATTGCACATACTGAAAATACGCCCGCGATTATAGTCATACGGGAACCGGAAAGAACTGTATTCCCTTCCACGACTTCATAAGCCACCAGCGGTGTCCCCGCCCCAATCACAAGACCTGCCAGCGTCGCGCCGATCGTTCTCCATGTAGAGAGCTCCGCGCGGTCTTTCGGGTCGGCAGAAATAGCGGAAGCCATCGATCCATACGGTATATTGATGGAGGTATAAAAAATAGAACCCCACAAAATATATGTCACAACCATCCAGAACACCTTAAACCCATATGCCATGCCCGCAAACGCCGACTGGTAAATCAAAAATGAAGCGATTGCCACAGGTCCGCACATACGCTTGATCCATGGGCGGAATTTCCCATCCTTCGTCGGTTTAGAGCGATCAACTATCTGCCCCATCGTGACATCTGTCACTGCATCCACAAAACGAGCCGCCATCATCAGAAAACCTACGACACCCGCTCCGATTCCCATTACATCCGTATAGAACTTGAGCATGAAGCTGGACGATAAAATGAAAGTAAAATCATTGCCGAAATCACCAAACATATAGCCCAGTTTGTCCTTCATGCCAAAAGGTTCTGTAGTTTTTGCATTTCCTACTGCCATGTTCTTTCCTCCTTTTCTTCCGAAAAAATAATTACAGTACAACCACCGTCAAAGTATCCTTTTCTTCTGCGTGCCTCGTAAACACGCCTTTCCCATCCTCTCCTCCTCTCCTCTATATTTTTCACTCTAACTCAATTTTAATGCTTTTTTTACTTTTGTGTGAGCACAGATTCCTGCAATATCCGCACAATTTTTTCCTTTTTGTTGACTTTTTAAAAAAATCGTATGATAATGGACTTATATTTATACAAAAAACAGCGCTTACTCAATTGCGGAAAGAGAGGAAATTGCCATGCAGCATCAGGCGGAACTGTCCTTTTTCACCAAGCTTCTCAAAAATTTTAATATTCCCTGTTACATTGCGGCTCCGCCCTATCGTTTCACTGACGCGGAGCCGGATTTAGGCTTCCGGCGCCTGAGCAATTCGGACATAGACTATGGCAGGCATTTCCAGACCTTTATCCGCCAATGTAATCCCAATACTATTTACCGAATACGCGATCAGTTTTTATGCCAATATTACTTTTTCAATGTGCCGGACGACTCCGCAGGCTATGTCTTAGTTGGCCCTTTTACCGCTGAAGCAATCTCCCAAAACGATATTTTAAACATCATCGATCGCTGCTCGTTGTCCCGCAGCCTGATTGGCAAATTTGAGAAAATTTACACCATCGTTCCCATCATCCGACAGGAATCGGAGCTTTTTACCCTCATCCACACCTTGGGAGAGCAGCTCTGGGGTGGAAACGAACAGTTTTCCATACAGGAAATCGACCGCTCCTCGCTCTTTCCCGCGGACCTCATGAACGCGCCCGCTGACAATCCGGCTCACGAGGAGCCTGTTTCCAATATGAAAGCTCTCGAAAAGCGCTACGAATCAGAAAACCGTCTTCTCTACGCCGTTTCCCATGGACAGACCTACAAGGCGGAGATTCTGATGAACGCCTTTGCCCACGCCTATCTGGAAAAGCGGACTTTAAACCAGCTCCATGATCTTAAAAATTATGCCATTATCGCCAATACGCTTATGAGGAAAGCGGCGGAAACAGGAAATGTCCATCCAATACACATTGACAGTCTCTCCTCGCGTTTTGCAAAGGCAATCGAGGATGCGCGCTCCGACAATGAAATCTACCGCCTCGGACGGGAAATGGCGCGTAAATACTGCCTGCTTGTCAACAATTACTCCATGAAAAAATTTTCCCTCCTCGTGCAAAAGGTCATCGTGCGCATCGACTCGGATTTGACTGCCGATCTAAGCTTAAAAACCCAGGCGGATTTACTCAATGTCAACGCCAGCTACTTATCAAGCCTGTTTAAAAAGGAAATGGGGAGTTCGCTTACTGAATATGTGAACAGAAAAAGAGTGGAATACGGGGTATTTCTGCTAAACACGACAAACCTGCAGATACAAACGATTGCACAGTACTGTGGAATATTGGATGTGAATTATTTTACCAGAATTTTTAAAAAAATCATAGGTCAGACGCCAACAGAGTACCGAAACCGCATCACATCTTTCCCATAAAGTTTTTTGCCGCACTTAAAAGCATTATTGAATTTATTGTATGCTTTAAAGCCTCTAAGCTTTTCTATAGGGGGTTTTTTAGCCGTATTAAAAACACTCTCTTTTGTTTAAGGTTTGCGGCATTTTATTGTGCTGATTAGGGCTGTCGCAATAAGGATTAAGCAAACAAAATATAGTATTGTATTTAAATCATATGACACTATTGTAAGCAAAATAAATTTTTTTATTCTGCCTGTTTACAATTCTATATGATTAAATCAGCATATTCAAGTAAAAAGAGAAATTTTTATGTCGTTTACTATATATCTTGCGTCTGCGTTTCTTAGCGTGACAGCCACTATCATGCACATCAGTATTTATAAAAGATTTTATGTTTTTATGGTCGCTATTTTTAGAAATCTCTCACTGCTATGTATTAAAATCTTTTCCGACACTATATTCTGGTTGATAGTGTGGGCTCGTTTTCTTCCTCTACAGGCTTTCCGTCGCCCGTATACATCTTCGGCGTAGGATTGGGTGATTTTGCAACATTTCCCGCCATTGCCGCTTCTTTGTCCGCGCTGCTGCCTGTGTTATAAATGTCCTGCGTATTCTGCTCATTCTCTGATTTCTGAATATTCTCTGATTCCTGAACATTCTCCGCCCCTTGAGCATTTTTCGTTTTCTGCGTATTTCCTGCTTCCTGCGCATCCGATGACTCCTTTGAGTTGTCAGCAGCGCTATTATCCTTCACAGCCTCAACCGCCCTATTCGCCTCGCCTATGCTCTGCGCCTGCGCGTTCTTGGCATTTTGCGCCGTCTGTTCAAGCTCCGCTATTTCCTGCTGTTTTGCGGCAATCACTTTGTCACCCTTTGCCGTCTTCAATTCAGCCTTGACTATGTTCGCCCTGTCTTCCGCTGCCGTCGCCGCATTGCCTTGTATTTTTGCCTGTTTTAGCGAGCTGTCCGCTGAGAGCATTGCCTGTGTCGCCTGTTTGTCCGCCTCATCCGCCGCCTGTTTTCCGTCCTGCTTTGCTTTTGCCGCCTCCGCTTTCTCCTGCTGCTTTTCTTTCCTAAGCTCAATCTGGTGCTGCCTTAGCTGATTGTTCAAATCAGTAATCTGCTGCTGAAGCTCCTTGCGTTTTTCCATTTTCTGCTCCATCGGCATTTCTTTGTCCTGACCGAGCTCTTGGAGCTGTTTCTGCACACGCATTATCTGTTCCTTGATGCTTTTGCTCAACGCATCATCAGATGAAGCAGGTTTTATCGGGCTCTGCTGCGTGCCTGCGCCGTTTACCGCATTTATATTCATTTTTACCTCCGTTCCGCGCTGTTTTATTTTTCACAAGCCGCCTGACGATGTCTGACCTTTGACCGCTTAAAGCCGCCTCCGGCGACATTGCCCTCCACCATTCAAAACAAAACTCAGCGCAATATAAATTTATACAACAAACCTGTCAAATTTTATATCGGACTTTTTCCACGCCAAATAATCAAAATGTTGTGAAACGCCCATTTTTTGTTGTAAAGTAAATTCCTGTGCCGCCAACATAACATGCATTATGAAACAGCAGCCCCGCTAACTTGCGCCACATTCCCCATATTTCGCGAATAACATAATGCGCAATATGAAACAGCAGCTCCGCCAATTGCCAAATTTATCAAAAATCATATTTACAAGAAAGATAAATAAATCACTGCGTCATCAGCAGCACGCACAGCGTAAATTCGCCGTCTTTCGTGGAAATATCAATATCACCATAATATTTCCGCGCTGTTTTTCTTATGCTTTCAAGCCCAAAGCCATGGCGTCTTTTATCCGCCTTTGTCGTCTGCGGCAGTCCCGTTGTTTCATTATATGCAATGCTCCCGTTAAAGCTGTTTTTTACCTCAATCATATAAGAATTTCCCCTGCGGTAAGACGCTATTTTAACATACGGCTGATCACATTCCGCCGCCGCAGAAAGTGCGTTGTCAAGGGCGTTGTTGAGAATTATGCTCAAATCAAAAGCATCTATTTCATCTGAATAATGAAAATCGCACCCAAACTCAGCACTGATCTCTCTAGCGTGCTTCAATCCCTGCGTCAGTATAACGTCAGTGACGGGATTTCCGCTCTTAATCTCCGCAGATGATTTGTCAAAGCTCTCCTTCAGCTTTCCCAGATAAAGCTGCGCTTCCTCATAATCCTTTTTATCATACAGGCACTCCAATGTCATTATGTGATTTCCTATGTCATGCTTTAGACCGCGTATATCATCGTAAAGCGCCTCCACCTCGCTTATATGGCGTTTTATGCTTTCCAACTGCCCGACATAGCGCTCGTTTTCAAGCTCCTTCTTCTGCGCCTGCTTGATTTTTCGGTACATCATAATAATGGCGGGAATTGCCGCAAACATAAAGGCATAGTAGACAAAAAACTCAAAATTATGCCCTCTATACAACATGAATGTGTCTTTATCCCTGGCATCCGCCAGATACCTGCCCTCATAAAATTTTTTGACATTATAATTCAGCGCAAATGATATCATGGGTATTGAAAGCATCACAAACTCAGCCCTTGTAAGGTCTTCGTCCCCGTCGGCGTATGCCTTTCTTATAATCCACACTGCCGAAAATACAAATATAAAATCCAGCGGAATATCTATGATTGAATTGCAGACAAAAATCGCAAAATCATCATATACTGTCATATTTTTGTCAGTATCAACCAGCTTAATCAAAAGCTCATTTATAAATTCATATGTGGTCCAGCGCATGGCAAGCGCAAGCCAGCGTGTCAGGAAAAATGAGCAGGACAGAAATATTTTCTGGTAAATTTTCAGCCCGCCTTTACGATCAAGCAGCAGCATAACGGCAAAGCCCGCCGCCACGCCGATAAAATATGCGCAGAAATTTGGAATATAATACGGCATATATTTAAGCGCATACATTACAGCCGCATATGCCGCGCCGACTGTCCATATCCGCCCTTTATTCCTCATGTAAGGCTTTATCAGGTAACAATAACAGTACGCCTCAATCAGCCTCGACAAAAAATTACCCGCCGCCACAATTATTTCATAATATATGTCAAGCTTTTCCACACTACACCTCCCTGTCGCTTTTTTATCCACATGCATTTGCGAAACTCTATTCGGCAATTAAAATTTAGTCAAAATATACAAAATAAGCGATGCCTTACGAAGAACCACCGGGGCTGTCACAATAAGGATTAAGCATACAAAATATGGCATTATATCTAAATCAAATTATACTATATCTTGTACTTATGTTTCTTAGTGTGACAACCTAATTAACGCGATTTTTGTATATTGGGCTAAATTCATACGATTTAGAGCACATTCACAATCGCCTACTTTTTACCCACACACTGTTCCTCGCATAATATAAAGTCAATTCCGCCTAAAAATCCGAGGAATTTCCATTTTTACCCGCGCTCCGCATTGCATCTCTGATTATATTTCAAATACGCCTTTACCAGCTGCGAATAATTCTTTTTGGCGATAAGCGCAGTGCCTTTTTCAAGCCATACCGTAGTGACATTGTATTTTTTGACATATTTCAAATTTATTATATATGCCCTGTGCGTCCTGAAAAAATCTCCATGCGCCGTTTCGGACAGCAGCCCTTCAAGCTCCGACATTTTCCCGTAATACTCTATGTCACCGTCCGTCTTGTGTATAAGGATTTTCCTGTTGAAAATCTCTGCATATATAATGTCATCTGCCTTTATTTTTATATGCGTGCCGCCTTTCTTTATCAGTATATACCCGGCAGGTTCAGGCTGCTGTTCTTCTGCCGTCTCCACAGCAACAACGCCGCGTTCATAATATTTCTCAACCGCGCTTTTGAGTACCTTAATAAATCTGCCGTCGTCAAAGGGCTTTACAAGATAGTTGAACGCGCCTACATCAAACGCCTCAAATACATATTCCTCCACGACCGTCACAAATATTATAATTGTGCCTCTCCCGCGTCTTCTAAGCTCGCGCGCCGTTTCCATGCCATTTTTCCCGTTCATCTGTATGTCAAGGAACAGTATGTCCAAAGCATCGTCAGCCGAAAGCAGCTCGTTTCCCGACGCATAAACGGCGATTTCCGCTTCGGGATATAGGGCGCGTATTTTTTCGGCAAGATGACGCGTTATCTCCTTTTCATCATCGCATATCGCTATCTTCATTAAGTTCCCCCTGTTTAATTTATTTTCTCTAAGTTACCCTTGTTCTCCTTCATTTTCATACAGTGCCGCATGTCTGCAAAGCATTTATATTCAAAACCATCCGTTTCATTCTAACCTTTTAACACAATAAAAGCTTTCCATATAAAAGCCTTGTATTTGCATATGTTTATATTATATCGGAATATGCCGCCTTAATCATTATCCAAATGTTGTGAAACGCCCTTTTTTCGTTGTGAAATGACTAAACTCATATTTTACCGCAGCTTTCCGTCCCAGCACCCAACACACTACTCCAAAAAATCCTCAAACAGCCAAATATCTTTTCCGCCATAATGACATACAAAAAGACGAAGGTTCAGCAATATTCCCTTCGTCTTTTTCTTATAAAAACATCAATTACAAGGCTCCATGCTCTTTTGCTAAAGTCTTTTCCTCTGCGGCTATCACCTTCAATTCATCAATCGGCAAATTGGAACATTCAGCTATCTCTTCAAGCGACATTTTTCCTGCCCGTATCAGGTTTCTGGCTGTTTCCTTTCTACCCTCGCGCAAGCCCTCATTTCTGCCTTCACGCAAGCCTTCACTTCTACCCTCACGCAAGCCTTCACTTTTTATCGTCTTTGCTTCGTAATCAAGAATCCGTCCTCCCATAACAAGACCAACTCCTTCCTTAACATTCTCATATTTATGAGCCAAATGCCTTAAAACCTTGTTTGACATGTCAATAATCGTGCATTTTGTATATTCATCTATTTCACGGTTTAGCGTCTTTTCTTCCAAGCGGTTTTTTATGCCCTCATACTCCTGCTTTAATAATTCCAATCTGTCAACATTCTTATCATACTCCTCCAACTCTTTTTCATGTGTAAATATATAAAACGGTATAAGAAACAGCAAATTCTTTCCGAAAATCTCATCTATAGAGTACGATTGCAGCTTCATTATAGGTATATCATAAGATATGCTGCCCCTTGGTGTTTTTATCTCTATGCACATTTCGTCAGGCGTCATTCTGCTGCTTCTGAGGTAAAGCACTGCTGAATGAGGAAATGTCACAATCAGTCGGTTTGCGCTTATTTCTCCCTCGTCCAGCGCTATCTGAGAAGCATATTCAAATATTCTGACTGCCATGCCGCTGTCTTCAGTACTCTGACATTCCCAGTGATAGTTTTTAATTTCTTTTCCTATTATCTTGAATTTTGTATCTGTAATACATTCGTATTCCTCTCCGTCCTGCTGATTTATAAAATGCTCATTAGGGGAAAACACTATCTGTTCATTGCCAGTATAGTGTTCCCCAAACACTTCGTTTATGAGCGGTATTATCAGTCTGCTGCAATCATTCAGCAGAGTTCGGAACACATCATCATATGGTGTGCTGCTTTCCTTCATTTCTCCTCCATTAGCCAAGTTTTATTTTTGTCACTTATATAATAACACATACCGAAATTACAGTAAACTGTTTCCAATCATTAATTATTTCTCACTTTACTCATATTACAGGCATTTTTGTCAGCTCACAACCCTTATCCCTTTCGCAAACCTCTCCAACCCTTCGTTAAGCACCTTCTTTGGGCATGCCGTATTGAGCCTTATAAATCCCTTGCCGTTGCCGCCAAATTGTGCGCCCGCCGAAAGGTACAAACCTGTACTCTGGCGTATCTGCTTTGTGAGCGTGTCCGTGTCATCCGTCACGTTCTGACAGTCAAACCACATAAGATATGTCGCATCCGATGGCACAGCCTTTACCTTCGGCAGATTATTTTCCAAGAAATCAATAACAAGCCGCTTATTCGTATAAATATATTCCCTAAGCTCGTCAAGCCACTCCTCGCCATATGTATATGCGGCAACCGCGACATCCACCGCAAAGCTGTTTGGCTCTGCTATCTCGTCAGTGTTGAGCGCGCGGTTCACACGGTTTCTGAGCGCCGCGTTCGGCACTACCACAGCAGCCGTCTGCAGGCCCGCTATGTTAAAGGTCTTTGTCGGCGCTATACAGGTAACACTGTTCTCCCTGCAATCGTCGGAAACTGACGCAAACGGAACATAGTCCTTGCCTGGGCTTGTGATATCGCAATGTATCTCATCTGAAACCACAATCACATTATGCTTTCTGCACAGCTCACCTATCCGCGCAAGTGTTTCCTTATCCCATATCTTGCCGACAGGATTATGCGGGTTGCACAGAATCATCATTGTAGTCTGCGGCAGCGCAAGCTTGCTCTCCAAGTCCTCAAAATCCACATCATATATATTTCCATCATATCTGAGTGGGCACTGAAGCACGTTCCTTCCGTTGTTCACTATGGAATTAAAGAAAATGTTGTACACAGGCGTCTGTATAAGGACATTTTCCGCAGGCGTCGTAAGCTTGCGCACAACGCTTGAAATCGCAGGCACAACGCCTGTGCAGAATATCAGCCATTCCTTTTTGAACTCAAATCCGTGTCTCTTTTTCCACCAGCCGATATACGCCTCATTCCACGCGTCAGGCACAATGTTATATCCAAAAATCCCATGCCCTGCCCGCCTTAGGATAACCTCCTGTATCTCTGGCGCAGTCTTAAAATCCATATCAGCAACCCACATAGGAAGCTCATCCTCAGCAATGTCCCATTTAAGCGAATTTGTATTCCGCCTGTTTATTATAGTGTCAAAATCATATTTCATAATAATCCTCCCCGCCGCCCACGGCGGCTAAAAACACGAAAACGCTGGCTCTGCGTTTTCCCAAACATTAGAAAATATTAGTCGGCGTCTTTTACCGCCCCTAAAATTTTTTAATGTTCTTTCCTTTTACACAATCTTGAAAATATCCTTCCCCTTGGATATTTTATCAACAATTTATTACTCCATCACCCCAGAAAAACGCCGCCCATGCGCTTTTCCAAACATTTAGAAAATCTTGGGCGGCGTCTTTTGCCGTACTAGAGTTTCTTAATGTTTTTTTACATCAACGGCGCAATCACTCTCGCCGCGCCGCCCATAAGCTTAGTCAGCGCCTTCTCCTTTTTCACAGTTTCAAGCGTCACCACGCGGCATTTTGACAGCGTTTCCTGATAATCCCTTTCTATATCATTCACGCAGTCCGTCTTATACATAAACGTGGCGCACTCAAAATGATGGTAAAGGCTCCTGTAGTCAAGATTAATCGTACCCACCACAGCCTTGCAGTCATCACTCACAAACACCTTGGCATGCACAAACCCAGGCTCATACTCATAAATCTTCACTCCCGATTTGAGCAGCGACGCATAGTACGTCTTGGCAAGCGCATACGCTACCGCCTTGTCAGGTATTCCTGGCATAATTATGCGCACGTCAACGCCTCTCTCCGCCGCGAATTTAAGCGCCGTCTCCATCTCGCCGTCAAGTATCAGATACGGCGTCATTATATGCACATACTTATGCGCACGATTGAGAATATCCATATACACGCGCTCGCCAACCTTATCGCCGTCAAGCGGACAGTCGCCATACGGCATCACATATCCGCCCGCGCCCTCAATCTTTGGCAGCTCCACATTAAGGTACTTCTCAAATTCAGGATTCTGCTCGTCTATATTCCACATCTGCAGAAACATCAGCGTAAAGTTCTTCACGGCGCTTCCCTTAATCATCACCGCCGTGTCCTTCCAATGCCCGAATTTCTCCTTTTGATTGATATACTCGTCAGCAAGGTTTACTCCGCCGTTAAACGCCGTGTGCCCGTCAATAACAAGTATCTTCCTGTGGTCGCGGTAATTGTAATGCGTCGAAGCAAACGGTGTGGCGGGCGAAAACATCTTGCATTTTATGCCGAGCTTCTGCAGGCGCTTAGGATAATCATGCGAAAGCAGGACAAACTCGCACATTCCGTCATACATTACGCGCACGTCAACGCCCTCTGCCGCCTTCTTAGCCAGTATCTCAAGGATTTCGCCCCACATCAGCCCTTCCTCGACTATAAAATACTCCAAAAATATAAAATGCTCCGCCTTTTCAAGCTGCACAAGCATCTCCTTAAATTTATCCTCCCCCAGCGGAAAATAAGTGACACTCGTGTCATCTGCTATCGGGAAACATCCCGTTCTGTTTATATACGCATTAAGCGATTTGACATCCTCCCCGTCGCGCTCCAGCCGCTCCAGCGTGCCCTTATCCTGCTCAATGCTGCCACGAGTTTCATCTATAAGCCCTCTTAGGCGCTTTGCCAATGCGCGGTGCCCAAATTCAGTCTGCGTATAAAGGAAAAACAGCGCTCCGAACACAGGTATAACCGACATAAAAATCAGCCATGTTATTTTCGCGGTCGGATTGATATCGCTGTTTAGCAGGTAAAGCACCATTATAATCGTAAAAAGCACCGTACCACCCAAAATATGCGGCAAAATCCCCGCAAACCAACGAAATACGCTGAATATAAACATAAATTGCAGCAGCAGCAGAACTATTATCAGCCCCAGCCTGCTGAATATCGCTCTCGCAATCCCCCGCTGCCCCTTTTTCAACAGGTGCAGCCCTAATCCCTCATTTTCCATAGTACATCAAAACCTACCTCTCAAATACACTTGCACAGTCCTTTAATCTTTCGATAACGTTTATCTGCTGCGGACAAGCTCTCTCGCACTGGCCGCAGGCGATACAGTCCGATGCCGCGCCCGCATTGCCCGCCGCCTTTATGTAATCGCTTTTACCTTCGTCGAGCAGCCCCCATACGAGCTGTTTGTTGCGCGCCGCAAAAATCTCAGGGATAGGAATTTTCTTCGGACAGCCGTCAGTACAGTAATGGCAGGCGGTACAAGGTATTGATTTTACTCCGCTATATGTTTCCTGCGCTTTCCTTATCGCTGCCTGCTCCTCGGCGTTTAAAGGTTTAAACTCCTTCATATACGAAAGGTTATCCTCCATCTGCTTCAGATTTGACATTCCCGAAAGCACAGTAATAATTCCTTCAAGCGATGCAGCATATCGTATTGCCCATGACGCATAGGAAACATTCGGATTTGCCGCGTCAAAAATCTCCTGCACTGTCTTTGGCGGATTGGCAAGCGCTCCGCCCTTTACAGGCTCCATAACAACTATCGACTTGCCGTGTTTTCTTGCAACCTCATAATTTTCACGCGCGGTCACACTGGGATTTTCCCAATCCGCATAGTTAAGCTGCAGCTGGACAAACTCCGCGTCGGGATGCGCCGTAAGAAGCTTATCAAGTAAATCCGGCGCCGCATGGAAAGAAAATCCCCAGTGCTTTATCAGCCCCTTAGCCTTCTGCTCCTTCACAAAATCCCAGATATGATAATCGTCATAAAGCGTATAGTTGCCCGCCTGTAAAGCGTGGAGCAAATAATAGTCGAAATATCCTGCCCTCGTGCGCTCTAAGCTTATAAAAAACTGCTGCTTTGCCTTCTCCTCATTATGGTCATTGCCCGCCCATGCGCAAAGCTTTGTCGCAAGCGTGTAACTCTCCCTCGGATAACGCTCGACAAGCGCCGCCCTCGCCGCAAGCTCCGACTCGCCGTTGTCATACACATACGCCGTGTCAAAATAGTTCTGACCTGCAGCCATAAACATATCCACCATCTTTTTTGTATGCTCCAAATCAATTTTTCCCTTGCTGTCCTTGGGTAATCTCATAAGCCCAAAGCCAAGCTTAGGCGTTGCCTCTCCAAAGTATCGTTCCATAAATAATCGCTCTCCTTTCCTGCCACATATATTCTTTATGCATTCAACCATTTCATTATATATCATTTTTTAAAAAAAGACAAACACTGGGCAACATATTCTGCTTTTTCCTTATATATTGCGAGCTTAATATACTCCCCCTGTACTGTGGCTGCATTCATCTACAGCACACCCAACATTTTTTCAGCATCCTCCGACGCCTTTGTTCCGATTTCCAACATTTTTTAATCCTCCAATTTCTAATCATTCTCTTTTTTAATGTTTTACAGGCACTACTGCAATAATTATTATCCGAACGGGCTCACAAATTTATGCTAGTCAAATGTAAACCAGTCAAATTCAGCTTCGCCGTCACCAAGAAACTCAAAATAGACTGCCCGCCTGCCAATGATTCCACAACTAAGCTGCGCAGAGTATTGCGTCTTTTCCGGCTCTAAGTCGAACTCAGCCACGACCCTGCCACGCCAGCTGTCAATACGCACCCTGACGCTCATAGACTTTTTCACCGATGCCGCGATTGTAACGCTCTTTGGCGCAATCGTACCAAACTGCAGATACCTGAAGCCTGCCGTCGTCTTGTCACCGATGTGCACAATAGGCGCCGAAATTCCGTCAACCTGCTCATATACAGGCTTGATATATGCCTGATGAAGAGGACTGATATGGCAGGCATAGCCTGCGGAAATGATTTTGTACGCGTCCATTCCGTTGACGCTCACTCCCTGGGAGGTCATCTCGACAGGCTTGGAAGCAACAGGCTCACCGTCTATGTAGGTTATATCGCCTATATAAATTCTGCCGTCCTTTGCGAGCGCTATGTCCACAGGCTCAATCATTCCCTGACGCGAATACTCGTCCGTACCGGTCTGCCGATGGTAAAAAATATACCACTGACCGTTTATCTCGACAAGACCGCCATGGTTGTTGCCCCAGCGGTATGTCTGCTGCCCCGTACCATCGGGCAGGCGCAGTATTTCACCGCCATTGAAAGAAATGTCGCCGCCGTCCTGATAGCCTTCAAGCGGGTTGTCCGACCACTTGTATGACAGAAAACCATTGCAATGCTCATAAACTCCAAGCTCAGGCACAGGAGTAACATACCTCTTTGAATAGACAAAGACATACTTGCCGTTGATTTTGCGTGGGCTTGATGCCTCAAAAAACGCATCGTGAATGTTTATTCCGCTCTCATTGTTTTGAGCATTCCAAGGGTCCGGTATATGTCCGATAGGATTTCTGCGCAGAGTGCCTTCTTTTATTGTCGCCATATCGTCCTCAAGCTCCGCGCAAAAGCATGAGCAGAATCCCCAAAATGCATATACTCTGCCGTCGTCGTCAACCAAAATGCCCGGATCAAAGCCCAACTTTGTAGGAATGGGATTCTCAAACGGACCCGCAGGATTCTTTGATGACGCGACAACTATACGCCCGCCTTGATTCTCGGCGGCATACAGATAAAAAGTATCGCCTTTCTGCACGACATCGGGCGCATAAAGGATTGAACCGTTTGTAGCCGTATAGCATACGCCATGGCATTTCCAATCAGTCAAATCGTCAACAGGCGCGCTCCATACGACCTGATCCCGCCCGCAATACGCCGTACGCTCGGTATCGTGAGAGCCATAAACATATACGCGCTTTTCACCATTATATTCAAAAACGCGCGGCTCACCGTCAGGGACATGCTCCCACAGTGGAAGATAGGGATTGGCTGATTTGATATGTTCTTTCATAAATTATCCTCTTTTCTGCGCCGCCTTTCCGCATACTGCCAAGCTTGTGACGGCGGCGCGGACACAAGCTACTGTAACCATTTAATAAATAATATCAAAATTCCTGACTTACTACAAGTATTTTAAAACACAATTCGTCCATATTCGTCTATACCGCCGTACACGAAAAGCTCTTTTTCATAGATAATTTTTCCCGAAATTCCAAAACCGGGCTAAGTGAGCGAAATAAAATTTATTATATGCATTTTTATAATTCTTCTTGTGCTTTCACTACCCTTTCCTATATAATATATATTATCGGGCGCCGCTCTTTGCGCCGTAATTCCGATTATAAGAAGCGCTCTTTGCTTCTTAATAATATAGTGCAGATTTCTTTTGCAAAGCCACACCAAAACCACAATCAGGAGGATATTTTAATGCCAAAAAGAACAGATATCAAAAAAGTGCTCATAATAGGCTCAGGCCCTATCGTTATCGGGCAGGCGTGCGAGTTTGACTACTCGGGCACGCAGGCGTGCAAGGCGCTTCGCAGGCTCGGATATGAAATCGTGCTTGTAAACTCCAATCCCGCCACAATTATGACCGATCCCGAAATAGCCGATGTCACCTATATCGAGCCTTTAAACGTGCAGCGCCTTGAAAAAATCATCGCAAAAGAGCGTCCCGACGCGCTGCTGCCAAACCTTGGCGGTCAGTCAGGGCTCAACCTCTGCGCTGAGTTAAATAAGGCGGGAATTTTGGACAAATACAATGTAAAGGTAATCGGCGTACAGGTAGACGCCATTGAACGCGGCGAGGACCGCATTGAATTTAAAAATGCCATGAACGCGCTTGGCATTGAAATGGCGCGCAGCGAGGTTGCGTACAGCGTTGACGAGGCATTGAAAATCGCCGATACACTCGGCTATCCCGTAGTGTTGCGCCCCGCGTACACTATGGGCGGCGCAGGCGGCGGGCTTGTGTACAACCGCGAGGAGCTAAAGACAGTCTGCGCAAGAGGCCTGCAGGCAAGCCTTGTCGGTCAGGTGCTGGTCGAGGAATCGGTGCTTGGCTGGGAGGAGCTTGAGCTTGAGGTAGTGCGCGACGCCGACAACAATATGATCACAGTCTGCTTCATTGAAAATATCGATCCTATGGGTGTCCACACGGGCGATTCCTTCTGCTCCGCGCCGATGCTCACTATTTCAGAGGTGACACAGAAGCGTCTGCAGGAGCAGGCATACAAAATCGTAGAGTCCGTAAAGGTAATCGGCGGCACAAACGTACAGTTTGCCCACGATCCGAAGACAGACCGCATCGTGGTAATCGAAATCAACCCGCGCACCTCGCGTTCCTCCGCGCTCGCGTCAAAGGCGACAGGTTTCCCAATCGCGCTCGTTTCCGCCATGCTCGCGTCAGGGCTTACATTGAAGGACATTCCCTGCGGAAAATACGGCACTCTCGACCGCTATGTGCCCGACGGCGATTACGTTGTAATCAAATTTGCGCGCTGGGCGTTTGAAAAATTCAAGGGAGTAGAGGACAAACTCGGCACACAGATGCGCGCCGTCGGCGAGGTAATGAGCATAGGAAAGACATATAAGGAAGCTTTCCAGAAGGCAATCCGCTCGCTTGAAACAGGGCGCTACGGCCTCGGACACGCCAAAAACTTTGACACTCTCACAAAGGAGCAACTCCTCAAAATGCTGATAACCCCGTCAAGCGAACGCCATTTCATAATGTACGAGGCGCTGCGCAAAGGCGCGTCAGCAGACGAGATAAACGAAATCACGCATGTGAAAAAATGGTTCATCGAACAGATGAAGGAGCTTGTCGATGAGGAGGAGCAGCTTTTAAAATCAAAAGGCAGCCTTCCGTCCGACGAAATGCTTATTGCGGCAAAAAAAGACGGCTTTTCAGATAAATATCTGAGCCAGCTTTTGGAGATACCAGAGGCAGAAATACGCAACCGCAGAATAAGCCTTGGCGCAGAGGAGGCTTGGGAGGGCGTGCACGTAAGCGGCACAAAAGACAGCGCATATTACTTCTCCACATACAATGCGCCCGACAAAAATCCTGTAAGCGAAGGCAAGCCAAAGATTATGATACTCGGCGGAGGACCGAACCGTATCGGACAGGGCATAGAATTTGACTACTGCTGCGTACACGCTTCGCTTGCCTTGAAAAAGCTCGGCTTTGAAACGATTATCGTAAACTGCAATCCCGAAACGGTTTCCACGGATTACGATACCTCGGACAAGCTCTATTTTGAACCGCTCACGCTTGAAGACGTATTAAGCATTTACAAAAAAGAAAAACCGCTCGGTTTAATCGCCCAGTTTGGCGGACAGACGCCGCTCAATCTTGCGGCGGAGCTGGAGAAAAACGGCGTGAAAATCCTGGGCACTTCCCCGTCGGTAATCGATTTGGCAGAAGACCGCGACCAGTTTAGGGCTATGATGGAAAAGCTCAACATTCCTATGCCCGAATCAGGAATGGCGACTACCGTAGACGAGGCGCTTGCAATCGCGGCGCGCATAGGCTATCCCGTGATGGTGCGCCCCTCTTACGTGCTCGGCGGGCGCGGAATGGAGGTTGTGTATGATGATGAGAGCATGACCGAATATATGAATGCTGCCGTCGGCGTGACGCCTGACCGCCCGATTTTGATTGACCGTTTCCTAAACCACGCTACGGAATGTGAGGCAGATGCCATAAGCGACGGCGCCCACGCGTTTGTCCCCGCAGTTATGGAGCATATAGAACTTGCGGGCATACACTCGGGCGACTCGGCGTGCATTATCCCGTCCGTACATATTTCTGCTGAAAATGTAGCGACAATCAAGGAATACACGCGCAGAATCGCGGAGGAAATGCATGTTAAGGGCTTAATGAATATGCAGTATGCCATTGAAAACGGCACTGTATATGTGCTCGAAGCCAATCCGCGCGCGTCGCGTACCGTGCCCTTGGTTTCAAAGGTATGCAATATCCGCATGGTGCCGCTTGCCACAGAAATTATTACATCAGAGCTCACAGGAAAGCCTTCGCCTGTTCCTGACTTAAAGGAGCAGGTAATACCGAATTACGGCGTAAAGGAGGCTGTATTCCCGTTTAATATGTTCCAGGAGGTCGACCCGATACTTGGACCTGAAATGCGCTCTACTGGCGAGGTGCTTGGGCTTTCAAGCTCTTACGGCGAGGCATTTTACAAGGCGCAGGAGGCGGCGCAGTCAAAGCTGCCGCTTGAAGGGACTGTGCTTATTTCCGTAAACAGAAAGGACAAGGCGGAAGTCGTAGATGTCGCTAAACAGTTTGCCGAGTGCGGGTTTAAGATTGTCGCTACTGGCACGACATATGAGCTTATTACTGGCGCTGGCATTGAAGCCGAAAAGGTAAACAAGCTTTATGAAGGGCGTCCAAATATCCTTGACCTTATCACAAACGGCAAGATTGATTTGATTGTCAATTCTCCGATTGGCAAGGACAGCGTGCATGACGACAGCTATCTGAGGAAAGCGGCGATTAAGGCGAAGATACCTTACATGACTACTATTGCCGCTGCGAAAGCTACCGCAAGCGGGATAAAGTATGTGAAGGAGCACGGCGATAGTGAGGTGAAGTCGCTGCAGGCGCTGCATGGGGAGATTCATGATAAGTAAGGAATAGCTGTCCGAGATAATGATGGCATTTTTTAATGAATTTCATTGATAGTGGATATCGATAAAATAATGGGGCTGCCGCAATAGGGATTAAGCATACAAGATATGGTATTGTACTTAAATCAAATGATTCTATATCCTGTGCTTATGTTCCTTAGTGCGACAGCCTCCTGTCAAGATATTTGCAATAAAAATCAAAACTTATCTTTTCATAAGCTTATTATCATTTTCTGAAAATCACCGCAGAAATTTCAGGTCTTTGACACTTTACCCGCTTTTTATATGTCTATAGTTAAAATTAATAAAAATTCCCCAAATTTTTCGGTATATTTAACAGTTTCCTTTGTGTACGATTTACCTATATAATAAAAATATCACATTATTTATGAAAACATTACATTTTTGTGCATATGTGAAATGTATTATGAAGGTAGGTGCAGTATATGAATAAGGGAAAAGTTGCGGACAGGCTGTACATTGTGCTGCGTATTCTTTGTATTGTGTCGCTTGTGGCATTGTTTATTCCCGCGATTAATCCCGCGCGGATAAGCGGTCTTATTTCAAAAACATCATCGGTATTTACCTGCGGCACTTCCTACGGCGCACTCACACGCAACTTCGTGAGAGCGTTCAGCAAGGGCTGGGTAGGAACGCTGACTATGCAGATGGTATTTGGCGGCTCGATTTGCATCATCATTGGATTTGCGGCGACAGCGGCAGGCGGATGTATGTCGCTTGGCTCCAACAAGTTAAAAAAGCTGGGGCTTATTCCTTCGGCAATAGGCGCTGTAGTAGCGGTTATCGGCTGCTTTATGATTAACTGGGCGGCAAACGATATTCAGGGCACGCCTAATCCCGACAGGGTAGAGCCTATGAAACCAGGCGCCATAATGGTATTTATGATTATTTCCATAGCGCTTCTGGTGCTGTCTGTGGCTATTTTCTTTTTGCTTCCCAAAGTGGAAAAGGGCGAGAAATGCCATATAGATACAAAATACCAATTGTTTTTGCTGTTTCTGCCGTTTTTGGCGTTGTGCATTGTCTTCTCATATCTGCCGCTTTTGGGCTGGAGATATGCTTTCTTTGATTATAAATCAGGGCAGGATTTGTCGCTTGAAAATTTCGCCGGCTTTAAATGGTTTGCATTTCTTTTCCAAAATCCGGCTACACGCGCCGACTTGGTAAGAGTTCTTAGAAACACACTTGCCATGAGCGGTCTGGGGCTTGCCACAAGCTGGTGCTCTATGGCGTTTGCAATTTTCCTCTGTGAGATTAAAAATCTCCGGTTCAGGCGGATTGTGCAGACTTTCACGACTATACCAAACTTCATAAGCTGGGTGCTTGTTTATGCCGTAGCGTTTGCGATTTTCTCTACTGACGGTTTTGTGAGCTCGCTGCTTGTAAACGCGGGGGTTTTGAGTACAGGCACGAACTTCCTGATGGACAATTCCCATATGTGGATAAAGATGCTCCTGTGGGGTATGTGGAAAGGCTTAGGCTGGAACGCTATTATTTACATAGCAGCCATATCGGGCATCGACCAGCAGCTCTACGAGGCTGCGTCAATCGACGGCGCGGGGCGTTTCCAAAAAATGTGGAATATAACGGTGCCGAGCCTGATACCTACATTTATGGTGCTTCTGCTTATGGCGATAGCGGGCATTCTGAACAACGGTATGGACCAGTATCTTGTATTTGAGACCCCTTACAATACAGATACGATTACTGTACTTGACCTGTATGTATACAAGCTTGGTATCAACAGCGGGCAGATTTCGCTGTCAACGGTAATCGGCATGTTCAAATCAGTTATAAGCGTAATACTGCTGTTTGGCGCAAATAAGATTTCTAAGCTTATTCGCGGCGAG
The DNA here is from genome assembly GCA_947626435.1 of uncultured Lachnospiraceae bacterium. Lineage (GTDB taxonomy): Bacteria > Bacillota > Clostridia > Lachnospirales > Lachnospiraceae > COE1. Next base: position 22,686 of record CANQSB010000012.1, on the reverse strand, counting down.
AGTATTATTTAGTGCGGAAGGGGGATTGGAAATATGGCAATGACAAAGCAGGAAAAGCTTGACAAAAAAGCAGAGGCGCTTTACGAAAAAAAGCATAAGCGCCATTATAAAAGAACGGCGGGAGATGTTACATTTGACATTTTAAACCACGCGTTCTTCCTCATTTTCACGATAATGTGCATCTTTCCGTTTTACTACATATTTATAAACACGATAAGCGACAACGACCTTGTAAGAAAGGGTGCGATTAACTTTATCCCAAGGGGCATACATCTGGGCAACTACGCGTCTATGATGAATGTAGGTGATGTCGGTACGGCGCTTTTTGTGACGGTGGCGCGTACTGTGCTTGGCACTGTGCTTATGGTGCTTGCGTCAGCGTTTGTTGGCTATCTTGTCACAAAGCAGGAAATGTGGGGCAGAAAAATATGGTACAGATGCCTTATCGTTACGATGTATTTTAACGCGGGACTTATTCCCTGGTATTTGAATATGTCAATGCTTGGTCTGACAAACAGCTTTTGGGCTTATGTAATTCCCGGAATAGTGGCGCCGTACAATATTATTCTGGTGAAAACGTATATTGAATCGATACCGGGCGAGCTGGAGGAGAGCGCTATGATTGACGGCGCATCTTATATGACGATTTTCCGAAAGCTTATATGGCCTTTGAGCAAGCCGATACTGGCGACTATCGCTATATTCGGAGCGGTAGGCAACTGGAACTCATTTACGGATTCCCTTATCCTTATGCCTGATGCGCCCGCGCTTCACACCCTGCAGCATAAGCTGTACACATACCTGAACGCGGCTACAAACCTAAAGAGCGTCATGAATTCAGGTTCCGGCAGCGTGACAGGCGCGGCGGCGGCAAACGTGCTAAACGCGAAGACAATCAAGTACACTATCTCGATGGTTACTGTGCTGCCTATTCTCTTGGTATACCCGTTTATGCAGAGGTACTTTGAGAAAGGCATCATGCTGGGCGCCGTAAAGGGTTAATCAGGTGTTATATACTGCCGTATTATTTCAAGGCGGTATTTGAAAAATATAACACAAAAGTAAACTGTTCACTTACAGGCTTGTGTGGCACACGCGCAGGCTTAGACATCTAAAATTAATGTGTGCGTAGGAGGAAAAAGCATGAAATTGAAAAAGGTATTGTCACTAGTGCTTGTGTCAGCTATGACGTGTTCACTTGTGGCGTGCGGCGGAGCGACTACCACGACTACGACGACAAACAATGCGACAGACAACGCGACTGATACGGCGGCAGGCAATGAGGCCGGCACAGAAGCGGCGGCGGACAGCGGCACAGAGGCGGCGGCAGAAACAGAGGCGGACATATCCGACATTATCCCCGATGAAACCGTAACGCTTACTGTTTACTCACAGCTTTCAAACTACGAGGGCGAGCAGATTGGCTGGTTTGCCGACATTATGAAGGAGAAGTTTAATGTTAAGCTGAACATCATCAGCGAGGGCGAGGGCGTGTTTGATACGCGCATGGAATCAGGCAATCTTGGCGACATAGTGCTGTTTGGCTCAGACGGCGAGCAGTATGCACGCGCATGGCAGAATGGCATGCTCCTAGACTGGAACGAAGACGACATTCTTTCGGATTATGGTCCATATATCAAGGAACATATGGCGCTTGCCCTTGAAAAGAACGCTTCCATTTCGGGCGGCACAGTATACGGCTTTGGACATGATGTAGCGTCAGGTCCTGACCAGTACGGCGAGTTTGACTATCACCCTGATATCCGCTATGACCTTTACAAGGAAATCGGAAGTCCTGAAATCAACGAGCTTGAAGACTATATAGATGTACTGAAGCAGATGAAGGAGGTCTGCCCTACTTCTGACTCAGGCAAGGAAACATACGGCGTTTCACTCTTTAAGGATTGGGACGGAAACATGGTAATGTTTGTCAAGGCTACTGCCACAAACTTCTTTGGTCTGGACGAGTTCCACTTTGGCTTCTATGACGCTGATACGGGCGAGTTTGAGGACTGCCTGATGGATGAGGGACATTATGAGAGATGCCTTAGATTTTACAACAAGCTTTATCAGGAAGGGCTGCTTGACCCTGACTCAATGACACAAGGGTATGACGGATGTATGGAGGACTATCAGGACGGCGGCGCGTTTATGTGCATCTTTGGTTGGATGGGCGCTGTCCAGTACAATACTGACGAGCACAAATCAGCTGGCAAGAAGATGCTTCCTGTAGCCGCAAAAAATCAGGATACGCTTGTTTACGGTCTTGGACAGGTAGGCAGCAACCGTATTTGGACAATCGGCGCTAACTCACAGTACCCGGAACTTTGCATGGCTATCATCAATTATCTCTGCACGCCTGACGGAAGGCTTGACTATGAGTACGGTCCTCAGGGCGTATGCTGGGAGTGGCTTGACAACGGCAAGGCAGAGCTTACGGATTTCGGTTTACAGTGCAAAGCGCTTGCGGCAAGAGAGGACAAGGTTATGCCTGAACCTTATTCCGGGCTCTGGGATGATGGCTGCCCTCAGATGAACAACACCACATGGTCGCTCAACACGACAATTCCGGGCGGCGTAGACGGACAGACTTTCAACTATCAGTATTGGGACAAATATTTATCCCTTGATGTAGATGACGCGGAGGCACAGTGGAGAGAAGATATGGGCGTTGACTCATACAGCGAGTATCTTTCCGGATTTGACTATTCAATCTCAGCGGCACACACCTATGCTGAGAGCGCCAAGTCTGACGAGCTCACGACTACATGGGAGCAGGTTAAAAACTGCATAATAAACGGTTCTTGGCAGGCAATTTATGCTAAAAGTGATGATGAGTTTGACTCTATATGGACACAAATGAAGTCAGATGCCGAAAGCTATGGCTATCAGGATTGCGTAGACTGGTGCGTAAACGAGGCTGCGCTCAGAAAAGCGGCAGAGGTTCAGTAAGTAAATTTTATGTTAAAACGCAAGGCTATCCTTTACGGGTAGCCTTGTTTGCTTTATAATAGTTATTAGAAATTTTGGAGGGAATGGCGCATAATGAAGCTTTTTAATATAGATGGCGGGTTTTATAGGTTTATCAGCAGATTTTTTGATTTGGTTAAGCTCAATTTTCTGTGGCTGCTTTTCTGTCTGCCTGTCATAACAATTGGAGCATCCACTACGGCGGCGTATGGTGTGGCGCTTAAAATGGTGGATGATGAGGAGAGTTATATTGCGAGGAGCTTTGTGAGGGAATTTAAGAGAAATTTTAAGCAGGGAACTGTGCTAGGGTTGATATTTATTGTGGCTACGTATGCAATATATCTTGATTATGAGATAAACCGCATTTCTGAGGATGGCTCCATTCCTTTGATTGTCATAGGAATTTTGTCGGCTTTTATTTATGTGTCGGCGATGCTGTATTCTTTTCCGCTGCTTGCGCGATATGAGAACAGTGTCATAGGCACGATACAAAATTCGATGGAAATTTCAAGGCGGTATTTTGGCAGGACGCTTTTGATAGTGGGCGTACTTGCGTTTGAATTTGTGGTGTTTAATTTTAACTCAATTCTTCAGGGAATTGGATTTTTCTTTGGAGGAGCGTTTGGGATTTTTACAGTGGCAGCTTTTGCTAAGAGGATTTTTCAGGAGATTGAGAGGGGGGATTGATTTGTCATTACAGGATTTCGGGGCTGTCGATTTTTGAGTTTACACAAAACTTGAAACGAACCAGCCCCTTGTTATGGAAACATTATTTCCATGTCATCTGCAGTTCTCTTTTATTATTCACGCAATCCGACAAATACAGGTTAATAAGCGTTTGATATGGTATTCCTACCTTGCTCGCCTGCTGCTTGAAATAATCAATGATAAATGGTGAAATTTTGATTGTTACCTGCTTTTTTAGCTCCTTTGCATAAGGGTTTTGTCTTGGATTTAGTTCGTCAATATTATCATATTCCTCTAACATATATCATTTCCTCCTTTTTTGTCGCTTTCCGACAATATAAATCTTTCGTCATTCTTGGAATGTTCCGGATTGTCAAATAAAAAAGCCATTTTGTTAAAAACACAGTGCTTGCCTCATCAAAGTCTATGCCATACTTTGACATCTTCTATACAATTATGTTGTATTTGTCTTGCAATGTCAAATCATTTCTGTAAACTTGTTTGTGATAAAAAAACAAGCGGATTGATGATTGATATAAGCAAGTACTACTGCTATAATAAATGGCAAGAGCCTTGAATACATCTTTATCAAGGTCTTCATTGCTTTCCTCCCATGGATGCATCAAAAATATGTCCCAACTCATGTGCCATATCAATTTAACTCATATATCGCTTATAAATCATTGCTTTAAACACCGTTTACCGCTATAATATAAATTTAGAGAGAAATACAATTATTTAGGAAGAGCTCGGCAAACGAATCCGCAAACTCAGAACCAATAACACTGGGAGGAGCCATGAAAAGTTTGCTTATAAGATTGAAATGGATAAAACTTATTTTGCCACTGTCAAAGCACGAAAATGCAATATCTCAATAGTTAGCATAAAGAAAATAACCGACGACTTAGGGATATCATTAAGCGAACTCTTTGACGGACTATAAACAGGAGGAAATATGTCAGAAATTATTACGTTGAATATGGACACCACCTCAGTACAGTACTTATGCGAAAAAGATAAGCGACTTGCAAAAGTAATCAGTATGGTCGGACCAATAACTTACTCGCCCCACTCCGATGAGCCATATGCGTTTCTTGTTCATGAAATCATTGAACAAATGCTATCAATTAAAGCAGGTGCAAAAATATACGGTCGACTATCCGAATTATGTAACGGACTTATTACCCCAACATCAATATCAAACCTTACTGATGGCGAGTTAAAAGCAACAGGAACATCGCAAAACAAGGTTTCGTACATACGCGCTTTAACCAACGCCATAATCAACGGTACTTTATGTTTGGATTCTCTATCCGAGAAAACAGATAAAGAAATCATCAGAAAGCTAACTGGTATCAAAGGAATTGGAAATTGGACAGCCAAAATGTACTTAATTTTTGTTCTTGACAGAGAAGATGTACTTCCCATAGAAGACAATGCATTTTTGCAGAGTTACAAATGGCTATACAAGACCAAAGATGTTTCGCCTGAAAGCGTCCGCAAGAAATGTCAAAAATGGAAACCCTATTCGTCAATAGCTTCCAGATTTTTATATCGAGCATTGGATGAAGGTTTCTTAAAAAATGAGTTTTACCTATATAAATAAGGCTTAATATACGCCTATAAATACGCATGGAGGAAAGACTATGGCCAGAGAAAAGCGCAAATGGAATGATCGATTCATAGCTTATATGAATATGATTGTTAATCATCCAAATTATAAGGGGCTTCCTATCAAGAAAAAAAATGACAACTCTCTATCTTGGATTGCTACAGCAAAATCAAAGATTGGCGAAGAGCGTATAGAATGGTGCCTAGAAAAGGCTGATGAGCTCGGCTTTGCTCGTCGTTCAGGAGTATATGCAGATGTTATGCTGGCAATTCATCCTACAAAATGGAAAGTATGTCAAACATGCGGAAGACTAATGTCCCTATATTATCACTATCCAAATGCAAATTTCGTCAAATCACTAAATAAAGATTTTCACGCTGATTTTTCCGACTGCGATCATATCTCAGATATTTGGGATACACTTATTGAATCTGGAGTAAAAAAGCGGGAACTTGCAAAATACCTTATAAACAAAGGCGACCTTAACCTCAAGCCAGACGATGCATCAAAGGAAGAAATAATAGATGCCCTCGAACTTGCTTGTCGCAAAGGAAACAAAAAACTTTTAGGACCTGGAGCAATGTCTAATTTTCCAGATCGTTATGACGGCTTCCATACATATAATCGTTGCTGTAGATCTTCCCAAGATAAAGGACGATCAAAAGAAAACTTGAAATCTTACACTAAAGATCGACGCGCTTATGAATACTGGAGTGATGGCAATATTCATGCTGCAAATCAGTTTATGGGAAGTTCTTTTTTCGATGGTATTTCGGCTGACCACATTGGACCGATATCGCTTGGTTTCATACACGATCCTCGTTATCTCCAGCCAATGCCTGGAGGTGACAACTCCGCTAAACGAGATCGCCTACAGATTGAGGACATTGAAAAGATAATAGAAACCCATAATCGGACAAAAATATATCCTATGTCCTGGTATTCAAAGCTTATATGGGAATTTATTTTGTCAAACTATAAATCTCATTCCAACATTGTAGCTACAGTTTATCGAGATGCACTTAAACAAAATATGGCAAATTTCATGTTCATCCTCTGGACCATACTTGAAGATTGCCCTGCTTATGGCGAAGATTTTCTTGAGCAAAAACTCTTGGCTCCGCACTATGATTGCTTTAACTACTCATATGAGTTTAACTCAAATGGTGAAATAATATCACAGCGGCCTCGTCATTTTACTGATAGAAATCAAAACGAAACAGAACGCTATAAACGCATAGCTATAAACTCAGTTTATGACTACAATGACAAGAATAATCGAAATATAAATAACAACCTTAACCAAGATGAATTACAAGATTTATCTTCTCTGTGCAAAAAGCTTAACTCTTCCCATAACTATAATGAGTGTTATAAAATGTTAATTATGCTTATTGAAAAAATTGAGCACCGTCTAATTTCCTCTCTGTAAAGCCAGGCAAAAAGATGAGTAGAAGCAGATTCATCTGCCTCTACTCATTCACCTCTTTTATATGCAGAATGATAATTGACCGTTATTGTCAACAATCAAATCGTAAACTGTTTCTTTAAATGGCTTTTCTGCGTTTCTTCCTTTTACATAATCCTCATAAGAAATCCTTCCCTTTAGAAATTGTAAAATATCACTTTCATCTCCAGGGATGTACTCAGCCGTATCGGAACAATCAACTTTCTCTAAATCGCCAATGGTTTCTCTTGCAGTGACCTGATGACTTTCTCTTACTGTTATTTTCTCTGGATACAATTCACTTGGCTCTATTCCCAAATCATTTCTAGTACAAATAACAATTACCCTTTTCCTTTTCTGCGGAACGGCATAATCACTTGCCATCAAAGAACGCCCCTCTGTTTTATAACCAAGTTCAGAGAAAAGTGCATGCACCTCTCTATATGTCTTTCCACCTTGATAACTAATCAAACCCTCTACATTTTCAAAAACAATAATCTTTGGATTCACTCTTCTTACAATATCCACAAATTCTCTGAACAATTGATTCCTAGGATCATTATCTGCCCTAAAACCAGCCATCGAAAATCCTTGGCATGGCGGTCCGCCACATATGATATCTGCGCCACCATTTTTTGCCGCTTCCACAATAGCAGCCTTTGTGTTCTCTTGAGTGATATCTCCGCACAATACTGGAATTTCAGGATTATTTATCTTCAATGTTGCACAAGCACTTTCCTCTATGTCATTACTAAGAAGCGAAAATATACCTGCTGCCTTAAATCCTGCGGTCATTCCTCCAGCTCCACAAAACAAGTCTATAGCCCTTGTACATCCCGTTTTTTCAACAATGCTTCTTCCTATTTGATATGCCAATACTGTCGGAACAGCATTTCCAACCTGCTTCAACAACTGAGTCTTGTTGCCAAAGAAATAATAATCGTCCCTAAATGTTTGGAACCGCGCGGCTTCTCTTACCGAAATCACGCGTTCGTGAATTGGATGGATATATGTTCCATTACCTGGTCTGTTAAAATATGTAGTAATAGTATAACTCGGTTTATTATAATCTATTCTCCCATATAAAGTAGTTCTTCCACCAGTTTGCGTAATCTTTTCTAATCTTTTAGATTTTTTTACCGTTTCAAATGGTATGTCTTTCCAGCTTCCTCCTTGTGGAACAGCCTTAATCATATCCAAGTCTAAATCACTTAGCTTAAATGTTGTATGGTTCAAAATAAAACCATGATACAGCGATTTATACTTTTCAGTGAGACCATTAATTATTTTTTTATCAAATGAACTTACCCCTTCCTCAAAGGACAATATGCTCTTCTCTCCTTTAAGTATCTCTTCTGCGTCTATTTTATCCAAACCAGAAAGAATATATGCAATATCTCTGCAATAGTCATCAACAACTGTGTTACTAATCATACCTTCAGCTTCTACATCTTCTGCTATTCCGTATGCTTTTTCAGCAAGCATTTCTATCATATTGATAATGCTTCTATCATGGTTACTCAGATAGAGTTGTACTTTTTGAGATATTTCATTTAGGTATGGTGAGCCAACTGGAATCGGGAAACAATCAATCTCATAATTATTAATATGATTATTACTGCTTGTCAGTTTAAAAAGCCAGTTAATAATCTTTGTATTAAATAAGCCTAAAATCGCGTAAATGTCTATTCCAAATTCATTTTCCATCACTGAAATAAAATTACAGGAATTACCCAACACATAATTTGCTGGAACCAAAGAAAAGGTAACTCTTCTTTCTTTGTGCATGTTTGCTATTTGCTGACAAATGATTCGCTCATTTTCTATATAACATCTCTTCTTCGTTGAAATAACAAAATCTTCTAGGACAAAATCATGTTCATCTGTATCAATCAATTCATAATACCCGATATTTCGTCCTCTTAAAAGCGGATAACCTGTATTTGCAGTAGTAATGCTTTTTTTGTTAGATGTGAGATCTAGCTCACCCCTAAGATTTATTATAAAATCCAAATCCTTTACAACTGGAAAAGTCCTAAGCTTATTAAGCCGCATATACTCATTATTTGATAATGCTACTATTGCATTTCCAGTATTTTCATTTAGTATATCTTCTACTTTAACTTCAGCAGAATCATTAGGACTGTGATAAAAGTCCTTTGCAACAAGTACCTTGGTTGTTTTTTCGCCTTTTCTGATTAAAACAGTACTTAATGCCTGTTGAGCATCTATGTATCTGCTTCCTTCACCTATCATTTTCACCGATAAAAGATCCATATCTTTTATTATATGAGTTCTTAGTTTCTCACATGTCTTATCTGACATGATTGACGCAGGTATAAGCAACGAAATAAATGCATTGCTGTTTGCATATCTGTCAATTATTTCCTCCACAAACAGCTTATAAAGGTTTAATACTCCATCAAGCGAATACTTAAACCTTCTCGATACTATCTTTGCGATAGATGAATACTTGCCTTGATCGGCTTCATACTCATCATCAGTTCTATAATGCCCTCTTTCTGCTTTAAGATTCTTATAAGGTGGATTCGTAACAACAATATCGAATTTTTCATCTGCTATTTCTGGTGGGAAAACATTTTCCAGCGGAATATAATCCAATTCTTTCGCGGAAACATCCACCAAAAGTCCACTTCCAACATGGCTCTTAAAATAATCTTCTGATAATTCAAAACTCCAAAGCGACATAGCCAGTTTTCGAAGAGAACCCTTATACCCTTCTAAAGCCTTTGTATTTATATCAGAAACATATATATTGTCTATAAGCCTATGTCCTTCCTCACACGACAAGTCATACTTATCCTGAATCTTATTGATGTATGAGAAAACAAAGTTGCCAGCTCCAACACAAGGTTCAAAAAACTTAAGTCTGGTAATCATTTCTTTACTAACATGCATTGTTTCAACAAGTTCATCCATCATCATATCCGTAAGTGACAGATCCGTATAATAACTACCTGTGCGTTTTCTATCTAATGAATCCATGCCAGTTTCTATAGACCGACTTTTCTGATTCAATGTTTTCCATAATTCATCTTTATTCATTACCGTTTTATCCTTCCAAGTCAAGATTGGCAAATCTGACTGCTCACTACATTATGAAAATCATGGGTAATAATCTTGCCTTCATATTTTAAATTATTTTTTAGATAATTCAGTAAAAAACTATCATCTATAAAGTAATACATCTGAGGAACTACAAAATCTGGAACATCCTCCCGTAATTTCTGCAATGGAATCTCTATAGTATTCTGAAAATCCGTTATTTCCATCGCATACCTATGATGCTGTAAATATTCTCCAATACGCTTTAGCGCATCTTTGTCATATGAATACTTCTGCTTCCAGCTTTCAATCTCCGTTTTGTTATTAAGATGCATTATGCCTTTAATAGCTTTAATCGGCGCGCTCACATATAGATATGCCTCTATTGGTTCATCCGGAAAAACTTTTCTGTGTTCATAAATCTTCTCACCCAACAGAACTCTTTCGAAAACATCTGCCTTAAAGCTTAATAACATCGTTCTCACAAGCATTCCTCATTTCTCAATTTTTATTCTATGGCACTCTTCCCACTCTTTACCCACTCGTCCAATTCACTGCGCTTAAATTTCCATTGTTTTCCAATTTTATGAGCGGGTATATCGCTATCTTTTTTTATCCAATTTCTTATTGAGTCTTTATTTACTCCAAGATAATCTGCCGCTTCATCTATTCCTATCCATTTGTCTTCATTCATCTCGGTCACAAGCCACCTCCGAAATACACACCAACATTAATCATCCTAAATTATAACACAATTCATATTAGAATACAATCGATTTCTTATGAATGTATATAAATTAATATGAATTTAATCGAATTTCAGGGAAATACAAGTTGCAAACAATATGGCAATATCACTATGCACATATGTTCCATCACAGCGTCCTGCTTTTGCAACAATGCTAACAACCTCTGTAACTTCTATCCAATTTTGTGACGACATATAAACGCATTTGCGCCTACAAAATTTTGTCCCATCGAATTCGATGGGGGTAAAATTCTGATTATGAGGTTTGTCCTATAATCCAGCAAACTCTATCACATCCTGATTTCGCATCCAGTTTTGGATAACAACTGTTGGCTTAATTATTTAAAATCCCCTGCTTATCACTTGCACATAAAAACGCCTATACACAATAATACCTATACTCTATGCCAATCACATCCGACATATCCAAACGCTATCTCAAAGCATAAGTTTCCCTTCTATCCCCTCAAAATCAACTGTTTTCTCCCAGCCATTCTTCATTCTCACAGTCACCGCGCCGTACCCGCCACACTTTTCCTTATCCGTGTAAACAATCTCCTTAATCGGAAACAGCTCATCCTCCGAAAAGTCCGCAAGCTCCTCCTTGGTAATCACCTGAGAAATCAAAATACTTCGCTCATAATGATTGTGTGAAGTCCTTTTCGCCGAGGCATATACAAGCACCGATTTTTCAGAATCTGGATTTGTGCCTGTACTGTGTATCACGTCAAGCGACTCCCACCCGTCATAAATTGTCATCGCAAGCTGCTTTTCCTTTCCGGTAAAATCATGCCCTTTCAATATAACCGCCGTCGCAGGCTGCGCGCCGTTTTCAGTCTTTCTGATAATCTCAGTCCCATTATCAGGGAACCCATACGCGCCAAGCGTAAGCTCCACGGGCTTCTTAAACATTCGCATCCTGTCCACGCGCATTATGCCGTAAGGCACCGCAAAGTCGGCAAGGTTAATCGCCTGTATCCAATGGCACTCCGTTTCCAGATTGTAGCCGAAAAACTGCCGCCTGTAAAGCACGCCGTCTTTTTCACCGTTCCAGAAGGTTACATTAGCATTCTCAAAGGTTTCCGCCAAAATGTCATGAAGCACATACTGCTGCGATTCCACCCGAATATTTTCCTCGCCGTCCACAATCGGCGCCGCTTCCCACGGATATTTTGTGTTAAAGCAGAGCTTTGAATAATTCCACATCCCATGGCGGTCCTCCCTCTGCTTTACAACCTTTCCCGTGCGCAGGATCGTCTCGCCGTTTGCCTCATGATTAGAAAAGCACAGCGCAGGACCGTCAAGCGCCGTCACCTTTACCTCGCCATCGGCAAGTCCCTCCCATGTACCATTGTTCTCCCTCTGTGTCCAGAAAGGGTGATCCTTTGGCAAATGCAGGCACAAAAACGCCTTTCCAAGCCAAAACGGCGACTCCGCGCATGAATATCCCTGAACCAAAGGCATAAACTGCCCGTAAAATCCAAGCGTCGGCACTCCTTCATACAAAAAATCCTCCCGCTCCAAAAACTGCAAAAGCGAACCCGAGCAGATACGACGCGCCAGCCCAGCATCCACTGCGGAATTTCTAAGCATCATATTACCGTCAAACGCGCTTGTCGCGGCATTCCTGTATATACAGCTCCTGCCCCACATATTTGTAAATCCATCCCTGTCAAAAAAATCAGCATATGTCGCCATCAGCTCATTGGAATTTTTTTCAAACTGCGCGGCAATATAAGGCTCCTCCTCATAACCATACCACAGACACCACAACGGCGCATACACATTAAACGCCCAGCATGAATAATAATCAAAAGAATGCCCGTCACGATACCACCCCTGCCCCGCATAATAATTCAAAATATGCGACGCGTGCTCACGCATAATGCTCCTGTCAATCTCATAACCCTCCATATTCAGAAAGGCAAGGACAAGCATATTGAATAGCCGCCAGTTCTGCGGCACAGTATTCCCCTCCGCATAATCCCTCAAAAAATCCGCAATACAATCCTTTTCCGCCTTGGTATATGTATCCCATATTTCCCCCTTGCACAGCCACAAACAAATCACAAGCGCGCACGTTTCCACAGTCTGCTGAAAAGTCCTCGTCGGATCCTTTGATTTTTCGCCTTTAGCAATCTCCAGCAGCTCCTTATACATACCTGCGCAAAACGGATCATCTGCCGTACAAATGCGCAGCACATGACTCTTATAATAATCCCTGATTTTATACCCCTCTATCTCCAGTTCGGGATTTTCATGAATCAACGGCGCCGCAATGAAAAAAGAACGCGCAAGCCCTTCAAAATATTCCGCCTTTTTCTCCCCAATCGCGTCCGCGCTGTGCGGATATGTTATCTTTGTCTCCTTCCTTGGCATAACAACCGGATCCGAAAACTGCTTAATATTCTTAAATATCCCTCTCAGCAGATACTCCCCCGCCTCAATCCAACTCTCCCGCGTCAACCCGGTATAAGGACTCAATTCAAAATCCATATGTTGTGGTTTAAAAATCATGTTATTTCTCTCCTTTTCAACTATATCGCTATCTTTTATACAGCTCTTTTCTCAAAAGCCGCTTTTACTTCATCCAAGTCATCATATTTTCCCACAATAATTTTTAATATTTCATCATCCGGCTGCCATAAATCCAGAACCATTATCGGCTTACAGCCGGCTCTATATGCTGACAGCAAACCATTCTTCGAGTCTTCCAAAGCGTAACATTACCTAGAATTTAGCCAAAATATATAAAATCAGCGACGCTTCGCATCGCGCACCAAGTCGCGATTTTATATATTTTGGCTAAATTCGACCGACTTAGAATACATACATCAATCTCCATTCTCAACTCTAATCATTCAAACAACATAGAATTTGGGTTAAATATACAAAATAAGCGGTGCCTTGCGGAGCACCGCACCGCGTTTTTGTATATTTCGCACAAATTCGACCGGATTAGAACACCTCTATCAATCACTCCTCCTTACCCACAAACTCAAACACCATCTTACACTCCATCTCCTGTTTCTCAAAAATCAAACAATCCCACTGCAGCAAATACACAGTTGTCTTCCCGCCATCATGCAACGCATGCTCTTTCGGAACAACCCTCAAATTTTCAGCCTGCATCCACTCCTCATTCCCACCAACACGATACCATATCCTAACCCTGCAAACTCCTCTTTCACCCCGTATTTCAATAGTACACAAGTCAAGCGCAACAGGCATATATGATGTCACAAAATTTTCCGTAACTGTCCTACTACCATTTAAAACAAGGAAACTATCAGCCACAGTCAGGCACAACCCCTCCGCAGCCACCATATGTATCTTCCTCTCCAGCCTGTCAACACACCCATCACAATACGCCCCCGCAAAAGAAACCAAAAGTTCTTCACTATCCTCATCCCACTCAAACCCATCAGCACGGTACTGCTCCCCCGCACACTGCTCCTCCCCATCAATCAACGGCACAGAATGTCCCAACGACCGATTACACAAAATCTGATACCGCTTCTCTCCAAAATAATCCTTCGTATATTCCCCCGCCCCCAAATCAGCAAGCAGCATCTCCCCCTTATAAACAACCAAAAAATTCCCCACATCATTATGGTTGTGGTTCTCATCATTATTTCCGCCCTTCGCCGCGAACCCGTTCCCCTCCGAATCCTTGCAAATCATCCACTGCGCCTTTTCCAGCAAATCACAGGCTTTAAAATCATCCCCCGCTCTCTCTCCCCCGCCATAAGCCAAAAGCCACCTGATATTCCTCTCATTTGGCAGCCACCGATAGCACGCATCATCATAAAACCCTCTCGCCGCCGCATAATCAGGCGTCTTAATCCCCGAAAAGCAATGTGAAAGATAAGCCGACAGCCCCGGCAGAAAACGCTCATCACAGCCGGAATCCGAAAAGCTCAGCGACACGCCGCCGCCAAAATAACATTTACCTTGAAAAGCAGCGATTTTCCCGCACTTAGGATTGTCCATCAGATTGACGCGCCCGCCCGTCTCCTCATGTAAAAGCTCCGCAAACGCCGTATAGTAGCTCATTCCATACGAAAAATACCCAAGCCCCTCCGTACACGCGCCGTCATCCTCCATGCCGCCAAGATAACATTCAAGCGCAGCGCACACGCGTTTCAGGCAGGGCTCCTTCCACCCCTCGGGCAGCGCGCCCATGCGGTCCATATAGATTGCCGCCATGCCGATAGAACCCGCGCACACAGCCGACCAGTTGCAGCGATCCGTCTCCCACCAGCTGTAGGGCGGCTTGGAACTGCAGAACGGCACAAGCACCCTGTCCATAATCTCGCGCTTTGCAAGCTCCACAATATCAACAGGCAGCCTATCCCCCAATACCGCAAGCAGCTCCGCCAAAGTCTGCGCCGTTTCAGCCGCAAAAAGGTCAATCGTCTTCTCATCCAGCCTCTTAAAATCAACATGTGCAGGCAGCGCCCAAAAACGCTCCCTGCACACAGAGGCTATCACATCGCAGAGCTTATCCACGTCTTCTTTCTTCTTTCCATACTCCGAAAGAATACCGAACACAGTCAGGTATTTTCTGCGCGCAAAATAAACATTTTCATAAATCAGCCTGTTCCCCGTCTTTTCAAACAGGAAAAAATCCTCACCAGAAAGCAAAGGAAGCTCCTGCCCTCTCAAAAGCTCCCCCTCCTGCTCAAGCTCATTCCAAAACGCTTTAAGGTATTGTATCTCCCGCTCTTTTATCTGTGGCATCGCTTTTCACCCGCCCTTTCATTTCCAAATCCTTCAGCCAGCCGTTACTACGCCATA
Source organism: uncultured Lachnospiraceae bacterium (assembly GCA_947626435.1). Classification (GTDB taxonomy): domain Bacteria; phylum Bacillota; class Clostridia; order Lachnospirales; family Lachnospiraceae; genus COE1. The sequence goes on along the minus strand of CANQSB010000012.1, from coordinate 7,356 downwards.
TACTTCAAGCTGCGCCAGCGCATAAAAAACCGCCGAATACTCATAAATCCCCTTTTACAAGCCGCCTCCTACCAATAAGGATTCCAGTCCTTCATCAGCCTTGTCAAAGCTTCCATATAAAAATAATCGCCCCATGAATTACATTCGTCTACACCGTAATGGTTGCAGGTATTGTACGGCGAATGATTTGAATATGTGCTGTGAAGCACTAAACCGTTTGACTCCTTGTAATCCTTCACTGCGCATTTGTCATATACCGCCTTCAAAAGCTGCTTTGCAACTCTTATGTAATACCCTCTTTCATTTTCAGGCAGATATTTTACCATCTCAAGCATTCCGCACGCCGCGATTGACGCGCTTGACGAATCCCTCGGCTGTTCGTCGCCTGACGTAAACTCCAGATCCCAGTAAGGAATCAAATCCTTGGGCATATGAGAGAGGAAGTATTCCGTCACATTTTTAAAAATGTCTATATACTCCTCTTTCTCTGTATATCTGTAAGCAAGCGCCATGCCGTAAATTCCCCATGCCTGCCCTCTGGTCCACGCTGAGCCGTCGCGGTAGCCTTGGCAGGTAGCGCCGTGGTCGGGCGCTCCCGTCTTCATATCAAAGAAAAATGTATGCCATGTAGAATAATCCTCGCGGATTACGTTTGCGACTGCCGTATGGATATGCTTCTCGGCAATATCGCGATACTTCATATCGCCCGTTTCCTCCGAAGCCCAATACAGCAGCGGTAAATTGAGAAAACAGTCGATAATAAGCCTGTAATTTTCGGGCGCGTCCATCGCTCCCCACGCCTGAATAAACTCTCCTATCGGGTGAAAACGGGTAATAAGCTGATCTGCCGCCTTTACCGCCGCCTCACGCCCCATTTGTGAGCCCGTCAGCTTATAGCCCGCCACGCATGACGGCGAATACAGAAAGCCCATGTCGTGATGATCGACTTCTATCTTATTGACAATTCTGTCCATAAACGAGGCAATCTGCACCTCGCCCGCATGCCTTAGCGCCTCAGCTTCCTTTGCCATGCCATGATCTTTTGCGTACTCATACGCAAGCCATATCTCGCCTGTCCAAAAGCCCGTCGTCCAGTAATTGTTTTCTATAGGCTGGTAAAAGCCATTTTCGCTATACGCCTTTTGAAATTTGTCCGTAAATGTGCCTAAATTTTTAACCACGCTGCCGACCGCAAACTGCATTGCCGCTTCAAGCTCACTATCGGAAATTTCCGGATACTCCTTAAATTCTGTTCTCTCCATATTTTTCTCCTTTTATCATTTAACCTGCATATATGACTGTGAAATATACTATTTCAAGTCGTCAACTCACTATTGGCATCATAAAATCATCCGTCGCCCACATCTGCATTATGTACGCCCTTCGCCAAAAGCCCCCTATACTTCTCCCACAAAATATACCGTCTGCCATCCAAATGCTTCATGTAATTACAGGCATACCCTATCTTATTTCAAGCTTAAATCTGCCGTCTGAAACCGTAAGGGCGCAGCTCCCGCCGTTCTTCAAAGCGCCGAACAGAATCTCGTCAACCAGCAGCGGCTTGACCTCCGACTGTATCACGCGCTCTATTTCCCTTGCGCCAAATTCCGCGCTTATACCTTTTTCCTTAATCAGTCGCTTTGCCGCATCGTCTGCCGCAAGCTCTACATTCCTGCGCGCAAGTAGCTTTTGCAGCTCGCCAAGCTTTTTATCCACAATCTGCTCCGCCATCCATTCGTCAATGCCGTTAAACACTACTATTCGGCTGAGGCGGTTACGAAACTCCGGTTGGAAAATGCGCTTTACCTCCTCCATTATCACGCCCGCGCTTACATCCTGCGCCTGAAAGCCTATTCCGTGCTTACCGATGCGACTTGCGCCCGCGTTTGATGTCATAATGATGATTATGTTTCTGAAATCAGCCTTTCTGCCCTGATTGTCTGTCAGCGTCGCATAGTCCATTGCCTGCAGCAATATGTTGTAAATATCGGGGTGAGCCTTTTCAATCTCATCAAGCAAAAGGACAGCATGCGGATTTTTGCGAACCTCTTCCGTAAGAAGCCCTCCCTCCTCGTAGCCCACATAGCCTGCGGGCGCACCAATCAGCTTTGCTACGGCGTGCTTTTCCTCATACTCGCTCATATCAAAGCGTATCAGCTTTATGCCAAGCTCGCTTGCAAGGCAGCGCGCAATCTCGGTCTTTCCTACGCCTGTCGGACCTACGAACAGCAGGCTTGCTAACGGCTTGCCCTCCTCCAAGAGTCCTGCCCTTGAAAACTTTACTGCGTTCACAACCTGCGCTATTGCTTCATTCTGACCGAACGCTAGTTCTTTAAGGCGTTCCTCCAGCGTGGCAAGCGCCGCAGTTTCGTCGTTTTCCACTATCTGCTTTGGAATATTGCAGGTCTTTGACAAGAGCTCGTCGATAAGCTCCTTGTTTATCGTCTGAATATTGCCGTCAAGCGGGTGCATGCGCCTGTAAGCACCCGCCTCGTCTATGAGGTCGATTGCCTTATCGGGCAGGTAACGCTCATTTATGTACTTCGCGCTCATCTCAACAGCATATTCAATCACGCCGTCATCATAGGTAACTCCATGAAACTCCTCGTAGCTGCCTTTTATACCCGCCAGAATTTTGACGCACTCCTCAAGGCTTGGCTCTTTTATGTCGATATTCTGAAAGCGGCGCACCATGCTCTTGCTCTTTTCAAAATGCTTTTTGTACTCGTCATATGTTGTCGCACCGATGAAACGCACTGCGCCTGACGCAAGGTATGGCTTAAGCATATTGGAAACATCGAATGTTCCCCCGTTTACCGCGCCTGCGCCGATTATATTGTGTATCTCGTCTATGTAAACAATCGGTTTTTCCTCGCGGCTTATGCTGTCCATTACCTTTTTGAACCTTTTTTCAAAATCGCCGCGGTACTGCGTGCCTGCAAGGAGGCTTCCTAAATCAAGCGAATAAATTTTTGCGCCAGTCAGCGGCTCGGGGACTTTATTTTCATTCAAAAGCCTTGCAAGTCCGTATACTATCGCCGTCTTGCCTACGCCCGCCTCGCCTATATGCAGCGGATTATTTTTTGATTTGCGACAGAGTATCTGCATAGTCCTTTCAAGCTCCGCTTCTCTGCCAATCAACGGATTCACGCCGTCCAGCTCCTCATTTAAGCAGACGGCATACTGACGCCATAAAGTACCTTTTTCATGGCTGCCGTTTCCCTCTGCGTCATCATCGTCTGCCTCCTCGTATGCTATCGCCATCTCTTGCAAAAGCTCTGACTGCTCCACGCCCTGCGCGCGCATATAGTAGACGGCATAACTCTCCTTGAGACTGTATATCGCATTTATCAGATGGGCAAGCTCCACCTTGTCATTGCCGCTGCTTTGCGCCGAGCTTGACGCATAGGCAAGCACATTTCCCATTCCCTGTGAAAATTCAGGCGTATCGGCATCGTCTTCTTCAAGTGGTTCCATATATTCATCAAGATATGTCCTTAGATTGCGGTCAAGCTCCTTTATGCTGCCGCCGCAGCTTTCAAATGCCCGGGAAAACACTTCATTTTGACATGTCACATATAATACCAGTTCCGGCGTTACATATTCAAAATGCGCGCTTTGGGCGAAGGAAAATGCTATATTGATTATTTCTGATACTTCGGCTGATATTCGCATAGTTTTGTTTTACCTCATTTTATATCATTTGCAGACAGATTGTACGCCTTTAGATGGGCTCACTGTGTTCTACACTTCCTCTATCACGAACAAATTATACGCCTTAATATAGTCCCGCTGTATCCTCACACTTCTTTTATCACGAACAAATTGTCTGCCTTAACATAATCCCACTGTGTCCTACACTTCCTCTATCGTCAGACGAAACGGAAATCCCTCCTGCTTTGCCCGCGCCGCCGCTGCCTGCACTTTTGTGACAGCTATGTCATATGGATATGCGCCCACGGCCGCTTTTCCTTTCTCATGCACCATAAGCATAAGGCGCTGCGCCTCAATTTCATTTTTACGGAAGATGTCTATCAGTATTTCCACAACAAATTCCATTGACGTGAAGTCATCGTTGTGCATAATCACATTGTAATGGTGCGGCTCACGAAGGTCTGTTCTTGTTTTTTCTCTTGTGGCTCCTTGGGTTGGCATTGTTTTTTACCTCTTTACATAATATCGATTCCATTTATCCCTGACAGCTTCGCATATGCTCCAAAAGTCCTTATCGTCATTCTTTAAGTCGTCAAGGGTAATAATCCTTGCATTACAGCTTACTGTTACATCTTTTTTCAGAACGCTTTTTTCAGAACCTGCAAAAATTTCCCTAAAGTCAATGGACAGTCTGCCTTTATTGCCATATAATAGTTTGTTCGCAAAATTTTTTCAGTTCAGGAATATCATTAAAAATAATGTCCCACAAAGTTTCTGTATCTACACTGCCATAGTGATGGGCAACGATATTCCTCACAGAACGAATCTGACGCCACGGAATAGAAGCATGTGTATTTTTAAATTCATCTGTCAGATTATAAACCAACTCACCTATTTGCAAAATACACATCGAGCATGCATCCTTATGCAGCTCGCTCTTTTCAAATGCACCACAGTCCATATCTGCCGTGAATTGTTTCAATTTATCACAATACTCCAAAATGTGCTTGAGGATATTATTGTCCCTGTCGTTCATATAGTAAAATCTCCTCCCCGCTGATAGACTTTAGAAAATCTTCATCTAAGCATTTTGTCGATAATAAATCTACCTTTTTGCCCAGCGCATCCTCTATATCCAATAAAAGCGCAGCCATCTGCAGCCCTCGGATATCTCCTCTGTCAATTCTCAAATCAATATCGCTGTTTTCATCGGCATTCCCTCTGGCATATGAACCAAACAAAAAAATCCGTTCCGCACCGTACTGTTTTCCCAAGGAAATAACTATCCTTTTTATATCATTTATTTTTGGTATTGTATCTGCCATTTCATACAGCCTGCCTTCCGTTGCTATATAACTTTCTTGTTTTTATTTTACCAAACTGCCCAAATCTCTACTATATACTTTTTCTTATTTTTATAATACCATGTACCGCCTTACAAAAAACTCCTAAAATACTCACACTCATCCTTATTGCACTCATACGCCTCCTTCAGCCGCATATCACAGTGAAAGACATGATAAAGCGGATTCTTAGCGCTGCCGTAAAAGCGGAACACATGCGGCACATTGCATTCAAGCAGCTTTTTTCCCAAAATCGGCGCCTGCTCCTTTAAAAAGTCATGCGAACTTGTCATATAAAGCGTAGGCGGGAAATCCTCCGTGATGTGCTTTACCACATCTATCATTTCAAGCTCTTTGGCGCTGCCGCCGTTTGGAAGGTACTCGCCCATCATCGGCATCATTTCCTTACGGAGTTCATCACTCATATTTGCAGCATCACCGCTGTAAAAGCCGCAGTTTAAGGCTACCGCTGTCGGCGCAAAGCCCTTGGGGGGCGCAAAATCATACCTTTTGGCGTACTCAGGATTGGTGCAGATTGCAGCGTAAAGCCCCAACTGGTGCGCTCCCGCGGAATCCCCTACAGCGAAAACATGCTCCGTATCAAAACCATACTTCTCTTTATTTTCAAGCACAAATTCAAAAACAGTATTAATATCCTCAATCGCCGCAGGGAATTTATGCTCCGGCGCAAGGCGGTATGTGAAATTCACCACAACAAAGCCATGCTGCACTAAGCTCATGCAATAATACTGATACCTCTCCTTGTCGCCATACACCCAGCCGCCTCCATGTACGCTCACAATCACAGGCATCTTGCCGTCAATCCCTTTCGGACGGTACACGTCAAGGCTCTGCGCTGCCGCGTCATCCCCATACGCAATATCATCATAACGCACGACATTCTCCGGCGTAGTAAGCCCCGCGTCACACCTGTCGTCACTTTCCTTAAATGATTTCCTGATATTATCGCTTGTCACTGACATATTTTTTCCTCCTCAAAATCATCACTTTGCCCACATCAACCGCGCCCGGCTACAGCCACTTCTCCATCATCTCCAAAAGCTTTGAGACCTCCACAGGCTTCGCAAGATGGTCATTCATTCCCGAATCCAGCGCCTCCTTTATGTCGTCCGCAAAGGCATTCGCCGTCATGGCTATAATCGGCAGGTCATCAGTGTCTCCCCGCCCTAGCGAGCGTATGCGCCTTGCCGCCTCGTAGCCGTTCATCACAGGCATCTGTATGTCCATAAGCACCAAATCATAGTAGTGCGGCGGATTTTGCTCTATCTTTTCCACAGCGATTTTGCCGTCCTCTGCCTGCTCCACCTCCACATTTATAAATGAAAGCAGCTCACAAGCAATCTCGCGGTTCAGCTCATTGTCCTCCACCAAAAGCACGCGCTTTCCCTCGTAGCTTGTTTCCCGAAGCTCCGCTGTATCAAGCTTAGCCGTCTTTTCATTATTCGCAAGCACTGATTTGAGCGCATAAACAAGGCGCGAGCGAAACAGCGGCTTTTCGATAAAGGTCTTTATCCCCGCTCCCCTAGCCTTTGCCTCCACGTCAGTCCAGTCATAGGCGGACAAAATTATTATCGGGACGTCTCTGCCCACGCGCTCGCGTATTTCAATCGCCGTTTCTATGCCATCTTTTTCGGGCATCTTCCAATCGAGAATAAGCGCGGCAAAATCATCTCCCGCATCGTGCGCCTCTACGGTGCGCTCTATTGCCTCCTCACCGCTCAACACCCATTCAGGCTTCATTCCAATGCTTTCCAAAATATCATATGTAGTAATGCAGGACTCCTTATTGTCGTCGGCTATCAGTACGCGCAAATTTTCAAGCGTGTGCAAATCCTCGCTTTCCGACGCCTGCAGCTTTAAATGCACCTGTACGGTAAATTTAGAGCCCTCGCCAATCTTACTCTCCACCTGAATGTCGCCGTTCATCATCTGCACGATGTTGCGCGTGATTGACATTCCAAGCCCCGTACCCTCGATTTTCCTGCTGACCGAATCATCCGCACGCGTAAAAGGCTCGAAAATCGTGCTGATAAACTTCTCGTCCATGCCCATTCCGTTGTCCTCGCAGACAAATTCGTAATGAGCCATATTGTTGATTAAGGACGGCAGCTCCTTTATCGAAAACGTAATCATGCCGCCGTCAGGCGTAAATTTCACCGAATTGCCGAGTATATTCACAAAAATCTGCCTAAGCCTCAACGAATCGCCGATAACGTCCTCATGCTCAATGTCCGAAATATGCACATGGAGCTGCTGTCGCCTGGCGTTTACCTGCGGCTTCATAATCGTGACAATGCTCTCCACCATGTCGGACATTCCAAACGGCTCCTCCGACAGC
>CANQSB010000011.1 GCA_947626435.1 uncultured Lachnospiraceae bacterium | reverse complement strand
CAGTAATAATCTAAATTTACTTGAGGTATTTTTTTCTGTCAATATCTTAACCTATTTAAAGTATACAGGAAGCTTTCAATCGGGTTTTAAGCTTGTTACTCTTTAATTTTACAGAACACTCTGCGGATTGTCTTGTAAAAATCCGACATATGCGATTTTTAGCGCATGTATCGGCGTCATGCCATGGCGGGAACGAAAATCATTCAAAAGATGCGGCTGGTCTGTGTAGCCGTATTTTTCTACCATATTCAAAATATCCGCACCGCCATAGGCAAGCTCCTGCCATACAAGCTGATAGCGTATCAGATTTGAGAGAGTTTTGGGACTGATGCCGACGCTGTCTGCGAAAATGCGCTCCATTTTCCGCTCCGACATAGCATTGCTGCGTGCAATTTCGGATATTTTTCTGCGTCCGTGGTACTTTATCATATCGTTTACTGCGTTCATAAAATCACAGTTAAGGCAGTCTAAATTAAGCCTGCGAAGAAAAACCTCCTCTGCTGTGCGCGCTCTTTCGGTCAGTGTGTTAAAACGTAAGGCAATTTCCGTCAGCTCGGCTGTGATGCCTTGAAAAAATTCATCCGGATGATATGCTTGGTTTTTCGTATGCCGAAAGCTTTCAAGACTGAACAGCATCGCTGTCCAAAAAAAGAAACGGATGCCAAAGATTGATGATGAGGCGGCTGCGTCTGTCGCCTCGCAGGATTGGTATGTATGCTCGTCCATTGTGCAAAAGCCGGCATCAACCGTGTGATTGGAATGATTGACTTTGATGATTATGTCCATGCAAGTGTCTGGAATTATAAGGCGTCCCGATGTCTTTGGCTGTATCTGCGGATGTTCATTTCCCCAAAAGCAGCGGATATACGGCCTTAGAGCATCGCTTGGCGGCAGCTCACAATAGTCGTTGTTTTTCAAAAACGGCGTAGATGTCAAGGGATGATATGAAAGAGACAGGGTGCTTAATTTCTGGTTCATTTCACCGCTCCTAACCAAAATAAGGAAAAACTTTTTCAAATTCTTCGCAGACCACTTTCATTTTCTCATCAAACTTCTCGCCGATAGCGTTCATCTCCTTTATAAAAAACGCCCGATGAACTGCTTTCCAGTATTCAAGGGACAAATCTCCTTCGCCCTCACGATATGCGTGGTCCGATGACACTTCATCAAACGGAATCACATAGACTTTCGTTGTTTTGACAATACATACCGCATTATCATGGGAGTCTAATACGATACTGTATTCTCCGATTTTTGGGAGCGGTTCATTTTCAACATCGTAAACAGGATACGCGGACGAAGTAGCCGTCTTTCTTTCGGCTAATACAAGTTCTGCCAATCTGTCGGCATCCGTCCCAAAACTCCATGTCTCATACTCTCCATCAACACCAAATTGTTTCCACATTCTCTCCGCATCCATCTGGCGCGCACCTCCTAAAATCTCGATTTTGCTTATTAACATAGTAACATGGAGAGACGGTTTTGTCTATGCTGTGATGGTCCTGTGCTATGATTGTGCGCACTTTAAAAGATTGATTGTTCCTATCAATAACTAAGATTTGACTTTAAATATGGATTTGAAAATCTCCAAAATCAAAAATACCGCTCCCCTGTCTCAACTGCTTGCTATCCTCTAAGCTGTCAAACGCTGTTGCAATTCGATTGACTATATCAACCGAAATGGTTAATTGATGATGTGCGGGCAGGATACGTTTTATGTCTAATTGCTGTACTTTTTTTACCGACTGTCTAAAAAGTTTTGGATCTGTTGTCGGATAAAAGGCATCAAGACAACCGCGATATATTAAATCACCCGAATATAAATATTTTCTTTCTTGCTCATAGAAACAACAATGTCCAGGTGAATGCCCAGGAGTATGGATAACCGTTAATAGTCTATTCCCCAAGTCTAAACAGTCACCATCACGAAATATTTTTTGTGGGACACCTTGATATATCCGATAATCATCAAGGTTAAATTCTGTCGGGAAATTACAGGGTTTACAAGTAAGATTGCTTTTTACAACCTGTAAAGATATAGGGAATTGGGTAGACAACCATTCTTTTTCCGCTTCATGGACTGCAATATTATCAAAATGCTTATGACCGCCAATGTGATCCCAGTGTACATGGGTAGTTATAACCATTACGGGAAGTGCTGTTAAACTGTCTATAACCTTTTTGATATTTGCAACACCTAATCCAGTATCGATAAGAACGGCGTTATTTGTCCCACATAACAAGTAACTATGAGTTTCCTCCCAATGTTTATACTCACTGATTGCGTAAGTATCAGTATCTATTTTTTCTACTTCAAACCAATTGTCCACTTTTTACCGCTCACTCATATTTTGATTTTTCTTTGAGTATATCAAAAACACAATTTTCACTTCCTGTTCCTCTTCCTCACGCTCTTAATAATATCATTCACATCACTTTCTTCATATCCGACTGATGCCGCCCATTTTTGCGCTTCATCCAATGATTTCTCCAACTCCTGTACCGTAGGCATCTTCAATGTCTTTAGCATAATGGCATCACCAGACGCATACGCTACCAGCTTATCCCCTGTATTAATAGAAAGCATTTTCCTTATGCTGATTGGAAGTGATATCTGCCCTTTTGAAGAAACAGTCAAAACCTGCATATCCATAAACATACCTCTTTCATAAATAAATTGTAAGAATTTCTTACATATAGTATGCCATAAAAGTATTTTTTATTCAAGTCTTTTATTTACAATCTTCGACAATACCAAGTATCCCAATCATTCAATAAATAACCATAACCATGCCCATCCCTTTTGCTTTTCTCCACCACGCATCACAATCATTACTTTGGCGTAGGAGTTTTTTAATCTTTTTGAAATGCTGGACAGTATAACCTGTCTATGATATACTCTCTGCATAGGATTACGGGGAGATAATAAGATGGAATACAAGTATGTGAGAATACAGGGCAGGGAGAACTCCTATGTTACAAAATATCCCAAGGGGGTATTCAGCCTTTGCTGGAAGCTGATAAGAGATGAAATTTTGACCAGCGAAGAAAAAGAACTGTTTATATCGATTGATAATTGGTTCAAGGAGCATCTTCCCGAACCAGAACCCTGTAAAAACCATGAAAAGGTCATTACATTTTTTAAGTGTAAAAGCACATTGGAAATGCTTGAAAAATTAAAGCCTGCTATTGCACTTTTAGATAAACATCAAACGCCTTATGATGTAGTTTATACAAATTTTGTGGGAAGCATCGTTTATGAAGACGACTGGCAGATTGCTGTTCAGGTTGAGAATGGAAAAATGGTGTATGACAGGAGCATGAAATGAATAAAATTGTTGGGGAAGCAATTAAAGAAATTAAAGAACTGGAAAAAAACACTCCCTCTGGAAAACATATTATTACAGGGGATGTACGAAAATTATCATCTAAATTATTTAGACAAATTGAGGACAAAAGCATTGAAAATGTTTTCAGCATATGCGAAGATTTATTGAATGAACGCTCATGGGCACTGGGAGTAATTGCATTTGACTTTGCATACCGAATGAAAAATCATTATAATGGATCAACATATGATATTTTCTATCACTGGCTGAAAGATTATGTAAGGGGCTGGGGAGATTGTGACGATTTTTGTACACATGCCTTTGGAGAACTGCTAAGGCAGCAAAAATCATTATTTGTGAAAATAATCACGTGGACAAATAATAATGATTTTTGGGTAAGACGGGCTTCTGCGGTTATTCTGATCCCTGCCATATTGAAAAACAATTATGAAGGAATAGAACCATTTACGATATCAGACCGTTTAATGTCTGATCCGCATGATTTAGTTTTAAAAGGATATGGCTGGATGTTGAAGTCCTTATCTCAGGTAAATCCCGATTGCGTGAAAGAATATCTGATAAAAAATTGCAGAAAAATGCCACGTGTTGCATATCGTTATGCGCTTGAAAAGTTCGACCAGGACACAAGAGCCAAGCTAATGCAGATGTAAGTGAAAACCAAACATCTCTTTCACTTTGTCGATATCAAAGGAAATAATTTCATCAAAATCGTAGCTTGACAGAATGTAACGCACAAAGCGGCAGCCAAAATAATAACCCACGTCGCCGTAACCGTTATAGTTTACCCAATCGCCAAAATAGCGTTGATTTGCATACGACATCGTTTTCAAATCTTTCGCAAAATCCAGCTTGATCTGCTCATAATGGTCATCGCACCACGATTTCCAGCCATTTTTATCCTGATGATAATATTCGGCATCGCCAACAATAATTTGCTCAAAACACATTGCCACGCCCTCTGTAAAGAGCTTCCAAAGGAAAAAATCTTCATCTTTGTCAAAATCACGTTCCAAAATCCCGTACTGTTTTTGATAAACGTGACCTAGTTCATGATAGATGAGCCCATACATATCATTGATATGGCACCAGTTCAATTCCAATATTTTTTCCATACCGAGCAATATGGCTGTCTTCCCACGATATTCTGTCACCCACCCTGCACCGTTGCAAAGACCGAGATAAAAAACAATAATAACATCAACGCCTTTTCCGAAGCGCTCATATATGATACGTTCCAAATTCTTTGTCACTTGCAAGAATGAATTATGCGCAACTTCAAGCTGTTGCTGATTGTGTGCGACATAATTCAACACAAATAAATAATCTTCCTTGGAAAATTCTCCGGTACACAATACGTTTTTCACATCCGCAACGAGTATCGGAAACAGTCCCGGAAGCGTAAAATCGATATATTTTTTCCACTGTTCGAAAGAAAATCCTGAATTATCATAAGATGTCAGTGCCGAAGAATATGTGTCGATAATATCCATTACGGTTCAACTCCAAATCCTGATTATTTAATTATCATTATATTTTATATTCCAAAAGTCCGCAAGCCCTTGAAAATGCCAATTTCCCGATAAATGGGTTTGCCTTTGGAAACGGATATACCATATGCTATCTCATTGTATTGACAATATTCTTCAGGGTATCTATGGAAACCCTTCCTTTTAAGGAATAACGAACACCATCCGCCACAAAAACTGCCACTTTTTCCGAAACATAATCTTCTACATCTTCCTCATCAACTGTATCTTGTATAATATTCACCCTATAACCCTGAGCTGACGTATAACTTTCTACAAATTCGTATAATCCAAGATAATCCGTATCCCAGCCATTACTCATTTGGTCTTCACTCAGGATTAAGTCAACAGTCAGTGAAACTGGTGAAAAAAACTCTGTTCCATGACTATATGAATATCGTTTTTCTGCTTCAATGAATTGGTAGTTGCCTGTATCACCAAGAATAAAATTGTTCACAGTAATAACTGCAAAATCTTTTATGTCTGTCATAACCCGACACAACATATAGGGGTTATCAAGGGATAGATTGGTATCTAACAGCTTTACTCCTAAATCATCTTTTACTGCGTTATAATCGCTGTAATCCTTATAAACAATTCCATATTCATTAGGTATAGCATCTAATTCATTCATCTGCACAATCTGCATGGAATCCAGTTCAGCCAATGTTTCCTCATTTACATGAACTTTGTTCAGCATGTAGTATCCAGCATAGACAGTTGCACCTCCTAAAACAACAATTACCATAGAAGCTGCAAGACTTCTCCAAAGATTTCCCCACGCTCGGTTTGATTTGTGATAAACAGCTTTGCTTTTGATATTGTTTTTAATTTCATCTGTCAATTCTATCTGCCTAAGTTCCGAATCAATAATACTTTTTATGTTATTTTTGATCATATCCTGCCTCCGTTAAAATTTTTTTCATTTTACCTCTTGCCCTGTTTAAGCGCTGCATAGTAGTATTTTCTGATTTTCCGATGATTATGGCAATTTCCTTAACAGACAGCTCTTGATAATAGTACAGTACAATAATCTGCCTGTCATCTGCATTCAAAGCCATGATAGCCGATGACACACTATCTTTCTCTAAAAAATCATTTATTGGATCATCATTAATTCCATTCATGTGATTTTCCAGATTATTTTGGCGCGTGCGGAACCACTTAGTTCTCATTACATTTTTACAGCAATTGATAGCAATACGCATTAACCATGTCTTTTCACTTGATTTGTGCTCAAATAACTCATAGGATTTCATTGCTTTTATAAAAGTTTCCTGAACAGCATCCTCCGCAAGCTGATAGTCTTTCAAGTACAAATAGCAGGTACGCAGAAGTCCATCGCCATACTCATGCATTAGCCTTTCTAAAAATTGTTCTTCCGACATTTTTGTTTTGCTCCCCTCCTTTCATTTATTAGACACATTAAGGGGAGAAAATATTACATTGAAATAAAAATTAGATATTTATTTTCATTTGTAATCATTCTATAAGTTATGGTTTTTCAAAAATTTAATTTTATATAATTATGGGAATTTTCATCTTAAGATAATAAAATACAGTAATAAATCCTGCCTATATCAGTGATTGATTACACTAATACAGACAGGATTTCTTGTTTCTGTGATTCTTTTTGATATAATTTAATATAAAGTCGTTTGATTTCGCCGATTTCTTCGGCTGAATATTTATGAAATACGCATCTGCCATTTTTGATATCTATCTGCATACCACTTCGGTATATATGTTTGAAAATTATCATAATCATCAAATGCCTGCCAGCATCTTGCCTTCATTGCGTCAACCTCATTCTGCCCGAATTTCTCCGCCCACTTAATGGAATACAAAGAAGCGTGCGCCACATAAACAGCAAGCGCTTTCCAAAATTCATCTGGAATAGCATCATTGAAGTATGCGTCAATCTGCCCAATGCAATATGGAATACTGTGTTCAATCCCAAAACTTTCAAGCTTATAAAATTCCTCGTATGGATCGCCTACTTCCCAACGGTTAAAATCAATCACGCCAATCGCACCGTCTTTCATATAAATCAGATTACCTGGATGAAAGTCACCATGCATATATACTGGCTTTTGTCGCCATATCAGGTCAATGTTTTTCTTTACATAATTAATCGCTGTTTCGTCACCCTTGACGCGTACCTGTGATTCCTCATAACGGGACAGCTGCATTAATTTCTTTGCTTTCTTCGTTTCCGTTGGAATATCTTTTTCATCAAGCTTTATGGAATGTATCTTCTTTAAAATTTCGCCTGCTTCTCTGCCAAGCTTATATTGCTCACGCTCTGGCAAATCGGACAATATCTCCTCCAAATCGCTGCCTTCCACCCAAGTCAGCATCATATATGTGTTCTGCCCGCTATTGCAAATGCCGAAATCAACAGGCATCGACATGTGAAAACCAAGCTTTGCGTATTTCTGTATGATTTCGTATTCCTTCTTCTTTGCGTCATACTGTTTAATGTCAGAAATTCTAAGCAGCAGGCGGTCGCTATTTTTCGTATGTATAAGATATTTACTGTCGCTTGACCAGCCCTTTGAAATTTTTTCAACCGTTTTCCAGTCGCCAATGTCTTTTATACCTTCAAATAATTTTTCCATATAATACCACCTTCATCAACTTAACTGCCACAGCTTCCCCTTATGTGCTTTTCTTTTTAGCTTTTGGATACATAACTTGAAACAACCTGTTTTTCTGTTTAATCTACACCTAAAGCCCTAAATACTGCCTCTTCTGCCGTACTATAGAACAATGGCTGCACTGCACCCAACAGATCTGCCGGAACGGTTCCAAGATCAGCTGCTGATGTGATTGGAAGCAATACTCTCTTGGCTCCACTATCAACACATACCTGCAATGCACTGGATAATCCCTCTACCTTGATTAAAGTTCCGCCAATACTAATCTCTCCAAGAACAGCCAAACTGTTTACCGTAGGCTTTCCTAAAGCAGCTGAGCAGATGGCAATCAATGTAGGAAGCGCCAATGTATAGGTCATTCCAATACCTTGTAAATCCGTGTAATCAATCAAATATTCTTTCGTTGTAGTACTGATAGACGCGGAAATCGCCCTCCCATTCGCTTTTAAGTAGTTGAATGCCGTATTTGTTGCTTCCTTCTGTTCCTTGCCAGAGCCAAGTCCAGTACAGGTTATCTTTCCACTTCCCGGCACCATCTGTGTCTCCAATCTATAGCAGCCAAGCATACCTGTTTTAGACTTGCCAATCGTATAGATACATCCCGGCTTACTCATTCCTTCAGGAATCAATTTACCGCCGCCACTCTCAGGTACAGATACAAAGTGTTCCTCAAAGCTGTCATTATCTATGTACGAAAAATTCACATCAAAGAACTCCATTCCGCCAATTTTTTTCAACTGCTCTTTTACTCGTCTTCTAAGTTCTAATGAAATCTCAACAATCTCCCTTACTTCTTCCTTTGATACTTCTCCATCCGGGTAAAGAAGTTTTGTGAATCCTGAAATCATCTTACGAACAGCAATGGTATCTCTTTGATTCAAATTATTACCAAGTTTAAAGTACTTATCTGCAGTATTACTATATGAGTCCTTACGCAGCTCTCTCATAAACTCAGACATATAATCTGTGATAAATCCATAATCATCGGTAAATGATTCCGGTCTGTACTTTGGCACTTCCCACCCTGGAATATAGCAGTGCATACGGTCAAGAAACGCTGTATCCGTCCCCATTTCAGGTGGAAAAGGCTCAAACAAACTCGATGTTTTGAGCAAAGTAGGCACATCCTGATCAATATTTCCTACAAATACCATGGAAGCCTTTGCCTGAATCTCTGCTTTCCCACGAGAAAACGCACCAGATGCCATATAGCCCTTCATGATCTGGACACCATCTTTGTCCTTAAACTTAATGCCTGCAACTTCATCAAAAGCCACACAGTCCCACATGCCAACAAGACCAACCGTATTGTTGGACATATTGTAGAATAAGTTTGCAACCGTAGTCTGTCCGCCGGCAACAAGGATACTATTTGGAGAAATCTGCTCATAAATATATGATTTTCCTGTTGATCGAGGTCCTAACTCACATAGATTAAAATTATTCTCAACCAATGGAATCATTCGCGCGATCAAAAGCCACTTTGCCCTCTCGCTAAGCTTGTCCGGCTCCATACCAGTTGAACGGAGCAGCACATCCATCCACTCTTCTTTAGTAAATGCTTTACGACCATTCTTTACCTCACCCATGTCTACATGAGGCATCTGAATAGGTGTAAGTTTTCTAATGCGAATTGGCTGCGTATTCTTCTTATCTTCCTCAATAAACTCATACTCCAGCTGCAAAATACACCAAATACCACCACAAAGAAGTCTGTCATAGTCCTTCACATAATTCGGATGTATCGGAATTGCTTTTACACCTAAGTTGGAAAATGCAGCTTCATATCGATCTTCCTTTGTATTCAGAACAACTGTAATACGATCAATAACTGTATAGCTTCCACGCTCACGAAGGAGAGATAAAATCTTTTGTGCTTCATCGGGACGCACATAGTTATCTCTAAGGATTCTCTTTACATTTTCAATCCCTTCCTCAATGATGCTCTCATCATCGGAATTACAGTACTGACCAAGCAGATACTCTAATACATACACAGGTACATTCGCGCCTTCACGAATAGATTTAGTTAAATCTTTTCTAACAATTCTTCCATCAAAATATTGGCGAAGCTTATGTTTGATGATATCTCTGGCATTCTCTGTATCATTTGCTTCTTCTCTTATATTGTCCATTTTTGTCATCTGAACACCCCTAACATTAAAATCCAAAATCATCAACAAACGCAATATCAATCATAAACTCATAGCTATGAAGGATATTCTTATCATCATTCGCATCTGCAATATGCATATAATACTTATCTCCAAACTTATACTCACGGCTCTTTAAAGTGAACTTCTCATGAAATGTTCTCTTTTCAGGTTCGTCATCAGTACTATTTGCCATAATAGGTACATCAAATGATATCTTCTCGCCTGATTCAGTTGCAAAATAAACAATAAGGTTACGAGGCTTCATAACATCAGTTACCTTCTCTGTCTGGATAAAATCAAAGAAAGTAATAAGATTTGTTACCTTCCTGCTAATCGTTGTAAGGATTACATCTACATAGTCTGTATCTTGTTTACCTTTGGCAGTTTTGACTTCAACAACCGGTACAAGCATCTCCTGCAAAGAAGAACCACCATGCACATAATTCTGTCCTGCTCCGGCAGCCTTAAAAATATCTGCACCGATTGGAGTTGTTACATACATTCCATTTAACTTATTGATGTATGTAAGTGACCGAGATACCATCCCTTGATTTTCTACCCGTTCAGTAGTGAGCAGAAATCTTTTATTTATGTATGTGCAAATATCTTTTGAGAACGATAACTTATCAAACTCTTTCATCTTATCTCGACGATACAGAAAACCGTGATCCGCTGTAACAATATATTTTGTTGCCGAGATATCACCTGTCAACTTTCTAATCAATCTTAAAATTTCATCTATTGCCTCTGCACAAGCATTAAACACCTCATTTTCACTAGCTGCCTTATCTCCTCTTGCATCGACCTGATTATGGTAGATGTAGACTATCTTCTTTCCTTGCAGCAACTCTCTGACAGTTGCTTTGTTAGCCTTTGCAATATCGTCAAATGCTGCCGCTACATTATCTGGATTCTTTGCTTTCAAAATCTTGTCACGAGATGCAAGATCTGAACAGCTGCTTCCATCAACTGTAACATTCATATCTTTATCTACATTGATTTCTGTATGTGGCAGTAAACTTGCCATTCCCAGTGAAGTTACTGATGGCAATACGCCAAGCATTGTATCCATCTTTGCCTCACACTTCTCATCATACTCAAATCTCTGCATTAATTCCTTTGCACATTCATATCTAAGCGCGTCTGAAATAATAACAATTACTCTGTCACCACCTTCATAAGGGCGTAGGAAATGGTGATAGAACTCCTGCTGTCTTACAAGTCCCAATGACTCTACAGCTTGTCCTGTATAAAGATTACTCCACTTAGGTAAACTATTCATCAAATAGTCATTGGCATAGATATTCTCTATACGTTCCCTAAGTTTCATAAATTTATCGTTATCGCTGATTTGATCAAATGCGAAATAGAACCATCTATAATAAGAATCAATCAGGTAATTCTTGTCCTGATAGTTCTTAACCATTGCAGCCACATCCGTGCTTATATCCAAACTATCAATGCTCTTCATCATAAGATAAGCATACTTTAATACCTGATACTCATTTTTGAAATATTTACCATAATGGAAACTGTCAGATAATCTTTTCTGAACAATCTGTTCCATATTAAGTCCATGTATCTGGGCATCCAATAGCTCATCATTTAGATGTTCCAACATCCAATCAATAATAATCTCATCAATTCCCTTAAATGCATCACATGCAAGGATATCCTCCATATTCAACTGTTCTTTGGAGTTATCCTTAGTCAAGTTTTCTCTTATCTGTTTTATAAATCGTAAAGTCTTATCTATATTTTCCGCCAATTCATCATATGCGCTCTGATAAAGTACATTATCCATAATATTACGCACAAACACGACTGCATCATTTCTCTTCTTTAACACATAACTCCCCAGACTGCTTGGAAGCGTTGCCTTCAAGGTTGATGCTGCATATGTGATAACAAGCGATGCCGCCAAATCATTGATGTTAGGCTTTTTGCTCTCATATTCAAAGGTAGTCTTACAGAGTTTCCAGAAATCATCTGTCAAACCCATATTATCTATCTGTTTCATGTAATCCTTTTCTGAATTTAGGATTACCTGTTTTACAATTTCCTCAAAGCTGGGAGTCTTCACTTCAGTCATCACCGCAATCAAGCCGATTTTGATATTTCGCTCATTATAATGATCAATCTCCAATTCTTTGAAACTCTCAATACGTTTCTTGTTTTTCCAAAACGCCGGATAAGCCTCTAAATGTACTTTGAACTTATCATCTATTCCAATTTCCTGAGACAGCTGTGATACACGGTCTGTGTAGTATGTAACAGAATAATAGCACATATCTGCCAAAGGATTCTCTTCATCACTCGGTTTGGCAAAAGGCGCATATACAAGATACTTTCCTTCCGGATCTGACTCGTTAAGCAGCCATTTGGAATATAGCCAGTTAGTTTCAGTCAAAATGTGCAGCTTGGCATTATCTAAACACAATTCTTCAACCTCATCTGAATAATCTCCCTTATCGTCGAACCAGAAGATGATTCGAGTCTCATCTTTTGCAAATTCAGTATTTAATTGCACTTGTATATTTTGTAGATCCATTTCTCCACCTTCTCATCTATTTGTGCAGACATTCTGCTCAATCTATAATATCTTTAATTTATTCTCAAGCCAGGAAATAATGATTCCGCAATATGGTGTTAAATTCCGTTCCTCTACCAGCTTTTCATATGTACGCTCCAACTCATGTATAAATGCATCATGAGATTTTCCTTTACACTTCTTATTAATTCTGGCTTGCGCTTCCGCTAACACACTTCTACGTGTCTGTGGCAAAGAAAGTGCCTGGCAATTTAGATTTAATGTCTCTGTTACATCTTTGTTAATTTCGACATCGTCCGAGTAAATGCTGCCATCCGCTTTATACTTAATCTTTCTAACAGACAGTTTATCAAATGGATTGATGGTAAGCTCCGTATTGCCTCTATGGGCATCACAGGTAGTATCCTCTGGTCTTACGCCTCTTTTCAAGCTATTACCATAACAGACTCCAAGCATCCATTTGAAATCTAATGTTGCTTTATTATCATGCGTCTCTTCTATAGGCTATTCCCCCAACATTTTTTCCAAATCCAAAGCCGTCCTCGCAGCTGCGATATCCGGATCATTTGTTCCAACAATTTTTTCAATCTCTGTCAATATTCTATCTGCTTCTTCATAATCATTCCTATCCATACATACATAGAAAGTATCCAATCGCTGTACAACTTCTGCCGGTCTTTCTGATACTTTCATAACTTCTCTAAGAATAGAATTTGCATCTCTTCCATATGTCTGTGCCGCCGGCATATAGATTTTTTCATTATCCAAAATACGAATCTGTTCCCTTGAAACTGAGTTAATTACTGCTGGCGCATGAGAACTTACAATAAACTGCACATTAGGAAAAATTGCATGGAGATCGTTTAAAATAGTCTGCTGCCACTGTGGATGCAAATGTAAATCCACTTCATCAATCAACACGACTCCGGGAGTTTCCTCTAATACACGATCGCCTAATACGGGATTCAAGACTGCCATTCTATAAGCAATATCTCCAATCATACTCAACGTATTCTTGTATCCATCACTCATTTCATCCATTGCGAACTTTTTAGGTTCTCCATCTGCCGTTTCAAATTCCAAAACAAGTCTATGTGTATCCAGATCAAAGATAAGAGAAGCATTAATTGACCCACTAATCCTTTCATAACTCCTGCAAATAGCCTTTTCAACAGTTTTTAGCAGTAATGGCCGCTCTATCACACCCGTCTTCTGCTGATTTTGAAGACTTTTCAACGTCTGCATTTGGAACCAATTCAGCATCAATTTCTCATTGGATTCTGCCGCCATACAATCCACATAACCAACCTGTCGATTAAATTCTGTCAACGACTTGATATTTCTCTTTTCCTTCTTCTGTGCATACAAGCGCCCCGTTCCATAATATGACACTAATGGAAGCACTAATGTTTTATCTCCATGCATAATCTGATTTCGTATATTCTTTGCAATATCAGTCAATTCCTTAGCATCTTTGATGGTTGTCTTGCTATTGGCAGAATTTAAGGAACGAACCCACTTTACGTTTTTCTGATTCAAACAATCGCCAGTACTGTCAATACATACCGGGAACTGGTGCTGCGGATCAATCGTTCCATCCAAATCATGAAACTCATATCTTGCATCATCCTCTGTTATACTTCTGCTGACACCCCCATCAATACCCAATAAAAATGTGCTGACAGATACTGCAACTGCATCCAATATTGCCGTCTTGCCTGCTCCGTTCTTGCCAACGATCAATGTTATATGTTCATCAAAATCAATATCTGCCTCTTTGAAGCATCTATAATTTGTAATCTTGATATTTTTTAATCTCACTAAACATTACCTCAATTCTTTCCTACTACTTTATTTTCACCAAAAGGTCAATTTTTAATGCCTTCTTACCTTCCTGTGCAACTTCTACGCCTTGGAACTTTTCATAATTGACTTTGACTCCATCATCCAAGTCAATCTCAATCCTCTGATTTGCAATATGTGCCATTGCTTCATCATAAGATTTCATCTGAGATAGCTGCTTGGTGTACTTGGCAATCTGTTGTACGGCTTTTTTCTTATCTGCTGCGCTCGATGCATTTTCACTCGTGTACTGTGCCCTTTGCATAGCCTGTTCTATCGCTTTTTGAGTTTTGTGAAGATAATCAGTGCGTATAATTCCTACAGTATCAGAAGTATAACGGTGCATATAGATTAGCGCTTTAAATCCATTTTCCTTTCCACTATCAAACATCCAGTAAATAGGACGCTTCTGATATACCTTTAAGTGGTCTGGATAAAAATCCTTCAAAAAGTAATTGCGTATTACCTCTCTGGAAGTGTCTCCTTTATTGCCCAATGCCTTCGCAATAAAATCAAGGTTTTCTTCTAATGTATCTGCGCCGTAAACAATTTTAACAAACTCTATGAAACGAACTACTATATCATCAGAGAAATATTCTTCATCAGTAATCGAAATAATATTGTCTTTATCCGGATTATAAGTACATTTCTTCACACCATCATCTGTTTTATAATAAAACTCGCCTGTTGGAACTGAAAATCCTGGTGCTCCTGCAAAGCCTGTTCCACATCTTGGTGCTGAGCTTTCTATGAAATGTGATTCAAATGGCTGACCTGCTAACACAAGACCTTCCTCATCCAATGAATATCGTCCAAACATACAACCGACTGCATAAGAAATAAAACTCTTAATATCACGCTGTAAATCTGCCTTTCGAACCGTGACATCTTTATCTTCTACTTCTGGCGTCAATTCATCCTGTAAACCGTAGATGTCTATGAAAATGCGATTCAATTCTTCTTCGTTCTCTTTTAGCTGCGTGAAGCGAAGATGACACTCATTGCTCCAATTGTTAAATGCTTCCTTAATAGATTTCATATTCTGAATGTAATGATTTTCATCCTCAGACATTTCTTTTCTTGGGAATGAAACACATCGAATAAGCGGATGAACTTTGAAATCCCAAGATGTTTCAAAAGAGTTCCAATCCATTCTTGAAAGATTTATATTACTATCGGTTTTGCTTTCAACATCATCAATATTATTAAATACAACTGGAATACCCGCAATATCGCCAGGTTGATAATTGATTGTTGCATTACTAATATTTAAAAAATGCTGTCCGACCTTAGTATTTAATAAAGCTAATAAATAATATATATGATTTGAAACTGAAATACTCGAGCCACCAGAATCAAATAATGAACCGCCAAAACAGTATCTACAAGAAAATTTTCCTGAAGTTACTGCCGACCATGTAATCAAGGGCTTAAAGTACATACTTTCACTTCTAACACTTGCAGCTTTTAATCCATTATCCTTTATGTTATTCTTTATTTCAAAACCATCGTTTTTCCAATTTACCAAATACTCATTATAACCATACCACCTTCTAAAACCACCGCCTTTGCAATACGGAAACCATTTCCGTTGTGATTTTTCAGCTTCTTCTGAAGATTTTGACTTAATACTAACTTTTGTCCACTCAATTTCATACCAAAAGCGGAGAAAGCGATCGTTATCTCCAGTAGTCATTCCAGTTTTTGGTGGTGCTATTTCACCAATCGGTTGACCATAATCATACGCTTTTATTGTACTGTCACTCACCCAATATGCTATGGGCAATCCAGATATTTTGGAAAAATTAAACTGTTTAGCTACATAATAATTCTCTCCTGCAAGGTACATATCCTCTTTTCCCTGCTGCGTTGTCGGCTCTACTAATCTGCAATAAGTCCCCTGATACTCTGTCATATGGTTTTTTCTCATCACAAAACTGGTAGTCTGCACCACTTCGCCGGCAATCTCTTCAAACGCTCTTGCCCCCAAATGTGCCATATTTACAATCGTTCTTTGTTGCAATTTCAGACGCAGCTTTTCATAACTTGATAAAAACATCCAAGCATGTTGGGTAACCATCGCCTGATACCCTTTCTTCTTAAGCATCTCCCCACAGTGCTCAATAAACACAGCAAATAAATCCGCCTTACTATCCGGATAATTTTTCTTTACAAAATCATTAACCTTGCTGCTTAGATTACTTGTTCCAGCATATGGTGGATTCGTCACCACCACCTCATACTTCCGAGCCATAATTCTGCCAATTTTAATCAACCGTTTCAACTGCTCTGCCGTCTCATTCAATCCATATGTATCAAAAGACATCTGGCTTGCTGTCTCTGTCCTCTCTACAAATTTCTCTAGCAGCTCCCAATCATAGCTTTCTACATTAAGCAAAGAACCATATTCCTTTGCATCATTAAATGTATTTATAAGTCCTTCCATCTGTGATACTGCTGTCTTTTTCTCCCCCTCTGTCAAGCCACCACCAAAATACATAAGCTGGCTACGATTAATGCCATTACTCTCTTGCACTGCATATACATTCGGTTCTATACCTCTGGTTAAAATTTTTCTGTCATACTGTCTTGCTTTCATAAGCACTGCAAAATAGCTTAACTGTGCAGCCCTGTCATCTATATCAAGTCCATATATATTGTTTTCTATAATGCTCTGCGCAGCCTCTCTCTGCGACCAGCCTGCATTTTCATATATCTGCATAAATACATCAAATGCATACACCAAAATATGTCCTGACCCCATACAAGGATCTATGAGTTTTATATCTTCCAGTTTTAATGCAGCATACTCTGCTTTTATCTTATCAAGCTCCTGCTGTGCAGATTCTTCCTGCTTAGCTTCATCCAGATAGTATTTCCAATTGCTTTTCAGTTCACCGTCCGGATGTCCTTCTATCCACATTCTTCCAAGACTGTTCTCTACCATATAGCGTACAATCCAGTCAGGCGTAAATAACTGGGTAATTATCGGTAATTCTTCTTTTGTAATTTTCCCTTTCTTTGCAAAAGCTTTATTTTTAGGTTCTGTATTGTAATACTGATATAACCATCCAATGATTTCTACCTGTCCAACAGTTTTTCCATCTTCGTCAATAGTCGTAATATTGAAATCCTTTTCGTCAATTCCATCTACAAGCATACGAATCACATCATCTTTATTTGTAAATGAGATATCAAGAAGCATTTCCGTATAATCTTCTGTTTCTTCAAAAAGCCCCAGCAAGACTTCATGAAGCAAATTGCACTGCTTGATGAAAAGCATCCTGAACAAATCATCAAGCCTGTTATTCATCTTAGCATCAATGATGTCTTCCCTCTCTTTATCCGTAAAATGCCAGTCAATATCAGGAGCCATTGTTACTATATCCGGCTCATTTTTCCCTTCTTTTTCAGACGAAAGCACACGAACTCTTACAGGATACATATAGTCATTAACTTCCATAAAACGAATGGCACAGATTCTGTTAAACCATGTGTATGCCACTTCTTCCACTACTTCTTCAAAACCTCTTGCATGAATCCGCTCTGCAAGTCTTCTTCTCTGCTCACATTGTTTTTTGTTTAGCGTAACTTCAGTACCTGCCGCTGTTTGATATACTTCAAAGTCATTCCCTTTGGTTGTTGGTTCCGATACACCTTCTGCCGTAATTCCAAGCATACCCGCTTTATCTGTTACTGATGCAATCAGTTTCCGTCTTGCTTCGATTGCAAATTTTTTTATAGCGTTCTTATTCATAGGACGTTCTCTCCTAACTTAATGTGATAATGGTGTCTTCACCAAGTTCCTGCATAATTTTCTTCTTCATCTCTGCAAGGAACTGATCCACATCTGCCTCTGTTTCCATAGTGTATGTCCTTGCGCCTGCCACATTGCTGATTGAAAGATTTTTCTTTTTTTTCAAATGCTTGGCATTTGATACAGCATTTGCAGCTGCAACCAAGGCTGCCGAAGGTGTAATTAGCTGTGCATCACCTACCGCCAGTGTCGCTGGTTCAACTGGCGGTACAACGGTCTGCGGTGCATGGTTTCTCTCGTAATCCTCAATTTCATCTAAGCAGCGAAGCTTTAGGGTATCACTTTCTAACTTGATATTCTTAACCGCAGCAATCTCATTTGATCTATCCAACTTTTCAGACAACTCATCAAATTTCTGATTATACTTACTACGAAATACATCTGCAAAGTCTCTCTGATTCAACGTATCCATGACAATTTTTCTGTCATTTGCTACGATTGGTCGCATTGCTACTGCTTCTCTTTCCAATAATCGGCCATACACATCCGTAAACTTCTGGCTCATCTCCGGAAGCTTCTGAATATTGCCATATGGATTCTTTGCATTGATAATGGCTTCCATATCTGCTGCCAAATCAATGATTTTCTGTTCCCTTACGTAAGTCTTACTATTTTCAAAAATATTGATGTATTTGAGCGCTTTCTCGAATATATTCTTCTGCTCCCCATTAAAGAAATCAAACACAGGGGCTGTATCCTCTGCATCATCTAAAAGATCGTCACGCACCTCATTCACTTCTTTGAAGAATACAGAAGGTTCTGTAATTGCACGAGTCTCTTTTAATCTCTTCTGTGCGCCCTCCATTATACTCTTACCTGGAAATCTGGGATTTACACGATATTCCACCATGACATCTTCAAATTCTTTCAGCTTATCATCTGCATATTTCGCAAACTGTTTCATAATCACATCATCGTCATCACTGCTTACAGATGCACCGAAGTAATCTTTCATTACCTCTTTTACAGAACGAATCTGTCCATCCGTCGCACGCACTCTGACATCAATCAAAAGTTTTTCTACGAAATCTCTCTTTGTAATATAACGAACCAACTCATCCTTAGAATGATTTAGCAGAGATAATGTCTGGCTGTTCAATGTAAGCGAAATACGTCCCTGCTTAAAGAGAGTTGCAACAAGCCACTGTACATCTTTCTGATCAAATCCATAAGGAGCCATTGAGAACTGATCCTGCAATCCTTTCAGTGATGTCTTCATATGTCTTGAATTGTTAAGGCTGATAAACTGTAGTACATCATCTAATGCCAGCTTATTAGGAGTCGTGTCTGCTACCCCTGCAAAACTCATTTGTCCATCATCATTAAATACAGCTGCAATATCCGAAAGCTCAGGCGCTGTCTCCATATATGTCAACTTATTATACTGCTTCATCACAAGTTTACCAAGTGCCTCATTAATGCGTGCCGCCGGATCATGCGATGATAATGTAACCTTATCCCCGTTTACATAGATGTCTGCATTTTTCAACGCATCCTCAATAAAGATACGTATTCTTGTCTTTTTCTCTTCTCTCTCATCAGTCTTTGCCCTGATAATACTTTCAAGAATACCTTTGGCATCTGCGGCATTCTTATTGAGATACTTATAAATCTTTAAACTCTCTGTAATCTCATCAAGAAAAGCACTGTCATTTGGCATTTTTACAATCACTTCATTTGCAGAAGCTGATTTAAGGCGCAATGTGGCATCACTGTCATCTCCACCATATGGAGTAATAATACGAATACCAATATCATTTGACTGATTATTCTTAAAATATCTGTCGTCCACCTTCTGGTTGAATGCAAACATATATCTATTACTGTATCTGTACTTCTTTTCTGTATAGATACTCTCGAAGATAACGGAAGAAACCTCGCTGATAATTTCACCAAGCTCTACGGTCTCTGCATTAATAGCTTTATTGATATCCTGTTCTTCATTAGTCAGGAATACATAGATTTCGCCATTTTTCTGTACAAGTGTCTCCTTAATCAATTTCTTTAAAGACTCTTCTACCTTTCCGCGAATTACAACACGTTCATCATCAATATTTGAAATCATAAGTGTTGTAAGGTTATCTACATTTGCCTTAATCTCCTTTACGTATTTGATCATGAACAGCACTTTAAGCACTTCTACATCGAACTCATCCAGCTTACTGTTATCTGCTGCCTGAGAAATAACAATACTGTGCTGATGGTCAATAAATTTGTGCAGCGGATTATAGAAGTAACTGAACGGAATCAGCACGCCCGTTTCGGCATCTTTTACCTTGCAGGCAGACTCTTGGAACAAGGCAAGCATGGAACGGGACTGATCTGATAAATGCTTACCACTGGCTCCATGTGTTCTTACTGCTGTCAGTACCTGTCCAAGCAAATTAAATTGATACGGAATAAATGGATAACACTCCGCAAAATCTGCCTTATCAACATACAGCTTTTTATCAGCTGTATCATTAGTAAATGTAATCAGATTCTTGATGATGGATTCTTTCTTTTCATACAGAAGTTTTAACTGGCTCGCTGCATTTTCATCCTTCTCAAGCACACGGCGTCTAATAACTTCATCAACATTTGATGCCGACAGAGAAAGCCGTGTATCAAAACGCCCCTGAATTTTGGAAAAATCATTACCTATCGTCTTGGTAATGGAATCAATATCTTCCTGGCTGGTTACGATAACCCATGCCTTACCTTTACATTTCGTACCTAAATCTTCTACGATAGTCTGTAAATTGAGCATAAGCTGAGTATCATCAGCAATATACTGTCCGATTTCATCTACAAGGAAAATCACATGATGCTTAGGTCCTTTCTTTGCAAGATATTCCTGCACAAGACCTACAAATTTTTCAATACTGATATCATAATTTGCCTTGGCAGTCTTACACCAATTACGTGCCGCTTCCTCCGTCATAAAGTTCATCTCTACGATAGTTTTAACAATCTTATCCTGCATTACTGCAAAAGCATTTCTCTTCTTCTCCCAGGGAGCACTGGCAATCATTTCAAACCGCTCTTTGAATTCCTCGAATTTTCCTTCGTTGTCAAGCTGGCGTTCAAACTCTGCGAGATAAGGAATTGACCCGCAATATCCCTGCATCTCGTTGAATACTTTCATAAACACTTCTACGATAGCCTCTTTGCCAGAGCCCACTTTTGCCGAGCCCTTGGAGTCAATATTGAACAATACAACATCAGATGACACATTGCCAGAGTTTTTCATCTCGCCAATGAGCACCTGATCCTTGATTTTATCTCCATCTGTAAAATATTCGATTGCTCTCTTTCCATCAACTTCTTTGTTTCCTAATATGTATGAGAGAATTTTCAGAAAATGAGATTTACCACTTCCAAAAAAACCAGAAATCCATACCCCCATCTTATCCGTATTTCCTTCGATTCCTCTCTCGTAATTATCAAAAAAAGTTGTAAAATGTTTAAGCAGCTCCCTTGTTACAACGTATTCCTCAAGCTCTTGTTTTACATTTTCATCTTCGCCCTGTCCGACTTTAATAACGCCTTTGATATCTCTATCGATAGGTTTTTTGAACATTTCCTTAATCTGCATTGTATCTTACCTCCGCTATAAGAATTGTTTTACACCAATCTAAACGCCCTGTAATAGTTCTTACTTTCCATAGTTCCAAAAAGCTTTAAATCCTGCCCACTATACGCTCCTGGATAGAACATAATTACTGGGATTGTATCCAATACCTGATGAAGATTATTTAATATATTGTGTGATGCAATAATCGGATGGCATTTACCAATACCAGTTAAAAACAAAACTCCATCTGCCAAATCCATTGAAAGAATCCTGCTGATGATAAGGTTTAATTCATTTGTCTCATCAAGTCCCAGCGTTTCAACAATACTTTCTGCCGTATCAAAGAATCCATTGTCTTCTTCAAGTTCATAAAAAGCTTCTAAGTATCCTTCTTCCTCCAATATCTCACACATCAGATGGAACAGATCCACTTCAATAATATGGAATCCTCGATTTGAATTGTTGATTTTTTCCTTTAAATACTGAATGTGGTTTCTCACAAACAACTCCTGTCTTGGATCATAATCGAATACATAATATCCAACTTCATTTCCAAGTCCAGAATTTGTCCTAAAAGATTCTTCCGAGATTTTCTTCTCAATCATGTTCAGTCTTTCATCAAGTCCTGTCATCTGTTATCTTTCTCCTTTTATTGCTTTTAGATATGTCTCCATACCATTATCTCGCAGCATCTTCTCTACTTTACCTGACAGAATAATATTTTTAACAGTCCTATTCTTTGCATCTTCCAATAGCCCTGCATCAACCAAGTTACGAATATATACGTTTTTGAGTTTCTTAACACTAGCCTCAGACCATCCTGCCACTTCATCACTCTGATTTGCCTTATCATCAAAAAAATCATTCAAGTCTCTATTTTCTATTGCACGCTCGCCGAGAATCTTCTTCATACGATATACTTCATACACAAATTCTCCAAATAGTGTATCCGTCTTCATAATTCCAACTAAAACAAGTACCTTTCCTGCCTCAATATCGGAAGAAGAAATAATGCTTAATGCTTCCTTGGGCAAGGACGTCAAACGCTCATATACATAATTGACTGTTCTTCTAAGTCTCTTGGCATCTCGCAATGAAAACAGATTCTGTTCTTCAATAATTTGAGTTAATTCTTCCTTGGAGTATCCGGCTGCCATAAGCTCTGCCATCTTTTTACTTTCTACGAAACCAAAGATCTTAGATGTCATTCCTGCGCTATATCTCACTATTTTCACCATCCTTATCTCTTTCATAATGGATGATGTCGCAAAAATCGCAATCTAATTCTTTACAAAGTCTCTCCATAATATCCATAGAGACAGTCTTGCCTTTTGTCATTTTTGCAATCGTGCTACTACTGATTCCATATTTATTTGTAAGGTCAACCTTCTTTAAATTTTTATCAATTAACAACTTCCATAAACCGTTATACGATACTGCCATAAAACTTACCTCTCTGTTATTTTGACTTAGATCTAAACAACTTTAACAATCATTTGGGAAAATATCCCCTAATTGGATACTATTCTATCATATAAACATCTATTTTTCAACGACAATCATACAAATTTTCTTCGCATACTCGAAGTTATATTTTGTTTAATCCACTATTTAACTTCGTTAAATATATTTCTAAATTTCAACCAATTTTTACATGCGTTATAACCAAGCAAATAGCCAAGGTTTCAATTACCTTGGCTATTCGTGTTTTTGCAATTATTAATCTTCCAGGTACAGTTTAATAGCATTCTATCTTTATCTCGTCGAAATACGGCTCAAGCTGCTTCATTCCGTTATCCAAAGAAAAAGTGTTTTCATACACACCTTCCATATTCATGTATTTCATAATTGTTTCTATAACTCTGAAAAGTCGGACAGAACAGCCCTGCTACATTTAGACAGCACATTTTTATGTCTTATCACATTGCAGCCGTACCGCAGCCCCATTCAAGGATTTTCATTCCTTCTTCTATTTTATTATATAGTAAAATACCAATTTGACAAGCCCATCTTATTTATCACAATAAATGAAAAATCAACAAATTATCTCCATAAAAATATCATCATCAGTACGGTTAAATTCGCGAAATCCGCATTTTTTATAAACATAAATCGCTCTATTATTGTCAGGATATACTTTGAGAAAAATTCTTTTCAATCTCAAATAATCTGTGGCATATTTTATAATTGCAAGAATCGCTTCCGTTCCATACCCCATGTTTTGTTTTCCGGCAGTTATGGTAATGCCAAGTTCTCCGATGTAATCGTTAATATTCATTAGCTCAATATTTCCAATAAATTCGCCGCTTGACTTTTCTATCATCGAAAAGATAACGGCATTTTCCTCCAGCTTCCTGCATACCCAATCGACTTCCGTTTCTTCGGAAAATGGCTTTATTCTTTTACTGATAAACCTTGCAACATGTTCAATATCGTTTATCATCGTAAGATAATCCCTTACTAGCGATTCGTTGACTTTTACAAATTGTATATTATCCGATTCAAAGACTTGCTCCATGTTTTTCTTCTCCATAAAATACTTAATTTATTTGCTTTTATAGTATTGTATTTAATTTACAGTTATTTTTTAACCAAAAAACGGCGAAAAACATATAAACACATTTTGCCTGCTTCAACTTCTTTTTCTTTTCCAACCGCTTCACTGGCTTCATTAACAATCCGCAATTTGATGTAACAAGGATTAGACGCACCATTCGTTATTTTGGGGTTTTTAAGGTGTGTATTCCCCAGTTTTAATTCGCCGTCATCATCGACAAAATAATTTGAGTTATAATAAATAGGTTCACTGCCACGGAAGAATATCACTTTCCCTTCCACAAAGTTTGCCGCTTCTCCACCGTCATTCGTGCAAGTCACGATAATTCCGTCGTCTATTTCGGAAATTTCATAGCTTAAATCATCTTGCGCTGATTCGTAATAGTCATTAGAAGCCATTTTTCTGCAGTAAACTTACGTTTCAGTCCAACATCGTTTAATTATTCTGCAATTTCATTGCTTTACGAATCTTGTTGCTCTTTTTCAAGATTTTCACTTGTGAATCAATATATCTCGCATACTCCATTCCATGAACAATTTTCTCCGGAAGGTTTTCAAATAATGCCACGATATTTTTATTCATAGCTGCGTGCATAACTTCATTCCGGTATTTTAACCAAGCTTCAAGTTCATTTAATACCGAAAGGATTCCGCCAATGTCTATACTTTCCATTTCTCGTTTAAGATAATACATATAGGTCGATGCTTCCATTTCATTCAACTCTACAGAAGCACTCCACTCAATAATTGCTTTTATGAGCTTCATTTTTCCGGTAATTGTTGACATACGAAACGCCTCTTTTTCACTAAACTCCTGCGTTAAAATAATGTGTAAATCTGCTTTTGTTTTAGGACATATTTTCATTTTTCCATTTCTTGTTGACAATGCGCCAGAATAGTATAAAAAAGACTTTAGCCTATCCTCTAACATAGCATATACAATCATCAATGCCTCAAAATAAAATCCTTCCCTCATTGCTTTTTTGTATTTTGCAAGCTGATACGAATATGTCTCTTTCCGTTCAATATTATTTGCCGCCTGTCTGATTTGAAGTTCATTCATATAGCACCTATTCCTCCTGAATTATTTGTGATTGCAACTTTGTGATTTCTCTTTCTATTTCAATCAATCGCCTATTTGCATCTCTTTTTGCTTTTGCACCTTTTCCAAATAATTTATATGTATTCTGCTTGACAATTTCTTTCTTCATCTCCCTTTCTTTTATCAATCTTGCTAAATCTGCTTTTTTAATACTATTAAGATTCCTATCTCGTTCTGATAATCTCTTTTGTGTCTCAGCGTCAAGCTCATATGGGTGGGCATTTATATATTCTTCAACTAATGCGTGCCAATGAGCAAGCTCTTCCAGTGCTCCATTTATACCAATTTGGGTTGAAGTGAAATCAGCAAGTGCTTTATCGTATACCTTTTTCTTTTCAATCGCAGACATACCAGCTGTTACGCCTACTGCAACGCCTCCAAGGCTGTTGCCAGCCGCAGCAGCGACAAATGGATCTATCGGTTTTTTAGGGAGCATAGGCGTTCCTAAAATTGCGATTCCTAACTTGTTGTATGCCGTAGCATATTTATTCTGTAAATTTGCACAATATTCACGGTCATCATCCTGCGTACACTTTTTCAATTTATCTATTTCAAGTTCAACAGTCATTTTTATGCCTTGTATATCAATCGAATTAGACATATATAAACACCCTCCCATACTATCTTTTTGTACACAAACAATAAATATTAACAGAAAAAAACAATATATACTCAAAGCTATAGATTGATCACCATATAGCTTTATTATCCGTCCTTATATCGTCTCGGAAGATGATCCTGCATTGGCAGCATGCGGTCGTAAAATCGGAAAGACCTTAAATTTACGGCTTCCGCACCTTTATTTAACAGTGCATTTCCAAACCTTCTCGCAAGGCTTGCCTCTATCGGCTTTTGAAAAAATATCCAAATATGCGCACCCCTTCCCGAACGCGAACGCTCTACAAGCGCGTCAATTCCATTAATTTCACATATTTTTCTTAGGCTGTCCGCCTCGTCTTTCCAAGCATTATCGGCATTGGCAAAATCGCTTTTTTCCGCATTTTTTTCATGATTATCAAAATCGAAAACAATAAACCTGCAGGTATCATCAGGGAAAAGCGGAAAAACGCCTATCACATCCGTAGCATCCGCCGCATTTCCCCTTAAATGCTCAATTATCTGCTCCTTTTTCAATTCCTTATAAGACTGTCTGGGGCAATCTTGGCATTTTATCTTGCTTTGAGTAATTCTTGGACAGCCGTTTTTCCAAAAATTACTGCACTGCGTATAATAATTTACCTCGCCTGTGGATTTTTTAATGGTACGCTTGCTATATACGTCTGTACGCGCCCAAAACATGCTGAAAAATAATTTTGCGTCTGTATCAGTGATGTTTCTCGGTATAATTCTTGCGCCTTGGTTTTGGTCGTATTTATTGCTGCTGTCTGTTTCCGTATCTATATCCTTATCAGAATAGGAAATTCCTGCGCCTGCAAGCAGAATCTTTAAATACTGATTTTCTCTCTCAAGGTATTTTATTCTTCTTTCCAGTTCTGATATATTCATCTGCATTTCCCTTCATAAAAATCTCACAAGCCTTTATAATATCCTGTTTCCGCAAACCTCTTATCACGTCAACAAAACGTAAGGTATTTTTCTTGAGATTTACCCTTTCTTCACCGCTACAGCAGTAAATTCACCAGGCAGCTTTTCATTTTCCCACGCGGGATGCTCGTCAAACTGCTTTAGTTCAAAGCCGTTTTGAAGTATCGAATTGATTATTTCGCCTATCGTGTATTTCCTGTACATGCACTTAGGCATCTGCCTGCGGACATCTTCATCGTAAAATCTGGCGTGAGCCATTTCACCATCAAATATCTCCGTTGAAAAATAGCTCATTACAGGCTGCTCCAATTTCAGGCTGTCCATTATTTTTGTAAACGGGTGGAAATCGCTGCATATCATTTTTCCACCTGATTTCAGCAGCAAATTCATTATTTTCATAAACTCGTTAATATCGTGGAAATAATGCAGCACTCCGCCCTCCATAAAAACTACGTCAAAGCAGCCGCCGTATTTTGACATATCTATTTTCAAAATATCACAGACTTCAAAATTTATATTGACGCCTGCCGCCTCTGCCGTCTCGCGGGCGTATCTTTTATTATCCTCGGATATGTCAAACACAGTGACTTCCGCGCCAAGCAGGGCAAGTGGAACAGCCTTCTTGCCGCAGGAGCCGCAGATATTTGCTATGCGTACTCCTTTATATTTGTCAAAGTAACCCGCATAGCGTTTAAGCATTTTTACGGGATTTTTCACGTCTTCGCGCGCCCTTTCTGACGGCGTGCCGACAGTTCTGATCCAAAAACCATATGCGTCATATTCCCATGCTTTTTTGTGCTGTCCGCTGTAATCTTTCATTGTATTTTATACCCCCATTATCTCATTCAGACAAATATGTGTATACGAAATAAATTTTTTAATATCACTCAAAAGCCCCTCTTTCAACCTCTGAGCCGTATCAAGCGCAAGCCGATATTGCTCTCTTGAAATATCATTTGCGGCAAGCGCTTCTCCCAATTCGTCCATATCGTCCTCAATAACCGTTCCGTCAGGATATACTACCAAATCCAGATAAAGGTCGTCAAAATACGGAAATCCATCCTCGTCAATTCCCTGAGATGCTATCATATCTATGTACCATAAAAGAATACCGTTATTTTCATCCAACATCGCCGTAATGCAATAAAAATCATTTTCCGGCAGTATTGATAACCATTTCAAGCCTTCATCGCATACGACAATATCTTCACCATTAAATTTCCATATCTGCGGCACTGTCACTTTTTCAATATTTAAAAGTCCGATATAGCCTTCAAATCCATTTATCATTACCCGTTTCCCATGGATTTGCTTCTTTTCAATACATTTCCATTCATCATAAGACAGTCTGCTCTTTTTCATCTGCCTGCTCCTCATTATCACTCTTCTTTGCCATAAACTTACAAAAATCTTATCTGTCCAAAAATTCAGGCTTTTCAAACTCCACACCGTTTTCCAACAGATAATCAATAAACAGCTTATAGTATTCGGGCAGCATTTCCTCCGTCTCATCATGCGCGTGCAAAAGGATAATGTGCCTGCCGCCATCGGCAAGCAAAGCGGCTCCTGTGCTTGGGTTCGGGTCGTGGATTTTCCGCCATACATCATCTTTGGTAAAACCGCTGTCGGGACGGATATTGTATTCCGCAAAATCAAATGTCCAAAATGTATCAATATCCTTGTTTAATCCGTTATCTTGCCACCACTTGTAGGGGATTTGAGTGTCCTTTACCTTATTAAAGCCGTTTTCAGTCAAATATTTTTGAAGCGCCGCTTTATTTTCACCGCCCTTATCTCCATACGGAAAACGGAAAGGTCTGAACCTTCGCTTCACGCCCGCGGACTGATACAGCCTGTCAAGCAGCTCCTCGCACTTTTCGATTTCTTTTACGCACTCATCCATTGAAAGTGACGAAAACGCAGGGTGGGAATAGCTGTGGTTTCCTATTATCATACCATTCTTTAGTGCGTAAACCGCCTGCTTCGGATATTTCTCCAAATTCTGCCCTACGGCAAACATTATCGCCTGTATTCCTTTCTCCTGAAGATAATCCACTATCGCAGGAGTGTTTTTTGACGCAATATCGTCAATTGTCAAAATTGCTTTAATCATCTTTTCCCTCCAACATCATTTTGATATTTATACGCGTAGTGCTTCCATACCTCGCATCTGAATTGTATTGTCCACTTCCCTGAAAATATCGCAGACATTTCACTTATAATACTGCGCCTGCGCCGCAAACATCCTGGCATAATGTCCGCCCTCTACGGCGGCAAGCTCGGCGTGGGTGCCGCGTTCTTTTATCTCACCGTCCACGAACACATAAATTATATCACAAAATCTGCACGAAGACAGCCTGTGGGAAATATAAATTGCCGTCTTGCCGTCAACAAGCGTGTTAAACTGCCTGTAAATCTCATATTCCGCGATAGGGTCAAGCGCCGCCGTCGGCTCGTCGAGTATCACTACAGGCGCGTCTTTGTAAAGCGCACGCGCTATCGCAAGCTTCTGCTGTTCGCCGCCCGACATCTCGCTGCCGCCGTGGTCGAAGCCTTTCATTATAAATGTATCAGCGCCGTATTTGAGCTTTGCGACTGCCTCCGA
Source organism: uncultured Lachnospiraceae bacterium (assembly GCA_947626435.1). Classification (GTDB taxonomy): domain Bacteria; phylum Bacillota; class Clostridia; order Lachnospirales; family Lachnospiraceae; genus COE1. The sequence continues at coordinate 58,581 of CANQSB010000011.1, read as the reverse complement.
CAGCCCCGCCTGCCTGATTACCCTGTCAAATTTTTCATCGTCCGCCACAGCACATTCCTCTGCCTTGAATATAGACTCATGCTTTTCCTCGTTTTCGCGCACATCCTCCGTCTTGGCATGGCTTTCCGTCAGAGTGACATTTTCACGCGCCGTAAACGCAAACAGCTCAAAATCCTGAAACACCACTGAAATCAGCTTCACATATTCCTCATATACATATTCCCTGATATCTGTCCCGTCAAGCAGTATCTGCCCATTAGTCGGGTCATACAGCCTGCACAGCAGCTTTATGAATGTGGTCTTCCCCGCGCCGTTAAGCCCCACGACAGAGATATGCTCGCCCGAATGAAGCACGACATTGATATTTTTTAACACCTGCACATCTGTATGCGGATATGTAAAGCTCACATTCCTGAACTCAATCGTGTGCTCCGCGCTGTTATCAGGGTGCAGGCTTCCGTGATGCACCGCATTAGGATATTCCATGAATACCACAAATTCATTGATATAGGCAAGGCTTGAATGCAGCCTTTGGATACACCATATTATATTCTGCAGGCTTTGACCGAAAGTATTGCTTGCATTCATATACATAGTAAATGAGCCGATAGAAATCGCCCCGCCAAGCGCCTTTTTTCCCAGTATGAAAAGCTCCGCAAAATAGCGTCCTGCCGTAAATGGCACACTGGCAAGATCATAGGGCATACAGCTCATCGCCTGACCTTTCCATATGTTCGCCTGCGACCTGATACTTGCCCTGCATTTGTCCTCTATCGTCTGTTCCGCGCCGTAAAGCCTGATATCCTTCCCGAAGCGGATATTTGCAAGCTCCCAGAACATATATCCGAAAGCCCGATTTTCCTTTGACAGCTTCAAAAAATGCTCATGATTTATCTTCTGCACATAATATCTGCAAACAGCCTGCACCGTAATACATACCGCATATACCGCAATCAGTATGGGTGCGCCGTTGATAACAAGCGCCGCCGTTCCAAGCAGTGTGACCGTATGGGTCAATATAGCGCCGAATGTGTCCAAGATGCCGCTGATACCTCCCGAATACCACTCTATTCCTGTCTTTGCCTTTTCAAGCTGCTCAAGCACAGCCTTGTCCTCCGTATGCTGAAAATCCATGTCAACGCACTTCTTTGCAAGCTTCATCTGCAGATACCTGTTATACAGATCCGCATATTTCTCCTTAGTCAGACCTATAACACCTCTGACTGCGCTGACCGCATACTGAAGCGCTACGGTACATGCGACGTACATCACGATATACTCCGGTCTGCGCTGACCTGTAAGCTCGTCGATAACAAGCGCCGGAAATATAATCGTGATAAACGGCGACACGGCATTCAGCACTATGTCCGCTATGAAAAATATAAAATATGACGCCTTGCACTCCCATGCATAGGAAACAAACAGCCTGATGAGCGATAATGACTTTTTAAGCTTCATCCGCGCCGCCCTCCTCTCTGTAATACTGCGCCTGTACGTTGAACATTTCACAGTACGCGCCGCCCTTTTCCATAAGCGACTCGTGCGTACCGTACTCTGTGAGCGTACCGTTTTCAAACAATGCCACATGATCGCAGAAGCGCGTGGACGACAGGCGGTGTGAAATGTATACAGCCGATTTTTCACCTATCAGCCTGTCAAAATCCATATACATCTTATATTCCGCAAGCGCGTCAAGAGCGGAAGTCGGCTCGTCAAGTATCACTATCGGCGAATTTTTGTACAGTGCCCTTGCAAAAGCAAGCTTCTGCCTCTCGCCGCCCGAAAGGTCTATGCCGTCGTCATGCAGCACTTTCAAAAGCTGCGTTTCCACACCTTTAGGAAGTGTATCAAGCTTTTCGGAAAGTCCCGCGTCGCGAAGACAGCTTATCGTCCTGTCTGTGTCTGTCTCGCTGCTGCCGCGCATTGACACATTTTCACCCATCGAAAAGGCAAAAAGCTCGACATTTTGGAACACAGGCGCAAAAAGCTCATAATACTCACGCTTATCGTAACGCCGTATATCAATGCCGTTTAAAAGTATGCGCCCCGATGTCGGCACATAAAGCCCGCACAAAAGCTTGATAAATGTGGACTTGCCCGCTCCGTTAAGCCCGACGACCGCAAGACGCTCCCCCGCCTCAAGCGTCAGGTTTAAATCTTTCAGCGCGTAATCGGGCGCCTCGGCATACTTGAACGATACATTTTCAAATGTGAACACATACTTGTCCATCCCTTTAAGCGACGGCGGCTCTGCGTCCGCATCCTTAAATACCCCGCGTTCAGGGTATTCCAAAAAGGTGCGGAAATCATTGATTTCGCGCGACTGCTGTCTTAAATCCGCCACGTTGTTAAATACCTGTTGCAGTACGTTGTTGAAGCTTGCGATAGCTCCAAGATAGAGGGAAAAATCCGCAATCGATATCTCGCCCGAAAGCACTCTGCTGATAAGATAACCGTAGACTATCGCCAAATTGACAAGCCCCAAAATATTGCTGAATATCGTATGTCCCATCCAACGGTTTTTCGACTCGCACATAAGCCTTTGAAGATAGTCCTGAATACCCGCGTACTTGTTGACAAGCCACCCGCCCATGGAAAACAGACGTATATCTTTTCCGTAGGTAAAATTCGTCATGGTGTTCAGCATATACCACTGTTTATGCCAATAGGGGGAACATTCGTCCCATGTTTTCTTGTCCCTTTTCTTGGTGCTATCCATACTCAGAAAGTACAACGCGCCAAATACAAATATCATAAGCACGATCCAAGGCGATAACTTCCCGATGATAAGGACGGCGGTAAAAGAAGAAGCGAATACTTTCATTATCTCATATGAGGAACGCATCATGCCCTCCACACCATTATTGTTGCCGTCTGTCGCATATTGCGCTTTCCCCTGTGCTTTCATCACGACCGGTGATTCGAGATGTTCATAATCCATGTAAAGCACCTTGCGGATGCGCATCATGATGAAGTTCATCCTCGCGCCTATCCAGCGCCACCAAAGATTGGCATTGGCAAACATGCTCGCTGCGCCTGCTATAAGCATCATAAACGCAAAAAGAAGCGCCGTATAAAGAAGCTGCCTTGTCCCAACATTGTTTGTGATGTCATTGATGACCGCGCGCAGCGCAAACGAAGGGATATAAGTATTGGCTACCTCCGCCGCAATGCCAAGCGGTATAAAGAAAAGCAGGGGCTTTTGTGCACCAAACATTCCTTTCATGATGTACAGCATATTTGAAAAAAGCGAGTATTCTTTATAATTCGGGTCTTTTTGTTCATCTTCCTGTGATTTTTTCTTACTTTTTCTGAATGTCATAAATGTTCTCCGTTCTGCCGCTGTTGGACGGCTGATTTACTCATATTTTTTATTCTAATGTAAAACCTAAAAATTTTCCATATAAAATATAATTTTTGAGCATTTTATGCGTATTTTTATTGCATGTCTTATTTGGGCATAAGAAAAACAGCCATGTCCGGGCTGTTTTTTCATTATTACTAATTATTATGTGGCATTTTGTGTCAATTTTTTAAGCATCCGATAGGAACCACCAATATTCCGTCATGACGCCGATATGCAAAGTCACCTGTTCCTGTCAAAACCATAAGGAAAGATGGCGCTTTCATCTTATCAGTATCAATTTTGGCTTCCATTGCTTTCAGGTTCTTTGCGCCTTCCTCAATAAGCCTGTCGCCACCAAGCTTGATTTCAATAAGACCATATCTTCCATTTCTCAAATGGACGACTGCATCACATTCCTGCCCGTCCTTATCGCGGTAATGATAAACCTCTCTCAGCGCATCTGAAAAGACACGCAGATCTCTGATACAGAGCGTTTCAAAAAGGAACCCGAACGTCTTTAAGTCATTTATAAGGTCATTCGGACCTATTCCCAATGCGGCGGCTGCAATAGACGGGTCAATATAATAACGGGTATCGGACGAACGAATAGCTGTTTTTGACCGCAGATTAGGATTCCATGCTGGCATATCCTCCACAACAAATATCTTGCGGAGCGCATTAATATACGCCGCAACCGTTTCTTCGCTTATCGGTGTCTCATCGTTTGCCGCAATATCTTTTGCAAGTATAGTGTTAGGCACTTGACTGCCTTGGTTTCTCGCGTAAGAACGCATCAGCCTGCGGACTCTTTCAGGATTTTTTTGTACATTGTCTACCCTGTTTATATCGGAATGAACAACGGCATCATAATAATCCATAGCCTGATCTAATGCGATTTCATCTCGCATGTCCACTGCCTGCGGCCATCCTCCACGACACACAAGAAAAGCCAACCGTTCAATTTTCAGATTTGATCCTCCGTCAATTTCCTCTTCACCGTCAAACAACGCCTTAAGGCTTACTTCGCCTGTTGAATCACCCGACTCATATAGGCTCATAGGTCTCATCGTAAGCCATGTGAAACGCCCTGTACCTGAGTGAGTAATTTCCTTGGTGTCAGCCGGAACAGCAGACCCGGTTAGTACAAACTGTCCAAGCTCACCGCGATGATCAACCTCAAAGCGAATGGCATCCCATAACTTTGGGGCAAGCTGCCATTCGTCAATAAGTCTCGGTGTTGCGCCATTTAACAACCGTTTAGGATTCAATTCAGACATAGCAATGTTTTGCTCTTTCTTTTCCGGATCATCCATATACAGAATGCTGGCGGCAAGCTGTTCGGCAGTTGTCGTTTTGCCGCACCACTTAGGACCTTCAACCAGCACTGCGCCTTTGCCTTCAAGCTTTCGTTTTAAAATGTCATCGACAATTCTTTTTCTGTAATTTTTCATTCGGAAAACCTCATTTCTATTCGTGTTGTATATATTATGCACCATAATTGTAAATCTTACAACATTTTTCCGACGATTGGCGGTAAATTTTTCCGATGATTGGCGAAATATTTTTCCGACGATTGGCGTGTTTTTCCCTTAGTGATTGGTATTAGTTTGCTACTGCCCTCTAACTCTCAATTTTTCCCATCTGCTCCAGCAGATACCTTTCATATTCCGAGTCTGCAAGGCTGCTCTGCTGAGTTGTTTGCGGAATATTTTCTTGACCGTTGAAGTCAAATCTTATTGTTTCATTCTCATATCGGAGAAAGGCGTCAAATACCTTTCCTGCCTTTGACTTAAAGCCTATAAGCTTTTGGCTTGTGCGCCCTGTAGAGAAAAGCTCACACATAAGCTCTTCAGAAATATTCACCTGAGCGACGGTATGCCCTATTCTAAAGCCGCAGCCACACTCATAGTACCACTGGCTTTTCTTTAGCTTTTGAGCCTTGCAACGCGGACATTCAAGCGCTGTTTCAGACGGCTGCGGTCTTTCGGGAAAGTCAAATACAACTTGTCCTTTGTCAAGCTTCAGAGCCGCGTCGAACTTCTTTCCAGTCTTTGACTTAAAGCCCTTTAAGACTGCTGTTTTTCCTTTATTCAAAAGCTCCTTTGCCTGACGCTCCGAAATATCCTTGCCAGCGATCTTTCCGATTGCAAAGCGGCAACTGTTTTCTTTTGTTTTGTCGTATGATGCGCATCCGTAGCCAAACGGAGTTACTACTATATCGTTTCCGCATAATGGGCATTTTGCGCCTATGCGCGTGCGTGTGTCGTTATAGGCGGCTGTGATATTTGTTGGCGCGGCATTTGACTGTGAATCATTTACGCTTGCGGCAGGGCTTGATGCCTGTGCTCCGTCTGATGCGTCTTTGTTTGCATTAGCTACATTTTGTTGACCTTTTTGGTCATTTGATGTGTCTATGCTCCCATATTGTGCAGATTTAGGCACGTTTTTATTGATTTGCACAGTAAGCTCAGCTGTCAAATCCTTGTCGCGTATCTGACAGGTTTCCCTGCGGATAAAATCCTCAAGCTTTGTGCGGTACTCTTTCACATCAACTGTTCCGTTCGTGATGCCGTCAAGTCCTTTTTCCCAAGACGCGGTCATTTTGGGATTTAAAAGCGCGGGAACTGTCATCGCAACGACCTCGTACACCATTTCGCCGAAGCTTTGCGGCGTTATTACCTGCGTTTTTTTGTTGAGGTCAAGATAACCTATGCGTATCAGCTTTTTGATAATCTCCGCGCGTGTCGCGCTTGTGCCTATGCCAGAGCCTTTTATCTGCGCACGAAGCTCCTCGTCTTCAATCAACTGTCCTGCGTTTTCCATGGCAAGTATCATTGAGCCCGACGTATAACGCTTTGGGGGCGTGGTTTTGCTTTCTTTTATGTCAAGCCCTTTTACTTCTATGCTGTCGCCTTTTTTTAACGCGGACATTGCGGCTAACAGCTTTTTTGTGTCCTTTTTGCCATCTGATTTGCTGTCTGCACTGTCTTTATTTGCCGTGTCATCTCCGTCACTATCCTCTGCAGCGTCATCAAGCGTTTTTCCCATTACTTCAAGATATCCCAAGCTTTTTAAAAGCTTTGCGGATGTGAAAAAACTCTCATTTTCTATTCCTACGGCAAGCTTTATCGTCTGATACTCGGCAGGCGGATAAAAAATGCTTAAAAATCTTCTGACTATCAAATCAAAAACCTTCGACTGCAGGGGCGTGAGCGATGAAAGCTCCGTGAGCTGTCCTGTCGGGATTATCGCATAGTGGTCTGTCACCTTGCTGTCGTCCGTGTACTGAGTCTTGGCAATGGACATATGAGAATTTTTTTGTAAAATATTTGCTGTAAAACCCTGTGTCGGCTGATAGTTTTTCAATCCGTTCAGATTTTTGCCAATTTCCTTTGCAACTGCCGTCGTAAGCACTCTTGCGTCTGTCCTCGGGTATGTAGTCAGCTTCTTTTCGTATAAATCCTGCGCGACCTGCAAAGCCTCATCGGGGCTTATTTTAAAGCGTTTTGAACATTCCGCCTGCAGCTCGGCAAGATTGAAAAGCAATGGCGGTTTCTTTTTGCTTGTGCCTTTTTCAAGCGATTTTACCATGGCGGGCTTGCCGTTAAGCCTGTCTATAAGCGCCTGCGCGTCTGCTTTTTCCTTAAAACCGTTTTCCCTGTAAAGCTTTGGTGTGCCAAAATATTCAGAGCCTTCGACTGCTTTCCATTCAGCCTCGATTGAAGCGTCCGTAAAGCTGCCGACTACGCGGTAATATGGCGTTTCTTTAAAATTGCGGATTTCCCGCTCACGATTTACCACCATGCCAAGCACGCACGTCATCACGCGTCCTACTGCTATCGCTGTATAGCTTTTGGTAGCGGCGGCATTGTTTAAAAGTCTGCCGTATTTTACTGACATAACGCGGGAAAAATTTATTCCCATCGCGTAATCCTCGATTGAGCGCATAATGCCTGACGCCCCAAGGCGCGCGTAGTCTGACATCGGTTTTGCCTGCTGCACTCCGCGGCGGATTTCCTCCTCGGTCTGCGAGTCTATCCATACCCTAAGCTCTGTCATGCCCTTGCGGACTCCTCCGAAGTTCCTGATGTTTTCCTCGATTGTCTGACCTTCTTTTCCTGAGTCGCCCGCCCAGTAAACCGTGTCGATGTCTTTCCTGTGCAGCAACGCGTGTACTGTGTCATACTGCTGTTTTACGTTTTTGATAATGCCGTATTTGTATGTCTCGGGCAGGAACGGCAGGTCGGCAAGCGCCCATTTTTTGTACTTTATATCGTACTCCTCGGGGTAGACCATCTCCACCAGATGCCCTACACACCACGTAATTACGTAGTCCTTGTTTTCTATATATCCGTTGCTTCTGCCTGATACGTTAAATACCCTCGCGTAGTCCTGCGCTACGGAGGGTTTCTCGGTTATAATTAATTTTTTTCCCATTGTCTTTACTTGGAAGGATTGTCAAAATCCCTAAGATACTCCTGTGCTTTTTCTATTGAAGTATTCAGCTTCTTTTGCAGCTTGTCTATTATTTCGCTGTCAGTAAGCTTCATGTCGCGTCCCATTTCAATAATTCCCGCTGCTTTGCCAGACTGTATGCCACGCTCTATTCCTTGCTCTATACCCAATTGTACAAACGCTTCCGCTATCTCACACACTTCTGATTCCTCCTTGCTGTTTTTGCTTATCTGCAGATATTTATCATCTTTTGTAATTGCCGCTAAAGTACATAAAATATCCTTTGTATGTATCAATACCTGCCTGTCATTTTTCAGCAGTTCTATCTGTTCCTTTTTATTATATGATTTTGAAAGGAATTTTGCAATACAGGCAAAGTCCGATTTGAATTTTTCCGCCTGTTCTTTGGTGATACTCCTAAGCTTTACCATATTTAAGCTGTAGTTTTGAATGTATTCCCTGACATCTGCGTCCTCAGGCATGTCTATCATATCGCAAATGCTGCGCGGTATATCATCTGTGCCATAATAAAGCACTATAGTTATGACTGGTTTCAGCTTTTGATTTGGCAGCAGGGTATTTACATATGCGTTATCACCTGCGCTTTTATTCTGTGTCACGTACTCCTCTATCTGCCTGTCATACGCCGAATAGTCATACCCCATTACCTTAAACGGGACAGTATAGTCCAAAACATACTGGTTTTCTATTCCCCATATGATATACCGAATGCCATTTCGCATGTCCTCCATGCATATATCTCGGTATAATCCCCTAAGCTTACCCGTCGCTTTTGCCGCACTGTTGTTTGTGTAATATGGCTTTAGATTATTTTTGCCAATTACCTGTTTTCCCTTATATACGGTTGCATTAATTATATCCGCAAATACATCGGGATATGATATTAAACTGTTAGATGATAAATCAGGCTGTCCCATTATACTCCTCCGTTCCCTATAGGCAGTCAGCCTCTCCCCATTGACTGACTGTCCAAAATTATTGTGACCTGATTATTGTATCATACTATTTTCCAAAATGCAAACGTATATTCTAAACATTTGTTCTTTTCCCTATCGCCTATACGTAAAATTTTGTGGAACTACAATCATATCTCATTTTCACTATTGCATTGATTTTTCACAACTCCACCCATATCTCCAGCCGCCCATTTCTATACTCCGCGCCAATTTTCCCATTCATCTGCTCCGTCAAAACCTTAGCTATGGAAAGCCCAATCCCTGAAGACTTAGCCGCGTTATTCACAGTAAAAAAGCGGTCAAACAGCCGCCCTGTCTGCGTCTCGTCAAGCGCGGACGCATAGTTTGAAAACGTCATTTTCCCATTCTCGAAAAGCCGTATCTCCAAGTCACCGTCACTGTACTTAATCGCGTTGCCGATTATATTTCCCAAAATTCTCGAAAGAGCCTTTTTATTAAGGCGGCGGTATATCATAGCATCAGGCATAACGATATTTGGAGTTATTCCAACGCCGTTAAGCGCCGCGTAGTATGCCGCGACGCTCTCCTCCAGCGCTCAGTTTAAACACACCCTCTCCGAAGTCTCATTGTCCTCAGTCGTAGTAAATGCCGAATACTTAAACAGCTCCTCTGTAAGCTCCTTCAACGCCTCTGTCCGCTCCCTTATAATGCCAAGGTAACGCGCCTCATCGCTCCCGCTTTCAAGCCTTTTCCCTAACAGGTCAAGATACCCGCATATCGCCGTCAGCGGCGTGCGCAAATCGTGTGAAACATTTACCACAGCCTGTTTCAGTTCAAAATCGCCCTGCTCATAACGATGGCGTTTTTCGCGCAGCAGCTTTAGCTGACCGTTGATGTTGTCCGCGAGCGCACGCATATCCTTATCGCGTGACGATATCGACACAAGCGTATTTGTATCTTCCGACAGCCTGCGCGAAAATTCAAGGCGTATTTCACGCGCTGATTTTTTCAACAGAAAAATCTTTATGACAAGCGCCGCGACAACCGCCAAAAACGCCACGACCGCAAACACACAGTAAACCACTCCAACCTCCTTGCCCTGCATAACCATATAAGTAGCACAATCACAATGAAAAACACCGCTTTGAAAAGCTTAAAATCCTTTTAAAAATTTCCAATCTTGACATTTTTCCAAACATAAATGAAATCTAAATGCTTTTGCATTTTGACAGCGGTTTTTTTACAGCAAATCTTTTCTGCAAAAACATATGATACCTCCCAAAGTCACAACCACAGTTATTATCAGAGAACCAGCTATCATAAATGACACATCTGTCACTTCATTTTCCATAAGAAAAAGCGCCTGCCCCGTCGGCATAAATTCAAGAACCCTCGTATATATCTCCCGCTGTGTCCCACGCACATACGTCGGATTTTCAATATACGACGCGTCAGTTATTTTTTCCACTCCGTCTATAGTCACCATAGCGTACATAGGCTCCACCTCAGGCTCTCTAAGTCGGGAATAAATATACGCCCCACACTGCAGCCAAAACAAAAACACAAGAAACGATACGATAACCGCAACCGACCTGTTCGAAAGCAGCATGCTAAATGCCGTAAAAACAGCTGCAAACGCCACTATCATAAAAAACGACACGACTAAATACACAATCACCTGCACAGCATCAAATCCATTCCAGCCACACACAGGCAATCCTACCGCAAGCATCGCCAAAATCCATGCCGTTGTCATAACCACGCCCGCTGCCACGCTTATAATCAGATTTGACAGATAAATGCTTTTCCTTGAATGTCCTATGATTATCTTATTCCTTATCGTGCCGTCGCTGTAATCCGTTCCGAAAAACAGGCTTGTAAAAATCGAAACCGCGCCGCCGATAATTACACCATAGCCGAAAAAAAAGTTCGTCAGAGTATCATCTGTTTCCCCTTTAGCTATACACTCCATATGATTTCCATATACCATAAACAGCGACCACAAAAACATTCCCGCCACAAGCGTCCAAAATACCCTGCTTTTCAAAAGTCTCATAAATCCCGCCGATAAAAGTTTTCTCATGCCTGCACCTCCCCATGCTTTCCAAGAAGATTGATGTAGTAGCTTTCAAGGCTCTCATCGCGCCCGTTCATCGAAAGTACCTCGCATTTATGCTGTGACAATTCCTCTACAAGCACACTGATGCTGAAAGCCCCATATATATCCGCCATGTCATCAGATACAGTCTCATACTCAAGCCCCATATCGTCAAGCGCAAGGCAGAGCGACTTTATATCGCTCACCTTGACGCGCGTGCACTTACGGCACAGGCTTTCAAGCTCCGACGCGCTTATCTCCTTTATGAGCCTGCCGCCGTCAATAAATCCGTAATGCGTGGCAAGCTTGGAAAGCTCGTCCAGTATATGGCTCGAAATAAGCACGGTAATCTGTTTTTCCTTGTTGAGCTTTAATATAAGCTCCCTTATCTCAACAATTCCCTCAGGATCAAGCCCGTTTGCAGGCTCGTCAAGTATGATAAAATCGGGGCTTCCTGCAAGCGCGGCAGCTATTCCAAGCCGCTGGCGCATTCCAAGTGAAAAATGCTTTGCTTTCTTTCCGCCCGTACCTTCAAGCCCCACAAGCCTTAATAAATCGTCTATACCCTCGTACGACGGCATGCCAAGCACCCTGTACTGCTCCCGAATATTGTCGCGTGCGCTCATATCCAGATAAACTGACGGCGTTTCCACGATTGCACCCATTCTTCGGCGCGCCTTTGCAATCTCCACGCTTTTGCTTTCGCACCCGTACAGCGTATATCCGCCGCTGTCAGGCATCTGCAGACCGCATATCAGGCGTATCAGCGTCGTCTTGCCCGCTCCATTTTTGCCGACAATGCCGTAAATCGCCCCTTTCGGTATGTGCATTGAAAAATTGTCAATCGCCTTATGCTTTTTGTATGATTTGCACAAGGCATCTGTAGTCAAAACATACTCCATAGGTAATCCTCCTTATAAATAATAACACAATTTAATAAATCATCGCTTTAATATTTTTATAATAAGGAGTATAAACCTGCATAGTTAAGAAACATATACAGAAAACAGTTAAGAAACAGTAAAGCTTTTCAGCTTGAACCCAATGCCCCACACCGCCTCTATATAATCCTTGCCGCTTACCTCTTTTAATTTTCTGCGCAGATTGCATATATGTACTTTCAGGGAACTTTCCACGCAGTCCGGCGTGTCATCGCTTATGCGTTCAAGTATAGAAGTCCGCGTTATCACCTGCGCAGGATTCAGCATAAGCAGCTTCAATATGGCATATTCTGTCTTTGTAAGCCTGACACGCGTGTCACAAACGCTTACCTGCCGCGTCGCCGTATCAAGCGTAATATCGTTATAGACAACCTTTGAACTGTCCGCGCCATATGGCTTTTTCCTTAACTGTACGGCTATCCGCGCCAAAAGCTCCTTTATCTCAAACGGCTTTGTAAGGTAATCCGCCGCTCCGCCCATGAGAAGCCCTACTTTGTCGTCAATCGTCGCTTTTGCGCTCACGACTATTACAGGCGTGCCCGAAAGCTGCGGAAGTATCTCCTCGCCGTTCAGCCCTGGCAGCATTAAATCAAGCAGAATAAGGTCTGGTTTCTCGTTCTGCCTTAAATACAGCACAGCCTCCGTACCCGAATACGCGCGTGAAATGCCGTAACCTTCATCTTCAAGCGCCTCCTGTATCAGATTGCCGATATTGATGTCATCATCTATCACCATAATATTTTTCATAATGTACCATCTCCGTTAATTTCTGAATTTTTCATCTGTTTTTTAACAGTTTTTTGTCTTTAAATCAAACATTCTATGCTGTTTCTACAGGTACATTATACCGCATATTTGTATCATAGTTGCAACATAATTGCATCAAAGTTGCAAAATTTGAAAAAGTATCATAAATCATCTGTTTTATGTCAAAAAATACTATGCAATTTCTTTATTGTCATGAATTAAAAAAGGATTGCAACTAATTTATTCACAATCCTTTCAACAATTATATCTATGTCAATATCCCATTTGCATTAAAAGCCTGTCAGTAAGAATCGCGTATTCATGCCATACGTAAAACCATTCAGCCTGTCCAATTTTAAGCTCATTAAATAAATGTAATCCATTTTGTACCGAAAACCGTTTAATATTTATAGGATATTTTAAAGTCCATGGTTTAAATGAGCCTGCATAATGAATTATTGACACTTTGTATTGTGGCATAGTATTTTTGCGGTCATAATACCACAAGCAAAAATTGTATGGCATATACCAAAGATCTTTTACCTCGGGATACTCATACAACTTTATATCACCCACAAAAGCTGCTGACAAAAATCCCTGGTCCCCCCAATAAATATTTGCCTCACTGTCCTTCCCAGAAAGTTTACACAATAACTGCATAAATGAAACATAATCATCTATATCCAATTGCGCTTTACGCAGTTTATCAATATTTATAATATATGAGCCTGAATTAAATAATCCTCTGCATATTCCCAAAAATCCATTGTTATCATATAAGTCCGTTTCTTCATATGGCACAATTTCATTATTTTTTTGCTTATATCTTCCTGCAGTAACTATAAGAGCTTTATCCTCGAAGTCACAATTATAATACGGGAAAATATCATCATCGATAATAACATCACCCGCATCAATATATAAAATTCTGTCTACACTGTCTGGCAGCAGCTGATGTGCGCAAAGCGGAAAATACGCTTCACCCGCCCAGCCGCCGCCACAACTTGCAAGAGTATCATATTTTTCTGCCTCTGGCACTACCACGGAATGAAAACTTATATTTTTGAGTTTACGACAGAGCGCTTCCAAAATATTAATATTATTAAGTTTCAAATTGTTTCTGTGAAATAAATAAAAATCTATTGCGCTGTCATTCAGGTTTCGTGACATTGCAAATAATTGAACAGAAACATAATTTATCAAATTGCCATCACACGAAGTCATTATATTATAGTGCTTATTTTTTTCATCATAGGCATTTCCCATATATTTATACCTCTCTCTTCTTTTTGTTTATGGTTGGTATAGTTGGTATAAATATAATAACAAATCTTTTGCAGAATGTCTAATAATATTTTCGCGCATTTATATGCATTTATATGCATTATATGTTTTTATATATATTTTGTATATAAGTTGCAAAGTATTTTAAATTTGTATTTACAGATTTCATACCCACATAAAAAAGGATTATGACATTATTATGCCACAATCCCTTTTCTATTATTATTTCTTCGTAATATACCCCTGCGCCTTCAAAAGCTCCGCGCAAAGCACAGCGCCGCCTGCCGCGCCTCTTACCGTGTTGTGGGAAAGCCCGACAAACTTCCAGTCATATACATGGTCTTCCCTGATGCGGCCTACAGATATGCCCATCCCGTTTTCATAGTCAACGTCAAGCGAAACCTGCGGTCTGTTGTCCTCCTCCATATATCTAATAAACTGCTTAGGTGCGCTGGGAAGCCCAAGTTCCTGCGGAACGCCCTTATAGCTTGTAAGTTTTTCGATAAGTTGCTCCTTTGTCGGCTTCTTTCTGAACTTGACAAACACTGCCGCCGTATGCCCGTTCAATACAGGCACGCGTATGCACTGGCATGTAATTACGGGCTCGCTTGCGGGCACGATAACGCCGTCTTTAATCTCACCCCATATCCTGAGCGGCTCTTTCTCGCTCTTTTCCTCCTCGCCGCCGATATACGGGATAATGTTGCCCTCCATCTCAGGCCAGTCCTTAAATGTCTTGCCCGCGCCTGAAATTGCCTGATATGTCGTAGCCACTACCTCATACGGCTCAAACTCCTTCCAAGCCGTAAGCACAGGCGCATAGCTTTGGATTGAACAGTTTGGCTTGACAGCTACAAAGCCTCTTGTCGTGCCAAGGCGTTTCCTCTGGAAATCAATAACCTTCATATGCTCGGGGTTAATTTCAGGCACTACCATAGGCACATCAGGCGTCCATCTGTGCGCTGAGTTGTTGCTCACTACAGGCGTTTCTGTCTTGGCGTACTCCTCCTCGATTTTCTTTATTTCTTCCTTAGTCATATCTACGGCAGAAAATACAAAGTCAACCTCAGACGCTACTTTTTCCACCTCGTTTACGTTCATAACCACGATTTTCTTTACCGCTTCGGGCATCGGCGTAGTCATTTTCCACCTGTCGCCGATTGCATCCTCATATGTCTTTCCTGCAGAACGCGGGCTTGCCGCGATTGTCGTTACCTCAAACCAAGGATGGTTTTCCAAAAGAGAAATAAATCTCTGTCCTACCATTCCCGTACCGCCAAGTATGCCTACCTTTAATTTTTCGCTCATATTTTTTCTCCTCTTTCTTTATTATACATAGGTGTTTGCGAAACTCTATCCGACAGCATAAAATTTAGAACACATTTCACAATTACCTATATCTTACATTTAAGCGTTTGCAGAACTCTATTCAACAACATAGAATTTATGCAAAACATTAAAATTTCATTTAATACTAATACGTCTAAATCCAGCCCCAAATGCTATCGCTTCTCAACTGTTTTTAAGATATTCCCTATTAATTTTTATAATCTCACGCATAGCATCAGGGCTTGGCGCGCCTATAGTCGTGCGCTTATTTACACAGGTTTCAAGGCTTATCGCCTCATATATGTCCTCCTCAAAGACAGGGCATATCGCTTTCAGCTCGTCAAGCGAAAGCTCGTCTATCGCCTTGTCCTTGTCAATGCAATACAGCACAAGACGCCCTATGATTCCATGCGCGTCTCTAAATGCCACGCCTTTGTTTACAAGATAATCCGCCGCGTCAGTCGCGTTTGTAAAGCCCTTCATAGCGCTTGTCCGCATTATATCCTTGTTAAACCTGATAGTCTTCAGCATACCTGTAAAAAGCGCGATACAGCCCTTAACCGTATCTATCGCGTCAAATGTAAGCTCCTTGTCCTCCTGCATATCCTTATTGTACGCAAGCGGTATGCCCTTCATAGTCGTGAGCAGTGATACAAACGCACCGTAGACGCGCCCCGTCTTTCCGCGGATAAGCTCCGCAATGTCAGGATTTTTTTTCTGCGGCATAATGCTGCTGCCAGTCGAATACGCGTCGTCTATTTCCACAAAACGGTACTCATTTGAATTCCATATGATTATTTCCTCGCAGAAACGGCTAAGATGCATCATTATCGTAGACATAGCCGCCAAAAGCTCTATGAGGTAATCTCTGTCTGCCACGGAATCCATGCTGTTCAGCGTCGCGCCCTCAAAAGAAAGAAGCTGCGCCGTATATTCCCTGTCAAGCGGATATGTAGTGCCCGCAAGAGCGCCTGAACCAAGCGGACAGTAATTCATGCGCCTGTATATATCATCAAGCCTCTGTCTGTCGCGCTTAAACATCTCAAAATAAGCTCCCATATGATGCGCCAGGGTAATCGGCTGCGCTTTCTGCAGATGCGTAAACCCAGGCATATATGTGTCAAGATTTTCCTCCATAAGCTTTATAAGCGTTTCCAAAAGCTCCTTTAAAAGCCCGTTGATCTCGCATATTTCGTCACGCGTGTAAAGCTTCATATCAAGCGCGACCTGGTCATTTCTGCTCCTGCCTGTGTGGAGCTTTTTGCCCGCCTCGCCTATGCGCTCAATCAGGTTAGCCTCCACAAAGCTGTGAATATCCTCATATTCATCAGTAATTTCAAGCTTGCCGCTCAAAACATCGTCATAAATGCCATCAAGCCCCGACAAAATCTGATTTTTTTCATCATCAGTCAAAATTCCCTGTTTTGCAAGCATTTTCACATGCGCCCTGCTTCCCTCGACATCCTGCTTAAACATTTTTTTGTCGAAGGAAATTGATGCATTGAAATTATATACAAGCTTATCGGTTTCCTTGGTAAACCGACCGCCCCAAAGCTGAGCCATATTTAGCCTCCTCCCATATAAACAATTAATAATAATGTAGCACAACTTGCCGATTGTTTCAAGAACCAATCTTAAATGCAATGTATATAATATTTTATAAAGTCAGAAAGGCGGCGGTTGTCATGAAATCAGACAAACCCTTTGTCCATCTGGATCACGTAAAATTTTCATATTACAGCAGCCAGGGTGAGGTTGAGGCTCTAAGGGATATAGATTTTTCAGTCGAAAAAGGAAGCTTTACCGCGATTGTCGGTCCGAGCGGGTGCGGCAAATCTACCATTCTCTCGCTTATTTCAGGACTGCTAAAACCGACAGGCGGCTATATAACCTTTTACTCCGAGGAATTTGCGCCGCCTAAAATAGGCTATATGCTGCAGCATGACCACCTGCTTGAATGGCGCGATGTCTACAAAAATATACTACTCGGGCTCGAGATAAAAAAGCAGAAAACTCCGCAAAATCTTGGACTGATAGACAGCCTTCTTGAAAAATATAACCTTTCCGATGTAAAGCACCAGAAGCCTTCGCAGCTCTCAGGCGGCATGCGGCAGAGAATAGCGCTTATCCGCACTCTCGCGCTGCGCCCTGATTTACTTCTGCTTGATGAGCCGTTCAGCGCGCTTGATTACCAGACAAGGCTCAGCGTGTCAAAAGACGTATACGACATAATCAAATCAGAGGAAAAAACAGCCATCCTTGTCACGCACGATATTTCAGAGGCGGCAGCTATGGCAGATACTGTAATTCTGCTCACAAAACCGCCCTGCCGTGTAAAGGATATAATTCCAATAGAATTTGAAAAGCATGGAATAAGCCGCGACGAGGTTAGAAATTCAAAGCTGTTTCAGCAATATTTTGATAAAATATGGAGGGAGCTGCAAAATGAAAACACAAATCAATAGTTCCGAAGGACAGAAAAACTATATGCGCAAGGCAAGACTGCACAGGCTCTTTATATTCTGGAGCAGGATTTTGGTATTTGCAGGCTTTCTGGCTCTATGGCAGACTGCATCAAGCCTAAAGTGGATAGACAGCTTTTATTTCAGTTCTCCTTTTGCAATTGCCAAGCTGTTTGTGCATGATATACGTGATATGTCGCTTTTAAGCCATATCGGAGTTACGCTGTGGGAATCAGGGCTTAGTTTCCTGCTTATCATTGTTTTTTCAGTGGCAGCGGCTACCTTTTTCTGGTTTTACCCGTCGATTGGGAAAATGTTTGAGCCGTTTCTTATAGTGCTGAACAGCCTGCCAAAATCAGCGCTTGCGCCGCTCATTATCGTGTGGCTTGGCACGGGACCCCGCACTGTGATATTATGTGGTATGTCCGTGGGAATTTTCGGCTGTATTTTAAATCTCTATCAGGCTTTTGAGCAGACCGACGCTGAACGCCTGAAGCTTATTGAAACACTTGGCGGAAATAAGCTGCAGAAATTTACAAAGATAGTCTTTCCGCAAAATATACCGACATTTATATCGCTTGCAAAGGTAAATATCGGGCTTGCGCTTGTTGGAGTGATAATCGGGGAATTTCTCGCAGGACGCCAGGGTCTTGGATACCTGATTATCTACGGAAGCCAGGTATTCAAGCTGGATATGGTGATACTAAGCATTGTGATACTGTGTGTCATCGCTATGCTGCTCTATGGAATACTCAATTTATTAAATAGAAAAGTTATCGCACGATGGCAGTAAATTCCTGTAAAATCCCCGCAAATGCAACAGGCTTGCGGGGATTTATTTTGAAAACAAAAATCCAAAATCACGCCGTATCATACGCGGAAACCACCCTGTTTTTCCCGTTCTGCTTGCCATAGTACAGCCTTTCGTCAGCGTGCTTTATCGTTTCCTCAACCTTACTGTTCTCCATATGCGTCGCAATGCCGAGTGTCAGCGTGCAGTGGATTGTCAGCTCGCGATTGCTGAATGAATGTTTTTCGACATTTCGGCGGATATTTTCTGCAATCGGCAGTGACTTGTCAAGCCTGCCGTTGCACAAAATCAGTATTTCCTCGCCGCCCCAGCGGCATACATGCCCGAAATCCTTTACCTCTTGGGTAATAATCTGCGCAATATCCTTTATAACAATATCCCCAAAATCATGCCCATACGTATCGTTTACTCTTTTAAAATTGTCAATATCGCACATAATCAGGCAAAACGGCTCACCCGACGCGACGGCATGCTCCAAAAACGCCTGCATGCTGCGGCGGTTGTAAAGTCCCGTCATAGGATCAGTGCTTGCCATATTGTCGAGAATAATATTCTGGTTGTGCAGCTTCTTTTCAGTAATCTGTATGTCAATCACGAAAATAAGCGTAAACATAAACAGCAGGAAAAAATTGCAGATAGAATTAAATATATAAATAAGCACCTCTACCGCAGGAGAAACGCTTAACTGGTAAAAAGAACCGACAAACGCTGAAAGTATGCGGCAGCCGATGAATGAAACAGACGCACCAAAGCCAAGCATTGTGGCAATAAGATACTTCTTGTCGTTGTTTATCATGGTAACGCACATATAATAACCAAAGGGAATCAATCCGATTATATACTGCGCAAATCCAAAATGCCACCCAACGAACAGCGTAGCCGCAAATGAATGTATGATAATCTCAAGATATGTGAGATAAAAGGTCTTAATCAACTCCTCATCATAACCGTATTTAATCACCCTGATACAGTAAAAATACATGGCAACACTGCCAACATTGAGGATAACCATAGGATATACGCGAAATAAGGCAAATAGAAAGATAAGGAATACATGCACGCCTCCAATAGCATAAATTGTCAGCGCATATTTGAATTTAAAGGTTTCTGATATAATATAACGGTCAACGAGCCGCCTTACTTTTGCAATGATGGATTTCATATGCTTCTGTCCTCTATTCTATACGGTGTTTCATTGAAGTTATGAAAATAAATTTCATTAAAATTATAAAGCATACTGAAATGAATGTAAATATAAATATCTTAAAGTCTGTTTTTTTAAGTCTATTTTAAATATATTTCTTTTAGGCAAAACAAAAAAGCTTTCGAAGGGACTCGAACCCTCGACCTACTGATTACGAATCAGTTGCGCTACCAACTGCGCTACGAAAGCTTAACAATAGTAGTATACTATCTGTATGCTGATTTGTCAATTATTAATTTTCAATTTTCAAAATTTTCCATCTCGCCTAAGTAATAAAAACCGCATGCCTCGGTAAGCTTTATGTTCACGATTTTTCCTATGAGGTCTTTGCCGCCTTTGAAATGCACTATGGTGTTGTTCGACATTCTGCCCGTGACAAGCGCGGGGTCATGCTCGTTTTCTTCTTCAACCAAGACGCTGTGGATTTCGCCCGTGAGCCTTCCGATGCGGCTTCTGGCTGTTTCTTGGACTACCTTTAAGAGCCTGTCAAAATTTGCCTTTATCTCCTCGTCGCTCGTAGGATTAGGCATGCTCGCGGCGGGCGTGCCCGTCCTTTTTGAATATATGAAAGTGAAAGCATTGTCATAGCCCACTTCTTTTACGACCTCTATGGTTTCATCAACATCCGCTGCCGTTTCGCCCGGGAAACCTACGATTATGTCTGTCGTCAATGATATGTCCGGAATTGCAGTTCGGATTTTGTGTGCGAGCGCAAGGTACTGCTCCTTTGTATAATTGCGGTTCATTGCCTTTAAAATGCGCGTCGAACCCGACTGCAAGGGCAGATGCAGATGACGGCAAATTTTCTTGGAATTTTTCATCACCTCTATAAGCTCGTCCGACAAATCCTTTGGATGGGATGTCATAAAGCGTATTCTCTCAAGTCCGTCTATCTTTTCCACCTCGCGCAAAAGCTGCGCAAAGTTCATCGGCTCGTCAAGCGTCCTGCCGTATGAATTTACATTCTGTCCCAGCAGCATTACTTCTATCACTCCCTCGGACACGAGCTTTTCAATCTCCATGATTATGTCCTTGGGCCTGCGGCTGCGCTCGCGTCCGCGCACATACGGGACAATGCAATAACTGCAGAAATTATTGCAGCCGTACATTATGTTTACGCCTGATTTGAAAGAATACTTGCGTTCTGCCGGCAAGTCCTCAACAATCTTGTCCGTATCCTTCCATATGTCTATAATCATCCTGTCTGAGCTGTACATCGCCACCAAAAGCTCGGCAAATTTGTAGATATTGTGGGTGCCGAAAATCAAATCGACAAATGAATAGCTTTTCTTAATTTTTTCGATGACTGACGGCTCCTGCATCATGCAGCCGCACAAGGCGACTTTTTTGTGCGGATTTTTTTTCTTCATGCTGTGGATTAAGCCTAATCTGCCGTAGACGCGCTGATTAGCGTTGTCGCGAACCGTACATGTATTGTAGAAAACCAAATCCGCTTCCTCGCTGTCGATTATCTCAAAACCTATGTTTTTGAGTATGCCTATCAGCTTTTCGCTATCCTTGGCGTTCATCTGGCACCCAAAGGTTTCCTCGTCGGCGGTAAGGCGATGCCCTGCTTTTTGACTTTCTAGGTCAACTATCTCGCGCGCCTTTTTGATAAAATAATACTGCCGCATTGGCTCATCCGCGGGGATGTCATTTTTTAAGTCTATCTTTTCTAATATCGCTTCTAATTCATCATTCCTAATCATTTAATTTTCTCCGTAATCAAATATTTACTTCATACTTTTAAATGCCGCTAAAAAGCGGCACTTATTTTTATTCTATAAGCATTTTGTAAAGAATATTGTAGAGGTCGTTGCGTGTTTCCTCGTTGTTGGTGTAATCCCTTGATATCGCTGTCGCTCCTGAAGCAGAAGACACTGTAGCGTTGCACTTAAACTGTCCCCATGGCAGTAAGCTCGTGTCTTTATAGTATACCTCCCATATGGTTTTATCGTTCCATTTGTAGCTGCCGTACAGCTTATTATCATCCTTTGAATAATAAAATGAAACCGGGTTTGCGGAATAATATATCATTACAGGGCGTTCCTCATAGTATGTATATATTTCCCTGCCATCCGCGTCAAATATTTCAGGTACGCCGTCACCCGTAACATCTTTAAGCGCAAACGATGTGCTGTATGACTCCATAAATCCAAGCTGCATTCTGTATGCCTCCGTAAGTTTATCAAGATTGTCAAGAGCCTTTTGCTTCTCCGTTTTTTCAGGCTTAATTTGTGTCACCAAATACGGTCCCGGAATATAATAGGCACCGTCCAAATCAACCCTGAAAAAACCATTATCCGTAATTCCCGTAACACGCACATTTATAAAACGGTCAAGATACACGACAATTGGTGAAAATACATCGGGCTGCGCATATACGGGCGTGGCTGATGTAGAATAAAGCTCCACCGTCGCTATTGGCGTCACCTCAAAAGCATACGACTTTATCGACCTCCCCATCGCCATGAACACAATAATCGCCGCCGTCATTATCCAAAATTTCTTTGCTCCTTTTTTCATTTTGTTCCTCCTCTCAAGTTGTATTAATTATAAACATTGCGAAACTCTATTCGACAACATAGAATTTAGGCAAAATATATAAAATAAGCGGCGTCTTGCAGCTTGCTGCACCTAGCCGCGATTTTCTATATTTTGACTAAATTCGGCCAGTTGAGAAAGCATTTCTCAATTATCTAATTAATCAATATCCCTAAAATGAAATTCCTTCCTGCCTGATGCATAATCATCAACTATATGCCCGTTTCCGTACAATCTGTACTTGTATGTCAAAAGCCCATCAAGCCCTACGGGGCCTCTGGCGTGGATTTTGCCCGTACTGATACCCACTTCCGCACCAAACCCGTATCTGAAGCCGTCCGCAAAGCGCGTCGAGCAGTTCTGATACACTCCCGCCGAGTCAACCATCTGCATAAAATGCTCCGCAGCCGCCGCATCCTCGGTAATAATGCAGTCCGTATGATGCGAGCCATATTTGTTGATATGGTCTATCGCCTCATCAATGCTCTCCACTGTCTTTGCAGAAATAATCAGGTCAAGGTATTCTGTAGCAAAGTCATCATCAGTAGCCGTCTTACAGTCATATTTATCGCTTATGTCCCTGCTTGCCCTAAGCTCAATCTGATGTGCCTTAAACGCCTCGTTTAATTTCGGCATAAGTCTATCCACCGCGTCTTTGTGAACCAAAAGCGTCTCTACCGCGTTACATGCGGCTGTGTACTGCGTCTTGGCGTCTATTATTATCGGAATTGCCTTGTCTATATCAAAGTCCTTGTCAACATATATGTGACATATGCCGTCCGCATGCCCCATTACAGGGATTTTAGTGTTGTTCATTATGTACTGGACAAACGAGTTTGAGCCGCGCGGAATAATGAGGTCTACGTACTCGTGACAGTCAAGCAGCTCTGATATTTCATCTCTAAGCTCCGCCTGAAACAGACAGTTTTGCGGCAGGCCGCTTTGTATTGCCGCATTGTAAATCAAGGAAAAAAGCGCCTTGTTTGTGTGTTTTGTCTCACTGCCGCCCTTTAAAATCGCACAATTCCCGCTTTTGATGCAAAGTGACGCTATCTGCACAAGCGCATCGGGGCGCGCCTCAAAAATCACTCCAATAACGCCTATCGGACAAGCCTCCTTTACAAGCGTAAGCCCCTCGTCAAGCTCGCGCACAAGCAGCTTTTCAAAAACCCTGTCGGGAAGTGCGATTAAATTGTTTATGCCCTTTACAACATCGTCAAGCTTTTGCGCTGTAAATTTCAAGCGCTTTACTACCGCGTCGGGGATATTGTTCTGCGCCGCCTCCGCTAAGTCCTTTTTATTCTCCTCAAAAATCTCTGCCTGATTTTCCACAAGCGATTTGGCAATAGCCGCAAGCGCCGCGTTTCTCGTCTGTGCGGACTGCGCCGCCATCTTAGGGCTGTCAAGCTTCATAGCCGCCGCTTTTTCTTTGATTGTCATGTCTGTAAAAGCCTCCGTATTAATATTTTGCACTTTCCAATAATTTACACCCTCAATGTATGTATGATTATTTCCTCGGTCACTACCTTGTCCATTTTTATGTCGTGAGCCTCGTGCGGCAGCTCATCGAGTATCTGGCATGAAAACGCAAGCGCTATTGTCGAAATCTGCCTTTTGTTGGACAAGTATTTATCATAAAAGCCTTTTCCATAACCAAGCCTGTAGCCCTGCGTGTCAAATGCCACTCCCGGGATTACTGCCAGCGTATCCTCGTTTTTGTCAAGCCTGTATATGTTTTTCAGGTTCTCCTCCGGCTCCGGAATACCCTTGTAGCCCCTTGCAAGCTGACTTGTGCTTGTCACTCTGTAAAATTCCATAGTATTCGTGAGGGTGTCAACCTTTGGCAGATATACCATTTTTTTGTGCAAAACAGCATCATCAAATATGCCGCGCGTCATGACCTCACGACAATAGTCCGCGTACAATAGTATATTCACTGCCTCTTTGTATTCCGCGGTCTGCAAAACTTTCTGCACTATGATGCCGCTTTTTTTATTAAAATCCTCGTCGCTTAGATTTGAGCGCATAGCCAAAATTCTTTTTCTGATTTCAGACTTTGTTTCCATATTTACACCGTATCTACTATAATCTTGTTTTTCATTATAATAGAAATCTCCGTTTAACGCAACCAACTTGTGATTTATTTCATATATTTCTAGTGAGTCTGCCTTTTTCCAAACTTGTCGCCCAAATTCGTGATTGTGCCGTCTTGCTCCTGTATAGATATATTGTCAAGCTGTCCTTTCAAATTTTGGCGTATATTTGCAATATATTCGGCGCGAAGACTAGCCTGTTCTTCCTTTTCCTCCGCCGTAAGTCCCTCCGCCTTTGATTTGTGGTACAACTCATTAATCCGCTTTATCTTCTCATCTAAACCCATAACTTTCTCCCATTCTTATTCATACCTAAGCATTTTCAATACCCCATTCGACAACATAGAATTTAGTCAAAATATATAAAATAAGCGGCGTCTTGAAGCTTGCCGCACTTATGTACTGTATCTGCGATACAGTACATTGACGCGATTTTTATATATTTTGACTAAATTCGGCCGGTTGAGAACACCCTTCCCAATTACTTATTATTCATACTATTTACTTCCCCAAAACTCCGCACAAGCGCAATCTCCTTCTTATATCCCTCATCGTCATTCGGCGTTTCCAAAATAAACGGCTTATCTTTCAAAAGCTGGTGCGTCGCTACAGCCTTTAGCGCTTCAAGCCCAATCTCTCCCTCTCCAATCTTCTGATGCCTGTCCTTATGCGAGCCGCAAACATTCATACTGTCATTGAAATGAACCGCTTTCAACCTGTCAAGACCTATAACGCGGTCAAATTCCCGCAAAACTCCGTCAAGGTCATTCACAATATCATATCCGCCGTCCCACACATGACAAGTATCAAAGCACACCCCCACCTTGTCAGGCAGCTTAATCAAGTCAAGTATCGCCCTAAGCTCCTCAAAACTTCTGCCAACCTCCGAACCCTTGCCCGCCATAGTTTCAAGCAAAACAGTCGTCGTATACTCCGGCTTCAAAGCGTCATTAACTGCCGCCGCGATAATAGGAATAGCCACCTCAGCCCCCTGCCCTACATGAGAACCCGGGTGAAAATTATAGTAATTGTTTGGAAGATATTCCATTCGCTGTAAATCTTCATGTAACACATTCCATGAAAATTTCCTGATATCCTCCTTCGCCGCACAAACATTCATAGTGTACGGCGCATGCGCTACAAGCTTGCCAAAACCATTCTCCTCCATAAGCTTGCGAAGTTTCATGGCATCCTCCGCATCAATAGCCTTTGCCGCGCCTCCGCGGGGATTCCTCGTGAAAAACGCAAATGTGTTGGCGTCCAGTTTTAACGCCTCTTTTCCCATATTTTCAAAACCCTTTGATGATGACAAATGATTTCCTATAAACATACTTACCCTCATTTCCATGCTCTTTGTCCAAATTATTCAAATCCTCTATTTGTGAAGATTATCCACAAATTCCGCCACATTAAAACCGTCGTCCTTGTTTGCCCTAAAAATAGTCCCGTAATTCCTGCCCTCCATAATACGGTGAATCACGCGCACATCCTTGCCGTTTGCGATGACCATATCCGCGCCTGAATAAGTCGCAATCTTCGCCGCCGTAAGCTTCGTCTCCATGCCGCCCGTACCGACGCTGCTCCCCGTAGAGCCCTTTCCCATGCTGATAAGCTCATCCGTAAGCTCATCCACGCGCTCTATAAACTCAGCCTTCGGATTTTTGCGCGGGTCATCCGTATAAAGCCCGTTTATGTCCGAAAGCAAAATAAGCAAATCCGCCCCTATAAGCGCCGTAATTATAGCCGACAGCGTATCATTGTCGCCCACCACTTCATCAAGCTCAAAAGTAGATATCGTGTCATTCTCATTCACTATCGGAATAACGCCCAGCTTCAAAAGCTCATTAAATGTATTCTGCGCATTAGTCCTGTTCAACTCGGCAACAATCGTCTGCCGCGCCATAAGTATCTGTGCCGCCTGATGATTATATTCCGAAAAAATCCTCTGATATGTAGCCATAAGCATAGCCTGTCCGATTGCCGCACACGCCTGCTTTTCCGAAATAGAATTCGCCGCCTTCATGTGCAGCGCGCGCCTGCCGCAGCCTATCGCGCCCGAAGTCACAAGAATGACATCCTTCCCCTGATTTCTGATATTGCAAAGCTCACGCACCAGTATATCCATCTTTATGTAATCCAAATCACCTGTCTCAGGGTGCTGTAGCGACGACGAGCCAATCTTCACCACAATACGCTTTTTATCCCTCAATTTCTTACGCAGTTCTTCCACCTTTACGCCTCCGTATATCAACATTAAATATTTTTTATTCTAATTCATTTTAATACGCTTGTCTATACCTCTCCGCAATTCTCTCCGCCACCAAAATCCCATCCATCGCCGCCGAGGTTATCCCTCCCGCATATCCCGCGCCCTCTCCGCAAGGATAAAGCCCCCTCAAAACAGGGCACTGCAGCGTATCATTACGAGATATCCGTATCGGCGAGGATGTCCTGCTCTCTATGCCTGCCAAAATAGCCTTTTCACCCGCAAAACCTTCAATCGCCCTGTCAAACTGCCCCATCCCCTCAATAAAAGCCGCCTCACACTCCGCAGGCAAAAGACCCCTCAAATTCGTAAACCCATAGCCGCCCTTTATGCATGGCAAAAACAATCCGTCATCCTCCGATGTCTGATTTTTCACATAATCCCCAAAATACTGCACAGGCACCTTCCCGCCGCACAGACTATACGCCTTCTCCTCCAAACGCCTCTGAAACTCCATCCCCGCAAGCGCACCCTCTCCCGCAAAATCCTCCGGCGTCACCTGAACAATTATCGCGCTGTTTGCATTAGGGCTCGTACGCCCCGAATAGCTCATTCCGTTTACCGCAAGACGCTTTTCCTCGCTCGACGCATTCACCACATATCCCCCTGGACACATGCAGAACGAATACACCCCACGCCCGCTGCCCGTCTTCGCAGTAAGCTTATACGGCGCGGCAGGCAACAAATCAGCATATTCCTCGCCATACATTTGCTCATTTATAAGCCTCTGCTTATGCTCCACGCGCAATCCGACCGCAAACGCCTTTGCCTCCATCGGAATATTGATTTTCTGCAAATATTCAAAAGTATCGCGCGCACTATGCCCGATTGCAAGCACAAGCTGTTCTGTTTCAAGCTCCTCATTTTCGTTTATCACCACAGCCTTTACTCTGCCATTATCGGCTTTTATCGAGGTCAGCTTTGCGCCAAAAATGACACTTCCGTCATTTTTTATAATTTCATCGCGCATTGACGCCACTACCCTTTTCAAAACATCTGTACCTATATGCGGCTTACTCTCATACAAAATTTCTCTTGGCGCGCCATGCTTTACAAATATGCGCAAAGCCTCTCTGTTTCTACCGTTTTTATCCTTTACGAGCGTGTTGAGCTTGCCGTCTGAAAATGTGCCAGCCCCCCCCTCGCCAAACTGCACATTTGAGTTTGGTTTTAGGCTGCCGCCATTCCAAAACGCCTCCACATCTCTTGTGCGCGTTTCGACATCATATCCGCGCTCTATCATTATCGGCTTATATCCGTTTACCGCAAGCATATAGCCGCAAAATAATCCCGCCGGTCCCATTCCGACTATTACAGGTCTGTGACGCATTTCCTCCACGCCCGCGTTCGGAAACCTATAAACGACCGTATTTGAAATAGAAATATTATTATTCCTGCAGCGTTTTACCAGCTTTTCCTCCCGCGCTTTACTGCCAAGCCCCAGCTCTAATGTGTATACATTAAAAAGCCTCGGCTTTTTCCTTGCGTCTATGGAATGTCTTATTATTTCAAGCGTTTTAATGTCAGCCGCATTTATGCCAAGCAGTCTTGCCGCCTTTTTCCTTAATATATCCTCATTGTCAATAATGTCGCTTACGCCAAGCCGCCCTTTAACATTAACCTTGTTTTTGTCGAGAATAATTTCACTCTTTAACTGATTAATCGTTATCATTTGCCGCGTCCCTTCCTGCTATAGCGCCGGTCGTCCATGCCCATTGCAGGTTATAGCCCCCGCATATGCCGTCGCAATCAAGCAGCTCGCCAACTATGTACACATTTGGCGCTTTAAGCGACCTAAAGCAATCCGACACTTCTCCAAGCGGCACCCCGCCGCTGCATACCTGCGCATTGCCAAAAGAATTTGCCGATGTTATCCTTACCTTAAAATGTTTCAATTCGTCAATATACGCCTTAACCTTTTCCCTGCCCGCATCAAAAACCGTCATCCGCGCGTCAAGCTTATGCCTGCGGCAGATTAGCGAAGCTATCTTTTTATGTACCATGCCGCCAAGCAATTCCTCTACTTTCTTACCGTCATATCTTCCTGCCGGCAAACCTCCAAGGTCTTTTTCTGACACTTGTGTCATAAAATTAACCTCCGCCTCGCATTTCTTCCTTTCATGTAAAGCCCGAGCCGCAAGCCTGCTGAACTGAAAAACGGGAATTCCCGATATGCCATAATCCGTAAGCTGCAGCTCGCCCTCCTCGTAAGCCGTTTTTTTACCGTCTATATACAGCGTAATCCCCGCCTGCGCGCGCACCCCGGCAACAGACTTAAAAAAATCGCCCTCGCACCTAAGCTGTACCAGCGCGGGCAATGGCGTTATAATATTGTGCCCCAGCCTTTTGGCAAGCACATACCCCGAACCGTCTGAACCCGTTGACGGCGCGGCTTTCCCGCCTGTCGCGAGAATAAGCCTGTCACATTTCACAGCGCGCATGTCTCTTACATCCGCGTTTACAACCGTCCTCACGCCTAGCCGCGCGCACTCGCTCCTGAACGCGTCAAGCACGCACGAAGCCTGTTCTGAAACAGGATAAATACCGCCATCCCGCTTTTCTTTCGTAAATACACCTATACTTCTGAAAAAATCCATCGCATCGTCCGCGTCAAATCGCCCCAACGCTCCATATATTTTCTGCATTGAGGCCTCGTCACTGCTGAAATATTTCCCCTCAAATCCACTCACATTCGTAAGATTACAGCGCCCGTTGCCCGTCATAAGAAGCTTTTTGCCCACTCTGTCCTTATGCTCCAAAACCGTGACCTCAGCACCACCACGCGCCGCCATGACCGCCGCCATAAGACCGCTCGCGCCGCCGCCCACAACCGTTATCCTTCTCGCCATATATAATTTCTCCCATATTATATTTAGAAAATCTTAGGCGGTGTCTCCTGCTGCCTTTGACACGCCAGAAAAACGCCGACCTTGCGTTTTTCATAGCCATTAAGGAAATCTTAAGCGGTGTCTTTTACCGCCTTAGATTTCCTTAATGGGTTTTTTAGCTGCTATAAGACTCAAGGAAATGATACACCTGTACCTCATTTTCCATATATTTTCCCTCGACAATCTCCTTTGCAACATTTTCAGGCAAATCATCCAAAGTAAGGTCCGTTCTGAAATACAAAGTCTTTTTATCTTCCTTGTAAATGCGCACCTCTCCATCAACCTCTAAAATATAATAACCGCCCTGCTGTTTCGCCGTATCATAAATCCGCAGAATTTTTACCCGCTCAGGCGAAAACAACTCCAAATGCTGCGACTTAAAACCATCATCACTCTCATCAAGCAACATAATATTCCCGTCAAGCCTCAAAGCCGCCTCAAGCTGCGCACGATTTAGCCCCACATATTTTTCAGGCAACTTAGCCTCCACCATCGAAACAGTCCCGTCCTTCTGGTCAATATTTTCATAAACGCACATAGTATCCGCCGTCGTAAGCATCCCCATACCCTGCACCTGCGACACGCCAGCCCCATCATAATCGTCAATCTCTCCGTCCTCAGTCACATCACTCTGCGGCGCCTCCTGCCCCTCCGCGCCATTCTCATCAGGAAAACCATCCATAACATGCCTTCCCCACAAAAGCACAGCCACAACCGCGACAACAGCCGCACATACAAAAAATAAGCCAATCATATATCGTTTCTTCATCATCAGCCTCCACTGCAAGTTTGTAAACCATTTGGGCCTCTTAGATATAGTATCAGCCTATCTTTCATTTTTTATTCACACAAAAATCTTCCTGCCGCTCATAAACACATGCAAGGCATTACCTCAAAACACTCCACAGCCAGCCATACACTAGCCCCGAGCGTTTTATACACCCCATGAAGACCCTTGGAAAGCGTCGGCACTTAGCGAAATAAGCTGTAAAAGCGTAGCTCCTTTTACAGCGCCATTGAGCTTAGTGTCCGCTACGCTTTCCACTGAGCGCAAGCGCGTCTGAATGGGGTGTATAAAACGCTCGGGGCGACCTGTTGCCAATAAATTACATAAGCCTTAACTTCTTCGCCACCCCAATCACTATACCGCCGCACGGCATTCTCCGCAAATCATACTCCGAAACCCCTTTCAACAACAACAACGCCACAAAATATATCACAGCCCCCAACACAATACAAATCAACACAGTAAGCACATTCCCCACAGCCCCCGAAAGCAACATCCCAAGCACTCCAATCACCACGCCCATCACCACAGACGCTATAGCCGGCACAGCAAAAGTCCTCACATACTCCTGCTTATACCTAAGATATTTCCTGATAGCAAGCGAATTCAAAACGCACACAATCACCGCAAACAAAATATTCGCATACACCACAGCATTTATCCCCCAATCAAGCTCCAGCATGCCATACAACGCCGCAATATGCACCACAAGCGCAATCGCCGCATTCCGCACAGGTATCTGCATCTTATTAATCCCCTGCAGCACCCCATTAGTAAGCGTAGACATCGTATAAAATACCACAGATATAGAGCCCAAATGCAGAAGATTAACCGCCATATCTATCTCGCCCCTAAAAAGCATAGTGATAATCGGCCTCGCCAACACAGTAAGCCCCACAGTACTCGGTATCGCGACCAACATAGTAAAACGCATAGCCTGCCCTATCTTTTCTTTCGCCTGCGAATATTCCTCCCTCACCATAAGCCCCGTAAGCACAGGCACAATAGATGAACACATAGCGTTTGCAAGCGCAATCGGCACATTCACAAGCACCCTGTATTTCCCCGAATACACGCCCCAGTTGTACGCCTTTACATCCTCCAAGCCCTTCTGTATCATCACATCATTGTAAATCCTGATATCAATTACATTGCTTAAGTTATAAACCGTAGTGCTCAAAAGCACAGGAAAAATCGTGAGAAGTATCAGCTTGAAAATCTGCCCATAGCTGTCAGTTCTTCCCGGCTTTTCACGTTTCATCTGCCGCCTCAGCTTTGTCTTGTACATGGAAAATATAAAGAGCAAAAACGCAAGCCCCACTACCGCGCCCACGACAGGCCCTATAGACGCTCCCGCCGCTCCATACGACGGCGCATAATCCTCATCATGATACAAAACCCCTACCATTTCACCATAATTAAACAGAATATAAGAGCCCGCAATGCTTCCAATCAGCACAAAAATCTGCTCTAAAATCTGCGAAATCGCCGTAGGCGTCATAGTGCCAAGCCCCTGAAAATATCCCCTGAACACGCCCATGACTGACACTATCAAAAGTGCCGGGCCAAGCACCTTTAGGGCAAGCGCGCTCATAGGCTCAAGCATAACGTCCGCCGCGAGGAAATCTCCAAAAAATTCGCATACAAAAAACGTAATGCCGCCCGTCACTATGGCAAAAATCAAGGCGCACTGAAACGCCCTCTCCGCGCTCCTGTACTGCCGTTTGTTCAGCTTTGACGAAACCACCTTTGACACCGCAAGCGGCAGGCTGTAGCACGATATAATCAGCATCATCGCGTAAACCTCATACGCCGCCGAATAAAATCCGTTTCCCTTATCGCCTATGATATGCTCCATAGGGAAACGCCTTGCTATGCCTATAATCCTCGACAGCACGCCCGCCATCGCAAGTATGCTTCCCTGTACAATAAAATTAGACTTTTTCTTCATTATCAAATCTCCTATGTCATCTAAAACAGCCTAAGCAAATCCGAGCCTCTCAATGATTTGCGCGCGTAATCCCAAGCCTCTGCAGGATTTCCTCCTGCTTTTTTTCCATGACAGCCGCCTCATCTGCTTCCATATGGTCATATCCAAAAAGATGCAGCATACTGTGCGCCACCAAAAAGGCATACTCCCTGAGCGGCGAATGTCCGTACTCCTCTGCCTGCTCGTACACCTTTTCAATGGAAATAACAATAGTCCCGAGGCACAGCTCCCCGCTGTCTGGGTTAAAATAATCAGCCTCACTATCCTCAAGCCTTGAAAAATCAGCGGGGCTTTCATAATCTACATTTGGAAACGAAAGCACATCTGTAGGGCGGTCAACATTTCTGTATTCCTTATTCATCGCGTGTATATTTTCATTGTCCGTAAGCAGCACGCTCACCTCCGCCTCATACGGACAGCTTTCATATTCAATAGCCTCCTCAATCACCTGCGTGGCAATCTTTTCCGCGTCAAACGGCAGCTCCAGCTTTGTCTCATTCTCTACGTAAAAAGTCATAATATAAATTCTCTCCCGCATAAATTCTTTCAAAATCGCCTATATCTGAAAGCGAAATGTCGCTGCGGCTCAACACGCCGCTATCTATCTTCCTTTTTATAATAGCCTTAACCAGCTTGGTATAATCAATCTCCTCACTGTTTTTGTCTTCTTCCTCCTTACTGTTCAAATACATAAGCGTAGCCACGACGCTGTCCGCGATATATACGGCGGCTGTCTCACGCATTTTAATGGGACGGTTTTTGTAGTTGTATTCCTGCAGCAGCTGTACCGCTTTGGGCGGAAACTTGTACTTTTTACAGATTTCCTCAAGCGTTTTACCTTTCTTATTACATTCGGCAACTATTATCCTATGGTAATAACCTCCGTTTTTTGCCAAGTCAACGTCCATATGAAGCATTCTTGCCGTTTTTTCCGCAAAATGCGCCGTATGTATCGCATTGTAATACAACTGCTTGTCCTCCGTCTTATACTTTGCAAGCAGCTTAAATTCCTGGTCGTTTATTGCCAGATATTTGCCCTTTTCCTTGTCAACCACTGCGGCACAGTAAAACCTTAACACAGCAAGCATACATATATATGTGATAAACACATTTACAATAGGCACAATAAATATTTCCACAGATAAAGTGCCTTTGCTCTGAAATACTGTCTTTGCCGTCAGGCTGATAATATATATCAGCATCGCTATAAACATCGGTATGCCTGTCCTGTATTCGTCGTCAAGCTTTTCAAACAGTATGGCGAAAATGCAGCCCGTAAGGAAACACAGCGCAAACACCAAAATATCGGCAGACGCAAGATACACGCATATGCTGATAAGCCCCGCATACGCCACAATCCCTGTCACAGTATTTGAAAACAGCGCAAGCGCAAGCGCAACAGACGGCACAGCCCAGCCCGATTCGGGTATCGACGGCAATACACAGCAGACTGCCACGCCAAACAAGAACACAAGCACAAATCTCGCGTAATGCCCCCCATTGTCATAGTGCAGACCACCGTATATATCTGACTGTATCAGCGAAAATATGACTGCCCCAAGGTATGCAGCCGATATAACTATTAATGTAAAAATGTCCCTAAAAGATTTTCCATAAAGGTACGCCGCTCCTCCTATCAAAGAGACGGAAACCAAAAGCATGATGATTATAAGCAATGCCTTCTGCCATTTGGCTTCTTCCTTTTTTTTCATACGTTGTTTACCTCTTATTTATGTCAGTTTTATTTTTTTATCTTGTCCTTCTTTTTAGATTGTCTGCCTTTATCATGTTTTCTGACACTCGTGTCATTTATTTTTCTCTCATAATCCTCATACGCATTGACAATCTTCTGTACCAGCGGATGCCTTACCACGTCGCTGCTCGTCATCTTTATAAAACCTATGTCGTCTATCCTGCCAAGCACCCGCTCAGCCACGTCAAGCCCTGACAATACGCCCGGTGCCAAATCCTTCTGCGACGCGTCGCCCGTGATTACCACCTTCGAGCCGAAGCCTATGCGCGTCAGGAACATTTTCATCTGCGCGGGTGTGGTGTTCTGCGCCTCGTCAAGAATTATAAACGCGTTGTCAAGAGTCCTGCCTCGCATATATGCAAGTGGCGCAACCTCGATAAGTCCCTTCTCCATATTTTTCTGAAAACTCTCCGCTCCCATTATCTGATAGAGCGCGTCATAGAGCGGTCGAAGATATGGATCTACCTTGCTCTGCAAATCACCCGGCAGAAATCCGAGCTTCTCGCCTGCCTCTATCGCGGGGCGCGTGAGAATTATGCGCTCCACCTCGTGATTTTTAAACGCCGTTATCGCTATCGCCATCGCAAGGTACGTCTTGCCCGTGCCCGCGGGACCAAGCCCAAACACTATCATCTTGTCGCGTATGGCATCAATATATTTTTTCTGTCCTATAGTCTTTGGCTTTATGGGCTTGCCAAGCACGGTATGGCATATGCAGTCAGCGTCCATTTCAAGAATGGCGTCATCGCTGTTTTCATGCGAAAGTTCAAGCGCATATGAAACATTCTGCTCCTGTATCATATTGCCGCGCTTTGAAAGCTCCGCAAGCTCCTTTATCAGCTTTGCCGCTTTCTCTACGCTCTCCCTTTCGCCTGATATGCGCACCTCGCCGTTTCTGTCCGTGATAACTACGCCCAAGTCGCTTTCTATCTGCTTGATGTATGTGTCGTTGTTGCCAAAAATATTCCGCATATGCTCCGACTCTATCTGTATGCCTAACTGAAAATTCTCCAATTTCGCCCTCCGCCTTTATGTCCTACTGTGGCGCCGCTTCCTGTGTCTGCTGCGCCTCGTCAGTTCTTTGTATATCGACAACTCTGCCTGTCGGCTTTATCGCCGTGATATCTCCTTGCATTTTCATACTATTCCTATTCTTTACTATTTTAACATTTTTTTCAACAATTTGTACCCCTTTTTCCTCTAATTCTGAAATAAATTTTTCAAAGTTATCAGACAATATCTGTTTCATCTCATCTGTTGTATGCGCAAGATATTTCAAAGAGTATTCTTTTCTGTTAATTCTTCCGTAGTAGATTGGAAGGTATATGTTGTCAAGCAGGACAAGCTGATGTTTTTGCGTCAGGGTTTCATACAAATCCGTCTTGCTTTTATGAAATAAGTCATAAATCAAAAGCCCGTCAACGTGAAAGCCGAACGCTTCAAAAAATCCCACGTCAGCGTCATTTCCCGTGTAAAAGAGCACAGGATAGCTCTTTGATACCTCGTCTTTATAAATAATCGGCGCTTTTATCCAAATGTCCGCGTCAGCGTCATAAATCTGGTAATCAGTGATTACCTGCTCCTCGTTGTAGACAGGCACGCTTCCCTCCACAAGCACCTGACCTTTTACAACCGTGTCGCCCGCTTTCACCTTTGGCACGCCGTTGCGCGTCACTATCGAGATTATTACGCCCTCGTCTTCGGATATGATGTCCGTTCCCCTTGTCTGCGTTTTTTTCGGCTCTGTCTTTTCATTTTCCTTTACCTCGACGCAAAGCTTTGAGCCTTCAAAATAAATTGATGTCCATGTCACGTTCGGAAACGCTTCCCGCAGGCGTTTCTCTTTTTCCTCGCAGTTTATTTCGCTCTTTTTTATCCCATAATGTATGTTTTGGCTATTGAGGAAATCGGTGAGCTCATTGTCGCTGACCTGCAGGTTGCCGATATACTCAATCGCCCAGACGTAATTTGTGACAAGGTTCAGCATTATCAGGCACAAAATAACCCCTGCAAAAAAAATAATCCTTTTTTTCATAAAAGGAATATAAAACGGCACTCCGCTTTTGCGGATTACCTTTGCCCTTGTCCCTGTTTTTTTCAGAAGCGGCGGAAGCTTAAAAAAGTCTGACGCGTACATATTGCAGACACATATGTCATTTTCGCGCCTGATGCCCCAAAGATATATGTCGTGTGTCCTGCACATATTAAAAAAACGCTCCAGATAGTCGCCGCCGAGCTTTACTGAAATGCAGCCCTTGACAAAACGCACCCAATTATTCTGCATGAGTCTCACCTCATTGCTTCTCTTACTACCTTCACCTCATTAATCTGCCCCGATATTTTCATGTCCTCGTTTGAATAGTATTCTATCGCCAGATTGTCGCCGCATATGCAGTATTTTATTTTATGCCCTTTTATGATTATTTCGTGGCATGTATAGGAAACTATTCCCTTGAAATTTTCTATGAAAATATCCGATTTGCCTATCATATGCAGAAGCGTGGCGTTCACCACCATATCCTTTGGCAGTGAAAACGTGTCGGCAAAGCGCTCCCCTGCGTCAGCTATATCCTTCTTGAAAATGTCGCGTCTAGTCATATCGGCACCATAAAAAATGAAGTATAGGTTTCTATACTTCATTTTATGTCTTTTAGCCGTTCACTATTCCCTTTATGAGAGGCTTTTTTGTGACAGGCGTGTCATTTATTGTGTATGCCGCAAGGAAACGCGCCTTTGCGGCGGCAAGCTTTTCGCTGTCGTTTGCGTGGATTGTCGCAAGGGACTCGCCCTTTTTCACGGCATCTCCGACTTTTTTATGCAGCACAAGCCCTACGGACAAGTCTATGCTGCTCTCCTTTGTCTCGCGCCCGCCGCCAAGTATGAGCGAGCATATGCCTATCTCGTCGCAGACTATTTTTTGTATGTAACCGTCGCTTGGCGAGGGTATTTCTTCTATAATAGATGCCTGCGGAAGCCTTTCGGGATGGTACACGAGCTTACTGTCGCCGCCCTGCGCCGCGACAAACTCGGCAAGCTTCTTCAAGGCGCTTCCGTCCTCAATGCAGCCGATAAGCTTTTTCCTCGCCTCGTCAACGCTCTGCGCCTTGCCCGCCGCAAGCGCCATATATGAGCCAAGCGTCAGGCAAAGCTCCTCAAAATCCTTTGGTCCTCTGCCATTTAATGTGTCGATTGCCTCTCGCACCTCCAAGGCGTTTCCTACGGCAAAGCCAAGCGGCTGGTCCATATCAGACACAATAGCCACAGTGTCGCGCCCCGCGCCCTTTCCGAGCCTTACCATCTCGCGCGCAAGCGCAAAGGAATCCTCCTCCTTTTTCATAAACGCGCCGCTGCCCGTCTTTACGTCAAGGACTATCGCGTCTGCCCCAGCCGCAAGCTTTTTGCTCATTATAGATGAAGCGATGAGCGACATGTTGTCTACCGTCGCCGTCACATCCCTCAACGCGTAAAGCTTTTTGTCCGCGGGCGCAAGCTCTGCTGTCTGCCCCATTATGGCTATGCCGATTTTGTTTACATTGTCCTTAAACTGCTGCTCTGAAATTTCCGTGGAAAAGCCTGTAAAGCTCTCGAGCTTGTCTATCGTGCCGCCCGTATGCCCTAGTCCGCGCCCGCTCATCTTGGCTACAGGCACGCCAAGCGCCGCGACCATGGGCGTGAGCGCAAGAGATGTTTTGTCGCCTACGCCGCCTGTTGAGTGCTTGTCAACCTTTATGCCGTTTATGTCGCTCAAATCAAGCATATCGCCGCTCTTTGCCATTTCCATTGTGAGTGCTAAGGTTTCATCCTCGTTCATTCCCTGAAAATAAATCGCCATCATCATGGCGGACATCTGGTAGTCGGGGATTTCGCCTGCGGTAAAGCCTTTTATCATAAAGCGTATTTCTTCGGTGCTAAGCGCGCCGCCGTTTCGTTTTTTCATTATAAGGTCGTACATTCTCATGTGATTGTGCTCCTTTCTTTAAAACTTTTGACATTCAATTTCCCCGTCTCTTATCTTCATACATCTTTAATACCTGTTTGGGTGTCCAGATACTTATATCAGCCCATTCATAATCTTTAGCATTTCTTGTGACAAGCCCATCTATGTCGTTCAGTAGAGCAACAGAATATTGTACAGCATCCTCAAAGTCTCTCCAATCTGTTTCCAGCGCATTTCTGATTTCCTGTTCAGTAACTGCAGCTACTGAAACTACCATAAGAAGCCTTTTAATAAGGTCAATTACCAATTTTCTGTCTTTTATCTGTTTATAAGCGATATAATAAATATCCGTTATCGCAGAAGCAGACACGTACTCGTGAATATCATCACATTGCGCCAGGCTCATCACTTCTGCCGCATCATGACAAAATGGCTCTCGTTTCAAAAGAACATCCAACACAATATTTGTGTCAATCAGCAATTTCATCCTCTATACCTCTTATTCAAACTTATGCCGCCTTTCCTCCCGTAGTTCGTCCAGCGACATATCCGTAGCCGGAATTGCTCCGATTAAAGATTGTACTACTGACTTGATATCCGCCCTTTCTGGCTCCTGCTCATCTGTTGGGAAAATAAGGACTTCTAATTTTCGATTTTTAAAATTTTCCGGCAATGTCATAATATCCATCAGTCGGCTTGCATCGATATATTTACGAATAGCCTCCATTTTAAGCCTCCCATCAATCGTAGTTTAAATTACATCTTAATTTCAATACTGCGCCATAATTTCTTTCATTATACAAAGGACTAATTTATCCAAATATCCTAACAGTCAAACCTCCCTCAAAGATTTCAAGCGACGCCGTAAGCTCCATATATTTCAAGAACGAAAGTGCTGGGCTGTTTGTGGTGATTTCAGGCTTGTACTGCTCACCGATTTTTTGGTTGATTATATGGATTTTGCAGTGCTCATTGTTTTGGTCTATCCCTTCAAGCGTATAGTCAGCCCTTATCAGCTTTGGCTCATCGTTTTCGTACTCCTGCACATCAACCGCTCCCGGAAGAATACTGCCTTTAAACAAATCGCTGTCGCAATAGCCAGTAAAATATATCTCAGTTTTTTGGTATGTATCGCTCTTTTCCACTATATTCTGCTCAGTGATGAAAACCTGTATAGTAAGATATTCCTTTTTGCCCGCCAAAAACATTTTCATAGCGGTAATGACACTGTCCTCCTGCTGCCTCGAAAAACCATGTCCCGCATTTCTTACCATAAGCAGTTGGCACTGCCCTTTTTGGTAGCACTCCTTAGCCTTTATCGCATATGAATAGTTTACCACATCATCATTTGTCCCCTGTATCAAAAGCACCCTGCCTTTCATTTTTCTCAATTCAAGGTATGGGTCCATATCCTTCACTTCTTCGTGGAAACGCCGCCTTATCTTCATGCCGTTGGGACATTCAATCGTATCAGGGACATTGCCCAAGTCATATGCGCCGCCACCCAAGCGTCCCATTCTGGCATCATCAGGTATGCAGATGGCGGGATATATCATTATAAGATTTTCTATTCTGTCCCCGTATTTTGCCGCCGTCAGTCCCGATACGAAACCGCCCATGCTTATGCCCATCAGCGTGATATGCTGCTCATCAATATATGACAGTGATGTCACATATTCATACACAGCGGATAAATCATCACACTCCGTATTGACGCTCATATCCGTCGTCGCGCCATCACTCCTTCCGCCATCCGCGACAGTGCCCCCGCAAAAGTCAAAGCAGTATGCCGCATAGCCGTCCTCCGCAAACGCCTTGCAGTAATAATCGTTGTCTGCACCGCTGCCGCCAAAGCCATGGCTGATTATGACGGCAGGAATTTTGTCTGAAGCTAAATCATCCGGCATATATTCCTTTACATAAATTTTTTGATTATTTTTATAACAGTAAAATTCTTTTTCCATATATTTTTACCTCGTTGTTCTTTTATTTTCATATAGCTGCTGCATTCAATAATATTTTGCAATTGCCTGCCTTTAAAGCTTAAAATGCATAACCTTATTATATGATTTTTGCAGCAATAAGTAAAGCACAATTTAAAAGCCGATGTACAAATCGACAGCAGTTAAATGTTTAGCCTGCTGCTGTATAGATTGTACATCGGCCTTGTATTAAAATCCTGATACCTTCAACTTATCAAATGTGCTTTTCTCTTATCAGTGCGCGCCCTCCACAACCATAAGCACACCCTCCGCTCCAAGTCTGCTCTCCGGCTTGGAGAGCACGCCTTCGCTGATACATTCATCTATCGTCCGCGATAACATTCTTGTGCCCGCAATAAGTTCCATATATATACGATACTCATTCATCAAATGCTCCGGAATGCGGCTTCGCATAAAGCCTGACAGCTCAGCGGCGATTTTCCCTGCAAGCTCGTCCATCTCACTACTGTTGATATCATAAGACAAATCGTAAAAGTCCATTTTATCTTTTATGTCAATAACGATTATTTTAGGCTCTATCATATTTCCTTTTTTGCGAAGATACCCGCACTCAAGCGCCTTAGCCGCTATCTCTTTTTCATTCTCGGACAGCTCATCAATCGAAATCCCACCGATACTCCTGAGCGTCATTAAAAGCTTCGGGTCATTTGCTATATTATGCCCGCAATTAAAGTGCTCCTCAATATGCTTTCCATAAATATTGGAAACCAACACCTGTTTATATCCTCCGACTGCTTCCGCATTTATCTCATCGCAGCCGTAAAAAGAAAAATCAGGCTGCTGTTCATCCGTATAGGCAATGGCAACTGTCGAAAAATTTCTCTCAACAGGAACAATATCAGAGAAATATTTATCATTGAGAATATCATTGATTTTTCCGTTTAATATCCAACAGGTTCTCGAAATCAAAGACCACATGATAAAGCCTACATCCGTCTGGCTGCTCAAATACGGAAACGAAAGTAATTTTTCCTTATTTTTTCTTATGATATTTTTAACAATGCCGCAAAATTCAGGCAGGTGCCTTTCGGAAATCAGATTTGCCTTATCATATTCATCATAATCCGCCAATAAAATATTGAGCGCATATTTTCCGTTTTCAAGCCTGCGGAGCAGACCGTATGTGCCGTTTTCGCCATGGCATTGAATGTCCAGCTCCTCCTCCACATAAGGCATAGGCATACAAAGCTCATCTGAAAGTTCTTTTGCGGACTTAGGTCTGTCCTTGCAAAGATAAACTAAATTTTGAGAAAACATTCTCTCAGCTTTTATTCTCGGGTCGTTTCCGACGGGCAAGCCTGTTCCCATAAATGCCAATTTAACGGGCTTCAGTATATAATTTCTTTCACTCATAGTCCCAACCTCTTTTCTAATTGAATTTCGTGCGGAAAACAGACGCTGCTTCACATTATTTTCGCTGATATCCAACCTTGCTGCAATTTCCTTTACTTTCAGCCCGTCTATGTAAAACATCACCATTACTTCACGATACATCCCCGCCAAAAATGTTATTTCCTTAAAAATCCTGCTTATCTGCTCGCGCTCGGCGGCTTCCTCAATCAAATTGTCTATTTCATTGTCCTTAGCTTCCAATAAAATATCACTGTCCTCAAAGCCCAAAACACGCCGTTCGCTGTTTCTTTCCCTGCTGTAATCCGCGTATACCCTGTGAGCGATTGTCCATACAAACGCATAAAAATTTTCAATACACTCCTGCTTATGTATGGCTGATATTACCGCAAGGATAATGTCTGAACACAAATCCTCCGCCTCAAAGGATGTATCGCATCTATGGTAGGAAAAACGATATATCTTGTCGAGGAAATCCTTGTCCTCAA
This sequence comes from uncultured Lachnospiraceae bacterium, assembly GCA_947626435.1. Classification (GTDB taxonomy): domain Bacteria; phylum Bacillota; class Clostridia; order Lachnospirales; family Lachnospiraceae; genus COE1. The sequence goes on along the minus strand of CANQSB010000011.1, from coordinate 16,867 downwards.
GTGCTTTTAACGCTTCGTCTGCTTTCACGCTAACCTCCAAATACCTATGAAAAATGCCCGGCCTTGACATTTTTCCAAACATTTTGGAAATCTAAATGCATTAACACTCTTGCGGTACATATTTTGATGCTTTAGAGTTTCCTAATGTTTTTTCAATCATGATTGTTACGCTTATATAGTCGTAACAATCAGAGGTTGGTTAGGCTTTTTTCTGAAATTTTTGATTTTTATTTTATTATATGGTTTTTAGGCAGATGAGTAAAGGCTTTAGTTGTTTATGTCGAAACAATGCAAAAACGCTATAAGGCACACATACGCCCTATAGCGTTTTTTCATATAAAAAACTTATTATTCGCGCGCCTCCGGAAGCCGCGTTCTGAACATAAGACTGCTGAATTTTTTCCAGCTGAACGGGATAAGCGGATAGAGATAGCTCTGCCCTGATACCATTTTGTTTGTGACAATGGCGGTAAAGAAAAGCACCACCCCGATAATATATCCCCAGAACTGGAAAAGCGCGGTCAGTATTAGATTGATGATGCGGAAAAACTTAATCGCATACCCAAGTTCATAGCTTGGGTGCGTGTAGTTTGCAATCGCTACAAACGCCATATAAAGCATTACTTCCGCGTTAAACCACCCGCTGCTCACACTGAACTCGCCCAATATCAGAGCCGCCATGACGCTGAGCGGCGTGGAAAGCATATTCGGCGTGTTGACCGCGGCAAGCCTCAGACCGTCTATAGCAAGCTCCAATATCAAAAACTGCCAAATCAACGGCACATGGACTTCCTCTTTGACTACGATAAAGTCAAGCGATGGCGGAATCCAGTCAGGATTTTGCATCAAAAGCAGAAAAGTTGGCGTGATAAAATATGTCAAAATCAGTATCAAAAACCTCGACAATCTCAGATACGAGCCCGTTATCGGCGGGAAATAAAAATCGTCCGCCTCCTGCACCATATCAAACACGCTGATAGGCAAAATCATCGCCGACGGCGAATTGTCCACGAGGATAATAATGCTCCCCTCCAAAATCTGCGCTGCCGCCGCGTCAGGGCGCTCGGTATACTTAAATTTCGGGAACGGATTGTACCATTTTGAAGTGTAAAGGCACTCCGCAAGGCTCTCCTGATTGAGCGTGAGCGCGTCAACCTTAAGGCTATTTATACGGTCGCGTATTCTCCCCAGAAATTTCTTGTCCACGCGATTGTCCATATAGCACAGTGCTATGTCCGTCTTTGACGCCTTGCCTGCGCTCAGCATTTCTACTCTGAGGTCAGTGCTGCGTATGCGCCGCCTGATGAGTGCGGTATTGAATACGACCGTTTCCACAAAGCCGTCTTTTGAGCCGCGCAGCACCTTGTCCTTTTCGGGCTCGGAAACGCCTCTTGCGGGATAGGTTCGCGAATCAATCAGAATACATTCGTCAAAACCTTCTATAATAATGGCGAACACGCCGCTCAAAATATTAGTTGTGATTTCCTCAAAGTCATTTGTCAGGCTTACCTCGACATACGGCATCAGTTTGTTGAAATCCTCTGCCGTCGCGGGCATATCCTGTGCCTTTAAGCCCATGAGAAACTGCAGGAGCTTCTGCATGAGTGCGTCTTTGCAAAATCCGTCTATAAAGTAAAAGCAGGCGTTTTTTTCGCCGATCAGGATATCCCTGCTCACTATGTCGAAGCTTTCGCCTATATGCAGGCTGCCGCTTAAATACTGTTTATTTTCCTCAAAACTCTGATACATTTTGTTTCCTCCGCTTTTCAAACGATTGATAGTAATATAACCGATTTTTGAAAATTTATGTGTTTTTCTTCGTTTTTTGAACACTATGCCCGCCCGCGTCATAATATGTTAGTAAATGTAAAAACAAGGAGAAAAAGCTATGCAGGAATGGAAACAACCGCAGATGCCATATCTGGAACAGATGCCTATAGCGATGGGCTATGTTCCATGGCAGAAAAACTGTACGATGTATGAAAATCTTGAAGAAGGCTATAAAACAGGGACTATTTTTCCCATATTGAATAAGCCGTTTACGGGAAGGAGAAAAGGGTATGGACTATAATAAACAGCAATGCGGCTGCGGAAAAGACCGCAAAAAATTACTCTGCGAAATAGGAAAAGTAGACTTTGCGCTCAAGGACTTAAACCTTTACCTTGACACCCACCCCTACGACCAGCAGGCGCTTGACGCATTTGGCAGGTACAACAGCATTAAAAATCAGCTCACTATGGAATATACCGAGAATTTCGGACCTATCGTGCTTGATATGCTTGAAGACAACTGTCAGGAGTGGAAATGGGCTTTGCAGGATTGGCCTTGGGAAAGGGGGTATTATTAATGTGGAATTATGAAAAGCGGCTGCAGTTTCCCGTAAACATCACACAGACAAACCCGAAAATCGCGCAGATTATCATTACGCAGTACGGCGGCCCCGATGGAGAGCTAAGCGCGTCAATGCGCTATCTCGCGCAGAGGTACACAATGCCTTATAATGCCGTAACCGGTGTTTTGACGGACATCGGCACTGAGGAGCTTGCGCATTTTGAGATGATATGCGCGATCGTTTACCAGCTTACAAAAAATCTCACGCCGGAAGAATTGAAGGCGTCAGGGTTTGATAAATATTATGTAGACCATACATTAGCGCTTTGGCCGCAGGCAGCGGGCGGAATACCGTTTAATGCGTGTGAGTTCCAGTCTAAGGGCGATCCTATTACTGACCTTTATGAGGATATGGCTGCCGAGCAAAAAGCAAGGACGACATACGACAATATATTAAGGCTTGTAAAAGACGCGGAAGTCGCAGAACCGATAAAGTTCCTCAGGCAGAGGGAAATCGTGCATTTCCAGCGGTTTGGTGAATCTCTGCGCATAGTGCAGGATAATCTTGACTGCAAGAACTTCTACGCGTTTAACCCTGAGTTTGACTAATTATATAACTCCTACTATCGGGGGGTTAAGTACCTGAGTGTGTGAGGAAAAATCTATAAATGTGACCTTCTATGATAATGATTGGGCTGAAGGTTCCCTGATGAACTTTCAGCCCTTGTTTTACATATAATATCACATTTATATTTTCCTATTCCATTCTTCCGGACAGGCAAAAAACGAAATGGAAAGCTTTTATTAACAATCTGCCTTTAATTTTATCAACAAATCTAATGCCAGTTTCATTTGCGGGCTAATCCATTTATTTTTGTGATACACATAAATAGCATTATATATTTTTTCATCAAGTTCTGTTTTAATCGGTATCAAAGCGCCATTTTTCAATTCTTCCTCAACAGAGTAACTAGGAACAACCGCAATTCCTAAATTATTCATTACACATCTTTTTACCGCCTCTATGCTCTGCACTTTCATATATTGGTTGAGGACAATATCTTTTTTGTCAAGGTATTTATTCATCTCTAACTGATAATATCCGTCTGGTTCATTACAGATAAGGCTGAATGGCTTTCGCTGATGCGGTGTTACAAAGTCAAGTAAACCTCTGTCCATAAAGGGAGAAGCGACAAGAAGTATTCTGTATGTGCCAAGGTTATTATGGATAATTGTATCAGGATAGTTGTCTTTCTCACAATTTATGCCTATATCGGCTATTCCGTCCATAACCGCCTGAATAATCTGCCCCGCTTGCAGAGAGTGAATTACAAGCTGTATATTAGGCGCTTCATGCCGAAACGCCTGTATAAAAGGCTGCATGGTGTATATCAAAATAGAGTCGGGAATTGCCAGTTTTATCGTACCTGATATTTCAGACAAGCTTTTCCCGTAATTGCTTATTTGTTCCGCTCCCTGCAAAATCATATCCACATAGGGCATAATATCCTTTCCCGCCTGAGTAAGTTCCATGCGTCTGCCTATTTTTTCAAATAACTCCAACTCTAATTCTTCTTCAAGCTGTTTTATTTGGAATGTTACAGTAGACTGTGTATAACCCAGCTTATCTGCTGCCTTTTGGAAACTTCCCATTTCAAGTATTGTTTTGAATGTTATTAAATTTTTTGTGTTCATGCGCATACCCCATTGATATATCGAATATATCGAATTTTGAAATCAAAATTATTGAATTTTTTAATCACTTTTCTTGTGCTATTATAAAACGGCAGACAGGAAATATCAATCAATTTTAACAGGAGGTTACGTATGAATTTCAAATTTGATGAGGACGAACAGAAAGTGATAGACCTTATTCATGAATTTGGCGTTAATGAAGTCGCGCCGTTAGCAGCGGAAATTGATGCGCAGGAGCATTTCCCTGAAGAAAACAGAAAGAGATTAGCCGAATTAGGAATGATGGGAATATGCTATCCAAAGGAATACGGCGGCGCAGGACACTCTTATCTTGCCTATATTGCCACGATTGAGGAATTAGCAAAGCATTGTTCCACTACATCTGTTATGCTTTCAGACCATCACTCTTTAGGCTGCTTTCCGATTGCGGAGTTCGGTACGGAAGAACAAAAGCAAAAATATCTTGTGCCGCTTTTAAAAGGAGAAAAATTAGGCGCTTTTGCCGTAACAGAGCCGTCTGCAGGAAGCGATTTGGGCAATCAGCAGACATCCGCTGTTGATAAGGGTGATTATTGGCTTTTGAATGGTTCTAAAATTTTCATAACCAACGGCTTTTATGCAGACACCTATTTTGTCACAGCGATGACCGATAAAAGCCAGCGCAGCAGGGGCATTTCCGGATTTATTGTAGAAAAAGGCACTCCCGGCTTTACATTTGGCACAAAGGAAAAGAAAATGGGCATCCGCGGTTCCGCTACCTACGAATTAGTTTTTCAAGACTGTAAAATTCCAAAAGAGAACTTATTAGGTGAGTTAGGAAAAGGGTTCAAAATGGCTCTTATAACCTTGGACGGCGGGCGTATCGGCGTAGCGGCACAGGCATTAGGCATTGCCCAAGGAGCGATTGACCATTGCAAAAAATATGTAACAGAACATATGCAGGGCGAACATAAAATTTCAGAGTATCAGTTTACACAGTTTGAGCTTGCCGATATGCAGGCAAGAGTTGACGCTGCCCGATTGCTTGTATATCGTGCAGCGCAGGCAAAGCAGGATCACGAACCGTTCTCTCACCTTGCCGCTATGGGCAAGTTATACGCCGCAGAAGCGGCAACCAATGTAACGCGCCGCTGCGTTCAGCTTGTTGGATATGACGGATATTCCAGAGATTTTCCATTTGAGCGCTTAATGCGTGACGCAAAAATTACAGAAATTTATGAAGGAACTAGCGAAGTCCAAAGGATGGTTATTTCTTCGTGGATGGGAATTAAGTAAAGAATAGTTTTCGGCTGCAAAGCGATTAGGCAAATGCCGAGGAATGATGATTGATACATTTTCATTCCTCGGTATCTTTTTCGATTTTGCAACATTAAGGCAAGGATTTCTCCTGCAAAAATCAATTTACTGTTAATAACATTCATTTTTGACAAAAATAATAGTTGTCTATATACAACAGATATGTGAGGATAAACGTGGGCAAAATGATAATAATGACATTTAAAGAAAATGAAGAAGCCGTTTTCCAAAAAGCTGTTTCCATTTTGACTAATGAATTTTCAATCAAAGTAATACAGCCTGTTAGTCCATCGGTTTTATATTTTAATGATTTAGAAATATTAAAACATCAACACAGAGTATTGCGTGATAATAAAGATGTCCGCCTTACCCGCCTTGAATACAATACGCTTGTACTGCTCGCTTCCAATCCAGGCATTGTATTCACACAGGCACAAATATTTGAAGCTGTTTGGAATATGGACAGCGATAGCTGCCATTCAAGCGTAGTCAATGTGATTTATAACCTGCGCAAAAAAATAGAACCAGACAGCAAGCACCCGACCTATATAAAAACTATATTAGGCGTAGGCTATAAATTTAACGCGGAAACATCGGGGAATGATAGTTGCTAAATTATCATTCCCCGATGTTTTTTTTGCAAAGCTATTTTCTATTATCTTACAGGCTTACCGACAGGCAGCATATCTCTATCAGTCTGCCCTCGCGGAAATCTGAAATTTACGGGATTGGGTACTCAATCCCTATGCTTGCTATTCTAAATTATTTATAAAATTTTCAAAAAATGTTGCCTGATTTTGACTTCTGCGCGTAGTAAGGAATAGAGGGGAAAATTTATGCTATTTCCGTATAGTGTACTTGCCGCTTCTCATAAAATTTAGGGAAAACGCCAAAGGAGAACGCTTATGACAAAAACCAGTAACTCTCCTACTCCCGATATTCAAATATGCAAAAATAAAATGAAGCTGACCGTCACCAATGTCTGCCCTGCCTTTCATAAAAAAACAGAACAGGAAGCCCGACAGGAAATTGCCGCAAAACTATATCAGATTTTTAAAAAATATGCGTAAGCCCATTGCAAAACATTCCACGAAACGATATGATTATTTTTGTGGATATGCGTCTTACGTTTTAGGAGGCAGATAAAATGTACGACGCATTATATGCAAGACAATCAATAGAAAAAAAGGACAGCATATCCGTAGAAAGCCAGCTTGAATATTGCAGATACGAAGCTCATGGAGAAGCCTGCATTGAATATGCGGACAGAGGATTTTCGGGCAAGGACACTAACCGTCCCGGCTTTGAAAATATGATGAATGACATTCGCGCGGGGAAAATCAAACGTGTAATTGTTTATAAGCTTGACCGTATCAGCCGTTCTATTCTGGACTTTGCAAACATGATGGAGATTTTTCAAAAGCACCGCGTAGAATTTGTTTCTTCCACTGAAAAGTTTGACACGTCAACTCCAATCGGCAGGGCTATGCTAAATATCTGCATTGTGTTCGCGCAACTGGAACGTGAAACCATACAAAAGCGGGTAACGGACGCTTATTATTCAAGGTGCAAGCGCGGCTTCTATATGGGCGGGCGCATTCCCTACGGATACCGTCTGACAAACACGGTGATTGACAATATCCGCACTTCCATGTATGAAGAAGTTCCTGCGGAAAGTGAACAGTTAAAGCTGATTTACTCTATGTATGCGGACACTGACAATTCACTGGGGGATATTGTGCGGTATCTTAATGAACATCGGATTAAAAATCTGCGCGGCGCAAGTTGGAATACCGCCCGCATCAGTGAAATACTCCGCAATCCCGTGTATGTGGAAGCCGACATTGACGTGTACCGTTTTTTTTCAAAGCCAAGGCGCGAACATCTACAACTCGGCAAGTGACTTTACGGGCGGTAATGCCTGCTATCTTTACAAGGGTACGGTCTCCGCTTCACGAAAGCAAAACGACCTTGCTGACAAAGAGCTTGTACTCGCGCCGCATAAGGGTTTTATCCCATCAAAAATATGGCTTGCCTGCCGCATACGCTGTCTGAACAACCGCCAATCCACTAAGACCTGTAAACCGAAAAATTCATGGCTCGTCGGAAAGGTAAAATGCGGGAAATGCGGCTATGCGCTGACAATCCGTAAATCAAAATCCAAATGGGGACGCTACTTTGTATGCAGCCAGACGGGAAGTAACTGCACAGGCGCAGGCTGTACGATTTATGCAGACGTTTTAGAGGATTATATGCTCGGCGCAATCAGGGAAAAGCTTTCAGAGTTTCAAAAACTGTCCTGCATAACAGACGCAGAAAAAGGACAGGAAAACCTGACGAAAAAAATACGCCTGACGCATATTGAGGAAGAAATCGAAGAACTTCTCTCCAAGATGTCCGAAGCGGGCAGCGCGCTGATGAAGTACATAGACGAAAAAGTATCTGAGCTTGACGCGGAGAAAAAAGCCTTGCAGGAAGAAATCATTGCAGAAGCTGTCACTGATACTGACGGAAAATTGAAGCAGATAACCAATCATGTAAAAGCATGGGAAACGCTCTCTTTTAAGGACAGACAATCAGTAGTCGATACGCTTATCAAGGTTATTCGGATTGCAGACGGAAATATTGAAATCACTTGGAACATTTAGCAGCTAACTAAACTCATAGCTTTAAGTATTGCATTTTGAGGGAAATATTTATAAATATTTTTGCTTCAATTATCGTGCTTAGGTGAATCGCTGCGCATAGTGCAGGATAACCTTGACTGCAAGAACTTCTACGCGTTTAACCCTGAGTTTGACTAAACACATGTATAAATAAAAATCAAAGGTCAATGTACGAGTGTACGCTTGTGCATTGACCCTTTGATATTATATATTTTATACTATCTGTACACATCCTTCAGATGATTAATTCATCGCTGGCGTTTCTTTTCATTTTGTCATATATAATTCATACACTTGCTATAGATTTACGTTTCAACGCTCTGCGCCGATTAATCTCTTTTTCTGCTTCTTTTCCGGAATTGTTGTAATATGCTACCTTCTCCTCTACAGTCATATCCTTTGTTTTTTCATAGTTCTGCTCTCTAATCTTATGGATATCCTCAATAGTAAAATCAGGACTGATAACCAATGCTTCCATAATCACTCCTCGCTTTCTAATAATACGGATGGATTGACAATATCTATTCCTTTGTAGCCCTCCAGATTAGTAATTGCCCTTATTCCCCTAATTGTCTTAATGTTTACGATATGCTTAAAATTCCATGATATAATGCAATCACAAGCATTGACAACAGCAGCGGCTATGTGTTGGCAATCATCAAAACTTTTAGGTCTCAGTATACCCATATCTATAATTTTCTGTGCAAGTTCTACAATCTCCGCGTTAATTTCCAATTTTGTATACTCAATATCGCTTAAATAATCATACAATATATTTCGCTTGCTCTCAGTACATTTCTCTATTTCGTCCAATGTTACCTGCGAAATATATATGTCATATTTTCCATTAACAAAATCTTTCCATAGTTCCAATGTATCCTTCATGCGCTCCGGTGCATCTTCCTGTGAAAGATAACTGATAACCGATGTATCTAAATATACCTTTAATTTTCGCATAAAGCGTTACTCCTATTCCGCCAAATCTTTTTTAAGTTTCTATAATGTTCTAAATATAATATACACTTTGTATGTTGAAATTTCAATTACTTTCTATGAGTACATACTTTAGAGTACATACTTTAGTGACGAAAATATTTCTCTACTGCCATAACCAAATTCAGGAACAGACACGAAAACGCAACTATACCGTCCCCGTAGTCCCGAACCCTCCGCGGTTTTCACCTGTCAGCTCGTCTACTTCCTCAAATGTAATATCAGGCTGCTGCTCCATTATACGGAACTGGCATATACGGTCATTGAAATGCACTTCTGTGTCACGCATTGCATAGACAGGCACAAACCACTGGTCGTCGTTGCCGCAATATCCGCCCTTGCCTGTCTCACGGTCAGGACCGTCCACCACGCCCTGATGATTTACCTGAATGAGCCCATAATTTTTATACGTAGAGCTTCTCGGCACGACATGCGCCTCATAGCCGCGCGGCAGCTCCATAGCAATGCCAAGCGGTATAAGGCGGAACTCGCCCTTTTTCATAACTACGTCCTCCGCGGCGCGCAGGTCAATCCAATTGCCTTTTGTTATCTTCTCCAGTTTTTGCAGATTTTCATTGAAATATTTTATTTTTATGTTCATCTTAATCCTCCATTCTTGATGCACAGTGTAAAAAATTTATTTTTTACACTAATCCTCTATTCTGCTTTAGCAATTTGACCATTTCCTCATTTTGCTGCGACAAACCCATAATACAACATTTTTCTCCAAAGCGCAACAATTCTCGATTTTTACATAATATAATCATATAAAATCCATAATGAAAGCGTGATTAATCATGATAAAAACATCTGGCTTTAACTGTTGCGGCGGCAGCTACGCCTCACAGCCCCAATTCAGCAATAACACTCTTAAATATTTAAGCTGTTTTCAGGGCACTTTGGACAAAATGATACGTGATATGTCCAGCGTGCAGCTCACTGACAGCATTTCACACAATTTCATCACACAGATGATACCCCACCATCAGGCGGCGATTGAAATGTCGCGAAACCTGCTGCAGTACACTACCCTTATACCACTGCAGGACATTGCGCTCGGTATTATCTCCGAGCAGACAAAAAGCATTGAAAATATGAAAGAAATCCTGTGCAAATGTTCTGACAGCCTAAACTCCGCACAGGATTTGAAACAGTATCAAATGAACTTCAAAGAGATTACGGGCGTCATGTTCTCGGGAATGAAAAATGCTGCCATGTCAAACAGTATAAACGTCAGCTTCATGAATGAAATGATACCGCATCACAAAGGGGCGATTGAAATGTCGCAGAGCGCTCTCTGCTTTCCAATCTGTTCAGGCTTAAAGCCTATACTTAACGCGATAATCGTTTCACAGAAAAAAGGCATTCAGCAGATGGAAACGCTGCTTTACGACATAAATAAATGTATGCAATGTTAAAAGTTCCTTACTCGCTGAAACGTATCCGCTCAATTAGCGACTCCCTTTTTGCTGTTCTGCCAAGCGTCGCAGCCAAAAGCATCTGAACGCCAAACAGCACCGCAGCTATCACGACTGCCGCCGTTATCGGATAGTGGTAGCTGCTTATGCCAAATATCTGCTTGTGCTTTGCCCATAAAAATATCGAATAGCCTATCGCGCTTCCCACACCGATTGAAACAATAAGCGTTCCCGCCATATAAAACATTCCCTCAAGGCAGAGCATTTTTACAAGCTGCGCGTCTGTCATGCCTGCTGCCTGCATCATTCCTATATCCTTTTTCCTTAAATGGACACTGTTTATCATTGTATTTACGACGTTCATAAGGCATATGACGCTCAATATCCCGAGAAACATATAGCACACCATATTCATCATTCGCAGGCTTTTTACCCACATATCATAAACCTCCTGCCATATTTCTATATTCACTGTGTCCGTTTCGGGTAAAAGCGCCTTTACCGCATTGTAGACCTCCTCATCATAATCTGACGATGCAAAAATATTTACGCGGTATTGTTTTTCTCCTCCGCAAAGCTTTTCCAAGCCATCATAAGCCATTGCGAAAAAATCTCCCATAAAGCTGTACCTCGGCTCTATCATTGCGGCTATTTCAAGCTCCTTTTCGTAAACTCGCTCCCCGTCGTCTATCGTAAATACAAGCTTATCTCCCACCTGTAAATCAAACCAGTAAAGCGCGCTTGTATTCATTATCACTTTATCACCTGATTTCAGTTCATCGTATGTGACACTGCCGTCAACTATCGCGCTTTCCATTGTGTCCGCATATTCCTCCGGAATGCCCAGAATACCATAGTAATCATCTACCTCACTGCCAAGTTCTTCACATTTTGTATAAACATTTCCAAAAACAGAAGCCTTTTCAACTCCGTTGATTTTTTCAAGCTTTTCCACAAGCTCATCATTCAGCGGATTGTCATGTATCAGGTTTCTCCAATCGCGTTCGGGATGCTCCATATCGTCAAAGCTTATGTTAAGATGCAGCACATACTGTCCCAAGGCGTCATTGTCCGCGCTGTCTCTTGGTGTCGCGCAGGAAAGGACTGTGGCGACAGCCATAACGAAAATGCCCGTGACGCTCATTGACACTATTGTCACAATGCTGTTTTTCCCGTTCCCCGTAATGTATATTTTGGCAAGCGTTGAGAGCCTGATATCAGTATAGCTTCTGCGTCTGCCCCTGTGAGATATGACACGCGTGTCGTTATATCGTATCGCCTCTGTTTCCGACACGCGTGATGCTTTCCGCATCGGCATAAGCAGGGAAATATAAGCTGTGGCAAACGTGACTGCTATGTCAAGAGCATAAATCCATCCGTGGTAAAATGCCATTTCGCCGCCATAAAGTATCTTCTTTACTTCAGCGCTGTATATATCTTCGGAATAAAGCTGATAAAACCATAGGAAGCACTGTTTTGACAATAATGTTGCCGCAAGAAGTCCTATCGGAACGGCTATCGCCGCTACGCATAAGCCTTCACGCAGGATTATCTGTTTAAGCTGGCGCTTCTCCGCTCCTAATGCGCGCAGCTTCCCAAGCTCCCTGATCCTTTCCGCCATTCCCACATAGTAAATGCTGTATATTGTGATAATACCTGCAGCAACTACAATAATCATTATGATTGCGATGCCTGCCGCAAAGGAAGGATCTACATAGTTTGCATATAAATATTGCTTGTTTATCACTATATCGCCATGCGGTATGCTAAACTCATTGGCTATACTTTCTATGCTGTCCTTTACATCGTCGTAATAGGCGTTTTCATCATTTCCTATCTGAAACAGGAAACGGTAGCGTATCTGCTGTTGTGGGATTTCTTTTTCCAAAAAAAGCTTGGATATAAGCGCACTGTAAAGCCTGTTTTGACTATTTTCGGGTTGCGTCTCGTTTTCTGACACTTCTGTCGTTTCTGATTCCGCTATAAATCCCACAATCACAAAGCTTTTTTTCTGCGCGTAGTCTAATGTTCCGTTTCTTTCAAGCTGAAATTTCAGATTTACTGTGTCGCCCAGTCGTGCGTCTGCTCCCAGCGCTTTAAGCATTGAATGTGTTACAGCTATCTCGTCCTCTGCGTTTGGAAGATGCCCTTCTTCAAGCCGCATATTGTATAATTCGGCACACTCGGCATCGATATAGGTCAGTATTATCGTTGACGGTTCGGCTCTGCTTACGTAGCCTATATCGCTTCTTAGTCCGTACCGTGCAATGCCGTGGTGTGCTGAGAGCTTTTTGACAAGGGTGCTGTCTACATTTCTGTACTGTGCATGGTATTTAGCATAATATCTGTTTATTATTTCAAACTGCGTGTTTATCAGGTTCACTCCGACTGTAGGCAGGATAAAGAGCAGCACTGATGTCAGGAAAATCGCAATTCCTGTGATAATGTTGCGGTTTCTGTAATATTTCATGTTTTTGAAGGATATTTGGGTTATCATGGTCTACCTCTCAGTTTTCAATCTTTTCACTCATTAATAGCTCCGTCTGTGATGAGCAGAGTCCTGTCCGCCATCTGCGCGATCGTCTGGTCGTGCGTTATCATTACTAAGGTCTGACCGTACTCGTTTACGCATGTTTTAAGCAGGCTCATCACTTCAAGCTCCGTCTGCGAGTCGAGGTTTCCAGTCGGCTCATCGGCTAAGATTATCGCGGGCTCCACTGCGAGAGCTCTTGCTATTGCCGTGCGCTGTTTTTGACCGCCTGAAAGCGTGCTTGGCAGAGAATTTTTCTTGTCAGAAATTCCGATTTTCTCCAAAATATCGGTTATCTGCGCCTCATTGACGCGCCTGTGATCCAAGCCAAGCGGAAGCACGACATTTTCCCATACTGTGAGCGACGGTATTAAATTGTAATCCTGAAATATAAAACCGATTTTCCTTCGGCGGAACTGCGCAAGCTTATCGCTTTTTAGCGAAAAAATATCAGTGCCGTCGATAAAGACTTTGCCTGAGTCGGGACGTTCTAAGACGCCTATCAGATGCAGAAGCGTGGATTTGCCTGAACCCGAACGTCCCACGATTGCCGTAAATCTGCCGCGCTCAATTTCTACGCTTGTGTGATCTACCGCCTTTACGACTGTCTCGCCTGTGCTGTAGTATTTTACCAAGTCTTGGATTTTTAGAATTGTGCTCATATGAAATACCTCGTTTTTCTTTGATTGTGTGCGATAATGATTTATATGTAAGAAAGTATATCATATGAGTATTACAAAAAGCTTACAGAAAGTGTTACAGTTTTGTAATTGTTTAAGGTGCATCCACAAAGAATATTTCTCAGCTGCTATGAAAAGCTGCCGGAACGCTGAACGATGTTATTGTCTTTCTTGTTCTGTAATTTCTTTTATTTTCCATTGTTCATTTTCTTTTTCCAATGTTATACAAACGATAAAATCTTCATTAATTGCCGATACCGCTTCAATTTTCCACTCATCATTGCTCATTTTTATTGCCGATTTTACCGGAATTTCAAAAGGAAATCCTGCGTCATAAGCGTCTTTCCTATATAGCCTTCCCTCTTGTTCTATAATGATTGGCTCATCTCCGCCTGTACTCTGCGATAATATCCTGTTTGCCATATCTCTGGTATAAACCTTTGTCAATAATTCTTCTAAATCATTGAGAGTCTTGTATTCTCCCTCTATCAAATAATATTCCGATTCTCCTATAGTGATTGAATCCTCTCCCAAAGCAGCAAAGCCTGTATAAAATATACTCACTGTTTTTTCATAATCCTGCATCATGCTTTTCAGTATTCTATTTGCTTTATTTTCGGGTATATTTATATACCACAAAAAAGCACCAACAAGAATAACCGACACACTTATAACTATAAAGCACAATCTTTTTTTCATATACAACCCTCCATTGTATTCCCTTTCTTTCCGATATTGACTGTATCATAAAAAAGAGCATTGTGCCGCTTCCTGTCATAATTTGCATATATTTTTGTAAAAATTAATTAATCATCTCTTTTACCGTATTTATTATTTTTGCTCTTCCAATTCATTTTTCATTATTTCCATATACAGGATCAGATTAACACAGAATATATCATCCTTTGTTGTGACATCCATTGTGCCGTTATACTTCTCCACAATCTTCCTCACATTTTTCAATCCAATCCCATGTTGGTCTTTAAGAGATTTTGTCGTCTTAAAGACAGTGCCGTTTCCCCGGCTTTCCTCCTGCATGATGTTGGAATCCTCAAAGCTGTTCTCGATTTTTACCTTTAAAACACCCTTTTTTAGCGTTATATTAACTCCAAGATATTGTTTTTCTGTACCCTCCGCCGCCTCGATTGCGTTTTCCAACAGATTTCCAAGCAAAACATTGACATCAAAGGAATGCTGTACTTTCTCCGGCAGCATCACTTTGACGTCTACCGTTTTCAGATCTTTCTCTGCTTTTTGCAGCATATAGTTGAGTACACTGTCGATTTCCATATTGCCGGATGCAATCAGTTCGTCAGGGTTTTCAACGAATGCTCTCATCTGATCGATGTACTCTCGTATTTTTGCAACATCATGTTTGTTCGCCAGCAGCGTCAGCTCGTTGAGGTGGTGCTTCATATCATGCCGCAGGGATTTTATCTTTTCTTCTCCCCGCAGGATGATATCCAGCTGATTTGCATACACCTGTATCTGCGTCTTCAGTATTTCCGTCTCGTACTGCCATAAAATAGAATGCAGCAATAAATTATACAGATAGAGCATCAAAAAATTGACTGCCAACAGACCGATGCTTACAATGGAAAGTCCAATGTCCGTACAAGTTCCGGTATAGATTAAAAGCGCAATGACTATAATGCTGCAAACAGGCATCAAAATCAGGGAAATATTCTGAACGGATTTTGCATCTTTACGAATAGTGACTATTTTTTCTACTACTATCTCACATATAAAAATAAGGAAAAAGGATATGACCGCATAAATCTGGTTATAGGATTTTCCATCCCTGTAATGAATGAATAATGAGGTAGCCGCCACATCACAAGCGCAATTGATCAGATAGATAGTTCCGGTTACGAATAAGTTTATTTTAACGGATTTTGTATACAGCCATACGATAGCGCCAATTCCCACTAAATTGCACACCATATTGATCCATACCGTATGATATTCCCAGAACAGGGCTGTATTTATTATAAAAAAGCAGGCGCAGATAAAATATTTCCTTTTTTTATTTACTACTGCCTCAAAAAAGACGGCAACGCATCTGTCAATCAAAAATATACGAAAAAGATTCGTCAGAGCACAAAGCATAAAATCTAACATATTTATTCTTCTCTCAAAAGATTTTCTCTTACCTGTTTGCGATTTGCAGGACTGATCGAAAGTATCGTGCCATCCATAAGTTCAACCGTCTCGTATGTATATCGAAAAATATACTCCTTATTGACGATGTAAGACTGGTGTATCATGATAAAAGCTTCCGACAGGCATTTCGCGGTTTCTTTTAATTTACCATAAAATTCAAATGTCGCCTTCATGGTTACGACTTTTATCTTTCTTCTCTCGCTTGCCATATAGACGATGTCCCCCATAGGGACGTAATAGTGCTCTTTTCCCTGTTGAAATTCAAAGCGTTCATTTCTCTTTTTTATAATTTTCAGTGCTATATCCATAACTTCATTAAGCTGTTCCTGCAAAATCGGTTTTACCATGAAATCCAACGGCTGAGTCTTAAATAACTGTTGTGCATATGACGCTTTTCCTGATATATAAACGATCTGCAGCCTCATGTTATCCAGTCGGTTTCTGATATAACTGCCAACATCTATGCCTGTCATTTTAAACAGTTCTATATCCAGAAAAAGCATATCCAGATAGCCGCCTGATACAAGATAATCCCTCAGACTTTCACCGCTGTACCACACATTAATATCGACCTGTATATTCTTCTCATTTGCATATTGCAGAAGCATACTTTCAATAGCTGTGCAGACATTCTCCCCATCATCACAAATACCAATATTGTACATACCACACCTCACAACATCTTTATGAAACAATGCAAAAGAAACCCCTATATAAAAACTGTATATGCTTTTATATAGGGGATTTTTAAGAAATTTTCTGCAGCTTTTCGCTGTGCTCTGTCACGACTTTTTTGAGAAGCTCTGTATCGTCAAAATTGGCTTCCATTCTGTCAGCGTATTTTTTATAACGGTCGTATGTACTTGTGTAGCAGGCTTCTATTGTATTTAAGCGGGGAAGAAGTATGTTTTCTTGGAATAGTTTTACGTTGTGAAGTTCATTATTTAATTTTAATACATCGCCCTTTAGTGAAGATACATCGCTCTTTAGTATAGATACATCACTCTTTAGTGAAGTTACATCACTCTTTAGTGAAGTTACATCACTCTTTAGTGAAGTTACATCACTCTTTAGTGAAGTTACATCACTCTTTA
>CANQSB010000010.1 GCA_947626435.1 uncultured Lachnospiraceae bacterium | reverse complement strand
GATCATTTCATCCATGGCATCAAGGAATTCCTCTCGTTTGGTCTTTTTCCTGCGGTTGGAATATTCCATATCACTAAGGGTTTGCTGTTTCATACCTATGCACCGTCCTTCGTATTTGTAATACTTATATTATACTATATATGGCGGCGGAAAGGTAGTTGAAATATTGATTTAATCAGTGTTTCCATAAAAGTGTGTTATACTAAAAGCGAAGATATCCGATAAATATATTAGAATAATGGGTGAATATATGGCATATGTAATGTGTTCAGAAAAGGATTGACATTGAGTTGTCCAAAATGGTATACTCATGGAAGATATTCAAATAGTATGTGTAGAGTGAAGAAATAACAGTATTTTATTAAGGGAGGTAGACTATGGCTAATGTTGGAAGAAAGCTTGGCGTTAATATCTTTACGTTAATGCAGAACTCTGGAATTAGTCGTGAAGAATTAGCTGAAAAATTAAATTACACATACAGAGATATGTGTAGAATACTTGAAGGTAAACTTATACTACCGCCGGTAGAAATTGGAAAGATAGCTGAGGTATTCGGAAAGACAAAAAAAGAATTGCTTAGTTATGAGGCAGATAAATTTGTTCCAGAGTTACAGTATATGAAAGGGTTCAGCAACACAGATAATCTTGATAAGATATTAGACTTGTTGGATGACTATGTGGAACTAAAAGAAGTTATGTAAGTGAAAGGCTGTACGAAAACGTACAGCCTTTTTAGAGGTGAATTATGGAACGCAAAGTGGTTGTAGAAGCTATAAAAAAAATCATATTGGAGATTAAAAAGAAATGTATTATTAAAAATACTGCTATAAAAGATAGTATTTTTTGTATTCTCGAGAATGAATGTACTGTTATTTATTATCCGTTGGAAAATGAAAAAAATAGAGGATTTCATATAAAAAAATTGTTAAAAATGAACTTAAGGATTTTGTATATATAAATACGGCTAAGCCTATTGCAGAACAAATTTTTGCAGCAGCGCATGAATTTGGTCATATTTGGGAAGTTGCAGACAAGGTCTGGAATATTCTTGGGTATGAAGGGAAGCCTACTGAGGATGATGAAGAAGATATTACTGACTGGTTTGCCGCAGAATTACTTATGCCAACAGACGAGTTTAGAGATGCATTTTTTGCGCATATGAATGAGTTGGGTATAAAAGCTGGAAAGGTAAAGTTAGATGAAATAGTTCGAGTTATGGTATTACAGATGAACGATTTTATGGTGCCATATGAATCTGTGAGAAGAAGATTAGAAGAAACGGATATCATGCAAAAAGAAGCAGCAGATTATTTATCATCAAAACAGGAAGAAGCACTGGAGTTTGTAGCTATTTTTATAAAAGATAGTAATACTTATTTGGGAAATGGAACCTGTGTAAAAACTGTTTCTGGAATAAGAACATTAATTGAATATGCAGAAAGCAAAGAAAATGTAGATAACTATTTGTTAATGAAAATAAAAAAAGAATTTGACATAGCAGACATGCCTATTGCAGAGGAAGGTTTTGAAATTCACATAGGAGAAAATAGCGATGAAAAAGAAAGAAGTATTAGTTGACACAGGATTTCTTGAAAAGCTATCATGTGATGGTAAAAATCTTGATATTTTTAAGAAAGTGTTGTCAGATTTAGAATACAAACCGGTAGTGCGCCCTTATATTGCGGCTAACGAATTGGATATGCATTCATATTTTGCTAAATTAGTAGAGGAAGGATTTGTTAGGGTTGCAAGTTATAATGAGTTTTTGTTCGATGATGAAGATAAGGAACTTTATGAGTCGTATTTTGTTGATATGCACAATGAATTACGTGAGTACCTTGAAGCTGCTGGTGGAAAAAACAATTAAAAAAGCTTGTTTTACCAGTAGGACAAGATGTATTTTCATATCGTAAGGCGGCTATGAGTTTGGGCGATGTTCATATGATATTAATGGCTTTTTTTGCGAGAATGTCAATTGTCTTAACTGAGGATTCAGATATGATATATTGCGTTCAATTACCAAACGTATAATGGGAAGTGAAACATATACCTTGAATATATATAATGCAGTAGATTTACTGATAATGATCGCAGAAAAAGACAAGTCCGGTTTTAATAAGAATGATTTGGTTGATATAGTAAAATCTATCGGAGAAAGAAAACATTAATCTGATGTAAAGCAAGCGTGGAATAGAACCCATATAGATACATAATGATAGATGAAATTACTAAATAGGGTCTATAGAGATTACACTTACATTATACCTAAGAAAATGGAAAAATGGAGATAAGATGAACATAAAAAAAATACTTTGTTTATTAATAGCCGCACTCTGCCTCACAGGCTGTTCTTCCACAAACGACGAGACACCGGACACAGATAAGATAATCATTACAATGCTGTACACCAGCGACCTGCCAAACACAGAAAAGCTTGTGGAAACCACATACACCAATATCGACCTTCAAATCGAAAAAAACGCGCCGGCGACAATCGACGGCGAGATTGAGCGCCGTCTGCGCAACGGGCATGGCAGCGATATTGTCACCTCTACGCTTGCAACGGGTGATGTATTGAACTATCTTGCGGATCTGAGCGCAGACGAATACATCTCGGCATACCAGTCCGGCATTATGCGCAAGACAGCCAAAGACGGAAAAAATCTTTTCATTCCGCTGCCGGCTCAATATTATGGCTATATCTATAATGTCACGCTTGCGCGTGAAAACGGTCTGCCCATTCCCACGACACAGGACGAGCTGCTTGAAATGCTCGAAGAAGCAAAAGAAGCCAATATCGGCACTGACGAAAACGGTTTCGCCTTTGCCGTAAACGGTACGCCCACCACGACGGCAGCCTTCGCCATCGCAACAAAAATACCGGATTTTTTCGGAGTTTCTGAAGGCATCAGATGGCTGGACGACATGAAAAACGGAAAAGCTTCTTTCGAGGGCTCGCTTGAGATGTGCCTTGATTTGCCACTGGAAATGATAGAAAAAGAATACATGGCTTCGCGACCTTTCACATCCGTTTCCAATACCGTTCCAATCCTTGAAAAAATGAGCGATGGAGAAATGCTGATAGCGTTTGACAATGTCACGATGCTGGATAATATAAGGAAGAACAGCAGTTATGAATTTGACATGCTTGCGATGCTCAGCAGCGAGGGTAATCCTGCATGGACTGTTTCCACTCCTACAGCTTTTCTTGGTATCAACAAAGAACTTACCGAAGACGGCAATGAGCCCCGATTGGACGCCTGCCGAAAAATACTTGGTCTGCTGTCCACTCCCGAGGGACAGGACGCTTTTATGCTGGATAATGGGGCGGCGTACTCGTATCTTGCAAATTACACCCCTGTTTCGGACATTGTTCCCAATGGAATAAAGGACTGTATCGAAAACGGCTATAACTACAATATCTCTATGTCCAATGATTTTATGCGCTATTTCGGAAACCGCTGCAATGCGGTGCTCTGCGG
Organism: uncultured Lachnospiraceae bacterium; assembly: GCA_947626435.1. Lineage (GTDB taxonomy): Bacteria > Bacillota > Clostridia > Lachnospirales > Lachnospiraceae > COE1. Next base: position 84,923 of record CANQSB010000010.1, on the reverse strand, counting down.
GCAGACGGATATCGAGTCGGCGTTTGCCAAGATAGATGAATATATGCAGGACGGCGGCAGTCAAAACACCACGCTGATTGGGACAATCGACCACGATATGCTTGTCGAAAACTACAATGTGCGCTTGGAGGAAACGGAGATTGGCAACCTGATTTCCGACGCGGTCAGGGAGATGACCGATGCGGATATTGCAGTGGTAAACGGAGGCTCCATAAGGGGAAGCCTGTATGAGGGGGATGTTTACAGCTATGACCTTGACTATGTCTGCCCCTATGACGACAATATAATAGTTCTTGAAGTGAATGCGGATGTTATAAAGAGCATGCTTTCCAACAGCTTATCGGCTATGACGCTCGATGCCAAGATACCCGGAGGAAGATTTTTAAATGTTTCAGGACTGAAATATTCCTTTACTCCGCCGACAGCCGGATTATCGGCGCAGCTTGTCGATGTGACGCTGCCCGACGGCTCTCCGCTTGACGCAAATGCCGCGTATACCATAGCTGTAACAGACTATATGGCGGGCAGCGGCGGGTATTTTGACAACAACGGCGACGGCTACACTATGCTCAATGTTTACAGCAGCGACATTCCGAAAGCTGAAAATGTGAAGCTTGTCCGCGAAACGGAATATACTTTTCACAGCATACTTGAGGAATATATCATCAGTCACAACGATGAAGAAATAGCGTCGCAGATTGAAGGAAGGATCACAGCGGTAAATGGAAATGAGTGAAAATCATATCAAAAGAAGTTCACATAAGCGGTTTTACGCCATGCTGGTTCTGGCAATCGTGCTTGTATGCCTGCTGGTGGGCTGGCTTATCGCCGCTGCGGCTGTGATAACATCTGATTTTACAAAAAACATGAACACCATGTATCTGCGAGAGATGACGAATCTGACACAGGCAAATTTCAAATCGGGGCTTTCAATGAGGTACAGCGGACTTAAGGCGGTGGCGGAGAGCGTCAATGCTGAGGATACGGAAAGTCTGAAAGCGCTGGAAAGGTTCATAACAGATGCCGAGCAGAATAATAGCTTTGAGTTTATGGCGTTTATTGACGAGGACGGCTTTTATTACAGCAGAGACGGCAAACGCCCCGCAGCCTCTAAACTCAGCTTTCTTGCTGAATTGCTAAATGGAGAGGATGAGCTTGTTTCTTACAACGAAACATTTTTGGATAACAATATGATCGTTCTCGGTACGCAGATATCGCCGATACATTTTGACGGAGCTGATATGATCGCTATCATTGCGGGATTTACGGCGGATTCTATCGGACAGCACCTGTTTCTGCGCAGTGAAGACGGACAGACTAACGCGAGCATCGTTACCAAGGACGGAAGCTTTATCATTTACAACACCTTTTTTGAAAATCTTCCCACAGGCAGCAATGTCCTCTCGAAATTCAGGGAATACGCTGACTTTGACGAGGGCTTTTCTGTCGAACAGATAGAGGACGATTTCAGAAACGGCAATGCCGGCATGGTGGTATTCAAAGCCGAGGGGACCCATATGTGCATGTATTATTCGCCGATAGATGGTACGGAATGGTATATGCTCATGGAAGTGCCTTATGAGGTTGTTGATGAGATGACCGAGGACTTGAGCAGCCGCCTCAACAGGAACGCAATCACCATGATGGCATCCATAATGCTGATGATTGTGATTATTTTTTTCGTATATCTCACGAATCTGAGGGCGCACTCAAAACAGCTTGAGGCGGCGCGCGAATCAGCCGAGAAGGCGCAGAAGGCTGCCGAGCAGGCAAGCCTTGCAAAGAGCGAGTTTTTGAGCCGCATGAGCCACGAGATACGCACGCCCATGAACGGCATCATCGGCATGACGGAGATTGCCCGCCAGAATACGGACAATCCCGAAAAGGTTGACGACTGCCTGAAAAAAGTATCGCTCTCATCAAAGCATCTGATGTCGCTTATCAATGATGTGCTTGACATGTCAAAAATTGAAAGCGGAAAGATACAGCTCAAAAACGAGCTTTTTGATTTGCGGCTTTTCCTTGAAAATATCGAAAATATTTACAGCGTACAGGCGCAGGAGAAGGAAATCGACTTTAAAATCTCGCTGTTTGGCAGGATTGACGAATTTATTGTGGGAGATTCCCTGCGGCTTAATCAGATACTCACCAATCTTCTCTCGAATGCACTCAAATTCACTCCCAAAGGCGGCAGGATAGTGCTGGGCGTCAGTGAGCTAAAGCATGAGGAAAATACTGTCCTGCTGCGTTTTTCAGTCAAGGACACAGGCATGGGCATAAAGGAGGAGAATCTTGAAAAGGTATTTGAGGCGTTTGAACAGGAAAATGCCGAGATAACCCATAAATTTGGCGGAACAGGCCTTGGGCTGTCGATTGTCCGTAGCTTTTCAGAGCTTATGGGCGGCTCCGCCGCGGTACACAGCGAATACGGCAAAGGCTCTGAATTTGAAGTCGAGCTGCCCTTTACAGTGACCGAAAATTCGCGTATGATAGACTGGGAGACGGACAAATCCGGCGATAAAGTGAGCGCCGCAAGCAAGACCTACAATTTTGAGGGAAAACATATTCTGCTTGCCGAGGATAATGAACTGAACCGGGAAATTGCCGTCGAGCTGCTCGGCGAGGATACGGGAGCGATAATCGACGAGGCTGAGGATGGGCAGAAGGCGGTTGAGCTTTTTGCCGAAAGCGAAGTGGACTACTACGACCTTATTCTTATGGATATCCAGATGCCGCGCATGAACGGCTTTGAGGCGGCAAGAAATATACGCGCGATGGAACGCCCCGATGCCGCGTCTGTCCCTATTTTTGCGATGACAGCCAATGCCTTTGCGGAGGACGAGGAAAAGAGCCTGCAGGCGGGCATGAACGCGCATCTCTCAAAGCCGCTTGAAATCTCGGCGGTGCTTGCGGCGATGAATGAGGCGCTTAATCGTGACTAAATTCTGCGTTATCAAGCAGAGTTTCGTAAATATCTGACACATATGTCACACGAAGGGGGATAAACAAAAATGAAACGCATAGTTGCCATGATGATGAGTATTATCCTGTGCTTATCGCTGTCAGGCTGTCTGGGAGGCGGGATAGATGAGCAGGCTTCCAAGCAGCCGCCGGGTTTTGAACCGCTAAACGAGATAGCGAATGGACGGGAGGACATATACCTCATAGTCAAGAACCTTGACAGCAGCTATTGGAAGGTGATGATTGACGGGGCTAAAGACGGAGGGAATGCTTTCGGCTGTAATATCTATGTCAGCGGTACATATGTCGAGACCGACTGGGAAGGGCAGGAGCGCCTGATTGACGCTGCCGTTGAGGCGGGCGCGGATGCCATTCTGCTCGCGCCGGATGACTCGGTGGCGCTTTCTGAAAAGATAGACGAAACATATAATAAAGGCATCCCCATAGTGCTGCTTGACACCATGGCAAACACTGACAGCTATGACATATGCTATATGACGGATAATCTTATGGCAGGGGAGCAGGCGGCGGAGGAGATGATAGCCCAGCTTAGGAAAAGCGGCGTAGCCGACAGCGACAGCATACAGGTCGGACTGCAGCTCGGGGCGGCGGAATCGCAGACAATCAGCGAGAGGCTCGCGGGATTTTTTAAATACTGGAGCAGCAACGCGCCCAAGTCTTGGGAGATTATCCCTGACATCAAATGCAATGACGGCATTTTGGAGAAGGCTGTCGAGTGCGCGGAGGAAATGCTGGATTACCCCAATCTGCGCGGAGTGTTTGGCACAAACAACAGCTCGACAAAGGGCTTTGCACAAGTAGTCAGGGAGCATGAGCGCAAGGACATAGTCGTTGTTGGATTTGACTATTCCGACGAAATCGCCGCGCTCATAGCCGACAGTGAGTACAAGGCGGCCACTATCCTGCAAAAGCAGTACTATATGAGCTACACAGGCATTGAGACCGCGCTGAAGCTTATAGATGGGGAGACCATACCTGTGAAGTTTGCGGATATGGGTGTAATAGTAGTCAACAGTGATACGATAAATCAGGCGGAGGTTCAGGAAGCGCTGATGCACAATTGAGGTAATTTATGAATACGAATAAAAATGTGATTTTACCAAATGAAATGGGTGAAAGCTTTTCATTCATCAGGATGCTGGTAATATATCTTGTGATATGCGGCATAGGAGTGGGCGTGCTGCTTTTTAGCTTTAGCGATTTGATAAGAAGTAACAACAAAGAGCTCACAGGCGATATATGCAGCCTTGTGACGGAGAAGGTAAACAATTCAATAAGCTACATGACAAGCTCTGCCGAGGATATGGCGCAGGTGATGTCAGCTCAGAATTATTACGATATTCAAGAGTTATACGATACCATGCTTCAGGGCAGCTCGGGGAGCAGGTATGTGAGCATAGGCTTTATTGATGAGGAAGGCGTCATATACGCATCCGAGACGGAGCTGGACGAGTTTGAAAAGTGGCAGCTTACCGATACGGCAGAGCTTGCCAATCCTGTGTCAATTTCGGCGCCATATCGTTCGGCGCAGATAGGGCAGCCTGTGTTTACGATGTTTGTAAAATTCACTTACGGAGGTGGCAAAAACGGGAGCCTTTTTTTGACATACCCCCTAAAAGAAATAGAAAATATGGCATCTACTGAATATCTGACGGATGATGCCGAGATATGGCTTATGGAGGCAGCCTCTGACAATATAATACAATGCGCGGGTCCCAATGTATATTCGATAGGCGTATGGGATAATGCGCTGGTTTCGCTTAGGAAGCCTATAAATGACAAGTATCAGGATGATTATGCCGCATGGAAGGACAAGATGAATTCAGGCGAGGAAACGGCAGCCATCACATACAAGATTGGCAGAGAGACATACACACAGGTATATTCAAAGATTAATTCCATGTACGGCTGGTATGTGGTGGTAAGGATTCCGAGCAAGTCGCTCTCGTTGGCGATACAGCAGTTTAGGACCAGTGTGATTATGTTCATGTGCATGCTGCTTGTGGCGACAATTATCATGTTTATAGTGTCCCACCAATGCGAGGCAAGGGAAAAGAACGCGCTTGAAAATCTTTCTGTCCAAGACCCTTTGACATCGGCGCTTAACAGGCATGCCTTTGACTATACTGCTGAACAGTATATGGGATATTTGGGAAATGCGCTCAAAAATGAAGCTGTGTTGCTGTCTATGGACATTGACTTTTTCAGGCATGTCAATGACAGGTTCGGGCACGAAGCAGGCGACAGGATACTTACAGGTTTTTCTGCGGCTCTGCGGGAGATTTTTGGCAATGACGGATATGTGTCAAGGTATGGCGGAGACGAATTTGCAGTACTTGTGTGCAACGGGGACAAGGAAAAAATCATCAGACAGCTTGAGCTTCTTCAAAAGAAAGTCGCAGCGCTAAGACCATGCAATGACGAAACGGAGTGCGCTGATTTTACGCTTACATTTAGCTGTGGTGCGGCGGTATTCCCTACGGATGCGGATGACCTAAAGGAGCTTCAGGCAGACGCGGACAATGCGCTGTGCATAGTTAAAGAAAAAGGCGGGAACGGCTATAGATGGTATGAAAAGTGGAAGTAAAACCACTTTGACGGGGGCTTTTTATGATAGAGAAAAAGCCCCCGATTATGACAAGCGCGGTAAGCGTCAATTGGAGAATAGTGGTAAACGGTATTTGGCGGCTACAGCAGCACATCAATCTGGCCGCCCTCGACTGTGACGACAGGCATATCCGCTGTCGGCGCGGTCATATCCATTCCCGCGATTTCAAGGGTCGCGCCTGCGGATGAGGCTTGCGATGGCGCGGCTCCTGAGCTGCCTGTACCGCCTGAGCCGCCTGTACCTGATGTTACAGCCATTGATGGCGCCTGTGAGCTGTTGTTTGCCGCGATGCTGATTGCCGCGGAGGCTGCCTGTTGCTCGCGGGAAAGCTTTTCAAACATGGCTTTCAGATATTTCATGTCAGCTTCCATGACTTCACGCATTTCCTCCGAGCGGTGTTTTTTCTTTAGCTGTTCTATTTCCTCGGGGCTCATATTTTGGTCGGGGACTTCGAGCAGGTCGTTCAGCGAAAATTCCTCCGGCATTTCGTCCTCAAGCTCCCGCATGGCTTCCGTTAAGTCCTGCATAAGCTGACGCAGCTCCTCCTCGCTGTCTTCAAGCATTTCCTCCTCGGAGCTTGCCTGCGTGCCTGCCTCGGAGCCGGTTGCTGAGCCGCTTTCGTCACCGGGAACCATTTCAAATTCGCCGTTTTCCATTTCACTTTCATTCTGGAGCGCCTCGTCAAGCTCCGATACGCATACTGTGCCGTTGTTTTCTGCCGCTTCCTCCTGCCTTAGATGTCTCATTCGCTTTTTGGCAGCGCGCTCTATGCGCTTTGCGTGCGTTATCGCGTTGTCGAGCGCTTCGTCGTCGTACTCGCCGCTGCTTTTCTGCCGCTGCAGCGCTGCGACCTTGCGCCTTGCCTTTGACACTACCTGGCTTGCGGCGTTTGAGGTCTTGGTACGCATAAGCATGGCTGAAATCTGCTTGAAATTGTACTGTAATTTTTTCAGCTTTTTGAGCTTTGAATAGCTTACGGGAGCCTTTAGCGTGTAGCTGAAAGACGCTATAGTTTCGCCGTTTGAGTTGCGCATGGTTGTATGTACCTTTTTGCTGCCGTCTTTCATTTTGGTGACGGTAGTCTCGTTTAATTTGGCGATTGCCATTTGCTTTTTGCCTGTGCCTGTGTCCGGGCTTGCTGCCTTGCTTGTGCTTGCTTCTGCGTTGCTTCCATGCACGCCTGAGCCGCCGATATTTCCCATTCCATCCATAAAATCCCCTCCATGCCGATTTCTTAACCTGAAAAACGCTGCCTTTACACTATCCTTTTGCCACATTTATAATCCATCTTTAAGTTTATATCGGCATTTAGGAAAGTAAAATTAATAATAGGGACAGAAATTTGGAAAAATGTCAAAAATGCTGAAAAATGCACAATCCAATTGACATTAATGGCGCAAGTTGGTAATATAAAATTAGGATGTTTATGGCTTGCCAATATATACTTCATTGTTGGCGGATCGGCAGTTTTTTGTGTATCTGTATTTTAGGCGGCGGTTTGATGAAGGCATACGCTGCCGGTATTAAAGGCGGAGAAATGGGGAATTGCAATGGAAAAGAATTTAGGACTGGATATCGCGGCGCTTATATTGCTTGGAGTGTTGTTTATATCGTGCATCCTGCGCAAGATGACAAATGACCTGTCAGGCAGGATTTTTCTCGTGCTTATACTTGTGGTAGCGGCATCCACAGTATTTGATGTAATGTCAGTCCTGCTCGAACGCAATCCCGCTGCCGATGCCCATATGCTTTATATTGCGCATTTGGGCTATTTTGTCACGCGTTTTCTGACGGCGCCTGCTTATCTTGTGTTCTTTATAAGTCTTATAGACATCTGGCACAAGCTTAAAAAGAATATTTTCTTCCAGATTATTATGATTGCGCCATCTTTGGTGATGCTGGCGGTGTTTATAATGAATCATGCCACAGGACTCGTGTTTTCTGTGGAAAATGGCTATACGCGCGGTCCCTGGTTTTCTTTGCTGTATATCAATGTTATGATTTATGTCGTTTTTGATGTGATTTGCGTAGTGCAGTACCGCAGTCTGTTCAGTTTTGGAGATATCGCGGCTATGGCTGCCGTCATGCTGTTTGCGCTTGGCGGGATGCTCACGCAGCTGCTTGTCCCGAATGTCCTGATAGAAATGTTCTGCAGTTCGGTGAGCCTGCTTATTCTCAGCATTTTCATGCAGCGCCCTGAGGATTATGTCGATTCGGTCACGCGGCTTATGAAGCACAGTGCGTATGCGCGTGATATGAAGCGCACTTATTACAATGACAAGCATGTGGTCGTCATTATGCTCAATATCGGCAATTATGATTCGGTAAAGGCAATGATAGGCTTTGACGCCGCCATGGACCTTTTAAAGAAGGTGGCGGGGAAGATTCATGATACAAACAAAAGACTTCATGGCCACGCCGCGCTGTATTACCTTGACAACGGCAGATTCCGGCTTGTGTTTGCGGGCAAGGGAATAGAGCGCGTGGAGGATGTGGCGGAATCGTTAAACAGGCAGTTAAAGAAGCCCATGAATTTCAACGGATTTGACATTACGCTTGCGCCGTATGAAGTGATTGCGCGCTGTCCCGAGGATATGGTTGACTTCAAGATGCTCATGTCGTTTGGAGCGGACTTCCACAAAAAGAATTATTATACGGGCAGCGTTATGAGGGCAAGCGACATTTACAGCAAAAACCAGCTTGACATACAGACGAATATGGACGCGATTATAGAGCGCGCGCTCGAAAATGACAGCTTTCAGGTATATTACCAGCCGATTTACTCAATCACGCAGGGCAGATTTATTTCGGCGGAGGCGCTTATCAGGCTGTTTGATTCCGAACATGGCTATATATCGCCCGAACCGATGATTACAGCCGCCGAAAAAAGCGGCGCTATCCACAAGATTGGCGCGATTGTCTTTGAAAAGGTGTGCCAGTTTATAGCAAGCGACGATTTCAAGAAGCTGGGGCTCGATTATATCGAGGTGAACCTTTCGGTGGCGCAGATTATGAACAGCGACCTGCCGGATGTCATTCTTTCCACCATGAAGGAATACGGGGTGTCGCCTGACAAGATTAATCTTGAGATTACGGAGACTGCCGCCGCGTATGCGCAGGATGTCATGACTGAAAATCTGGACAAGCTTACGAAGGCGGGACTTAGCTTTTCGCTTGACGATTACGGCACCGGCTATTCAAATATGAAGCGCGTTATTCAGCTGCCGCTGAAGATAATCAAGCTTGACAAGTCTTTCGTCGATGAGAACAACAACCCCAAGATGTGGATTTTCCTTGAAAATACTGTGAAGATGCTGAAAGCTATGAAAATGGAGATTGTCGTCGAAGGAGTGGAAACGCAGGAAATGCTCGACGCGTTTTCTGATTTGAAGTGCGACTTCATTCAGGGCTATTTCTTCTCGAAGCCCATTCCTAAAAATGACTTTGTGGCGTTTATCGCCGACGCAAATAAAGCGTAATGATGGAAATGAAAAGACCTCCCGATTTTGGGAGGTCTTTCAATACAGATTATGTGAAACGAGGGTAAAAATGAGCGGAAAAACAAGTAGGAAAACAGGCGGTAAAACAAGCGGTAAAATATGCGGACTGTATGACAGATATTTTAATATAGAAAAAAGAGGGAAAAGCTATTCGTCAGAGGATGAGTATCTTGGAGAAATATACTCGTTTGTCGATATGTGCTTTGCGGGACTTTCTATGCTGTATACAGCTGATGGGGGCAATGACGAAAAAAGCATCGAAAAAAACGACGGGACTTCGGCTGCGCAAGCTGCCAACCGCACGCGCATAAGGGAGCTTTACCACACGACGCAGCAGGCGTACGACGCGCTGCTTGGCAGGCAGCAGGCGCCTGACGACGATACGCGGGCTTATATAAAAGAACAGCTTACCTGCGCAGATGCCCATATAAAGGAGCGTCTGCTTTTTACGCCGCTTTCGAGTATGCAGTTTAAGCTGCGCCTTCTCATCAAGCGCATGGCGCTCACGCCGTTTGAGACATTTCTGCTCTACCTTGGCTATGCCGCCACATATGATGAAAAATACAGCGCGTTGTTTGCGGACATACAGGGAAATACGGCAAAGACGCAGCCGACCTTAAAGCTTGCCATGCTGTTTTATACGCTTTACGCGGAGACAGACGGGGCTGAGATAGGATATATGCTCGAATGGGGCAATCCTCTGCTTGAAAGCTTTTTTGACATAAAAAAAGAAAACACAGGGCAGCCCGAAAATTTCGGCTTTGCCTGCAATCGCAGGACATGCGCCTTTTTGCGCGGCTATGACGACTTGGACAGGGATGTAGAGCGTTTTGCGTCATACATCGGGTGTGAAAATCCGTTTGACGAGGTGATAGTAAGGCAGGAGGAGGCACAAAAGGTAAAGGCGGCTGTGAGCTGTTTTCTGAATAAAAATGGCGGAAAAAACAAAAATAGTGAAAACGCCGAACACAATGAGACAGGAAATGTCCTGCATATTTACGGACCAAGTGGTAATGGGAAAAAATTTTTTATACAACGCGCCGCTGCCGCCGAAGGGTATGGCGTGATTTATGTAAACATTGACAGAGTTGAAGCCGCTACATTTGAGGAGGTAGAGATATGCATTGCGCACCTTATTCAGGAAAGCATTCTGCTAAAAGCTGTTTTGTGCTTTTTGGATGACAAGGACAGGGAGGAAGAGGAGGCTGAGGAGGGGCAATACCGCCAGAGGGTGAGCTTTCCTAAGCCGCTGTCGTATTTCATAGAGCTGCTGTCGCGCAAGCTGCCGTTTTTCATATGGATTTCGCCTGAAAAAAGCAGGTATCTTCTGCGTTATCCGCTGCACCTGCTCTGTATGGAGCAGCCTATGCTTTCGGCGGGGGAGCGCATCATACTGTGGGAGAGCTTTTCAAAGCCGTATCGCCTTGATAAGAGTATGGATTTGGCATTGTGCGCGAACAAGTACATATTGTCGGTAAGGGGCATAAAGGAAGTGCTGCGCGCGGCGGAGCTTATCCGTCTGCAGGAGGGCGAGGACAGTATAAAGCCAACGCATATACGCCTTGCGGTAAGGCAGCAGTCGCCTAATCAGCTCGGGCGCTTTGCGACGCTGATAAACGCGATATATACTTGGGAGGATTTGGTGGCAAGCCCCGAGCAGGTGCATCAGATGAAGCTTATCTGCAATCAGCTTAAATACCGAAATATCGTAGGCGAGGAGTGGGGATTTTACCGAAAGACGGCATATGGGCGCGGCATATGCGCGCTTTTTTACGGGGCGCCGGGCACAGGAAAGACTATGGCAGTGCAGGTAATGGCAAACGAGCTCGGGCTTGACCTGTACCGCGTGGATTTGTCGCAGATGGTGAGCAAATATATCGGCGAGACTGAAAAAAATATTTCGGAGCTGTTTAAAAAGGCGAAAAATTTAAACGCGCTGCTGTTCTTTGACGAGGCGGATTCGCTTTTTGCAAAGCGCCTTGAGGTAAAAGACGCGCACGACAGGAACGCCAACGCCGAGACGGCGCATCTTCTGCAGAAGCTTGAGGATTATGAGGGCATAGCGATACTTGCCACCAACTATGTAAATAACATTGACGACGCGTTTAAGCGCAGGATTAAGTTTATGGTAAACTTTTCATTTCCCACGCCCGAGGTCAGGCTTGAGCTTTGGCACACTATCCTGCCAAAACAGGTGCCGTTTGAGGAGGAGATTGACTTTGAATACTATGCGGAGCATTTCGAGCTTTCGGGCAGCAGTATAAAGGAAATTCTCACAAACGCGTCGTTTATAGCGGCATCGCAGGGTGAAAAACTTGCCAACAGGCACATCATCGAGGCGATAAAACTCAACTTTGCAAAATATGGCAAAATGCTTACAGATGATGATTTTGGCTATCTTGTTTTGCACTAATTTTTTAATATAGTATGTTGTGGATTGACAAACAAATTTCGACAATTTATAATAAATCCGTATTATTTTTGAAGAATTTCTTATATCCCGGGGGTTCCAAAATGACTAATGCGGTATGCTGTGTTGATGGACAGATAATTGAATATGCTGTTAATTTTGCACATTTTTGCATATAATGCCATAGATTGGGAAAGTATTTCCAATGTATGGCAGTTTTTATATTTATGAAAAGCTGCAGATATGATAACCGCCTGCGACATTACACGAATGGCAGGAAAACTATGCACGAATGATTATGCTGATAAGCATAATAAGTGTTATAATAAAAAATAGGGGATTACCATGCATTTTTTTTGCGTCAGGCAAGTGCGAGCGCTGTCAAACAGAGTTTCACAAGCGCCTGCCTTTTGGTAATCGAAGGGAGGAAAACAGCTTGCGAATCGCAATCTGTGATGACAGTCAAAAAGAACAGGAGCTGCTTTTGGCGGCGCTGCGTGAATGTAATCCATCAGCGGAGTTGGAATGTTTTTCGACAGGAGAGGATTTTTTGCGTGCAGTGGTGGATGATTTACCGTTTGATGTCGTGTTTTTGGATGTTTATCTTACAGATGAAAACGGAGTGGATATCGCAAGGAAATTAAAAACAATTTCCTCAAAAACATATGTGGTATTTGTAACAGTCAGTCAGGATTATGCTGTGGATGCGTATTCGCTTTCGGCAATTCATTATTTGGTTAAACCCGTTACCAAGGAGGGAATCGCGGAGGTGTTTCGACGCCTGAAAAAAATTCGCGCCCCCAAAAGGAATATGATTACTGTGATGGTAGGGCATGAAAGCTACGCACTTTATCTTGATGAAATCTGCTATGTACAGAGTGTGAATCATGAAAAGGAGATTTTTTTGACTGACCGGCGCAAACTTCGGGTATGGATGTCGATGGAACAACTGGAAATGAAACTGAATCATCATTTTTTGAAACTCAACCGGAGCACTATTGTCAATATGGAGCAGATATACAGGATGGGCTCGGATGCCTGCGTCATGAGGGACGGAACGCGCCTGGAATTTGCCAGACGCAGGCGTGGCGAAATCAAAACGGCGTATTGTGATTATATTTTTGAATGTCTTTCCGAGGAAAAAGACTTTGGGGAGGAATAAAATTGTGTATTTTTTTGCGGAGTATTGTAGGGTTTCTGATTCAGTACGGAGCGGGGATTGCGCTTTCTTTGTTTCCGTTTGAACAGGAGGCGTTCCGAAAGCCATACAGACGCGTCATAATAGGATACTGTGTGATGGCATCTGTCTTTGCCCTGTGCTTTTCGATTGTGAATAATGTGTTTGCGTCGATTATGCATTTAAAAAATGCCGCTGTGATATGGAATGGTTATATGCTGGTGGCAATTTTGGTTTTTGGAGTATCTTTTTTTCGGACGATACAGGTGGAGAACGTCAAAAAGCTGCTGGTTATTGTCCTGACGATATTTTATGAGGTGGTAAAGTTTCTGCTGGTCAATCTGTTTTCTCCGTTGATGTTAAAAAAGGAGAGCATAACGGAACCGTATCCTCCGTTGATTTTGACATTGTATGTCGTTGTCACGCTGTTTCTTTTTCCGGCGGCGGCAATGCTTATGAGAAAAGGAGTAAAGCCTTATCTGGCAGAGATCGAGGTGCGCTATATCAAACGTGAGTTTCGGTTGGTGTTGGCGGTTACGGCTGTGTATATTGCCATGCTGATTCTTTACGCAAGCCGTTCTGACGTTGGCATATCAAAATTTTGGCTGTGGGTTACGCCGCCACTGCTGCTGATGATTGGAACTCTGTACCTTTTTTATTGGATACTGTTTCGCGAGGCGCTGGACCGCAAGAGAAACAGCGAATATCAGAAAGCGGCGGAGATTAGGCAGCTGCAATATCAGAGCATTACTAAAGAGATGGAGCAGGTCAGGCGGATGCGGCATGATATGAAATTCCATTTGGGCGGCTTGGCTAATCTGTTGTCGCAGGGAAAAAATGAGGAGATGAAAGCCTATCTGGATGAAGTATTGGGCTTGGTATCAGAACGGGAAAACCGCTATTATTGCCAAAACGCTGCGCTCAACGGCATTTTGCAGTATTATACGGGGATTGCAAAGGATGAAAATATCCGCTGCCATGTGCAGGTAAATTGCAATGAATTGGATATATCTCCTGCGGATTTGACTGTGCTGTTTGGCAACGCGCTTGAAAATGCCATCTGCGCTTGCCGGGAAACAAAGCAGGAACGTTGGATTCGCGTACAGGCGGGAATTATCGGAGGACTTCTGGTCATTCAGATTAGCAACACGTGCGCAGAGGAAGCACAAATGCAAAATCCCGACCAAACTTGCGGACTGTATCTGCCCGCGTCAGCGTTTAAAAGCCGGAAAGAAGGCGGCGGATATGGGCTTGGCAGCATGGAACATACGGCAAAAAAATACGGCGGAGACGCTAAATTTTGCTATGACGGAAAAGAAAAAATATTTACGGCGCGGATTTGGCTGAATGCAACAAAATAAGACGTCGAACAGTCAGATGCAGTATGATGTTTCCATACTGTTTATATGAAAAATCTCGGGTTTACGTTTGCGCCGCGGCGGACCTGGCTTTTTAAATAAATTAAAGAGCGGTGCGGAAATGAGGTAAAAAATGACAGAAGAATGGGCAAAGAATTTTATGAAGGCGCTGGAAGGTGATGTAAAGACATATGCGCAGGAAACCATGCTGCAGCAGGATGAAAAGACGGGGTTATGGTTTTTGCGCGCGTTTCTGCCTGTATTTGAGGAATATGACATAAACGTGCATATGCAGACTATGCTGTTTGAGCTTGCGCCTGATATCCCGCAGGTGGAAATAATACTTGTCCTCACAAACGAGATAGAGGCGAGCGCCGAGTCCGAGCTTTCAAAAGCGGTAAGCGAGCTCAACTATATCTCTCCGGTTGGCGCTTTCGGCATACGCAGGAATACGAGAAGTCTTTATATGCGCGACTGTCTTCCGCTCATAAGCGAAGGCGATACAGAGGCGGCGGTCAAAAAGCTGGGGACTTACTACAAGCTGATGACGGAGTGTCTAAAAGGCGGCTATGTGGGACTTCGCAAAATCTGGACAGGTGAGATGACATATGAGCAGACAGTGAGCGAAGGCTTATTGAACCGCGCGCCCAATTAGCCGTTATATGCGCGGAGAGCATCATAAACGCGTGACCTGCGCGAAAAGCAGTACAGTAAAATAATATTTGGTGATGTTTGATGGAAGATTTTGAAAAACTTGATGACAGAGAGCTTTTGGCGAGGGCGGCAAGACTTGAACAGGAGCAGAGGCATACAGAGCGCGAGCTTGACGCGGTCAGGGCGGAAATCAGGGCGCGAGGGCTTGCCTTTGTCGAAGACTGGGACAGCAAATCCGTCAGGCTTTATACCTCAGACGAGGATATGGCAGCGCAAAAGACATATAATGCGCAACAACCGAACGACACAAAAATAAGAGTGACATTTTTTGGAACGTTCCACGCGTTTTTTACGGAGGACGGTAAAGAGCTTACGTGGCGCACCAAAAAAGGGAGCGAGCTGTTTGCCTATCTGCTGCATATGCGCGGCGCGGCTGTCGAGCGAAAGACGCTTTTGCGGGAGCTTTGGCAGGAGGATATACCAAACAGCGCGGTCGCAATGCTCCACAACATGCTTTACAATCTCCGCAAGGAATTGGCGAATTATAATCTCGACCAAATCATACAATATAGGAATAAAAAATATATGATGGATACAAGCGTGATTGAGTCGGATATAGACATCATACAGGAGGCGGCGAAATATGTTGAGAAGGGAAAATCCGACAGGCTCATAGAAAAGCGCGCGCTGTTTGACACATACTGGGGCCGGTATCTGGAAGATATGGACAGCAAATGGATTGAGGAGGAGCAGGAATATTTTGAGCGCATCTATGAGCGGGGCTGCATTATGATAGCCGCCTGTCTTATGGAAAACGGCAGTTTCGACGAGGCAGTCAGGTATCTTAAAAACGCGCTTTTGGTAAATAATTACTCGGAGGCGGCAATGAAACAACTGCTGGAGTGCTATAAAGGCATGGGCGATTTTAACAGCATAAAAAGGCAGTACCGAGAGTTCTGCCGCACTCTCGAAAACGAGCTTGGCATTTCACCGGGAAAGGAGCTTGAAGAAATATACGGGCTTTGCATGGGAAAGATAGCAAAATAAGTCGAAAAAAATAAGTTTGGTTATAAATATGTAGAGAGCTGTCATATATAATAACTGTATTGGCAGACGTAAAATTAGTAACACAAAAACGCGACAGGCAATTCGGAAAACTTGACGATATTTCGCAATTACCTAAAAACGCAAAACAGAAAGGAGTAAAAAGCGTATGGCTGAATATTTGTCACCAGGAGTTTATGTGGAAGAATTTGATTCAGGTGCGCAGCCAATGGAGGGCGTAGGCACCAGTACGGCAGGCTTTATAGGTCTTGCCGAGAGAGGACCGATATCGGGGGTTCCGCAGTTAGTCACGAATTTCGCTGACTTTAAGAGGACCTACGGCGGATATCTGTCCGCGACGGAATTTGGGGAATACCGGTTCCTTGCTTATGCGGTAGAGCAGTTTTTCCTGAATGGAGGCGCGCGCTGCTTCGTATCGCGTGTAGCTCCGTCAGACGCCAAATGCGCGGAGGGCGCCATACCCGAGAGCGAGCCTATACTTAAATTCAAGGCGAAAAACCCGGGCGTATGGGGCGACGACATAGTTGTTACAATCACTCCCGCAAGCAAGGCAAAGACACAGGTTTTGGAAATCCTTGGTACGGCTGAAGACAGGAAATACCGCGTGAAAAACGGAGCGGGCTTCCAGGCAGGAGATGTGATTGTCTACCGCTCGGCTAAGGAGGAGGTTTTCTCACGCGTAGTAAAGAATCAGGACAATGTTATGACGCTTGAAGTGCCTCTGCCGGATACGGCTGTAGACACAAACCTTCTGCCCGACAAGGTAATCATGACCTGCGAATTTAATATGGAGGTTAAGTACGGCGACACTGTTGAGAGCTATGAGAATGTTTCGCTCAATGTAGAGACGCCTGACTTCGTCACAAAGAAGACGGCAAAGTCCGACCTGATACTTGTAGCTTATGAAGATATGCCCGCGGGCGACCCGATTGCGCCGTATGACGCTCTCGTAGGCGAGGACGGCACAGGCAAGGTATTGTTTAAGGGAGGCAGCAACGGCTCTGTTTCTTCTATTACGGCGGCTGACTTTATAGGCGTTGACAACGGCGCGGGCGCAAGAACAGGCATCCAGTCATTCGTTGACAACGATGTAGTATCGCTCATGGCTATTCCGGGCGTTACAGACCCCAACGTACAGCTTACTCTGGTTGCGCATTGCGAGAACCTCGCGAGCCGTTTTGCGGTGCTTGACGTGCCGCGCAATGCGAGAAAGGTGCAGGACGTAATCAACCACAGGGAAATCGTGGACAGCACATATGCCGCTATGTACCATCCTTGGCTGCAGGTATTTGACCCGCTTGACAAGAAGAACATCATGGTGCCGCCTTCAGGCTCTGTACTCGGCATCTATGCGAGAAGCGACAACAGCAGAGGCGTACATAAGGCTCCCGCCAATGAAGTAGTAAGAGGCTGCGTAGGTCTTGACTGCCAGTTTAACAAGGGCGAGCAGGATATCCTCAATCCCAGAGGAGTAAACCTTATCCGCTCATTCCCCGGACAGGGCATACGCGTATGGGGCGCAAGGACTACGTCAAGCCTTGGCAGCTGGAAATATATCAACGTTCGCAGATTGTTCATCTATATTGAAGAATCAATCAAGGCAAACACAAACTGGGCTGTATTCGAGCCAAACGATGAAGTATTATGGGTACGCGTACAGAGGACAATCAGCGTATTCCTGAATACTATGTGGCGCAACGGCTCGCTTGCAGGCAG
The DNA here is from genome assembly GCA_947626435.1 of uncultured Lachnospiraceae bacterium. GTDB lineage: Bacteria > Bacillota > Clostridia > Lachnospirales > Lachnospiraceae > COE1. The sequence continues at coordinate 67,453 of CANQSB010000010.1, read as the reverse complement.
CTCCCCCGAGGAGGCGTTCTTTGTAAATATCGGGCGCGATACAATGAGTCAGGATGATATTGATAACGGACGGCTTATCTGCGTCATCGGCGTAGCACCTGTGAAACCCGCCGAATTTGTTATCTTCAGGATAACTCAGAAGACGGAATCAGCCGCATCGGCAGAATAAGCCTACTGGCGAAGAAAGGAGCAGTAAATCATGGCATACCCACATGGTAGATTTAGATATAAGGTAGAAATTGACGGACTTGCCGCAGGCGGCTTTTCCGAGGTAACAGGCTTTAACGCATCGATTGATGTAATAGAGTACAGGGAAGGCGACATGGTGACTACGCCCATGAAGCTTCCCGGATTAAAGAAATATGGCAACATCACGTTAAAACAGGGCTTGGCTGATTCTATGGTGCTTTATGACTGGATTGTAGAGGGCATAAACGGAGCCGTACAGCGCAAGACAATCACAATCACGCTGCTTGACGAGGAGGAAAGCCCCGCGGCTTCATGGCAGGTAATCAACGCTTGGCCCGTTAAGTATTCGGCGCCCGACTTTAACGCAACATCATCAGAGGTAGCTATTGAATCACTCGAAATCGCACACGAGGGAATGACAAGAGTTTCTTAGGCTGCATAATTATTATCTGCCCGATTATAAAAAGTCGGGCAGATAATGTTACCGCCTAAATTAAGAGGAGGAATGTGGCTATGGGCTTAATGGATATATTAGGAGAATTTGGTGATTATGCGGGAATGGGCGGAAATGCCCTTGGACTTGCCAGCGGATTTATCAAAGACGACAAGGTTGCCGGAGGCATGGGCATCGCGTCGGGAGCGGCAAATACGGCCTCGGGTCTGGCAGGGCTTGCGACAAGCGGTAATGACCTGAAAGGCGCGCAGAGCGGCGCTGATAAGGCATCGGCAGGTTTTGGCATATTCAACAGCCTTATGGGGATCGGCGGCGGCATAGCGGATATGATTGGCGGCAATGCTCAGATGAAAGACGACAAAGAGACCAAATACAAGGCGGATATGGCAAGCGGCGCTTTAGGTCTGCTTGGAAGCGTTGGCGGTCTTATAAAAGGCGGAATTGATTTGCACCGCGCTGACAATAAGAAGGACAAAGCGGCGGCAATTAACTCAATGGTAGGTTCGGGACTTGGCGGCCTTGGCAGTATATTTGGCATGGTTGGCGCTCAGAAAGAGCATAACGGCGATGCGGCAGGCGGAGAAAAATGGGGAATGGCAGGCAATCTTTTTGGAAACGGCGGAGGTCTGATTTCGGGAATTATAGGCAAGGTTATAGACAAAAAAATGGGCGGCAGCGAATCAAGCGATACGCCTCAGACTTCTCCGACACAGGCAAGCGATACGTCAAAGCAGCAGGCGCCAACGCCATAACAATATATAATCCTATAAGGAGGTAACAGCAGATGGCATTTCAGGAGGAATATACGTTTACATTGCCGAGAGGTTATGTGGATATGCAGGGCAATGTGCACAGGGAGGGCGTGATGCGCCTCGCAAACGCGGGCGATGAGATACTTCCGCTGCGTGACCCGCGCGTACAGCAAAATCCCGCGTATCTGACGATTATACTTCTTGCCAGAGTTGTGACAAAGCTTGGCACTCTGCCCGCTGTAGACACAAACGTCATAGAAAAGCTGTACACTATGGATTTGGCGTATTTACAGGATTTATACCAGAAAATAAACACGATGGAGATGCCGACGTATCAGGGCGTGTGCCCGCATTGCGGTCAAAAACTTGATATACCTGTAAATTTTATGGAGGCCGGACAATAGCGACGTATCCGGCAAAAAAAATATACGAGGAAATGGCATTCATCGGTTACTATATGCACTGGAGCGCGCAGGAAATCGCAGGATTCAGTCATAAGGAGCGCCTCCAATGGTGCAGGGAGATTTCCGCAATCAACAGCAAATTAAATAATGAGCCTGAGAACGAGTTTAAGCTGTAAAGCGCTCAGGCGGGAAACGGGGGCATGACGGCGGATATGGCGGATTATCTTACAGGCGCGGAGTTTCAGGTGCTGTTTGATTTGATATCGGTCAGCTTTGCGAAAGTCACCAATATTAAGGCGCAGGTAGAGTACGACACGTTTATCGAAGGCGGGGTAAATGACGTCCCGCACTATTTTGTGAAACCCAAAAAGCACGCGGACACGATTATTTTTGAAAAAGGGCTGAACACCAAGCTTACAAACAATATATTCAGCACGATTAGCGAGGGGATGAAGATAAAGAATATCATTATCCTTGTAAAAAACAGGGGTACGATAGAGCGAATCTTTACCATTGACGAAGGGATTGTGCTGTCGAAGGAATTTTCGGGCTTTGACGCTATGAGCAAAAATGTGCTTGTGGAGCGTCTGGAGCTTGCCCATTCCGGCTTAAAGGAGACGTTTTTGCCGTTTTAGAATTTTGTGCGGCGGCTTGTATATGGGAGGTGAGGCGCATGGTAACGAAAAAAATGAATACGGTCGCAAAACCGATTGCGGTCATTTCGTCAATGCGCGGCTTTTTCCCAAGACGGCTTGGATGCGTCGGCTTGAAGACGCAGACTTTTGTAAAGGAGATTCTTGGCAAGTATACGGAAAAACTCAACTATCCGTTTGACAATGCGGCTCTCATATTTTTAAAACAGGCGGCAGACTGGCGGGAACAGGAAAGGACACAGGAGCAGATGGTGTCCGTTACCTGTAACCTGCTTTCTTACTGTATAAGAAATAATATTTATGAAAAACGCTACAGCCCCAATTCCAATATAGACGGTATGCTTTATCGTCAGCTTGTGCCGTATCTGGAGCAGAGTATCATGGTGTTAAAGCAGACGGCTCCTGCACAGGGAGCGGAGCTTGAGCGCTTTTATAAAGAGTATCGCGAGCTCACAGATATCGAGCATACTCACAGCGAGGCGGACAAAGAGGAGATAATCAGGCAAAGGGAAAGGCTTGCCGAGCGTACTGAGCGTTTTTTGGCGAATGTCACAAACAGTACATATACCAATACGCAGTCGGCGGCATACTCTGCGGAGCAAAACAGCTATACGCAAAAGCGTTTTATAATGCCTGTGACAATGTCACAGTCGTTTTTTGGCAATCTGTATCATTGGATGCGTGAAAATCAGGTGAAAAATTACAGGCAGCTATGGCAGTGGCAGAATACGCGCCAGCTTAGACAATATAACCTTGATTTTCGGCTTAGTCAGATTGCGAGTGAGGCGGACTTGCAAAAACAGCAGCAGCAGCTTGTTTTTGCGATACAGGAGTACGGCGGGAGGCTTTTTTTGGATAGGCTGCAGGCGGCGGACGACAAGCGCAGGGAAACCATATTGAAAGCGCTTCAGTCCATGACGCAGATAAGGCGGCAGAGCATTAATCAGGAGCAACAGGACATATCGGCTGTTGAGGGCGGCAGCGATGTGACATATGAGGACATACAGGAGAAAATCACGCAGACGCTGAACAAAAGTGACGAGACTACCCGAAAGCTTTTTGAGGAGAGGACGGAGGAATACAAGAGCCGCTTTTTAGAGCTTATTAAGGAAGGCAGGGCTGACAGCGAGGAAAGCCTGCGGATTTTTTCAAATGAGGAAATAGAGCTGCTGCTAAGGACAGCGGACGACGGCATAGTACGGCAGGAAACAATAGTAAGGCATGAGCCGATTGCGGGACAGGAGAAATCAGACGAAACAGATAATGCTTCGGTCAGCGGAGAAAGAGCCAAAGTTTTTTCAGAGAAGGAAACGGAGCTTGTGCTGAAATCAGCGGAAAGCAACAGCACACAACAGGAAACAATATTAAAACAGGAGCAGACGCACGATGAAACCATCCTGCGTCAGAGCATGACTGAGCGCGCTGATACTATGCAGTGGGAACATTCAGAAAAGGAAAGCTCACTGATATATGAGACAGTACTGAAAAAGCTTGATTTGATAGCTATGCGCGAGATTGCGCAGCACTTCATTGATGAGCGCAGTACGGCGGTACAGAGAGAGCGTCTGGAGCAGATTGTAGAGCTTTTGGGCGGCGTATCATTTGAGCCGAGTGATTATGACATGCGGCAGGAAACGGACAGAAAAAACTTTCAAGAAGTTTTCAGACAGTACGAGAAAACACAGACGGAAATAAGGAATATTTTAAATGCAGGCGACGATGTTACCAAAATGCTGCTGGAGGAAAAAACGGAGGAGTACAAGACGCTCTTTTTCGATTTAATCCGTGAGCACAGAATTGAAGCGACAGACAGCGGTACGCATAATGAGGAAAATCCGGAGATTTTTTCAGATGCGGAGATAGAGCTATTATTGAGAACCACAGAAAACAACAGCACGTGGCAGGAGACAATACTAAGGCAGGAGCAGTCGGTTCAGGAGACTGTTTTGAGAGAGAGGCAGCCTGAGCTTGAACAGAGGGCGGCTGCACAAAGCGGACATATGGAAAATGAAAGCTCCTTGGTATATAAGACAGCGCTTAAAAAGCTTGATTTGATAGCGATACGCGAGGTTGCGCGGCATTTTATCGAGGAGCAGAGCCCGATAGTGCAGAGAGAGCGCTTAGAGCAGATTACAGAGCTTTTGGAGAGCGTTTCATTTGCTCCAATGGATTATGATACACAGCAGGAGACGGACGGACAAAAGGGTCAGGAGCTTTTCAGACAATACGAGAAAACACAGACGGAAATAAGGAATATTTTAAATACAAGCGACGATGTCACAAAAATGCTGCTCGAGGAGAAAACGGAGGAGTACAAGACGCTCTTTTATGATTTAATCCGCGAGCACAGAGTAGAGGCGACAGTCAGCGGCACGCATAATGAGGAAAATCCTGAGATTTTTTCAGATGCGGAGATAGAGCTGCTATTGAGGACTACAGAAAACAACAGCACGCAGCAGGAGACAATACTAAGGCAGGGGCAGTCGGTTCAGGAGACAGTTTTGAGAGAGAGGCAGTCAGAGCCTGAGCAGAGGGAGACTGCACAGAGCGGGCGCATAGAGAAGGAAAGCTCCCTTGTATATAAGACAGCGACGGAAAAGCTTGATTTGGTGGCAATGCGCGAGGCGGCGAGGCATTTTATCGAGGAGCAGAGCCCGATTATGCAGAGAGAGCGCTTAGAGCAGATTACAGAGCTTTTGGAGAGCGTTTCATTTGCGCCACACAGCCATGAGACGCAGACAACGCCTCAAAGGCAGGCAGAGCAGGAGCTTTTCAGTCAGTATGACACGACACGGACGGAAATTCAGAATATTTTAAATAGAAGTGATGACATCACAAAAATGCTGGCTGCGGAAAATACGGAGGAATATGAGACATTATTTTATGATATAATCCATGAGCACAGATATGCGGGGGTCAAAGACGCGGCGGAGGCGTCAGCGCTTGCGCGTACTCTGGTATATATAGTGTCAAATATTCCACAGGCAAATGCCACAGTGCGGACAGCAGATGCGGTACAGACAGGCGAAAATGGCGGCGCGGCGGCGCAGGCAGATTCGGCGCTGATAAATCCGGGCAGTACACAGCTGCCGCCGCAGGATATATCTATGGAACTGCTTACCCAATACAACAGTGACTTTACAAGACCGCCCACAGGCAGGGTGCGCAACAGGCTTGTACTCCGCGAGGAGGCGGGAGCCGTGATACCGATATCTGTCGCGGGGACGGGAGCGGGATTACAGCCGCAGGAGATAGTCTACGCGCTTGCCAAAAACACGACGCAGAAGAATGACGACGAGGCACAAAACCGGGAGAGCGGCAGAGAGATACGCGAACAGGAAATAATTATCAGAAGGCTGGAAAGCGATTTGCTCGATTACCAAAACGAGCTGCGAAACCGCACGAACCAGCTTGACGAGGTGGAGAAGAAGCTTTCAGGGCAGCAGAAGGAGCTGGAGCGGTTTCGCGAGAAAAGCTACAGTGTGGAGGGAAAACTAAGGACAGCGCAGGACAGCGGCAGAATGATGGCTAAGATTAAAGACGAGCTGCTCTTGGAGCGCATGCGCAGCGGTATGGACTAAGTAAGATTTACAGAATAAATGATAGGAGGGATTTGGAATGTCGGTTTTATTGTCTTCTTTAAAATCACTGGTAACGGGAATAAAGGCTATGTTTTCGGGCAAAGCGTATTTTCAGACAGAAGACGGCAAACAGATTCATGTCCAGTTTAATCCCGAACAGTTCCGCATAACAAAGACGGCGCAGTACAGTTCATCGGCGGACAAGGAAAATCCGTATATAATTTATTCGGGAATGGTGCTGCCGCAGCTTGAAATCAGCTTTTTCTTTGACACGAGCGGCATAAAGGAGCTTTCAAAAATCGGCTCGGTCATTGAGTCGGACGTAACTGTGCTTACAAATGATTTTTCTAATCTGGTTCATTTGAAACCGGATTTGCACAGACCGCCCATAGTGAAATTCGTATGGGGGTCGATTTGTTTCCCGGGCTTTGTGAAGTCGGTTTCCACTACCTACACGATGTTTAACAAAAACGGAATGCCAATACAGGCAAAAGTTGACGCGCAGCTCATAGGCATACCTGAAAAGTCGGAGGCAAAAATACCGCTGGAATCTCCGGACAGGACGAAAAGCCGCGTAGTATCGGAGCGGGCGGACATTTGGAGGCTGGCAGGCACGGAATATGGCGATATAAGCAGGTGGCGCGAGATAGCGCTGGCGAATAATATAATGGACCCGTTTGACGTTCCCACAGGGACAGTGCTAAAGGTGCCCGCTTTAAAATAGTGTGGAATGGAGAAATAATATGGCAGATTTGATGACGGCTAAGTCGACATATAAAAAGCTTGCCGATACATATGCGAATTTTATCGTTCCGCTCGTCAAGGTAAAGGTAAACGGCGTTGATGTGATAAAGACAAAGAAACTTATAGTGCATGAGCTGGAAGTCAGGCTTTCTGTCCATATGGCGGGAAGCGTGACGATTAAATTCGCGAACCAGTATAATGAGGAAAAACATTCATTTGAATCGAGTGTAAAGAGCACGTTTCCGCTCGGTACGGTCGCGGAGGTCGAGCTTGGATACCTGTCAACTACGCAGAAGATATTTAAAGGCTATGTGGAGATGATGGGCGTGGAGATGGGAGAGGTGGAGCTTTTTGTAATCACGCTTATGGACGTGAAAAGGCTGATGATGATTTCGGGGAAAAAGGAATTTTTGTATGACGCAAAAAATTATTCGGATATATTTTCACAGGTGATGAAGAATTATTCTGCTGTATGCAAGACGAGCGTTGACGCGACAAACGACAAGCTGGAATCGCCGATTGCGCAGCTTGGCACAGATTATGAGTTTGTCACCCGGCAGCTTATCGGGCGCGGCAAGGCGGACAGAGAATTTATTGTATTTGCGGGGACGGCGTATTTTCGCAAGCCGCAGAAGGTGACGACGCCTATTATGACAGTACGCTACGGCAGGGAGCTTAAGAGTCTGCAGATATCACACTGCTACAAGGATTTGACTGTGGAGGTGCACGGCACAGACGAAAATGAGAAGACAATCACGGCGAAGGCAAAGGTCAAATCAAACGCGACACAGAAAAAAGCGATGAGCCAGACGCCGATATACACTATCACGGACGCGGCAGTGGACACGCAGGAGAAGGCAAAGACAAAAGCCGAGGCGATAGCAAGGCAGATACAGGAAAAAAGCACAGTGGGCTACGGCAGCACAATCGGGCTGCCCGAGATTGTCCCGGGGCGTTACCTCGAGGTGGAAAATGTTGACGCGATAGCGGATAAGAAGTATTACATTACAGAGGTAACTCATACATATACAAAAGACGATTTTGTTACACAGTTTGAGGTGGGGGGCTGCATATGACGCTGCTTGGCGGGTCTTCGGGCGAGGCGAATAAGGATACGGTGTCAGGCATTACGACAGGCATCGTAAAGGAAAACTGGGACGAAAAGCACCCCGGCATGGTCAAGGTTGAGATGTTTCTTGGCGATGCGGGCAAGTGCGTGACGGGATGGGTGCCCGTAATGACAAGCTATGCGGGCACAGGGTATGGAAATTATATCCTGCCCGAGGTCGGACAGCGCGTAGTGATTGGCTTTGAGATGGGACAAAAAGACTGCCCCATAGTGCTTGGCGCGATTTGGGACAAGAAGAATAAGCTCCCCGATAAGACGGCGAACGACAAAAACACGATAAAACGCTTTAAGACCAAGGGCGGATGCGAGGTCATCTTTGACGAGGAAAAAGGGAAAGAAAAGATAGATATCATATCGCCCGCAAAGCTCAACATACATATCGAGGACGAAAAAAAGCTTATATCGCTAAAGGACGACAAGGGCGAAAACGCCGTCACGCTTGATTGTGACAAAGGTGTCATAACCTTGTGCGCGAAGTCAAAGATAGAGATGAAGATAGGCAAAAATGATGTCATTACTCTGGACGACAAATCAGTGACGATAGCCAATCAGGACATCAAAAACCAGGCAAAGAGCGGCTTTAACGTGGACGGGCAAAATATCAAGCTTGCGGCAAAGGCGGGCTTTTCGGCGCAGGGCTCGTCGAGCGTGGAGGTAAAGGCAAGCGGTTCAATGAAACTCAATTCAAGCGGCATACTCGAGGTAAAGGGCAGCATGGTTAAAATCAACTAAAATAAATTAAGCCGCTTAGCAAAACGGAGATTATACGGAGATTGTTATGAAAGAAGACGTCAACGCGTTTCTGGGGCGGGGATTTAAATTCCCGATACAGGTGGATAAGGTAACGGGTAAAATGCAGATGGTAAGCTATGAGGACGATATAAAGGAGGCAATTTATATTATCCTTATGACTAGAAAGGGCGAGCGCATCATGAACCCTGAGTTTGGATGCGGCGTGCATGATTACGCGTTTGGCACCATGGACTATACGACGCTTAGCATGATGGAGCGCGAGGTGCGCGAGGCGATTACCTTGTGGGAGCCAAGGATTACGGACCTTGACGTGGTGCTTACCGTTGATGAGGACAAAGATGGGTGCGTCTACATAAATATAAGCTATACTGTGCGCTCTACAAACAATCCGTACAATCTTGTGTTCCCGTTCTACATGAACGAGGGCTTTGGGGAGAACGCGTAAGTATCATCATAAAGGCAAAGGAGGGAGCATATGGGCACCAAGGCAGGTTCGCCATTCGAGACATTTGAAGAAATCATAGAGCAGATACAGAAAAAAGCGGCAAGCTATACGCCGGAGTGGCGCTTTGGGACCGATATGCCCGACATAGGTTCGGCGCTTGCGACTGTCTATGGTAATATGCTGTACGGTACGGCAAAGAAATTCCAGTATCTGCCTTATAAAAACCAGATTGCCTTTTTCAATTCGCTTGACGCGCAGCTTTTGCCGGCGACGCCGTCGGAGGGGTATGTGACTTTTGGCATGGTGAGCGACGAAGTCGAGGGGGCGGAGGTGCCCGCCGGCTTTCGCGTGATTGCCCCGGCCATGTCTGAGGATGGAGAGGTTTCGTTTGAGACGCTGGAGGATATCTTTGTCACTCCCGCGCATATTGACAATATGCTTCAGGTGTCGGGACAGAGGGATTTCATCGGTATTTCCAATATAGAAAATTTACAGGATAACGGCGTATTTTTATTTGATTACAAGACGGAAAACCTGCAGAAACACAGGCTGTATTTCTGCCATGACGACGCGTTTTCGATTACGGGCGCGGGCAGGATTACAGTGGAGTTTCTTCTCCGGGGCGAGGCTGTTCCTTTGGAATATACAAAGGGGCTTAAATTTTATTACAGTTCGGAAGATGGCTATGTGCCGTTTCGCTCTGCGGGACAGGACGGAAACAGGCTTGTCTTTATCATCGGGAAAAACGATGCCCCGTTTGCGCTGAGGACAGAGGAGGAAAGAGAAAGCTTCTGGATAATGTGCGAGACGCAGGACGCTGAACTGCTTGACCGTTTCTGTTTTAACAGACTTTTGATTACGTCAAGCAATGAACGAACGGCGCCGCGCGGCATATACGCAAACGGAATGGACATCACAAAAGAGGATTTCTTTCCGTTCGGAGAGCAGCTCTCGGATTACAGCGAGGTATACTTTTTGTCTGATGAGGTATTCAGGAAAAAGGGTGCGAGCGTGACAATGTCATTTACGCTGTCGTTTGCCAAAATCCCACTTGACACGAATGACGAGGCAGCAGTGGAGTATGATTGGGTGATGAAAAAGGAGGATTTTCTTGTCGCCCCTGATTATGATGTCACTGTCGAGGAGGTTGTATGGGAGTATTACAACGGGCTTGGCTGGACGGCGCTCTTTGAAAAGAATAAATACGGCGATGTGTTCACCACAAAGAACGGCACTAAGGAGCAGTACAAGACAATGCGCTTTGTCTGTCCGCAGGATATGGAGCCGATTTTGATAAACGCCAAAGAGGGGTGCTATATACGCGCGCGCGTGATGAAGGTAAACAACCTTTACAAGCTGCGCGGCAATTATATTTCGCCAATCATGGACAATGTCCATTTTAAGTATACATACGAGGAGGCGCCGATAGTGCCCCAGCAGCTCATCACGGAGAACAATCTCGAACGGGAAACGCATATGTCAGGCAGGCATGGCTTTATGAAAGAATTTTATCCGTTTGGGGGCATAGCGGACGATGAGGATGCGCTCTACTTTGGCTTTGATACGGCGCCTATCGGAGAGCCGATTAAGATTTTGTTTGATTTTACGCAGCAGCTTGACAGAAAAAAGAAAAACCTTATCTGGCAGTATTGGAGCGTCAAGGGCGGCTGGCGCGAGCTCGAGCTTGTAGATGAGACGCAGAATCTGTCGGGTACGGGGCTTGTCACTATGCTTGGCAGCAGCCATTTCGCCTCCAAGAGGCTTTACGGACGGGAGCAGTATTGGATAAGGATTATCGACATCGGCGAAAGCGTTTCGGATGAGGAGCAAAAAAATCTGCCGTGTCTTTGCGGCATATATATGAATACTGTGCCCATACGGCAGCTTACCGATATACAGACAGAGCTTTTCCATATGGAAGTGTATCAGGAGGATACGCGTTTTGAACTGCTGTACGACCATGTGATAGACATAAGGCTCTGGGTGGATGAGACGGGGAGCCTTGGCAGTGAGGAGCTTAATCAGCTTAGAAAGACCGGAAAGCTTATGCCTGAGTACCGCGAGGACGGCGAGCTCTTGCGCGCGTGGGTCGAGTGGGAGCTTGTGGATGATTTTTTGTCGTCCGGGGGCATGGACCGCCATTTTATGCTCGATGCCAATGAGGGTACGATACGCTTTGGAAACGGCAGGTATGGCAGAATACCGCCCGCGGCGCGGACGGACAATATTCTCGTCAACTATCGGACGGGCGGCGGCGCGCATACGAATGTGCCCGAAGGCTCCATAAGCCAGACGGAAAGCTATGTAGGCTTTATAAGCAGCGTATACAATCCAAAGCAGCTTACGGGCGGACAGGATGCGGAAAATCTTAACGCGGCGCTCAAAAGAAACGCGGCTGTACTACGCCACCAGAACATGGCAATAACAGAGCGTGACTTTGAGGAGATAGCTATGGAGGCGTCGAGGAGCATACGGCGCGTGAAGTGTTTTTCGGGCTATGATGAAAACGGACAGAAAAAAAGCGGCGCCGTCACGCTTGTAGTCCTCCATGAAGATTTAAAGCAGGCGCATACGCGTTTTTATGATATAAAGGAGCAGGTGGAGCGCTACATAAGAGAAAAGCTTTATAACGGGCTTATCGAGCAGGGGCGTTTTGCCGTCATAGCTCCGCAGCTAGTGGAGCTTAGGATACGCGTGGAGGCTGCCGCGGAGAGCTTTGACGATGTATTTAGATTAAAAAAGCAGGTTCAGGCGCGGCTTGATAGATTTTTGGACCCGATAAACGGCAACTTTGACGGCTCGGGATGGGATATAGGCACTCTGCCAAACAGCCTTCAGATACGCAATGCCATAACGGATATACCAAAACTTTTATATATCAGAAATATATATATCAGTACATTTGTGGGAGAGCAATCGGGAATGACTGAAGTAGACGCCGAAAAAATCAGGAACTGGAAATATGTCCTGCCAATCAGCGGCAAGCATGAGACTATAGTGCATGTAAAATAAAGGGGAGGTGAGAGCGAATGCTGGCGGATTATCAGCTTGATACGGAGCAGTTTAGCGACATAATGGAGGATGCCAGAAATATGGCTGTGAGCCTGTTTCCGCAGTGGACGGATTTTAATTATCACGACCCCGGAATTACGATGCTTGAGCTGTTTTCGTGGATAAAGGAGGGACAGCAGTATTTCCTTGACCGGATAGGAGTTGAGCATAAAAAGAAATATTTAAAGCTTTTGGGAATAAGCCCGCGCCGCCGCACGCCTGCCGAAACCTTTGTCAATATATATTCGGACGCGCCTCTCTCCTTGCCGGCGGGGACGAAGCTGGGCGCGGGGACAGTGCCGTTTGAAACCGTCCGCAGGCAGTATATAGGGCGCAACAGTATACGCTACTGCTTTCATGGCAAGACTGAACTTGAAAATACCTGCGTCGGCGGCAACATAGAGGACAACAGAAGGCTCAGGCTCCCGATATTCGGATTAGCTCCGGAGTGCGGCGACGACTGGTATATCGGATTTGAAAAGGCGCTCCCGATAGGAGAGATGGTCGGCATTTATGTCGGTCTTGTCGAGGAGCTTGAAAATAAAAAGAGGCGCAACCCCATATCTGAGATGATGTATATGCCGCTTTTGCAGCTTGGGTTTGAGTATTATGCCAACGGGGCATGGCAGCCCGTGGAGGCTGTGGAGGACAACACACATGGCATGCTCCAAAGCGGTATGCTGTATATCCTGATAGAGCAGGAGATGGAAGAAAAATCAGTATTTGGCAATAGCGCGTACTTTGTGCGAGTGCGGGTGGAGAAAAGCGATATCGACATACCGCCGATGCTTGAACGCATAAGGATGAATATGGTGCGCGTAGTGCAGAAGGATACATGGGTGGAGGCGCAGGAGACCGTCGCCGCAAAAAAGGACGGCAGATATTCCGTATGCGTGAATACATATGCGGGGCTTGAAGGCGCTAATGACTTGTATTTGAAGAAAGGCGATATATATTATCCCATTGCAGTATCGGAGAAATACGCAAAGGGCGGGGAGCTTGGGACGGAATGGACTTTTGACGCGGATGACGCGGGAAACAATCCGATTGTGCTGATAGTGAGCTATATGGAGCGCCCGCGTCTGCAGAGATGTCTTGGAATCGGAAACGGAATGCCGTATCAGGAGATGGAACTTCCGACGAAGGATATTTTATATGACAGTGTGGAGATACTTGTCCATGAGATAGGGAGCGGCGGCGGTTTTTCGCGTTGGAAACGCGTCCTGGATTTTGGCGCGTCCACGCCGGAGGACAGACATTTTGTGGTGGATACGGAAAACGCCATGATTTGTTTTGGCGACTGTGAACATGGCATGGCGCCCGAGGGAAGTGTGATTTTGATTTCCTTTGTGGAGACGCGCGGCGCGGAAGGCAATGTGACACATGGCACGCTTGATGTATTTCCTGACGAGGAAGATGAAGGCGCAATCTATATACATAGTGAGCACGATGCTTATGGCGGTATGGAGGAGGAAACCATAGAGGAATGTTTTTTCAGGGCGAGGAAGCTTTTGAAGACATCGCAGACGGCGGTCACAAATGCTGATTATGAGCGCCATGTGATGGAGACGCCCGGGCTTTTGATTGACGGCTGTAAGGTTATACCCGCGGACAATGATGAGGGGAATACGCTTACAATAGTAGTAAAGCCCATATATTTTCAGGAGAGAAAAGCGCTGTCGGATGCGTATCGCCGTAATATTCTCGCGTATCTTGAAAAGTACCGCATGCTTGGCGCCGGTATAGAGCTTTTGGCGCCGCGGTACATATATTTGGATATTGCGCTTGAAGTAGAGGTGAAACCGCATTTTTTGCAGGCGAGGGAGATTATCTACGCGGCTGTGAGAGAGTATTTTGCGGCGTATCAAAAGCAATTCGGAGCGGTAATCGTGTACAGCGACTTGTACGGGGCGATTGACAGGCTCGACTGTGTAGCGGCGGTAAACGACCTCACTTTTGATGTGCGTGACGGCAATGTGAAAAGAACGCGCGACGGCAATCTCATTCTGCCGCCAAACGGCATAATTGAGCTGAAACAGATACAATGTGTGATGCCTATGTCGCCGACAGACTAAGCAGCGGCACGAAACAGGAGAAAAAGCATGGGGCAGAAAAGAAAGTATTTTGTATTAAATAAGGCATTGGATTTTCAAAGATGCCTGCTGCAGCATATGTTTTATGAGCAGGGATGCCTCCAGACTGACAGTGAGGCGGGAGTTTACGGGTGCGCCTTGATTTCCAGGGTATTTGACAGCGGGGAAATCGATATGCTCTGGCATCGTATTGTATGTGATATGGCAAACGAGGGCAATCCCGCGTTTACGATATCAATATATGCCGCCAATTCGCTTACGAGGCAGATGGAGGGCAAGGACGAGACGATAGAGCACATTTTATTTGATGAAAGTCTTTTGCTTTCGGAGAAAAAACAGCTTTTGCAGCCTTACTTTCAGAAAGCGGAGGCGAATATGGCTGATGTGCTGCTGCATGACATAAAGGGGAGGTATCTGTGGTTTATACTGGACGCCACTCTGCAGGAGGGACAGCGAATTGCGGTTGAAAAAATAAAACTTTATTTCCCGGCGGAGAGCTGGCTCTCGTATCTTCCCGAGATATATGAGCGCAGCGACGGCAATCAGTTTTTTGAGCGGTTTCTGGCGATTTTTCAGACCATGTATGAGACGATGAATGACGCTATCTACAATTTCCCGTATATGATTGACATAGACTGTGCGGGAAAGGAATACCTTGAATGGCTTGCGGGATGGCTTGATATCGCCGAGAGCTATATGTGGACGAAGGAGCAGCTGCGCAGGCTGCTGAAGAATGCAGTGGCGCTGTACCGAATGAGAGGGACGCGCGCCGCCGTACTTGAATTTGTAAAGCTCTATACAGGTGACGAACGCGCATACCTTGTTGAAAACTTTCAGGTGCGCAGGCATATGACGGAGGCTGACAGCGAGCTGTTAACTCAGCTTTACGGTAACAATCCGTATAGATTTCAAGTAATAGTGTCGGGCGAATGCGTGCCTACGGCGCGTGAGTACCAGACGCTCACCAAAATAATTAAGGAGGTAAAGCCGGCACACATGGAGGCGGAGCTTATTGTACTTAAGCCGTTTATTTTCCTTGGCAGCCACACATATATGGGGCTTAACAGTATATTGGGCGAATACAGAAGGCTGTCGCTTGACGGAGCGTCTATGCTGCCGTTCTTCGTGCTGGGAGAGGAGGAAAAGCAATAATGAAAAACACAAAATATTTTCCCTTTGAGAGAAACAGATATTTTTATGGAAAGCTCCTGTCGGTCGATGATTTTGAACTGGAGCAGCGTTATGTGAACGACAAGCGCAGGATGACTAACCGATTTCTTCAGGGGAGCGGTGTAGCCGCGGGGCTCTATGTAGTGCGGCTTGACGAAAATACGCTGTCTGTCGAAAACGGCTTTGCGCTTGATTCGCTCGGACGCGAGATAGTGATTGACTCGCCCGTAATCCGTAAGCTCAGGCTTATTGACGGGTATGACGCGTGCGTTGAAAACAGCGATAAGGATTATGTGTATCTGGGGCTTGACTATGACGAGGAGCTTACGGGCATCGTACACAGTATGGCGGGAGGCGTCGCTCAGTCGGACAATTTTTCGGCATACAACAAGATAAAGGAGACATACCGACTGTATTTGACAGATGAGGAGCCGCAGCAGGAATGTATGGATAAGACCGCGCTTTATATGCAGGAGCGCGTGCTCTATGCCCAAAACGGTGTGAAGATAAAGCTTATTGCGCCCAGATATATGCCGGCTGGCGGTTCGGGAGAGGTAAAACTTTCGGTAGAAAACCTTTCAAAAAAATATCTTTCGTTTTCTCTAAGGCTCGTGACGGAATACATGGACTATGAGGGCAAGCAGGTCATTTCCGTAAACTTTAACGAGATGCAGTATGAAAAGACGGGGACATATGAGATTTCGTATATATTGGAAACGGGTGATTTGCCGGATGCGTTTGCGTCGCTCAAGCTTGAGGAGAACAGCGCGCAGATGTTTCTGGATAAGGAGCAGCGCGTCTTTGCCGTACCGGAGGCGGAGAGTAAGCTGGAAATACAGCTTATAACAGGCGATGTGCGCAGCTATGTGATAAAGGATTATTACAGGACGGCAATGGAAAATCTGGTAAAGCAGAATCAGGAGGAACGGCTTTATCTCGCGAAGATATACCTCATTCATACGGGTGACGGCTGTGTGATTGACCGTGTGGAAAATCTGCCGTTTGGACAGTATATATTAAATCAGAATTTAAGCTTTGCACTGCACCAGCTCACGCTTGATTCGTATGGAACTGCAGGCACACGGGAGCGCAGAGTAAGCCTGAAAAAGGAACATGGGGGCATTGGCGCGGAGCAGAACCTGAAATTTGCGGAGGGCAGCGAGTGGCTTGACTTAAACGGCGGAGGACAGCGGGGCGACCGCTTTGTGAGCAAGGAGATACCGCATGGGCTGGGGCTTGGCGCAGTGACTATGCATGTGGGCATAGAGGGCGACGAGGGCGTGACGACCTATGGGTCAAGCGAGATATTTGAGGATATGGACGTGATGATTGAGCTTGCGGTACGCGTATTTCCAGAGAGAGGCACATTTCAGATTGGCGGGCGGCTGCGCGAACAGGTGATAAAGAGCGGCGTGTCCGTACACTGGACGGCGATAAGGCAGGCTGAGGAAAAGGACAAGAAGAAATTCACGCGCAAGATATTTATACGTCCCGGCGTGCTCGAGCTTGCCACGAGAGAGAGCCATTATCTCGAGGCGGTATGTACGAATATGGAGGACACGACGGTAGAGTGGAGCGTGCAGGAGCAGGGCGGCACTATGAGCGAAAACGGCATGTATACCGCGCCAAATACGGCGGGCGTATATGAGGTAGTAGCCAAGAGTACGGCATATCCTGATGTAAAGGCGTCAATCTTTGTAGTCGTGCGCGATGCGTAAAACGCGGCTGATGTACCGGGAAGCAGCCGCAAAATCCCGTTGGAGGAGTAGCCGATGTTGATTGAAACCTATGATGATGTGTATACTGTGCTGCAGCATTATCGTACCGACGCGCAGTTTGACACATATATGTGCAGGCGCAGGTCAGACAATGAACTTTATACTGTGATACGCGTGCTGAACAAGGAGATGACTGAAAAAATCCTTGATTTCATCTGCAGCCAGGCGCGCAACAGAAGCTTTTCCGATTTGGCGGGGCATTTTGTGGCGGACGGTGACTTTTACGTGGTGTTTGCGCATGCGCAGGGCATAAATCTGTATGATAAGCTTGCGCAGCGCTGTACGATAGAGGAGCGCATGGTGCTTGGCAGGCGTATTCTGGAGCGTATTGTACTGCAGGGGCAGCCGTACTATTTTGTATGCCAATGCCTTGAGCCTGATAACATTCTGGTGACGGACGCGCTGGACATAAGCTTTAATTATACGCTTGAGGGCGTGGAGCAGTACAGTCTCTATACGGGGGCGGATGCCGTAAGCTATGTCTACAGCCTGATGCTTTTGTTGTTTGCGAAGGAGATTAAAAAGAACAATACGCCGCCGTTAGCGCTGTACTTTGAGGAATTAGAGGCGCAGGACGGTTTTGACAGCATGGAGCAGTACCGCAGGTATAATGAGCTGTGTGAGCAGATTAGAGCGATTCCCAAGGAGGAGCTTGAGGTATCAAAGGGCTTGTGGTACCGCATAAAGCAGCTCATAAAAAAACTCCATGACGGGTTAAAAAAGGTGCTTTTGCCGACTGTGTTCATTGGTGTGTTCATATATATGCTTTATAACATATATATGGCATTTCAGGATAAAGGGCAGGCACATCATTTCGACCTGATTGGCACGGTCGGGATAGAGGAGGCACAGACTTTAGAGGAGGAAGAGTCTGTGGATTATGGGAAGGAACAGGACTAATGGGCTTTAACAGTAATTTTTCAGGTTCATTTCGCACATTTGGAAATAAAATAAAACGTGTTGTGCTGGCGCCGTTTGACATGGCTTTTCGCAGGTTTAAGCAGAAGACGGCAGTCAACACCGTATTCAATAAAATAAGTGAGGATGTCAGGTCAGAGGTAAAGAGCATCACGAAAAAGCCCGAGTCGCAGAAGGAATATTTTGTGTTTGGCGATCGGTATGTCGCCAAAAAGCTTGTTTATGTCGTGGGCATTCTGCTTATGTTTTTCATTATCTTTATGATAAACAAGGGGTATCCGGCGATTGTAGAGAAATGGTTCACGAAGACTATGATTGTAAACGATATTGAAGTCGCGGACTATTCGGGCAGGGTAAGACTTTTGAGCGAGAGGGATAGGGAGACCGTATTATTTGTCGGAAAGCTTACGGAGGGAGCGATTGAGGGCAACGGCACGCTGTATGACTACGACGGCAATCTTGTCTATAAAGGCAGTTTTACCGACGGGCTGTATGAGGGCGAGGGTGTAATGTATTATCCGAACGGAAACGCAAAGTACAGAGGCAGTTTCTCCAAAAATAAATTTGACGGGGACGGCGTTTTTTATGACGAGGACAAAAATGTGCTGTACGAGGGCGAATTTGCGCAGGGCGAATACAACGGTACGGGAAAGCTGTACTACAGCACCGGCGAGACTGAGTACAGGGGCAGCTTTGCCGACGGTAAGTACGAGGGTGAGGGCGTCCTCTATGACAGAAACGGCGAGGCAGTTTATGAGGGCGAGTTCTCGCGTGGAATGAAAAACGGCGCCGGCAAGGGCTACAGGGACGGCGAGCTTGTGTATGACGGCACGTTCAGGGACGATGAGTTTATGACAGGCTATGCGTGCCTTTACGATTCGGACGGCAAAAAGTTTTATGACGGACAGCTTGAAGACGGCGAATACAGCGGTATGGGAAAGCTTTACAATGACGATTTGCTGCTCTATGACGGAAGCTTTGCCAATGGGCTGTATGAGGGCGCGGGCAAGCTATATGACAAAGAAGGGCGTATTCTCTATGAGGGTACGTTTGCGGCGGGTGAGTATGAGGGAAAAGGTAAGCTGTACTGTGAAGGAGAAGTGATTTACGAGGGCGATTTTGTGGCGGGCGAATATTCCGGCGAGGGCAAGGAATATGACTGGAACGGCAATCTCGTCTATACAGGCGGTTTCCTCGAAAATGAACATTCCGGCGAGGGTAAGGTATATAACGAGGAAGGAACGCTAATTTATGACGGCGGCTTTGTCGAGGGGAAGTATTCCGGAGAGGGAAAGCTGTTTGATGAAGAAACGGGCGTGATGATATACGAGGGCGGCTTTTACAATGGATTGTATGACGGAGAAGGAAAGGTATACAATCCCGAAAATTCAAAGCTGGTCTATGAAGGCGGCTTGCGTGAGGGACTTTACGACGGACAGGGTACGCTTTATGACACCGCGGGTTTTTTGTTTTACGAGGGTGATTTCTCGCTTGGCCTTTATAATGGTGAAGGCTCAGACTATTACTATGACGGCGCAGGCGGCATTATCAGGCGTGAAGGAATTTTTGTGGACGGGGAGTATGAGGCAAGCAAGTCAAATATTACGGATTTGAATGTCGACGGCACTACGACAAGGAATACGGACGGTAATGAGGATGCGGGCGAGAACGCGGACGCTGATGCCACGGAAGGCGAAGGAGAGCAGGAGAGCGAAGGTGAAGGTGAGGGTGAGAGTGAAGGTGAGAGTGACGGGCAGCAGCCTGAACAGTCGTCGGGCGCGAAGCCTATTATAATAGATACTGACTTTGCATCCGATGCGGATGACATATTGGCGTTGCGATTGGCAATGTGCTTTCAGGATTTAGGAATGGTCGACATCAAGGGGATTGCGCTGTCTACGGTATATTCGCGCTCTCCGCTGGCAATCCATGCCTTGTGCAAGTATGACGGCTATGGGAATATTCCGGTAGCCATGGATACTTCCGGCAGAAGTGTGCAGGTGGAGACAAAGTATGTCGATGTGATGTATGATTGGCCAAAGAGCAGGGATGATTATGAAGTACCGGTAAAAATGTATAGAAGGCTTCTGGCTGAGTCGTCTGAGAAGGTGAACATCATAACATTGGGATTTTTGCAGAACATACAGGATTTGCTCGAATCCTCCCCCGATGAATATTCGCAGCTTAGCGGAATGGACCTTGTAAGGGAGAAAGTAGAGGCTATATATATTGTGGGTGGCAGCGACAGTGGAAAGCCGTCGTTTAACTTCTACTGGACGGGCAGCAGGGTTATTGACGCGGCACAGATGGTTACGGCGAACTGTCCTGTAAAAACAATTTATTTGTCTACGGATTTGACAGAGGATACATTCTGCGGACAGTTTTACCAGACAGAGGACAGCGGCGAGAAAGATATAGTGACAAAGGCCTTGAAGGTAAATGGGCAAGGCGACGGCCTCATAGCTTGGGATGTGTTTTCAATGTGGTGCGCCGTACAGTATATGACCGGAAACAGCGAGACCTGCCACTTGGGATTTGAGCCGGGAAACTGGTATGTAAGTCAGACCGGAGCCACCCAATGGCAGAAGGAAAGCGCGACAGGAGGCGGCAGGATTACCAAGGGACTTGGAGGCAGTGATTACAGCGCATATCTAAATTCCATGCTGCACAAAAAGTTTGAGGGCGGCAACAAATGACAGGAGGGTTAATATGGCGGGTTATACTGTGATAGCTGATGTGGGTACTACAATCGTGGACTTGCTGCGCGAGCATATGGTGCCCGAGGTAATTCCGCACGCCGACGAGATTGGACTGTGCAATCCCGCGGACAAGGGGGACATACAGCTTGGCCTGAATTTATATGACATAAGGGAGAGCGAGGGCGTATTTGAGAACGGGCTTAGAATGTCAGGTCCCAATACGCAGCAGCGCTCATCAAAATATTTGGATTTGTACTATATGGTTACGGCGTATTCAATGAGCGATATAAAGTTCCGCGCCGCTGAGGAGCATAGGATTTTGGGGCGCGCAATGCAGGTGCTTATGGACTATTCGCTGCTGCAGGAGGATTTTTACGGCGATACGACGCAGAACAGGTATCAGATAAAGATAGAGCAGTTGAGACTTAATTATGATGAAAAGATGAAGCTGTGGAACATGCCGAACGTCCCCTACAAGCTGTCACTTTACTACAAGGTATTTCCCGTAGAGCTGGCATCTACGCGCATAAAGACAGTGCAGAGAGTGGTACGCATGGATGTTGGCGTGGAGGAGACAGGGCAGTATACGGTAAAGCGTTAGTATGCGCGAGCCTGTGCTGTCGATACGCGCCCGGCAAGCCGTTTATGGCATTGTGCGGCGGCGCGCGGAAATGGAGGTAAGATATGACCGGCTGCAGAGAACATATAATAATGCAGGTTTCGCTGGTGGTGGCGGCGGTAGATGAGTTTTATGGAAGACCTGTAAAGAGCAAGCTCCGCGTGTGGATAGAGGGAGAGCGCCTGCCTGTTGACAAGCAGGACGGATACTTTGTGTTTATCAACATCAGAAATCCGCATATTGTGCTGCATGTCGAGGGACCGCAGTTTTATCCGCAGCGCATTGAATTGGAGGCTGATGAGATAGAGAAGTATCCCGACAGGACCTTAAAGGTGCGCCTTTTGCCCAATCACTCATATCCTATTCCGTATCACACTACCTGCGTGGAGGGTCATGCGCCCGCGGGCAGTGCTGTAATGGCGTACAACCATGAGTACGGCGAGCCTTTCAAGCTCTTAAATCCATACGCAAAGAAAAGTCCCCTTATGGAGATTTTTCACCCCGAGACAATGGATTTGGAGGGAAAGACGCTCATAATACAAAACAAAGAAGGTACAAAGGACGAGGTATTTGGCATAGTGAAAAGGGACGAGGCGGGAAAAACCATATATCAGATAACCCCGCCGCCCCAAAACGATTACAAGAAAATAGGCACGAAAATTTTCCCCGTATATGTTTCGCTGGCAGACAAGAATGGAGAGTATTATCTGCCGATAGCAAACTTAAATTCCGAGAAGACTATGTTTACATTCTGGCTCTCAAAAGACGGAGGGCGCGAGCAGCAGTCAGACATAGAGCTGGTAAGCGGGCGGGTAAACAGAATAGATTTTAATTAATTGTGTGATAGATGAATGGAGGGTTTTTAAATGGGACAATGCGCATGTGCTACAGGAATGTTACAATGCTCTTTTGGAATGGCGCCATCGACCTTTATGGTGCTGCCCGACAAGATGATATTATCCGAGAACAAGCCGATGGCGAATATTATGGACAATAAGCCGATGGTGAACATAATGCCGTTTGGAATGTGTCAGTCATTGGCAAATCCGACAGTGGCAGCCGCTACGGCAGCGGCGCTTGGCGTGCTTACGCCGATGCCGTGTATTCCCATGACTACAGCTCCTTGGGCGCCCGGAAGCCCTACAGTGCTTGTCAAAAATATGCCGGGACTTACGAACAGCTGCAAGCTTATTTGCAACTGGGGCGGCATTATACAGTTTAACAACGCGGGAACGACAAAGATACAAATGCCGTAAGGAGGGATTTTGGTGTTTCTAAATATAGAGCGAAGCTGGCTGTTTGGCGGTATTAACATATGGCTTGGCGTGATTGCGCTGGTGTGCCTGATTGTGTCAGGCGTGTATATTTGGAAAAATTACAGCCTTAGAAATGTCATAAACAGATACCGCAGAAAGGTCAGGGAGGAAAACGAGAAAAGGCAGGCAGAAACGCAGCTACAGGAAACAAGCTATTCCGCCATGGCAAGACATATCCTGCCTGTCGAGCTGTTTGACCTGCTTGGCGTGAAAACCGAGGAGGATTTATCGCTTGAGCGGCAGCGGCGCGTCAAGACGGCGAACCTTTCCGTAAACAGCAATGATTTTTCGGACATTGTACATTCCATGAATCCCGAGGCGGTTTTCTCGTTTATAAACAGATTCCTGGAAAAATCCGTGCCTGCCATATACGAGGCGGGCGGAGTCGTGGAAGGCTTTAAGGAGGCGGGAATGACGGCGCTTTTCCTGAAAAACCCCGAAAAAGCGCTTGAAACAGCCGTGACCTTGTGCGAGCAGCTAAACGAGCTTGGCGCGCGCTATCCAAAGTATACGGAGTTTTCCATAGGAATCACATACGAAAATGCCATCATAGGCGTCGTGGGCGCACCCCAGCGCAAGGGAATACTGCTGATGTCAGAGGATTCGTCAGGCCTGTCGGCGTGGCTGCAAGGACTTGCTGTGAAATATTACGCGAGGATTGTCGTGACGGAGATGTATGCGTCATTAGTCGAGAAGTTTCAGAAACGGTTTAACGTGCGGCTTTTGGGCTATGTATATGTGAGCGATACAGATACTGTAAAGAAGATTTATGACGTATTTGACGGGGACGAGACTGAAGTTAAAAACCGCAAACGCCAGACAAAGATGCTTTTTGAAAAGGGAGTGGCGCTGTTTATGGAGCGCGAGTTTATGCAGGCAAGGCAATATTTTATAGAGGTGCTGAAAACTGACAGGTTTGACAGGGCAGCGAAAGAGTATGTCTTTCGCTGCGAGCTGTACAACAATAATCCTGAGGAGGAGCAGACGCTCTTTCTGGAGCGCTACGGCTGACGGTTAAATTCCCACATAACGGAACAAAAGCACTGTGCTGTCGTTCTCTTGGGGAGTTTCCTCCGCGAATGCGTTTATGTTGTCAAACAGGTTGTCAGTCATGGTTTTCAGAGAATATTCTCTCTGTATGATTTCCTGCAGCGTGTCCTTTGCGTAGTCGCTGCCAAAGATAAGACCTTTTTGGTTTACCGTGGCGGCTATGCCTTTTGTAAATACAAAGAGTATATCGCCCTGCGACAGCGACGCTGACGATACGGGATACGCGACCTGCCCGATTGTGGCAAGCGAGAAGCAGCTCTTGTAGGGCAGCGGAGTGAATGACGAGCCGGGACTTTTGAGCATCGCGAATACGTTTTTGCCGGCGGTGACATATGTCATCTGACCGTCGTGCAAATCTATGATTGCAAGGAATACATCGACAGTCCTTTCCGCCTGATTGTTTTTGCTTAGCTCATCATTGACGTTGGCAAGTATTCTGTCGGGCGAGAATTTCATCGTGGCGTAGTTCCTGATAAGCGTGGCGGCGATGGCTGAAAACATAAGCGTAGGTATGCCGCTGCCGTTCACGTCACCCGCAAACAGGCACAAGTGCGTGTCGTCAAGCAGGAAGTAGTTGTAAAAGTTGCCGCCTATAGCGCGACAGGACTGGAGACGGGCGTATATATCAAAGTCCTTACGCTCCGGAAACGCGGGATAATGGTAAGGGAAAAGGTTCTGCTGAATCTGCTTTGCCACGTTTGATTCAGCCTCCATGTGTTCACGCGTGGCGGTTGCCGCCGCAAGGTTCTGCGTGTATTCGTGTATGTCGTGTTCCATTTGGATAATGGAATCGGCGAGACTTTCAATTTCATCGCCCGTATGAATTTTGTCCATTGCGATTGAGATGTCCGAGCCCTTGATAAAGCCTGCGGCGTGGCGAGTGATTTTTTTGATAGGAGCGGTTACGTTGTGATTTATATATACCAAGTATATGACAAGTATTATTATTACAATCACGATTGTAAGGCTGAAAGCATAAATCAGGTACTGCCGCAGAGTATTGTGCATTTCTTCAAGGCTGCATTGTACCGCTATATTCGCTACGATTTCACCATTGCTGTCATAGAGCGGCACCGTGGCAAAAAAGTTTTCACCGTAGTCCGCACTGTCGGCGCGCATATAGGAGCTGCTTAAATCTGCGCCGTCATAATAGACTGATTGGAGCTGCTCCTTAAATATTTCGGGATATTTTGCATTATCGCCGAGCGAGTATTCAAGGGCATGGTTTGCATAAGTATCAATAAGGTATAAATAGTCTCCGCGTTGCGGAATATCAAGCTGCACTATGAAAATTCCGATGCTGCCAGTATTTTGGCGCAAGGTTTCAATCGAGGCCTTTAACTGCTCGTATCCATCATCTTTTTCAAGGGTTTGCGAATACTTCCTTAGTAAATCACCGTCGAGCAGCGAGCGCGCCTCATACGCTGCCGAGTAGGCCTGGGCGTTGTAGATTTTTTGTATATTCGTTCGATACACATAATAGCCGACGGTACAGGTCGTCGTCAAAATCGTCAGCGCAAGCACAAAAAAGCCCAGCATGAATTTACGGCTGAGTGAATGAAAAAAACGTAAAAAACCTTTTTGATTTTTCATATGTAACCTCCTAATAATTTATGGTTAAAAGAAAATCCTTTAATTCTGTATTATATATAAAATGTCTAAACAAAATTATAAACATATATTATACAGTGTGCAATTGTTCTTTAGGACAAGCGCACTTGGACTAAATTATTCATTGTTAAATGAGGCTTAACAAAAGCCTGAAAATAAATGTAAAAAGGAAAGGAGAAACAGTATGCTGAAAAAAATTGTAAGTATATGCCTTATATGTATGTTGGCATTTCCAATCAGTGTATTTGTGCTGTCGAGAGGCGACAAAGTTGGAGCGGAAGATATTGAGCGGGCGCAGGACTTCCTAAGCGTCAGCGAAAATATGACCAAACCATGTACAAAAGAGGACGGGAGCAAATTTGTCATAGGATATATTGACATTGATCCGTATCCCGCGACGGGAGAGATACTTTATTATTTTATTGACCAGCTTAGGGAAAGCGGATGGATTACATATGAGGGCGAGCTCCCATTTGATGCGGCAAATACCGACGCAAAGGAGCTTATCCATTTCCTTGCGCAGCAGGATTTAGGACCATACATGTGCTTTTCCGATGAGGCGAATTATTATACGTCGGAAGTTTATGACGGCGTGGATTTTGTAAAAAAGGATTTGCGAAAACGGATTGACGCAAAGGAGATAGATATGCTGTTCTGCCTTGGCACCCAGCCCGCGGACATGGTAATCAATGAGATGGGCATTACAGAAATCCCGATTATCGTGTCAGGCTCTACTGATCCGGTCGGCGCGGGGCTTTCGGATACGGATGAATATTCAGGCAAGGCGAATGTATGGTGCCATACGAATACGGACGTATACAAAAATCAGATGAAATACTATTATAACAGCCATCCGTTTACCAATATCGGCATGGTTTACTATGACGAAGTCATAGCCTCATTGCAGCCCTACAGTGAGGCGGCGGAAAACATCGGCTTTAAAATCACAGCGAAAAAGATTGAGCGCGAGATGACGGACGATTATTACGAAAAGCTTGCGCAGACATATAAGGAGCTGGTGAACGAGGGCATAGACGCGTTTTTGTTAAATTCCGACATTATTCAGGATGAGAAAATGATTGCGCCGCTGCTTGATGTTTTTTATGAGAACAATATACCGGTATTTGTGCAAAACAATGAATATTACGTCAGATACGGGGCGACGATGGTAGTGACCGCAAGCGACGCGAAGATGCAGGCGCCGTTTCTGGTGGATGTGGTTTCAAAGGTTTTGCATGGCGAGGAGCCGGGAAACCTCAACCAGAAGTTTGTGGAGCCGCCGTTTTTGAGCCTCAATCTGGAGGCGGCTGACCGCGTCGGCTTTGAGGCGGATGCGGATATGCTCTTATCGGCGGAGAAACTGTATATGCATACTGAAAGAAATTAAACAGGGGAGGAGGATTTTTATGCAACAAAAAAAGCAGCGGACAGTTACGGCGGTCATCGTCATACTGCTGACATTTTTGAGCCTGCAGTTTGTAAACTGGATATGCCGTATGGCTTTTGACAATACCTGTACAGAGCTGGAGGAGCAGTACCTTACGACAGAAATTCAGGAAGTAGTAAAAAATATGGAAAGCTCCATAGACTTTGGAAAGGAGCTTGACAATTATTACGGCATTGAGGAAGTGTTTGACCGCGTGCGCGGACTTGCGGAGCAGGAGCTTAAGGTGGTCATACTTGACGCGGAAGGCAATCCGCTCTATGCCTCATTTGAGGCGTCAGATGAGGCGGAGCAGGAGCTTGCGTATATTTATGGCGATGAATACAGAAATCAGCTTTTAAAGACGGCGTCCGAGGGAGAACATATATCGTTTGGAAATAAGGAAAGCCTCATATTCCCGATATATAAGGAAGAAACACAGCTTACGGGATATATGTCCGTATATTATGAAAAGGGCGCGTTTGCCGGTGATACGCGTACGGCAATGACGCAGATAGTGTTATTTATTATACTTGCGGTTGTTGCCGCCTTGATTATCCTGTTTACGGCGATTTTTGACAAATTTGGGAGCGGCAAGAGAGCCATATTTATGATGTCGGGTTTGTTCTGTTATATTATTTACCTGTTCTTTACATATAGGGCAAGCTATCAGGCGCTTGTCGAGGAAAAAGCCGAGCAGACGGCTGTATCAGTTCAGAAAGTGGCGGATGGGCTGATAGAAAAAGGACTGGAAGAAAGCGAGCTTTACAGGATAAATGATTGGCTTAAAGAAAAGGAAGAGACGAGCCAGTCGATTAAAAATCTGCGCATACATTTTGGTGATATGAATGAAAACGCGGATGATAACACCATTGTCCTGCCGATTGGCGACGGTAGCGCGCAGATTGAGCTTGAGGTAGAAATTAATCAGAGCTACATCAGAGAAAAAATCAGCCTGATGACGCTCACATTCGGCGCGGTATTCGCGGTGTGCCTGATGATTGCCATTGAGCTTACGAGCCTGACGGAAATCTTGGCAGCGAGGTTTTCTGGTGATTTTAACCAGCCATCAGAGAAACAGGAAAAGGGAATTTCACTGCAGATTAGGCTGCTCGCCTTTCTGGGCTTTACCGCCATTTACACGAGTACGCCGTATGCGGCGGTTATTATGCGCTCGTGGGATGCCTCAGTGTTTGGATTGTCTAAGGCGGTCAGCGCGTCACTGCCGCTTACTGTGGAGCTTATATGCGTGCTTGCGGCATCGGCGGTCATACAAAGAGTGTACAAGGATACGCGTCCCGATAGGCTGATGTGTTTCGTGTTCCCTTTCATGATTTTAGGAAATATGGCTTGTATGACAGTGACTTCTCCGTATCTTTTGGTGGCGCTACGCGCGTTTTGCGGAATCGGTTTTGCTTTTCTAAAGTATTGGCTTAACAATATTGTGGCGCTTGGCTCATCGGGTGATAAAAACTTCCGTGACAATTGCGGCAGGATGAACGCAGGACTTCTTGGCGGCATTACGGCGGGCGCATCGCTTGGCGCGATATTTGCCGAGGCGCTTGGGTATTCGGCAAACTATTTGGTTACTGCTGTGATTCTGCTTATTCTGTGCATATGGGCAATCTTTACGATGCCGTGGAAACTTCTGGAGCAGAACAGAAGTAAGCAAAAAGCGGAAAGCGAAGAAGTTTCCGATGATGGTAAGGCAGGATCTAATATACTTAAAAATAAGAAAGCGCTGCTCACAATCCTGCTTGGCTGCATACCTCTGAATATAGGGCTTATGTACGTCGTGGCTTTCGTGCCGTCGTATATGAGCAGTATCGGACAGAACGCCGTCGCTACAAGCTATGTATATCTTGTGAATGGCATTGCGGGTATGTATCTTGGCGTGTTCATCTTAAACTTTATGAAGAAGAAACCTTTATATCTGTCATGCGTGGCGGCGCTGTTTATGGCAGCAGTTGGAATTTTGATTTTGCCTGTGAGCAGGAGCCTCGTCATAGCCATGATTTCGGCGGCGATTTTAGGAGTGTTTGACGGCTTTGGTACGCCCTTGATTACGAGCTATTTTACAGAGCTGTCAGCCGATCCGTCGCATACGGCGGGAATGCTTACCGTGTTTCATATGGCGGGAAGCGCCGTTCAGATACTTTGCCCGATGCTGTACAATCTGCTGATACAGCCTGACGGAAAAATGACGTATATTACTATTTTCGGCATTGCGTATGTTTTTGTCGCGATACTGTTTCTGATGGTAAATAAACCTAAAAAGGGAGGAATATCTTAAAATGAATAAAAATATAATGACGGAACTGGAAAGGGATGCCGAAGATTATGTAAATGTACAGGAGAAATTGATGCTGCAGATACTGCATGACAACAGCGATACAGAGTATGGGAAAAAGTATGGCTTTAATCAGATACAGTCGGTTTCTGATTATCAGGCTAAGGTGCCGCTTACGGAATATGAGGATTATAAGGAATATATTGAGCGGATGGTGGATAAGGGTGAGGAAGGCTTGATTACGGCATATCCGATACGCTATTATACATTGTCGTCAGGTACGACAGGCGAGATAAAGAAAATTCCGCTGACAGAAAAGTGGATGGATTCTTTCGAGCATTACGCGTATTACTGCGTAAATGAGCTGACAGCCAAATATTATGCCGATACGGAGGTTCTGCCGGAGGACTGGAACAGTAAGATTTTTCTCTTGAATGAGGTGCGCAGGACACCGTTTATCGATGGTACGGATAAGCTGCTCTCGTCGGGGGCGATATTTGAGCGCAGGAGAGAGCGCGGCGATTTTGATTTTGGCAGATTTACGTCGCCGGAGGATGTACAGTTTCCAAAATATGATATGGACATGAGTTATCTAAAGCTGCGTTTCGGGCTTATCTGCGAGGATGTGACATCTATTGAGAGCGTGTTTATCCATCAGATAACTAACGTTATGGCGTATCTGGAAAACAACTGGAGGCAGCTTACGGACGATATAGAGGCCGGTACAATAAATGACGGAATTATACTTCCCGCTGATGTTCGCGAGCGGCTTGAAAAGCTACTTGTCCCGATGCCTGAGAGGGCGTCCGAGCTGCGAAAAGAATTTGAAACTGGTTTTGACACTCCGATAGTGCAGCGCATATGGAAGAAACTGCGGGTGGTCGTGGCAATCAGCGGAAGGGCGTTTAATTCATATATGAAAAGACTGCGCAGATATATCGGGGATATGCCGTATCACTATTTTATCTATGGATCATCAGAGGGATTTTTGGGAGCGGCGTTCGGCGTGGAAACGGATATGTATATGCCAGTGCCCATAGGAGGATTTTTTGAGTATATCCCGTTGGCGGAAGCAGACGGAGACGTAAAAAATGTGTTTGATGCCTCACAGGTAAAGCAGGGTGAAAAATATGAGCTAGTATTTACGGGGTATGTGGGACTCTACCGCTATCGAATGGGCGATATAGTGGAAATCGCAGGATTTTATAAGAATATGCCGCTGCTCCGTATTCTCTACCGAAGAAAGCAGTGCATGAACGTGGCTGGGGAAAAAATGGATATCGAAAGTATCGCTCAAGCGGTAGACGTGTTTGCGGAGCGCTATAATATTCAGCGTCACGAGTTTTGCGTTTATCCCGATATATCGGATTTGCCGGGCAGGTATGATGTGCTGTTGGAGGTGCAGGAGGGAGAGGTAAACATCTCGCAGACAGAGGCGAATGATATAATGGATGAGCAGCTTTGCAGGCAAGATATGGATTATGACGACTGCCGAAAGCTGGGCGAGATAGGTAAAGCAAAAGTGTATTTTCTGGAGGAGGGGACCTTTGAAGCTTATAAGGAGTCTTTACAGGCAAAGGGCATTGAGACAGGACAGTTTAAGCCTATTCGCCTGCTTGACACTCAGGAAAGAGTTGATTTCTTTTTTGGCAGGGTAATAAATATCGAATAGAAAACCTGTCTTAAGAGCTTTATATTGTCATGAATAAAAAGGCGCATCCGAAACATTAATATGTTTTCGGGCGCGCCTTTTGTCATGTGGACTTAATATTTTTCCATATATGCCATTGCCTGTTCATTATTAAGTTTATAGCTTTCCGCCAATTGAGCCAGAATAAAATTGTCATCAGCTCCGAGCTTGCGGGCAGACGTCACCATAGCCATGATGCCATGCTCGCGCTCCTGTTCACGTCCCTGTTCCACACCTATTTGTACAAATGCATCAGCCACTTCACACACTTTAAATTCCTCCTTACAATCATCGCCAATCTGTAAATATTTGCTGTCGCCTGTGATAGCAGTAAGCGTATACAGTGTATCTTTTGGGTGTATAAGCATCCTGCCGCTGCTTTTAAGCATATCCATCCGCTCGTCTTTATTATATTCCCTGCAAAGGAATTTTGCAATATACTTAAAGTCGGATTTGAATCTGTCGGTTTGCTTTTTTGTCAGCTTTTTTAAGCTGATTACGTTCAGCTTATAGTTTTGTATGTACTTCCTTATATTTTTTTCGTCCGGCATATTTAGCATATCAAAAATAGATTTCGGCATTTCGTCATCGCCCCAATAAAGCACCAGGGTTATAACAGGCGTCAGCTTCTGCTCGGGAAGGAGAGTTTGGGTAATTGCCTTATTGCCTGTTTTGTTTTTGGCGGTAAATTCGCCAATCTGCCTGTCGTATGTCGAAAAGTCATACCCCATTATCCTAAACGGAATAGCGCGGTCAATGCCGTTTTGGTTTTCGATGCCCCACAATGCGTATCTGATGCCGCTGCGCATGTCCTCCATGCAGTTGTCGCGGTACAGCCCTTTAAGCATATTGCTGTTTTTGTGTACGCTTTTGTTCAGATAATAAGGCTTTAAATTTTGTGCGTCAAGCACCTGCCTGCCTTCATATACTATTGCGTTGATAATGTCCGCAAACACATCCGAATGTGAAATCAAACTGTTTGACGATAAATCAGCCTGTCCCATAAATTTCTCCCGTAAAGTAAAATTTTGCAAAGCAATACCAGCACTATAGCAAAGGCGGATTTATTTGTCAAATCGAAATGTAAAAATTAACACGAAATGTAAAAAATAATACAAAAATACATGAAATTCGGTAATCAGGCATCATAATCAAACTTCCCCGCGCCGCGTTCTTCAAGCGCTTTGATAGCGTGGTAGGCAAACTCGCAATATGGTACGGGGATATTAAGCTCCCTGCCGAGGCGTATCATGGTGCCTGCAAACATGTCAACTTCTGTGGGTCGCTTGGCATCTAAATCTTGAAGCGTTGAAAAGCGGGCGGTATTTTTGAGGGTACTGCGCGGGAGTAGATATCCGCCGATATCTATGCCCTTGGCGGCGGCGACTGCGGCGGTTTCGTCCCATATTTTTTCGGAAATGAATTTGACATGGCTGCTGTCTGTGTATGCGCCGATGCCTACATTTAAAATAGCCTGCGGCAGGTTGTAGGACAGGTTCCATGCATATTTGCTCCACTGCTCATTTAATATGTCGTCTGATATGTGATACACGAGTGGCGTGTGGCTGAATAGCTCGTCCAAGGCATTAATGCGCTCACTGTGGGCGTTTTTTGAATCAGGCTCTCCGAAAAACAGACCGCCGATATCGCCCTCGTCATAGTCTATCACATTACCGACGCGCTGTGAGGCTATGCGGATTAGGGAATATATTATCTGCGACGGATTGACCGCTTCCGCGATTATTTCTTCGCTGTCCACGCCGTTTAATACGCTCATTACAATCGTGTTTTCTGTGGCGATTTCTTTAATATCGGGAAGTATTCCTTTCAGCGCTCCATATTTTGTGGCTATAATCAGCAAATCTGCGCCTTTTGCCTGTGATGGGGTTTTTACGACGGGCATATATGCTTTTTTGTTGAGTATGATGCCGTCTTTTTCAAGGCGCTCTTTTCTATCGCCTGTCGCGACAAAACAGACATTATCGCCAAGGCTTTCGTTAATTCCCCACCATAGATATGTGCCAATCGCGCCTGCGCCGATGATTGCCGCTGTGTTTATTTTCATGATATGATAATCCTCCGTTTCGCTCTGATTGCTGTTTTTTTATTCATTATATTCTTTGGGGAGAAATTTTGCAATATTACTATCCAATTAGGTGTGCGGACAGTTATATTATATATAGGATAAGCGGTGTTTGCGAAGAACCATACCGCGTTTTGCATATTTTGGCTAAATTCGGACGGATTAGAACGCGTTTCGCAATTATTTATGAAAAATTATTCATAAGAGGAGAAGGCGTAAAATTGGCAGGAGGAGGTGTATTAGTGGCTCAGGATTTTCTCCTGATATGGAGAATGAAAAATGGTGACGAAGGCGCTTTTGATATTTTTGTGCGCAAGTATTACCCTTGCATTTTAAGGTACTGTCGATATCATGTTGCGAAAATGGATCAGGCGGAGGATGTGACGCAGGAGGTTTTTCTAAAGTTTTTTGGGGCGCTGCCAAGCTATGGCTATAGGGGAAAAACTTTGAACTACCTGTATACGATTGCAAAAAATCTGTGTATTGACGCGGTTAAGCAGGAGAAAAGATATGCAATGACAGAGCTGCCAAAATCGGATGACATGTATCAGTTAGAAGCGCTTGCGTCAAATACAAATAATGACTATGAATGGGCAGCGGAAACAAGGCTTGATGTGGCAAACGCCTTAAAAAAGTTAAGCTGTGAGCTCTATGAGCCTGTTGTCCTGTATTATTTTCAGGAGCTAAAAGTAAGGGAAATCGCGCAGCTTCTCAATATCAGCGTTCCGCTTGTAAAGTACCGACTGAAACGCGCTCGGGAAATACTGCGGCAATATATTTGTGATATTTGACATAATCAAGGTACAGCATAAGGCAAAGCAAGGATTTTGAGGTTATGCAAAACAGAATTAAGGAGGTTAAAGTGTGAGTAAATCAATTAAAATGAACAAAGTGGAAAAAATGAGCAAAAGTAAAATCGCAGACATGGAGCGGGTAAAAAAAAGCCTTAAAGACTTCAACGCGTCAGCAGACATAAAGCCGGATGGGAGCAAAATTGCGGCGGTGATAGAGAAATCAAAGCTTGCGTACTGTGAGAGCGCAGAAGGCAGGGTGGCTTCGGGGTTTGAATTTGTCATCAGCCAAATGCGGTATATTAAAAAAAGTTGGTGGCTTATCCAACTGCTCATATTATATATGGCATGGCAGTCAGCTTGTCTGATAAATGACACGAGTGTCATAATCAGATGTATGGGAGTATTTGCTGCGTTGTTTGTCGTGACGGCGTTTCCCGAATTGTGGAAAAACCGCAGCAGCAAGTCGATTGAGATAGAGTTATGCGCATATTATTCGTTAAAACAGATATATGTGGCGCGTCTTATTGTGTTTGCTGTAGTTGATGGTTTGCTTTTGGGAATGTTTGCAGGAGGGATGTTATTGGCTGCGGTTGTCCCGCTTGGAAGGCTTGTTGTAGAGTTTTTCCTGCCGATGGCGGTGACGGCGTGTATTTGTATGCGTACTTTGTGCAGTCGCGTTATTACATCAGAGTATGCTGCTGTGTGCCTGGCGATGCTTTGGAGTGCTGTGTGGTGTTTGGTGATTTCGAATAATGATATTTATGGTAGGGTTGCTCCGCAAATATGGGTGGGAGTGTTTGCTTTTGTTTTTGTGTATCTGATATATGTAGTGTGGCGTGTGGTGCGTGGATGTGATGACGGAGTGGAGGCTATTATTATTTAATTGTAGGATAGACAAGGAGGAAATTACATTATGGAACTTGTTTTGGAAAATGTAAGCAGGCAGTTTCAGAAATTCACCGCAGTAGACAATATAAGCTATACTATGGGAAACGGCGTATATGGGCTGCTGGGCATAAACGGAGCGGGCAAGACCACGCTCATGAGAATGTTGTGCACGCTGTTAAAGCCGACAGATGGGCATATTTATTTTAACGGCAGCGAAATCTTTGAAATGGGGGCAAAGTACCGCCGGATTATCGGCTATCTTCCGCAGGAGTTTGGCTACTACCCTGAATTTTCAGTGCGTGATTACCTTATGTATATCGCGTCAATCAAAGGTCTTGACCGCTTTGCGGCATCAAAAAGGGCGGACAGGCTGCTTGCGCAGGTGGGGCTTGACGGCGCGCAGAAGAAAAAAATGAAAAAGCTTTCAGGAGGAATGAAACGGCGCGTCGGCATAGCGCAGGCAATGCTCAACAATCCAAAAATACTCATACTTGACGAGCCGACGGCAGGGCTTGATCCAAACGAAAGGGTTCGCTTCCGCAACCTTATAAGCTCTCTTGCCGAAAATAGGCTGGTGCTTTTGTCCACGCACATAGTGTCAGATGTCGAGTATATCGCAAATGAAATTATGCTGATGAAAGACGGGAGATTTATACAGACAGGGAGCCTGGCGCAGATTAGCGCGTCAGTTCCCGAGAAGGCGTGGAGCGTCACAGTATCAAAAAATGAGGCGCAGCGCTTTTTGGAAAATTATATGGTGTCCAACGTAAGACAATTTTCAGGGAGGGCGGAGCTTAGGATACTGTCAAAGGAAAAGCCCTATGCGGAGGCTGTACCTGATGAGCTGACGCTAGAGGACATTTTTTTATATTATTTTGGTGAAAAGGGTGGTGAGGGCAGTGTTTTATTATGAGCTGAAGAAAATACTGTCGCGAAAAAGCGGCAGAATGGTTATATTTTTGATATGCGCCATGCTTGCGCTTGTCTGCTATTTTGCGGTGTACAATCCAATCACTGTGTATGTCGATGAAAACGGACAGACGCAGCAGGGTTACGCGGCGGCGCGAAAGCTTAGGGCGCAGCGCCATGAATGGGCGGGAAAGCTCACGACAGACGCGATTGCAAGGGTTATTGAGGAAAACGCCCGCATAAACGAGGAGGCGGCAAAGAGCGGAGCTTCAGGTGATGCCGTATGGGGAAAAAAGCGCGCCTTTGACGATATAAGCGCAATGATAAATAAGGCGTTTTGCAAATTCAGGGAATACGATTATTACAAGATAGACAGCCTTTCCCCGGATGACGCTGCTCAATTTTATGACAGGCGTGTCATAAGCCTGACGGAATGGCTTGACAGCAATGAGGCGCAGATACTTTCCGATGATGAAAAGGCATTTCTGACAAAGCGCTATATGGAGCTTGAAGCGCCTATCGAATACGATTATATGACAGGCTGGGAAATGCATGCGGAATATATGCCTACTGTCACTATGCTTCTCATGCTCCTTATCAGCTTTCCCATCGCGGGGATTTTTTCGGGCGAAAAGCAGCTAAAGGCTGACGCGGTATTTTTTTCATCTTATTATGGAAGGGGCAGGGCGGTGCTTGCGAAGCTTATGGCGGGCATAGCGTTTGTGACGGCTGCTTACTGGGCGGCGGTTATAGTATATTCGGCGGTGGTGCTGGGATTTCTGGGTGCTGACGGCGCGGGGCTTATGGTGCAGATAGATGTTTGGAAAAGCTTTTATAATATCACATTTTTTGAGCAGTTCCTGCTTATGGTATTTGGCGGATATATCGGCTGCCTTTCAATAGCGCTCCTTGAAATGCTTGTCGCCACAAAGACAAAATCGGCGATGGTCTCCGCGGCGGTGCCGTTTGTCCTGATATTTCTGCCGACATTTATAAGCGGTTTAGCCGACCGCCTTGAGTACGGGAACAAAATTTTAGGGCTTCTCCCCGACCAGCTCTTTATAATATCGCAGGTGCTGTCACAGTTTAACCTCTATAAAATCGGTTCAAAGATGACAGGCGCGGTTGAGGTGTTGTTTCCGCTTTATATAGTAATTTCACTGATTCTTGTGCCGACGGTTTATTTTGTATACAGAAATAGTGAAGTGCAGTAGGAGATGCTTATTTTGGGGATTTTTCCGGCTGCACTAATTGGTTTTGTATTGAAATTTAGGGTGTGTGGTATTATTATATTTATAATTTACGGATTTCGCAAATGTCAAAAATGTCAGAAAAAGCGCGGAAGTGGTGAAAAAATGAAAAAACTTTTGCTGGTAACGATATTAGCGGCATTTATAACAGTCGGATATTATTTATATACTCTGCATACACCGCACGCAGGCAGCGATAATGCCAAAGACGGCGTAAAATTAATGTCAGACATCGCGACATCAGACAAAAAGCAGGAGAAAGCAGAGGAATTGGAACTGCCGGACAATTCAGAGCAATTGGAAACTCTAAACTGGCAGAAGGATAATACAGACGAAACTGTAAAAGAACCATATCCGACTGCAAAGGCTTCAAAATCATCTGTAAAGGACTTACTACAGCCGACTGTGGAGGATTCCAATCCGTCCGCAGAGGATTCACCACAGCTAACAGCAGAGGACTCCAATCCATCCGTAGAGGACTTTAAGCCGACGATTGAAGAAATAAAGCAGCTTCCCGCTCATTCAATGGTGGATACCACACTTTTTACGGATGAAGAAATCGAAACTCTTTTTTATTCTACGGAAATAACGGACGAAATATTTTCAAGGATAAACAACATCTCATACACTCCAAACGATAACATAACCGCAGACGAGCTTCGATACATCAAGCTCCTCCACATCGGATTCGACGAAAAAACATACATCGGAGAACTGATAGTAAATAGAGCAATCAGCGACGATATTCTTGATATAATGAAGGAACTGTATTCTGCCCGATATCCGATTGAAAGCATGGTATTGGTAGACGAATACGGCGCGGACGACGATAAATCAATGGCGGCAAACAACACATCCGCGTTCAATTACAGGACAGTGCCGGGCAAAAGCAGCCTGTCAAATCACAGCTACGGGCTTGCCATTGACATCAATCCACTGTATAATCCATATATAAGAAAAAGCGGCAGCGGCGAGCTTCTTATATCTCCCGAAAACGGAGCTGAATACGCTGACAGGGATAAGGACTTCCCGCATAAAATAGACCGGGACGACCTATGCTGTAAGCTGTTTAAGGAACATGGCTTTACATGGGGAGGGGACTGGAAAAGCGTAAAGGATTATCAGCATTTTGAAAAAAATTAAGGAAATCTAAGGCATTTTTCTGTGATTAATTGAGTTGAAAATTAATTCGCTAAAGCGGTATGGAGGGTTAATATGGTAAAAAAATACATTTTCGGTGAGCCGTTTGAGACAGACGCGGTAATCTGTGGACCTAAAGAATGCAGCGGGGAATATGATGCGCAAAACGGCATAATCACGACGGAAAACGGATTTTGTTTCCGCTATGAATTAAATGACACAGATGTCATTTATGGACTTGGCGAGGCAAACCGCGGCATAAACAAAAGAGGCTATATTTATGTGAGCGACTGCAGCGATGACCCCGACCACTCCGAAGACAAAACATCGCTTTACGGCGCACACAATTTCATTATAATATCAGGCGAGCGTAACATCGGGCTGTTTTTCGATTATCCCGCCGCCATCACCTTTGACATAGGCTATACAAAACAGTCAGTGCTTGAAGTAACCTGCGGGCGCGCGGATTTATATTTGTATCTGATTACGGGGGACAGCGCGTATGATGTGGCAAGGCAGTTTAGAAAAATCATCGGAAAAAGCTACATCCCGCCAAAATACGCCTTTGGTTTCGGTCAGAGCCGCTGGGGTTATAAGACTGCTGAGGACATTGAAAATGTCGCAAAGGGCTACCGCGAAAACAAAATCCCGCTGGATATGGTTTACATGGACATCGACTATATGCAGGATTACAAGGATTTTACCGTAAACAGCGAGCGTTTCCCGAATTTCCCGGAGTTTGTCAAAAAAATGCGCGGCGAAAATATAAGGCTCATTCCGATTATAGACGCAGGGGTAAAAATCGAGGAGGGCTACGACATATACGAGGAAGGCGTGGAAAAAGGGTACTTCTGCAAGCGCGAGGACGGCACTGACTTTGCCGCGGCCGTATGGCCGGGGTGGACACATTTCCCCGATGTGCTCAATCCTGACGCGCGCGCATGGTTTGGCGCAAAGTATGAGCGCCTTATCAGCCAAGGCATAGAAGGCTTCTGGAACGACATGAACGAGCCCGCGATATTTTATTCAAAAGAGGGCATAGACACGCTTAACGAAGCAATAAAGGAATACGCCGATTATTTAAAGAAAAAGGAAAAAAGCGAAGAAAACACATTAGACACGCCAACAGACGGCTTATTTGACGAGCTTATGGACAACGCAAGGGCGCTCCCAAGCAAGGTAAAAGGCGCGTTTGAAAATCTGCAGAACAGCCCGGATGATTACAGGCGGTTTTACCACAATGTAAACGGAAAAAAAGTAAGGCACGATTTAGTCCACAATCTGTACGGCTTCAATATGACAAGGGCGGCGGCGGAGGCGTTTGAAAAAATCGCGCCCAATAAGCGTATTCTGCTCTTTTCACGCTCGTCATATATAGGAATGCACCGATACGGCGGCGTATGGACAGGCGACAATAAGTCGTGGTGGTCGCATATACTCCTCAATCTCAAAATGCTGCCGTCGCTCAATATGTGCGGCTTTCTGTATACGGGCGCCGACTTGGGCGGCTTCGGCTGCAACACGACGCGCGATCTGCTGCTCAGGTGGCTTGCACTCGGCGTATTCACTCCGCTTATGCGGAACCACGCCGCGCTCGGCACGCGCAATCAGGAGTGCTACAGGTTTGAAAATGTGAAGGATTTCCGCCATATCATAAGTGTGAGGTACAGGCTTATTCCATACCTTTACAGCGAATATATGAAGGCGGCGCAGAACGATGACTTATACTTCAAGCCGCTCGGTTTCGTTTATCCCGATGACAAAATTGCGGTGCAGACAGAAGACCAGCTTATGCTTGGAAATGAGATAATGCTTGCGCCCGTTTACACGCAGAACGCTTCGGGCAGATGCGTATACCTTCCCGAGGAGATGATGTTTGCAAAATTCTGTCCTGACGGCAGCATATATACGCAGGTTTTAGATAAAGGGCACCATTATGTGGAAATTGCGCTGAATGAGGTAGGACTTTTTATAAAGAAAGGCAAACGCATACCGCTTGTTGACGCCGCTCAGTCCGTAGAGGAGATAGACATGTCTACGCTTACATGGCTTGGGTATGAGAGCGCGGAGTATGAGCTGGTTGAGTGGTGAGGTATCTTTAAGTGTCTTGGAAAAAGTATTTTGGTGGCAGGATATCCGGTTGCCAAGATAAGGCGGCATGTACGGTCATGGAATATGATAAATAAATCTGTATAAGTTGATTAATAAACGCTTATAATAAAAATGCAACATTTTGGATAAAATGTTGCATTTTTAACGCTGTTTTTGTTCTTACATCCTATATATCGGTTATTGTTTAAAATACTTTACCCTTTATTTGAAAAAATTTTTTTATTTTAGGAAAATGTTCTTTACACGATATGATGAATAACCAAAGATTAACTGAAAAAGAGCATAGTTATACCGTAAGACAGTTGAAAATTTTCAAAAACAGATAACCTAATTTGCAAAAAACTGTCAAAATAGAATTATATTTAAGATTATACTGATAAGGCAGCGGCTAAAGCGCTATCTTCATAAACACCTCGTCGCGCTCGTCCTGTTCTATCCCCAGATAACGCCTTGTTATCGGAAAAGACGAATGATTGTAGATATGCATAAGCAATACGGAAGAGATGCCGCTGCGCGCCGCAAAATAGCCAAAAGTTTTGCGAAGCGAGTGGCAGCCGATATTTCCCGCTATTTTAAGCGCTTTGGCAGCGCCGTTTATAATGCGGTACGCCTGAGAGCGGCTCAACGGCTTTTCCCTGTTTTTTCTGCCCGTAAATATATAGGAGTCTTCGTCTATCATTATATGATTTCTGTTAAAATATGCAAGAAGCTTTTTTAACGCGTTTATTACCCCCTTATTTAAAAGTATTTCAGCCCTTTTCTTTGTTTTCTGCTCTTTTAGCTGCAAATGCTTTTTAAATGAACGGCTGCCAAAATCATACACATCTTTCCAACGCAGCTTTAAGATATCGCTGATACGCAAAGCGGTATTAATTCCTACGCAGAGCAGCGCATAGTTTCGTATCTCGTTTTTCCCCAAAAAATATTTTTTCATAGCTTCCAGCTCTTTTTTGTCTTTGATAGGCGACATTGTACTCATAATTATATCCTCTCTAAACGTTTCCTTTCGTTAGATTTCCTTTCATTATTAATAATAATTTGTTTTGCTTTAAATATCAAATGCAACATTTTATCCAAAATGTTGCATAGTGCGGAACATAATCAGAAGAGGATGAATCCTCAGTTAAAATGTATTAAGACAGCGAACGAAAACAAGGAGGTTTTTATATGCTGATGCTCACAGTGCCCAAGGAAGAATATCTGATGATAGGAAATGACATTAAGATAACCTTTCTCGGGGGTAACAACAACCAGATTCGCGTGATGATAGACGCTCCGAAGGATATAAATGTCGCAAGGGGCAGAGCCATTAAAAAACGCGCGGTAAAAAGAGCAGCTAAAGAGGCAGCAGAAGCGGTAGCAAAAAAGACAGAAGCACAGGAAATATAAAGGTTAATAACTGAGGCTGTCCGCCAAAAGCAGGCGCGCCGATATGCGGACAGCTTCGGATATTATAAATTAAAACTGAATAAGGAACAAAAATAAGCGATGGAAAACGGAATTTTCCACGGCAAAGCCAAAGCGCGGATTTGTGGATGTAAGATTTACGAAAGTGAAATTTACAGACGCAAAGACAAATAAGCGCGGCAGGCAAAACAAGGAGGTAAGATTATGGTAGTACAGCACAATTTACAGGCAATGAACTCAAATCGTATGCTCGGTATTACACAGGGCTCTTTATCAAAGTCAACAGAGAAGCTTTCTTCAGGCTATAAGATTAACCGTGCGGCAGATAACGCAGCAGGTCTTGCTATATCTGAGAAGATGAGAAAGCAGATCAGAGGACTTACACAAGCATCTGCGAACGCTGAGGACGGCATCAGCGCAGTACAGACAGCAGAAGGCGCATTAACAGAAGTTCATGACATGCTTCAGAGAATGAATGAGCTTGCAGTACAGTCAGCGAACAGCCCGAACTCAGAAGATGACCGCTCATATATTCAGGCTGAGATTGACCAGCTTTCACAGGAAATTGACCGTGTAGCAGAGACAACCAAGTTCAATGAGACATATCTTTTGAAGGGCGACAATTCAGTTGAGAAGACATACAGCTATGCTTATAAGATGGGTTCAGACCTTAGCGCGACAGCCAGCTTTTCAAAGACAGCAGACGCAAACGGTGTTACTGTATCAGTAAGCTTCTCTGCGATGGGTACAGCGAAATCTCCTTCAGTAGCGGATCAGGATGCTTTGGCAAAAGCGCTCAAGAACCAAGGTCTTACGATTACGACATCAACCATTAAGGTTATTGATACTACTACTGGTACTACTGTCACAAAGGATGTAGTAAAGGCATCTGTACAGTTCAACGGCAGCGATGCAAAGTCTAACTTCTCAATAGTTGGCTCCGGTACAGTAAGCGCCAGCGGTGTAGTATCATTCACTGTAATTAACTCATATGGCAAGGTTGTCGGCAATATCAATGTAAAGTTAGCTGATATTAAGGCAGGACTTACCAGCAACATTACAGCTACTACTGTAACCGCTGCAGGCAGCAGCCTTGAGGCATTTTCATTCTATGATAAGGATGGCAACAAGATAGCGGCTAATGGTTTGAAAGATTATTTTACTTCAATGGATGTAGGTCAAGGCGCTTCAGCAACTATTTCAACATCAGGCAGGGCTGATTCTAAGAAAGTATATGACGCTCTTGGCAACGAGATTGCACTTGACCAGACAAAGGTTAAGGCTGCAAAGGATCAGACCGGCGCATTGGCAATGAGATTCCATGTAGGCGCTGACGGTACGGACAACAACAAGATTTCTATCAACATTCAGGCGCTGACGGCTAAGGGGCTTGGCATCAACGGTTTAAGGGTTGACGGCGATGACGATACCAGGGCTACAAATGCTATCTCCGTAATCAGCGAGGCAATCAAGATTGTGTCTACACAGCGTTCAGCACTCGGTGCAGTTCAGAACCGCTTAGAGCATACAATCAACAACCTGGATAACATTGTTGAGAACACGACATCAGCAGAGTCAGCAATCCGCGATACAGATATGGCTGATGAGATGGTTAAATACTCTAACAACAATATCCTTTCACAGGCAGGTCAGTCAATGCTTGCACAGGCTAACCAGTCTAACCAGGGCGTACTCTCACTCCTTGGCTAATAACCAATATCTTGACATAGCGTTTGGCACAATCATAAAGGGGCTGTTCATAATGGGCAGCCCCTTATATATAAGAGATTTATACGAATAAATATTGGCATGTCTTAACTGACAAAAAGCTGCCGCAATGTGCGACAGCCTTTTCATTGTTTTAGATTATTATCCAATCAGCACTTCCTTACCGCTGAACACAAACCCATACTTGCGGATATTTTCAGCAGGAATGCCGCTTTCAAGGAGCGTTTGCTCATATTTCTTATCCTCTATCTGCTGCAATGCCGACCTGACAGTGTCTTCAAGCGAGGCATCACGCCTTGAATTATATGTCTTAAACTCAATGATTACGGCGGTATCAGATGGATTTTTGGGCTCAAGCATGATATCATACCGCCCAAAGCCGCTTTCGCGGTTTGATGTGACCTTATATTTTTCCCGCAACTCCACCAGAAGACCAAGCACAAAGCCATGATAAAAACGCTCGGGTTCAGGCGAATCACTTTTCGGCACATCAAAAAAGCTGAACACCGCCCGCGTCACTCTGCCCATGTATTCATTCATGGCTTCAATGTCTCCGACAAACATTGCCTTTATAAAACGGCTGTATGAGGACGCCGCAGGAGCGAACCAGTTTTTAATCATGTTTTCAAACATACAGCGCACTTCAAAATTTGTAAGCGCCAGCTCATAGCGCGGCTGCTTCCATTCCTCAAAGCCGATTTCCTCAAAGCCCTCCACATTCAATATTTTCAGATACCCGCTTGCAAGCAGGAAGCTCCAAATGCTGTCTCTTGTACTGTCAAGCTGATTATACACAATCTGTTCATCAATTTCGCTAACAACGGACTGTCCTAGCAGCAACCCCTTAAATTCTTCTTTGATTTCAGTATCGGCACTCTGTATCAGCTTTGAAACAAGGCTGTTTGAGCTGGTGTTTGCCCAGTAGGTGTCAAATTTTTGGGTATCCAGATAATTTATTATTGACCAAGGATTATATATATCGTGCGTGTTCCCAAAGGTAAAACCGTCATACCAAAATTTGACATTTTCCTTTTTATCAATTCCGTATTCATCCATTGCCGCAAAGACTTCATTCTGCGTAAAGCCAAAGGCAGTTGCGTATTTATCGGATGTAGTGGTTACTACTTCAACATTATTCAAATCCGAAAATATAGACTCCTTACTGACTCTGGTAATACCGGTCATAATGCCGCGCTCAAGCCAAGGATTGGTTTTAAAAGTCGAGTTGAACATACTCCTCGTAAAAGCTACAAGCTCGTTCCAAAACCCGCCGACATATGCCTCCTGCATAGGCGTATCGTACTCGTCAAGCAGGATTATCACATTTTTTCCATAATATTTATGAAGAAAATCGCACAACTGATAAAGCGCCAGCGTAGCAACCCCTTCGCTCATGTCCATTGAAACCTTGTCAAAAAATTTTTTGTCATTTTCATTGAGGACATCACTTTCCCGCAGAAAATAATACTGTGAATAGAGATTAGTCAAAAGCAAACAGATTTTTTCGAGAGTCCGCTCATAATTCGGCTCCTTGACATTGGCAAAGCTCAAGCTGATGACAGGATAAGTGCCTTGCAGTTCGCGGTATTTCTGTTCATTCCATATGGAAA
Organism: uncultured Lachnospiraceae bacterium; assembly: GCA_947626435.1. Taxonomy (GTDB): domain Bacteria; phylum Bacillota; class Clostridia; order Lachnospirales; family Lachnospiraceae; genus COE1. Next base: position 22,720 of record CANQSB010000010.1, on the reverse strand, counting down.
GCCCTTCAAACAAATCGCCTCGTCCCGCGTATTTTATGGAAAAAAATTTTTCAAGCATATTTATGGTAAGCGTCTTGCCAAAACGCCTCGGACGCGTGATAAGCGTGACGCTGTCGCAGCCTTCCCACCATTCCTTTATAAATGCAGTTTTATCAATATAGAAGCAATTTCCTTTGATAATCGTTTCAAAATCCTGAATACCGATTCCGACAGTCCGAGCCATACGGATACCTCCTAAATATCGTTTATATACTTAGTCTAACACACTTCACTGTTTATTGTCATTATTTTTGCGTAAAGTCGGTTAGTCATACGCTATTTTACCTCAAAAGCTTGTCAAACATATGGCATAATGCTATAGTAAATTCAGATAAATCAAAATAATTGCGCATGTGCTTTCAGCGCAGGCTGTTAATCTGTTTATGGATTTGCGCAGGGAGCAGTGCAGAAATGAGGAAAGATTATGAAAAACATACTCGTAGTAGTAGACATGCAAAAGGACTTCATTGACGGGGCGCTCGGCACTAAAGAGGCAGAGGCGATAGTTGACAATGTAGCGCGGACTGTAAAAGGCTTTGACGGAGAAATAGTATTCACGCGTGATACGCATTATGACAACTATATGGACACTCAGGAGGGAAGAAATCTTCCCGTGCCACACTGCATAAAGGGCACCGACGGTTGGCAGATAGACAAAAAGCTTGCGGCGATAATAGATGCTGACAGCAGCATAAAGATTTTTGACAAGCCGACTTTCGGCTCGGTGGAGCTTGCAGAATATTTGAAACGCGGCGGCGACATCGAAAGGGTCACGCTCATAGGACTTTGCACTGACATATGTGTCATTTCCAACGCGCTTTTGATAAAGGCGTATCTCCCCGAAACAGAGGTGTCCGTAATTGAAAGCTGCTGCGCGGGAGTGACGCCCGAAAGCCACAGGAATGCGCTCGAAGCAATGAAAATGTGCCAGATAAAAATCGTATAACAAGATTAATGTTCTTTCAGTTTATTAGGTGTTTGCGCTTTTGCTTTTTCAAAGGCATAACGCATGGCTTGAAATGTATCACGGCATAGAGTAGTTGTATTTCATTAGCGTTTGTGGAATCCTGTCGCCCAATCTGTAACGAACATGAATATAGTCAGCGCTTCCGATGATTATACATACAAAAATACAATAAAAATTTATCGTTTTTCAATAAAAATATATTGCAATTCAAACAAAATTGTGCTATTCTTTATTCAACCTAAAAATATTGGTTCCAATACTTTAAGTATATTCAATGAACTCGTAACTCGGATTAAATTGAAAAGAATGGAGATAAGTACAATGGACAATTCAAAAACAATAGAATTGCAAAGCTTTCAACAATCGCAGGACATTCAGCCACAACAACAGCCACAGCAAAACCCGCAGGATACTCAGCCGCATCCACCGCAGCTTTCATGCACGGCGCGGCAGCCGGAAGAAGCCGCCCAATCCGAAGAAGCCGCAAAACTCGCAAAAGCCGCCCGTTTCAAGTCTTATGCGCTCCCAACCGCGCTGTATGCCCTGTTTTACACCTTCTGCCTGTACCACAATGCATCAGGAATAACCTACCCTTTTTTCGCAGGCGGAACCCTCTGGTTTTTCTCGCGCTGTATCAGAGAGTCAAAGAGCAGCTCCGCCGCCGCTGTCAATGCCACATTTAACAAACACTTCCTTGCCGCGTCAATCCTTGCGACAGGCGCATTAAACTGCTGTACCGATTCAGGCGTGCTGCTGTTTTTCAACAAAACGCTGATGTACGCCCTGCTCATAATCAGCCTTCTGGAACTGTCGCACGACACGCGCGATTGGAGCATAACGGCTAATATAAGGGCTATATTTGCCGTAATTTTCGGCGCAATAGGAAAATGCTTTGACGCGGTAAGCGACGCATGCGCGGCAATATCGCTCTCCCATACCAAGGACAGGACGCACGACAAGGAGCGCAGGCGCATAATTATTTCCATTATAATAGGAATCGCCATAAGCATTCCAATATCGTTTTTTGTCCTGTTGCTTTTGGGTGACGCAGACGCCATTTTCTGGAAGCTTTTGTCGGATACCGCCAGTTGGGCATTCGAGCATGGCTTTGAAATAAACAAGACGGCGGCAAAGCTTATAGCCAGAATAGTGATAACCTTTGCCATTTCATACGGTTTGCTTTCATTCTGTACGGACAGCAGGCGCATAAAGGCAATAGATGAAAAAGCGGCAAGACAAAAGCCACAATTTGACGAATATATCGCAATCACCTTCACAGCCATAGTGGCAGTGATATACTTGATTTTCTCCTTTACGCAGATATTCGGGCTCTTTCTTGGCAAGATGGCGCTGCCGGAGGGCTTTACCTATTCAAGCTATGCGCGGAAGGGCTTTTTTGACCTTGTGATTTTATGTGTATTCAATATAGTGCTTGTGCTGTGTACAACGGCGTATTTTAAGACAAATAAAATGTTGCGGTCAATTCTCACAGTTATATGCCTGTGCACTTATATAATGGCGGCATCAAGCGCTTTCCGAATGTTTATGTATATCAAGGAATATAATCTCACATTCCTGCGCCTGTTGGTGCTTTGGGGGCTTTTGATGACAGCCGTTGTAATGGCGGAGGTGATAACATATGTTTACAGGTCAAAGCTCAGGCTTTTCAAATACATTACAATGACGCTCACCATAGGCTGGCTTGCGTTTTCCGCGCTGCATCCTGATTACTGGATTATGCGTTACAATGTCGCAAAAGCGGATTACACGCTGTTTTACCATTACAGTGGTATGTCGCTTGACGCTTTTTCCGCCGCGGAAAATATTGATAATCTCAATGAAATGAGAATAATGCGGCGTGTTGACGAATACGCATATACCAAAAAAGGCATAGACGCAGTCAGAAAATTTAATTTTTCAAAAGAATATGCACTGTATAAAGCAAATAGCATGAGATATGAGTCCAATTAAGACAATTAAATGGCACTCTCTCCTTAAAATAAAAGCAAGGCAATAGAATATAAAAGCAGAAATGAGCATGTAAACAGGATAATTGACAGCCGCATATAATTGGGATATTATATATATGCTTTGTCAAAACGCAATTATCTATAAAACTATATGGTGCAGCAAGGAGAGAGTGTGAAAATTATGGAAGACAACAAAATCAGATTTGAATGTGACTATACAGAAGGAGCGCATCCAAGGATTATAGAGGCGCTTACGAAAACCAACATGGAACAGACAATAGGCTACGGCGTTGACGCGCATTGCGAGCAGGCGCGCGAATACATAAAGCGCCATTGCGGCAGAAGCGATATTGACATACATTTTCTTGTGGGCGGTACACAGGCAAATATGACAGTGATAGCCTCTGCGCTAAGACCCTATCAAGGCGTAATCAGCGTGGAAAGCGGCCATATCAATGTTCACGAGACAGGTGCAGTCGAGGCGACGGGTCACAAAGTGCTTGCCCTCCCGAGCGGTGACGGAAAGATAACGGCAAGGCAGGTCTTTGACCTGTACACAGCTCACATAAACGACGACAGCAGCGAGCATATGGTGCAGCCCGCGATGGTTTACATCTCAAACCCCACAGAAAACGGCACCCTTTACACCAAAGACGAACTGGCTGCGCTAAACAGCGTATGCAGAAGATGCGACCTTACGCTTTTCATGGACGGAGCGCGGCTTGGCTATGGGCTTATGTCCGAGGCGAATGACCTTACGCTTGGTGATATAGCGGAACTTTGTGATGTATTTTACATAGGCGGCACAAAAGTCGGCGCGCTTTTTGGCGAGGCGGTTGTAATCGTAAACGAAAAGCTGAAAAAAGATTTTAGATATTACATAAAACAGAACGGCGCGATGCTCGCAAAGGGCAGGCTGCTGGGCATACAGTTTGAGGAGCTTTTCAGGGATAATCTCTATTTTGAAATATCAAAGACCGCCGACCGCTTAGCGCTTATGATAAGGAAAGCTTTTGAAGAAAAGGGAATTAAAATGGCGTACGACTCGTACACAAATCAACAGTTCCCGATTTTAAACCACGAGCAGGCGATAAAGCTTGCATGCAAATATTCCTTCACGATGAACGAAAGCGAGCTAAAAAAAGCGCCGTCAATGACGCGCTTCTGCACGAGCTGGGCGACGACGGAGGAAAATGTAAATAAGCTCATAGAGGACATAAAAGCCTTATGACGGCAGTAAAAGAACAGCTTGGAAAAATCTGCGGCAGGGCGGCAAAGGATATAAAAGACTATTACATAGCGATTATACTCTTCGCCGCATACAACATAATAGTGCGGAAAATATTCCACGCCTTCTGCCCGTTTTGGATAATAACAGGCTTTCCATGCGCAGGCTGCGGAATGACACGCGCTGTGCTTTATCTGCTCACAGGCAGGTTTTCAAGGGCAATGAATCTCAATCCCGCCGCGCCGCTGTGGCTGGTCTTCATTATCTGGTTTTTCTATATGCGCTATGTAAAGGGAAAGACGCCCAAACGCACTATGATGTGGCTTGGCATTGTCTGCGCGGCGACGCTTGCGGTATACATATACCGAATGATAAATTATTTTCCGTCATATCCGCCGCTTGTATACAACAGGAGAAACCTCATGCTCAGACTTGTAAGGCTTCTGCAGAAAAATTAAACAGGGTTACAAATCCAACCTTCCACGCAGGCATAAAAATCACGAAAAATGACAAATTTTGCGACAATATCCTGATTTTTTGTTGCAACACTGTGCAGATATGTGGTATTATAACTAGCGTAACTGAATTTACAGATAATTTATATTGCGTTAGTCAACAATAAACCAAGACATAAGCGCGGAAACGAGGTAAAAATGGATAATAACGATATGTATAATCAGGATAAGGCGGGAGCGGAACAGTCACAGCAGCAACCGCAGCCGGAGCAGCCACAGTTCCAACAGCCCTATCAGCAGCAGGGGTATTACCAGCAGCCGTATCAGCAGCCCTATGCGCAGCCTGTTCAGCAGAATTTTTATCAGCAGCCGTATGACAACGGCTATGAGGAGCCTGTAAGCATTGGCGAATGGATAATTACCATATTGGTGCTCATGATACCATGCGTAAACATTGTAATGATTTTCGTATGGGCGTTCAGCTCAAGCACTAAGAAAAGCAAGTCAAACTATTTCAAGGCAAGCTTGATAATGGTGGCGATAATGATAGTATTATCACTTATAGTATCGATAATTGTAGCGACCACAGGCGCCTCGCTTTTTATGGCGTTTTAAAGGGCGCTGCCTATCACTTGTCAAGTATTGGCGGCATATTAAAAAGAGGCGGAATCCGTTTTCGATTGGATTTCGCCTCTTTTTTGCCACTATTGCGTAAATACGCATCGTCCGCTCGCGCCGCAAGGCAGGACAAGCCCATTTGCCGATACAGGCAGCCCGATTTCTCCTGCCTCGGCATGACCTCCAAAGCGTGATACCACAACCGTTTCAAGCATATATTTAAGCACAGCGGGCTGAAGTCCTGTAGTATACGAATTAATCAGATAAAACAGCGGCTTAGGCGACAGGAGTTTTGTGGTAAGCTCGATAAAGGTGAAGATATTTTCCTCCATTTTCCAGATTTCTCCCTTAGGTCCTCTGCCATAAGACGGCGGATCCATGATAATCGCGTCATAGGTATTTCCGCGCCGTATCTCGCGCTCCACAAATTTCGCGCAGTCATCTACAAGCCACCGTACAGGCGCGTCAGCAAGCCCTGAAGACGCGGCATTTTCCTTTGCCCAGCCGACCATGCCCTTTGACGCGTCCACATGAGTGACATTTGCGCCGGCGGCCGCAGCGCTCAGTGTGGCCCCGCCCGTATAGGCAAATAGATTAAGCACTTTAATCGGCTTGTCCGGATTTTTCTCACGCGCTTCCTTTATAATAGAAGAAAACCAATCCCAGTTTACCGCCTGTTCGGGGAAAAGCCCTGTGTGCTTAAAGCTAAAGGGTTTTAAATTAAATGTCAGATTTTTATAGCTTATACGCCATTCATCAGGCAGCTTGAAAAATTCCCACTCACCGCCGCCTTTTGAACTCCTGTGGTAATGGGCGTTTGGCCTTTGCCAGCGTGCTTCTGCCCTAGGCGTGTTCCATATAACTTGTGGGTCCGGGCGTATCAATATATATTTGCCCCACCTTTCAAGCTTTTCACCCGCAGAAGTGTCAATCACCTCATAATCGGTCCAATTGTCAGCAATCCACATATATCTGTTCCTTTCTACCGTTTTGACTGATTAGACTTGCCTTATGGAAGTCAATCATGTATACTACTATTTATTAGGCATTTGCGAAACTCTATTCGACAACTTAGTGTACTGTACCGTTCATACTTATCATGATATAAAAACGAACAAAGCTTTACCTTATCATTATTATAAGTATTCGAATTATGCTAAATATCAACGGTGCAGTACACTAGAATTTAGGTAAAATATATAAAATAAGCGGCGTCTCGCGGAGCGCCTAGCCGCGTTTTTATATATTTTGACTAAATTCGGACGGTTTAGAACACATTTCACAACAACCTACTGCTCTTTATCGGAAACAAGAAGCCGCCTCCGATAAGATACATTCCATATAAAGTATACTATATATGTAGTGATATTTACAATGCCAGGCAGCCTTAAAATTGTACTTAAAAAAATACAATAAAAATACCAAAAAATGCTTGCAAAAAATAAATGTCTACGATATAGTATTAATTGCTGTGACATTGATAGCGTTGAAGCGTGAGGTTGCCGCCTGAGAATGGCGGGTTTTCCGCGGAGCGAATGTCAAGTTATGAAACTGGCGACAAGTCACTGTACAAAGTATTAAAGCTGATGTGAAATCATACAGGAACATTCAAATTTTGATGTAGACTGTATGACACACACGGGAGAGTGTACAGTCACCGCTTGTCGTACTTATTTATGAAAAGTGCGAAAAGGAGGCGACTTTTTTTATGGCAAACCAGATAATGAGAATTACATTAAAGGCATACGACCATCAGCTGGTTGATGCTTCTGCCAAAAAAATCATCGAAACAGTAAAGAAGAACGGTTCACAGGTAAGCGGACCGGTGCCTCTTCCTACAAAGAAAGAGGTTGTAACAATTTTGAGGGCGGTTCACAAAGACAAGGACTCGAGAGAGCAGTTCGAGCAGAGAACCCACAAGAGGCTGATTGATATCATCACGCCGACACCCAAGACTGTAGATGCTCTGCAGAGACTGGAGATGCCTGCTGGTGTTCACATTGATATCAAAATGAAGAATAAATAAGCCCCTACTAGTATGAACGGCATACAGTCCGTTCCGCTGTAGAACAAATGGAGGTAAGGAAATGAAGAAAGCTATCTTAGCTACAAAAGTCGGAATGACTCAAATCTTCACTGAAGACGGTTCACTGATACCGGTTACCGTACTTCAGGCAGGACCTTGCGTAGTAACGCAGGTAAAGACAGAAGAAAACGACGGCTATAAGGCAGTGCAGGTCGGTTTCGTGGACAAGAAGGATAGAATTATCAACAAGGATAAAGGCGGCAAAAGAGAGATAATCCATAGGCATGGCGTAAACAAAGCGCTCAAGGGTCACTTTGAGAAGGCAGGCGTTTCTTCAAAGAGATATATAAGAGAGTTTAAATTTGAAAACGCTGATGAATACACGCTTGGCAGTGAGATAAAGGCAGATATATTTACGGTTGGCGACAGGATTGACGCTACTGCTATTTCAAAAGGAAAAGGCTTTCAGGGAGCAATCAAGAGACATGGTCAGCACAGAGGACCTATGGCGCATGGCTCGAAGTTCCATCGTCATCAGGGTTCGAATGGACCCGCTACGACACCCGGCCGCGTATTCAAGGGCAAAGGGATGCCCGGACATATGGGCTGCGTAAGGGTAACGGTACAGAATTTAGAGGTCGTCAGAGTAGACGCCGACAAGAATGTGCTCTTAATCAAGGGTTCAGTACCGGGACCGAAGAAAGGATTAGTTACACTCAAAGAAACTACCAGAGTAGAAGCGTAAAAATGTGTTTCGCATAGTGTGCGGACGAAAGGAGGACCATACAGATGGCAAAGGTATCTGTTTATAATATGGAAGGCAAGGAAGTTGAAAGCATGGACTTAAACGACGCTGTCTTTGGTGTAGAAGTAAACGAGCACTTAGTACACATGGCAGTAGTTCAGCACCTTGCAAATAAGCGTCAGGGTACTCAGAAGGCAAAGACGCGTTCTGAAGTATCAGGCGGCGGAAGAAAACCCTGGAGGCAGAAAGAAACAGGCCACGCAAGGCAGGGTTCCATCAGGGCGCCGCAGTGGAAGGGCGGCGGAGTTGTATTTGCGCCCGTTCCAAGAGATTATTCGTTCAAGCTCAATAAAAAAGAGAAGAGGGCGGCATTAAAGTCGGCTCTTACAAGCAGGGTTCAGGAGAACAAGCTTATCGTTATCGACGAGCTCAAGTTTGACGAAATAAAGACAAAGAACTTCAAGAAGGTTATGGACAACTTAAATGTGTCTAAGGCATATGTGGTTATCAACGACAAGGATGACAATGTCATTATGTCGGCGAGAAACCTTCCGAATGTTGATACTGCATTGGCAAATATGATTAACACATACGATATTATGAACGGCGGTACAGTAATTCTTACAAAGGATGCCGTAAAGACAATAGAGGAGGTGTACGCATAATGGCAGACATTAAATATTATGATGTAATCCTCAAGCCTGTTATTACAGAAAAGAGTATGGCAGGTATGGGTGACAAGAATTATACATTTTTGGTACATCCCGAGGCTAATAAGACTCAGATAAAGGAAGCTGTCGAGAAGATGTTTGAGGGCGCAAAGGTTGAGAGAGTGAATACAATGAACATCCCGGGCAAGAAGAAAAGGCGCGGAGCAGTAGTAGGAAAGACAGCCAAGACTAAGAAGGCGATGGTGAAGCTTACGAAGGACAGCAAGGATATTGAAATCTTTACAGGGCTATAATCAGGTAAGTGACACAACTATACACAATCAAGTGTGATAATAAAATAGAAAAGGAGAAATAGTCATGGGAATTAAGACATACAACCCATATACACCCTCACGAAGAAATATGACCGGTTCAGATTTTTCTGAGATTACGAAGAAGACTCCCGAGAAGTCACTTTGCGTTTCAAAGAAAAAACATTCCGGACGTAACAATCAGGGTAAGATAACGGTCAGACATCAGGGCGGCGGCTGCAGACAGAAATACAGGCTTGTAGATTTTAAGAGAAATAAAGAAGGAGTTCCTGCGAAGGTTATAGGTATTGAATACGATCCCAACAGGTCGGCGAATATCGCGTTGATTTGTTACGCGGACGGTGAAAAATCATATATTCTTGCGCCGGAAGGACTTACGGACGGCATGAAGGTTATGAACGGTCCGGAGGCTGAAGTCAGAGTAGGCAATTGCCTCCCGCTTTCAGAAATTCCGGTAGGTACTCTGGTACACAACATTGAGCTTTATCCCGGAAAGGGCGGACAGCTTGTGCGTTCTGCGGGCAACAGCGCGCAGCTTATGGCTAAGGAAGGCAAGTATGTGACGCTCAGACTTCCGTCAGGCGAGATGAGAATGGTGCTTGCGGTATGCCGTGCATCAATCGGTGTCGTAGGCAATGGGGATCACAACCTTATTAAAATCGGCAAAGCGGGACGTAAGCGTCACATGGGCATCAGACCTACGGTTCGCGGTTCAGTCATGAACCCCAATGACCATCCTCACGGCGGTGGTGAAGGCAAGACGGGCATCGGACGTCCCGGTCCTTGTACGCCTTGGGGTAAGCCCGCACTTGGCTTAAAGACAAGAAAGAGCAAGAAGTCTTCTGATAAGCTTATCGTAAGAAGACGTGACGGCAGAGCTATAAAGTAGTTAAAACCAACGATTGAATAAGGAGGAAAACCTAATGGCCAGATCATTAAAAAAGGGACCTTTCGCGGACGCAAGCCTTTTGAAGAAGGTTGATGCGATGAATGCGTCAGGCAATAAATCAGTAATAAAGACATGGTCTCGTCGGTCTACAATATTTCCCTCATTTGTAGGGCATACGTTTGCAGTTCACGACGGCAGAAAGCATGTACCCGTATATGTGACAGAGGATATGGTTGGACATAAGCTTGGTGAATTCGTTGCAACCAGAACCTATAGAGGACATGGCAAAGACGAAAAGAAATCAAAGGTTAAGTAATTAGTTGAAAGGAGGTTCAACCATGGAAGCATTGGAAAAGAAAAAATATAGCAGATCAAGCTATAAGAGAAAAAGAAACGCGGAAAACAGAGAAACCAGACCATCAGCAAAGCTCTCTTACGCAAGAGTATCTGTTCAGAAAGCTTGCTTTGTACTTGACGCTATCAGAGGCAAGGACGTAGAGACTGCGCTTGCCATTCTTGAGTACAATCCCAGATATGCTTCAAGCATTATCAAGAAGCTTCTGGAGTCAGCTATAGCAAATGCTGAGAACAACAACGGTATGAGCGCTGATAGCCTTTATATAGCAGAATGCTATGCAAATAAAGGACCTACAATGAAGAGAATAAGACCAAGGGCACAAGGCAGGGCTTATAGAATCGAGAAGAGAACGAGCCACATTACTATTGTGCTTGATGAGAGATAGGAGGAAGAAAATGGGACAGAAAGTTAATCCTCATGGACTGAGAGTTGGCGTTATTAAGGATTGGGACTCTAAGTGGTATGCTGAAGCTGATTTTGCTGATTATCTTATAGAAGACTACAATATAAGAAAATTTTTAAAGAAAAAGTTGTTTGATGCCGGTATTTCAAAGATCGAGATTGAAAGAGCGGCAGACAGAGTAAAGGTTATTGTTTTCACAGCAAAGCCGGGCGTTGTTATCGGTAAGGGCGGCGCTGAGATAGAGAAGACAAAAAAAGAGCTTCAGAAGCTTACGGGCAAGAATGTACTTGTTGATATCAAGGAGATAAAAAAGCCCGACAAGGATGCACAGCTTGTTGCAGAAAACATTGCACAGCAGCTTGAAAATCGTGTTTCTTTCAGACGCGCGATGAAGTCATGCATGGGCAGGACGATGAAGTCAGGCGCGCTTGGAATAAAGACGGCAGTTTCAGGACGTCTTGGCGGAGCGGATATGGCGCGTACGGAATTCTACAGCGAGGGAACCATTCCCCTTCAGACGCTTAGAGCAGATATTGATTATGGTTTCGCGGAGGCAGACACGACCTATGGTAAGATAGGCGTTAAGGTTTGGATTTACAAGGGCGAGGTACTTCCTACAAAGGGAACCAAGGAAGGGAGCGATAAATAATGTTAATGCCAAAAAGAGTGAAGCATCGTAAACAGTTTCGTGGTTCGATGAGAGGCAAGGCAACAAGAGGCAATACAATTACTTACGGCGATTATGGTATTGTGGCATTAGAGCCTTGCTGGATTAAGTCAAATCAGATAGAGGCAGCCCGTATCGCAATCACACGTTATGTTAAGCGTGGCGGTAAGGTATGGATTAAGATTTTCCCTGATAAGCCTGTTACAGCAAAGCCTGCTGAAACTCGAATGGGTTCAGGTAAGGGAACGCTTGAATATTGGGTAGCGGTTGTTAAGCCCGGGCGCGTAATGTTTGAAATCGGCGGAGTAACCGAGGACGTGGCGAAAGAAGCATTGCGTCTTGCGACATATAAGCTTCCCTGCAAGTGTAAAGTCGTTTCAAAAGCGGATTTGGAAGGCGGTGCAGTAAATGAAAACCAGTAAGTATGTAGAAGATTTAAGAAGCAAATCAGCTGCAGAATTATCACAGGAATTAGTAGCTGCAAAAAAGGAACTTTTCAATTTGAGATTTCAGAACGCAACTAACCAGTTGGACAATACGGCAAGAATTAAAGAGGTAAGAAGAAATATCGCCAGAATTCAGACCGTAATAACTGAAAATCTTAAGAACGCAGAGTAGGGAGGAAAATCGTCGTGGAAAGAAATTTGAGAAAAACACGTGTCGGCAAGGTTGTCAGCAATAAAATGCAGAAGACCATCGTAGTTGCCGTAGAAGACCATGTTAAGCACCCTCTTTACGGCAAAATCGTTAAGAGAACTTACAAGCTCAAGGCGCATGATGAGAATAATGACTGCAATATCGGCGACACAGTTAAGGTTATGGAGACAAGACCCTTGTCAAAGGACAAGAGATGGCGTCTTGTAGAGATAATCGAGAGAGTAAAATAAATTTAAAATCGCGGTTTTGCGGTTTGGAAGGAGAATTAGCATGATACAACAGGAAAGCAGACTCAAGGTTGCCGATAATACGGGCGCTAAAGAGTTACTTTGCATTAGAGTTATGGGCGGTTCTACGAGAAGATATGCAGGAATCGGCGATATAATCGTTGCCAGCGTTAAAGATGCAACACCAGGCGGCGTTGTAAAGAAGGGCGATGTGGTTAAGGCTGTGGTTGTGCGTACGGTAAAAGGCGCCCGCCGCAAGGATGGCTCATACATCAGGTTTGATGAGAACGCTGCCGTTATTATAAAGGATGACAAGACACCGAGAGGCACACGTATTTTTGGACCGGTGGCAAGAGAGCTTCGTGATAAGCAGTTTATGAAGATTGCTTCATTAGCTCCCGAAGTATTATAAGGAGGTGCCGTAATGTTAAAGATTAAGAAGGGCGATACCGTCAAAGTTATTGCCGGCAAAGATAAAGACAAGGAAGGCAAGGTTTTGGCAGTTTACGCAAAGAAGTCCAAGGTATTGGTTGAGGGCGTAAACATGGTTACAAAGCATATGAAGCCTTCTGCCGCTAATCAGAATGGCGGCATTATCCAGAAGGAAGCTCCTATTGACATTTCAAACGTAATGTATCTCCACAATGGCAAGGCTACAAGGATAGGCTTTAAGTTTGAGGGAGACAAAAAGGTGCGTTTTGCAAAGACAACAGGCGAAGTTGTTGATTAATTCTAAGGAAGGAGGTTTAAACTGGTGAGCAGACTTAAAGATTTATATAAAAACGAAATAGTTGACGCTATGATGAAAAAGTTTGGCTATAAGAACGTTATGCAGGTTCCTAAGCTTGACAAAATCGTTATAAATATGGGTGTAGGCGAGGCAAAGGACAATGCCAAGGCGCTTGAGTCAGCCGTTAAGGATATGGAAACGATTGCCGGTCAGAAAGCCGTTGTGACAAAAGCGAAAAAGGCTGTTGCTAATTTTAAGATTCGTGAGGGCATGCCTATAGGCTGTAAGGTAACTCTCCGCGGAGAGAAAATGTATGAGTTCCTTGACCGCCTTGTAAACCTTGCGCTTCCCAGAGTTCGTGACTTTAGAGGTGTGAGCGCCAACTCCTTTGACGGAAGAGGCAATTATGCTCTTGGTATAAAAGAGCAGATTATCTTCCCGGAGATCGAGTATGACAAGATTGACAAGGTAAGAGGTATGGATGTTATTATCGTAACTACTGCTAAGACTGATGAAGAAGCACGTGAACTGTTGACACAGTTCAATATGCCATTCGCCAAAAATTAAGGAGGTAAATTCGTATGGCAAAAACATCAATGAAGGTTAAACAGCAGCGTAATCCTAAGTTTTCTACACGAGCATACAGCCGCTGCAGAATCTGCGGCCGTCCGCATGCTTACTTGAGGAAATATGGTATTTGCAGAATATGCTTCCGCGAGCTGGCATATAAGGGGCAGATACCGGGCGTGAAGAAGGCTAGTTGGTAATAAATGAAATCCAAGAGGAGGAAACTGAAATGACAATGAGTGATCCTATTGCAGATATGCTTACAAGAATCCGTAATGCGAACACTGCAAAGCATGATACAGTAGATGTTCCGGCGTCTAAGATGAAGCTTGCTATAGCACAGATTCTTCTTGACGAGGGATATATTAAGAAGTTTGATGTTGTTGATGATGGCGCATTCAAGACCATTCACATCACATTGAAATATGGCGCAGACAAGAACGAGAGAATCATCACGGGCTTGAAGAGAATTTCAAAGCCGGGTCTTCGTATCTATGCAGGCAAGGATGAACTGCCGAAGGTTCTCGGCGGACTTGGCATCGCCATTATTTCTACGAACCAGGGTGTTATCACGGATAAGAAGGCAAGACAGCTTCAGGTTGGCGGCGAGGTATTAGCGTTTATCTGGTAATTATTATATTTTTATAGGAGGTACGGGCATGTCACGTATAGGAAGAATGCCAATCGCGGTTCCCGCAGGCGTAACTGTGGAAATTGCAGAAAATAACAAAGTGACTGTAAAAGGTCCCAAGGGCACACTTGAGAGAGTGCTCCCGTCAGAGATGGAAATTAAGCTTGAAGGCTCTGAAATAACTGTTTCAAGACCCAATGACTTGAAGAAAATGAAGTCTTTGCATGGTCTTACAAGGACGCTTATCAACAATATGGTGGTGGGCGTTACGCAAGGGTATGAGAAGAAGCTTGAGGTAAACGGCGTTGGTTACAGGGCGGCTAAGTCAGGCAAGAAGCTGACGTTATCTCTTGGATATTCGCATCCGGTTGAGATGATAGACCCTGAAGGTATTGAGACGGTGCTTGACGGCGCCAACATCATTATCGTCAAGGGTATTGATAAAGAAAAGGTTGGTCAATTTGCTGCTGAAATCAGAGACAAGAGAAGACCTGAGCCTTATAAGGGCAAGGGCATCAAGTATGCTGATGAAACAATCAGACGCAAAGTCGGTAAGACTGGTAAGAAGTAAATAAGGAGGGCGTAAAAAATGGTTAGTAAGAAATCAAGAGCAGAAGTTCGTAAAAAGAAGCACATGAGAATACGCAACCGTTTCAGCGGCACGGCGCAGAGACCGCGCTTGGCAGTATTCAGAAGCAATAATCATATGTATGCTCAAATTATTGACGACACAGTTGGAAATACATTGGCGGCAGCTTCAACCGTAGAAAAAGAGGTAAGGGCTGAGCTTAAATATACCGATAATGTTGAGGCGGCGGCATACTTAGGAAAGGTTATCGCAAAGAGGGCATTGGATAAGGGTATTACAGAAGTGGTTTTTGACAGAGGCGGCTTTTTATACCATGGAAAAATTAAAGCTTTAGCTGAGGCAGCAAGAGAAGCTGGCTTGGTATTCTAGGAAGGGAGAAAATCACATGAAACGTACAATTATTGATGCTAGTCAGCTTGAATTAACAGATAAGGTTGTTACGATTAAGCGAGTAACCAAGACTGTTAAGGGTGGACGTAACATGCGTTTTACCGCTTTGGTGGTTGTAGGCGATGGCAATGGCCATGTAGGCGCAGGTCTTGGCAAAGCCATAGAAATTCCCGAGGCTATCCGTAAGGGTAAAGAGGACGCAATGAAAAATCTTGTTAAGATTGCACTTGATGAAAATAACTCTATTCCACACGATTTTATGGGTAAATATGGTTCTTCAACTATTTTGTTAAAGAAGGCTCCTGAAGGTACAGGTATTATCGCAGGCGGTCCCGCGCGTATTGTATGCGAGCTTGCGGGCATTAAGAATATCCGTACAAAGGCGCTTGGATCTACAAATAAGCAGAACGTCGTATATGCAACCATTTCAGGATTGTCACAGTTAAAGACTCCTGAGCAGGTAGCTGCTAATCGTGGAAAATCTATCGACGAGATTTTAGCTTAAGGAGGTAGATGAAAATGGCAAAAACATTGAAAGTTACTTTGGTAAAATCAACAATAGGCGCTGTTCCCAAGAATAAGGCTACGGCTGAGGCTATGGGACTTAGAAAGCTCAACAAGACGGTCGAGCTTCCGGATAATCCCTGCACAAGAGGCATGATTCAGAGGGTAAGGCACTTAGTAAAGGTTGAAGAAGTGGAGTAAGGAGGTGTCATAATGGAGCTATATAATTTAAGACCGGCCAAAGGCTCTACGCACAATGATTTCAGAAAGGGTCGCGGACATGGCTCAGGCAATGGCAAGACTGCCGGCAAGGGTCACAAGGGACAGAAGGCTCGTTCAGGTGCAAAGAGACCGGGATTTGAAGGCGGACAGATGCCTTTATACAGACGTATTCCCAAGAGAGGCTTCACTAACAGGAACTCAAAGGAGATTATCGGCATAAATATTGAGGCGCTTGAAAGATTTGAGGCAGGCTCTACTGTTTCGGTTGATACTTTAATAGAGGCCGGAATCGTTAAGAATCCAAAAGACGGAGTAAAGATTTTAGGCAGAGGTGAATTAACCAAGAAGCTTAATGTACAGGCAAATGCGTTCAGCGCGTCAGCAAAGGAAAAAATTGAGGCACTTGGTGGAACAGCAGAGGTGGTTTAATGTTCAAGACATTAAAGGACGCTTTGAAGGTTAAGGAAATCAGAAAGGGCTTGATATTCACTTTCCTTATGCTGGTAGTAATCCGATTTGGTTCTCAGCTGCCTGTGCCGGGCGTAAACAGAAGTTATTTTGCGTCATGGTTCGAGTCTCAGACGGGCGGTGCATTTAATTTCTTTGATGCGTTTACAGGCGGTTCGTTCCTTAATATGTCAGTGTTTGCGCTTAATATCACGCCATACATTACGTCGTCAATTATCATGCAGCTTCTTACCATAGCGATTCCTAAGCTTGAGGAGATGCAGAAGGACGGCGAGGACGGGCGCAAAAAGATTGCTTCCATAACGCGATATGTCACAGTAGGGCTTGCTCTGGTAGAGAGTACCGCTATGGCAATCGGATTTGGCAATCAGGGACTTCTTGAGAAGTTCGGACCGTTGGAAGTTATTACGGTAGTCGCGTCACTGACGGCAGGAAGCGCCTTCCTTATGTGGATTGGCGAGCGTATTACGGAGAAGGGTGTGGGCAACGGTATTTCCATAGTGCTCGTTATCAACATCATATCTCGTCTGCCGAACGATTTTAAAAATTTGTTTGAGCAGTTTGTTATGGGAAAATCAATTCCGCTTGCTGTGGTAGCTTCGCTTATTATCATAGCTATCGTGGTGGCTATGATAGTGTTTGTCGTCATCCTCAACAGCGGAGTGCGCAAAGTACCCGTACAGTATGCAAAGAAAATACAAGGGAATAAAATGGTAGGCGGTCAAATGACCTACCTGCCGCTCAAAGTCAATACGGCGGGCGTTATTCCTATTATCTTTGCGTCATCGCTTATGCAGTTCCCTATAGTTATATCAAGCCTAGTAGGTTATCAAGGGAACGGCGTATGGCGTCAGATTTTAAACGGACTTAATCAAGACAATTGGTGTAACCCTCAGCAGCTTAGCTATTCGATAGGTCTGGTAGTGTACGTTATACTTACTATATTTTTTGCTTATTTCTATACGTCGCTTACCTTTAATCCGTTGGAGATATCGAATAACATGAAGAAGCAGGGCGGGTTTATACCGGGTATACGTCCCGGCAAACCGACGAACGATTATCTTACCAAGGTATTAAACGCAATAATTTTTATAGGCGCAGTCGGTCTGGTAGTTATAGCGGTTGTTCCTTTCTTCTTTAATGGCGTATTTAATGCGTCGGTTTCATTTGGCGGCACGAGCTTAATCATTATAGTAAGCGTTGTACTTGAAACCATGAAGCAGATAGAGTCAAAAATGCTGGTACGCAACTACAAGGGTTTTTTGAATGATTAGTCTGATGGACTTAGGTTTAGACATAGAAGCAAAGCAGGCGCTTTGCTTCTATGCAATTTCATTATTTATATATTGAATTAAAGACATCGAATTATGGGCGGATAATATCTTTAATTGAATATATAAAAAGAACGAAATATAAAAATCAAATCAAACAAGGAGGAAAAGAAATGAAGATTATTATGTTAGGCGCGCCGGGAGCGGGGAAAGGCACACAGGCAAAGCTGATTGCCGACAAGTTTTCAATTCCCCACATCTCTACAGGGGATATATTCAGAGCCAATATCAAAAACGGTACGGAGCTTGGTATGGAGGCTAAGAAATATATGGATCAGGGACTTTTAGTTCCTGATGAACTGACGGTAAAAATCCTTTTGGACAGAGTGGCTCAGGATGACTGCAAAAACGGCTATGTGCTTGACGGCTTTCCAAGGACGATACCGCAGGCGGAGGTGCTTGACAAGGCTCTCATAGAGCTTGGCGACAAGATTGATTATGCCATAAATGTAGATGTGCCCGATGAAAACATCATAAACAGAATGTCAGGCAGGCGCGCGTGCGTGACTTGCGGCGCTACCTATCATATAGTGCATATTCCGCCTAAGACTGAGGGTATCTGCGATAAGTGCGGAGCACAGCTTATTTTGAGGGATGACGACAAGCCTGAGACAGTAAAGAACAGGCTTAATGTATATCATGAGCAGACACAGCCGCTTATTGACTTTTATTCCAATAAGGGCGTACTCAAAACAGTTGACGGTACGCAGGATATGAATGACGTATTTGCGGCTATAGTGAACATTTTGAAATAATTTGCATGATATGATAAAGATATAATTTTGAGCGGTCATTGCATGGGAGGTTTAGAAATGGCTGTTACAATTAAGTCTAATCGCGAAATTGAGCTGATGCGCGAGTCCTGCCGAAGGCTGGCGGATGTATTTGCCCAGCTTGAAACGGCAATCAAGCCGGGCGTTTCCACATTGGCAATCGACAGACTGGGGGATAAGCTGATAAGGCGTCATGGATGTGTTCCGAATTTCCTGCATTATGAGGGTTATCCGGCGTCGATATGCGTATCAGTCAATGACGAGGTAGTTCATGGCATTCCGAGGGCTGACAGAATACTTCAGGAGGGAGATATAGTTAGCCTGGATGCGGGACTGATATACAAAGGGTACCACTCTGATATGGCAAGGACCTTTGGTGTGGGAAAGCTTAGTGAGGATGCAAGCAAGCTCATAGAGGAAACGCGCAATTCGTTTTTTGCCGGGATAAGCAAGGCGAAAGTAGGCAATCATCTGTTTGATATATCAAATGCCATTGACGACTACATATCGCAGTTTGGATATGGCATAGTGGAGGATTTGGTAGGGCATGGCATAGGCACCTCGCTCCATGAGGATCCGCAGGTGCCGAATTTCAGGCAAAAGCGCAGGGGCATGAAGCTTCAGGCAGGTATGACGCTTGCCATAGAGCCAATGATAAATATCGGGCGCGGTGACGTTGAATGGCTTGATGATGATTGGACAGTGGTTACGGAGGACGGTTCGCTTTCCGCACATTATGAAAACACTATACTGATTACTGAAGGTGAGCCGGAGATACTTACTCTTATATAGGAAAGGTTAGAGATGACAGGATATTTTGTATATTCTATGGCGGGGCACGACAAGGGAAAGGTATATCTTATCATAAAAGAGGAAACGGATTATGTGTGGCTTGTCGACGGTGAGACAAGGAAGCTTTCCAACCCTAAGCGAAAAAATAAAAAGCATATTCAGATTATAAAAAAATATGGTCAGGAAACGGACGTCGATGTAATAACGGATGAAAAAATAAAGTATGTTATTAAGAAGCTATATGGTAATGAAGTGAATGGTAGCATGTAATAAGTCAAAATGAGGAGAATGAAGAACAATGTCAAAATCCGATGTAATTGAAATCGAAGGAACAGTAGTTGAGAAGCTTCCAAATACAATGTTTCAGGTGGAGCTTGAAAACGGTCACAGAGTACTTGCGCATATAAGCGGAAAGCTAAGGCAGAATTTTATCCGCATACTTCCCGGTGATAAAGTAACTCTGGAGCTTTCGCCATACGACCTGAGTAAAGGAAGAATTATCTGGCGCGACAAATAAGATAAATGTGAAAGTAAAATTTATCCAGAATTTATTCAGAATTTATTCTTATAGCGCTTGCATTTATGCAGCGGTCGTGATATAATGAAAAACGGTCTTTTTGAAAGGAGGGTTTAACATGAAGGTTAGATCATCAGTAAAACCTATTTGCGAAAAGTGCAAAGTTATCAAGAGAAAGGGAAGAATCAGAATTATCTGTGAGAATCCCAAACACAAACAAAGACAGGGTTAATTAAAAACTCTGGATTAAAAAAGCGGCTGAGGCATATATGGCTAATCCGTCAAAGGCCAGTATGCTATAAATATATGACGGCTTAGGCTGTCGTGTGTTTACTTCTTGATACCGAGAATGTTTCGCAGAACACCCATAATATTTCAGTGGGTGCCGATAGTATCGGACAGATCGGGTTATGCCCGATTGGGTAAAATTACCCCAATCAATTAGTTTACTATTATTAAATGGAGGAATTTAACATGGCTCGTATTGCTGGTGTTGACTTACCAAGGGAAAAACGTGTAGAAATTGGTTTAACTTACATCTATGGCATCGGTAGGGTAAGCTCTAACAAGATTTTGGCGAAGGCAGGAGTAAATCCTGATGTTCGTGTTAGAGATTTGACAGATGATGATGTAAAGAAGATTAGCACAATCATTGATGAGGAGTATATGGTTGAAGGCGATCTGAAGCGTGAAATCGCGCTTAACATCAAGAGATTGCAGGAGATTGGATGTTATCGCGGCATCCGCCACAGGAAGGGACTTCCTGTACGTGGTCAGAAGACAAAGACGAATGCAAGGACAAGAAAAGGTCCTAAGCGCACTGTTGCAAACAAGAAGAAATAATTAACAAGTAATCAATTATTGTATGAGAAAGTAGGTTAGTTTAAAATGGCTAAAAAGGTTGCGAAAAAAGTAACGAAAAAGCGTGTAAAGAAAAACGTTGAACGTGGACAGGCACATATCCAGTCATCATTTAACAATACCATTGTTACATTGACAGATTTAGAGGGTAATGCACTCTCATGGGCAAGTGCCGGCGGTCTGGGATTTAGAGGTTCAAAGAAATCTACTCCGTACGCTGCACAGATGGCTGCCGAGACAGCTACAAAGGCAGCTTTAGTACATGGTTTGAAATCCGTAGATGTTATGGTAAAGGGTCCCGGCTCAGGCAGGGAAGCTGCTATCAGAGCGCTTCAGGCTTGCGGTCTTGAAGTAACGAGTATCAAGGACGTAACAGCAGTGCCTCACAACGGCTGTCGCCCGCCAAAACGTCGTAGAGTTTAATTTAGGAGGATAAAAACATGGCAGTTAATAGAGTTCCTGTACTTAAAAGATGCAGGTCGCTTGATTTGGATCCTGTATTTTTGGGATATGATAAGAAATCTAAAAGAAAATCGCCCAGAGCCGGCAAGAAGATGAGTGAGTATGGTTTACAGCTCAGGGAGAAGCAGAAGGCTAAGTTTATTTATGGCGTTCTTGAGAAGCCTTTCCGCAATTACTATGAGAAAGCCGACAGAATGAAGGGTATGACGGGTGAAAACCTTATGGTGCTTCTTGAGAGAAGGCTTGACAATGTCGTATTCAGGATGGGATTTGCCAGGACAAGGCGCGAGGCAAGACAGGTTGTAGGCCACAAGCACATTTTAGTAAATGGCAAATGCATAAACATACCTTCATATTTAATCAAACCGGGTGACGTTATCGAGGTAAAAGAAAAGTCAAAGAGCATGCAGAGATATAAGGATATCGCGGAAGTTACCGGCGGCAGGTTAGTTCCTGAATGGATGGATGCAGACTTAGAGAATTTTAAGGGAACAATCAAGGAGCTTCCGTCAAGAGAGGCAATTGACGTTCCTGTAGATGAGATGCTTATAGTCGAGTTATATTCTAAGTAATTTAGAGTTTTATCATCACATTCATAAAGGAGGGTATTTACAGTGTTGGCATTTGATTTTGACAGTCCTAATATTGAAGTGGCAGAAATCTCTGAAGACAAAAAATATGGTAAATTTATTGTTGAGCCTTTAGAGAGAGGTTATGGAATTACACTGGGCAATTCTCTTAGAAGAATTATGCTTGCTTCTCTCCCGGGCGCGGCTGTTTGCCAAGTAAAGATTGATGGTGTGCTTCACGAATTTAGCTCGATTCCCGGAGTGAAAGAGGATGTGACGGAAATCGTCATGAATCTTAAAAGCCTGGCTATAAAAGACAACTCCGACAATTCTGATCTCAAAAAGGCAGTCATTGACTTTGAAGGTGAGGGCGTTGTTACGGCAGCGGATATTCAGGTTGATCCGGATATTGAGATTATGAATCCTGAGCAGGTAATTGCTACTCTTACGGGCGGCAAGGAAAGCAAGCTTTATATGGAAATGCTTATTTCCAAAGGCAGAGGATACAAGAGCGCGGAAAAAAACAAGGGAGAGGATATGCCAATAGGTGTCATCGCAGTGGATTCTATATTTACTCCAGTAGAGAGAGTAAATGTTACAGTAGAAAATACCCGTGTAGGTCAGATTACAGATTATGATAAGCTGACATTGGACGTATATACTAATGCTACGCTTGCGCCGGACGAGGCCGTAAGTCTTGCGGCTAAGGTGCTGAGCGAGCATTTGAAGCTTTTCATCAACCTTTCTGAAAATGCGAAAAACGCAGAGGTTATGATTGAAAAAGAGGATGATGAAAAGGAAAAAGTGCTTGAGATGAGCATTGACGAGCTTGAGCTGTCAGTTCGTTCGTACAACTGTCTCAAGCGGGCTGGCATTAATACTGTTGAGGAGCTTACTAACCGGACGCCTGAAGATATGATGAAGGTTCGTAATCTGGGGCGTAAGTCTTTAGATGAAGTATTGGCAAAGCTAAAGGAGTTGGGTCTACAGCTTAATCCGTCAGATGATTAATGAAACAGTATAAATCCCCCAGCGGAGCTGGGGAGACTAACAGATGCCGGAGGCGGTGAGCAGAGTACCAAA
>CANQSB010000009.1 GCA_947626435.1 uncultured Lachnospiraceae bacterium | reverse complement strand
CTGTATTCATAAGATTCACCCTATTTGATTATATCATAATTTTTACGGATTTGCAGTAGTAAAGTTAGTGCATATGGTCAAACGCCCCGATTATTCCCTGTTGTTCCAGCTCATCAAGCCTGTCTAAAATTCTCTGATATTCTGCCTTCAATTCTGCCAGCTTTTGCTCATTACTATTATATGTCGGAAAATTTTTCTCGTGTGAAAAAATATAAAACGGAATGAGCATAAGCAGTTTTTTTTCAAAAATATCATCAAGCGAGTACGCCTGCACCTTCATAATCGGCACATCATACTGGACTGTTCCGCCAGGCGTGACAATCACGTATTTCATTTTATCTGGTGTCTTTTTGTAAGTCCGCAGATAAAGCACCGCCGTATTTGGAAATGTTACAGTCAGCGTTTCCTCAGTGACTTCTCCCTCATCAAGCGCTATCTGAGCATCATACTCAAAAAGCCGTATCATGATTTTCCCATCAGGCAGGCTGCTTTCACATTCAATATGGTATTTCTTCGGCACCTTCCCAAAAACCGTAAAATTCGTGTCCGTAATTCGTTCCTTGTCGGCTTCATCCATCTGGTCTAAAAAGTGTTCGTTTGGGAAAAAACGTATTTCTTCTTTCCCAGTATAATTTTCCCCGAAAATTTCATTTATTACAGGTATAATAAGCTGTCGGCAATCATTTAGTATTGTCCGAAATGCCCCGTCGTATATAGTTGCCATATATTAGTCCTTTCCTGTTTGTGCTTTCATCATATCATTTTTTTATTTCAAATTCAATAATTTTAAAGTATTTAGAGCTGCCTAGTTTTTCTAATATCTTTAGATATTTTACGTGGTTTAGTTAAGTGTTAAGCGTAATTAAAGAATTATGAAAAAAGAGGCATTGCTTTACATTTTTTGCTATGATATTATAAAGTAAAGCACGCAGAAAATGTTAGTGAATAAAAGCAGAATGGAGGATTTTAATATGGGACTGTTTAAAAAGAAGAAGAAGGACAGCGAAGTAAATAATGAAATAACCGTAGAGGTCAGCAGAAAATTGGACGAATTAGCCGAGAAGGGCAACCAGCTTGAAAATGCGGGCAGAATTGACGAGGCTTTGCAGGCGTGGAATGAGGCGCTTAGCATGATTCCAGAGCCGCAGCAGTTTTATTCTGAAACAGTATGGTTTCTCGCCGCAATCGGAGACATACATTTCCAAAGAGGAGAGTACCAGCAGTCTTATGAATGTTTCAATAAGGCGCGGGGAAATTTAAGCGGGGGCGGATATGCAAATCCGTTTGTAATGCTGAGGCTGGGGGAAAGCTGTCTGGAAATCGGCGACGAAAAAAACGCCACGGAATATCTGCTCAGGGCTTATATGATGGAAGGAAAGGAAATATTTGCAGGAGAAGGCGACAAGCAGAAATATTTTGAGTTTTTGAGAACCCATGTCGATATTGGGGAATAAGCTTATCTTGAAAAAGGCAAAGTACATGCAAAGGATAGACAATGGCGATTGGCAGTGCGCAAGCATTGAAGGCGGGGTTTTGAGGTGAAGATTATACATAATGGAAAAGAATTATAAAATCTTAAACAGGGACCAGATAAAATATTTGGCAATCATTTTGATGACGTTTAACCACATTGCGCATATCCTAATGACGCCAGGAAGCGCCGTTTATGAAATATTTGAGGATATAGGGTATTTTACTTCTATTACAATGTGCTATTTTTGCGTCGAAGGCTATTTCTACACCCGCTCAAGGAAAAATTATGCAAAGCGTCTGTTCATATTCGCTTTAATATCAGAAATACCGTATATTTTGGCTATGGGATATTTTCAGCTGAACGTTATGTTCACATTTTTAATCTGCTTTTATATTTTGGTAATATTGGACAGCAGGCTGAATAAAATCCAGAAAATATTGTCTGTCGCGGGATTAACCTTGCTCTCAATATTCTGCGATTGCGCCCTGATTCTACCGATAGCCACATTATTATTCAGATTTAGCAAAGGCAGCAAAACAAGGCAAGTGTTGTCATGGATAACAATGTGCGCTATTTTCTTCGCATTGAACGTGCCAGGCTACGCGCCCGCCGATGCGCCACACCCGTTTTTATCCCCATATGCCCTGTTACACAGCTTTTACGCAATAATCGCATGGATTACGGCAGGAATTATAATCACAGTATTTTACAACGGAAAAAAGTCCGAAAAAAATAAAACCTTTAATAAGTGGGCATTTTACATATACTATCCGTTGCATTTAACAATATTATGGGGAATCAAATATTTTCTATTATAAGCTCTCTTTTCAAGTAAAAGTGTGTTTGCATATTGATACATTATCATTCAGTGAATAATTAAGAATTATCAATATTGTAGCCCATTTATCAATATGATATACGGGATATGCAATTACAGGCAAAATAGACAATGTAAATTTAATTGTAGGATAGAATTATGGAATATAAGCCAGAAAAATCAAATGAAAAATCTCATAATCATGGCTGGATAGCTGGGAGAATATATTTCAACAGGGAAGATAAAAGGATAATTGTTAAGCGTTCGCACAGCGGTTTTGGCTATACTATGAATCTGGGAAATAAATGGACATGGGTATTTAATATTATTGTTATTATTCTTGCCGTTCTTTTTGCGGTTATAGTGGCTCGTGTTTTTTAATTTTATACCATTTATGTGAACTGAGCGTTTGGGAGGAATGTGATATGGATAACCTTACTAGTTACTGTTGCGCGTAAAGAAAAAGAAATATTAAAAAAAATTGAAGACGGAAATCCTCTAACTGATTTTAGCTGCTATTCCCTTCCAAAGGATTATAAGGCAGCCGTTTTTGATTATAATCTTTTAATTCATAGAGAAGGCTCTTTGATAACGCTAATTGCAGGGAAGGAATATTATGAAGATAAAAAAATTGATTCATGCATAGCAGTCTTCAATAAATATATTGACATGAACAAGGGACAAATATATGAGATGGACAGAAAGGACACTCCGTGGCTTTACGCTTTTGGAGAAAATGAAGGCAGCCCATCTGCGCTTTGAATATCTGCAG
The DNA here is from genome assembly GCA_947626435.1 of uncultured Lachnospiraceae bacterium. Classification (GTDB taxonomy): domain Bacteria; phylum Bacillota; class Clostridia; order Lachnospirales; family Lachnospiraceae; genus COE1. The sequence continues at coordinate 100,494 of CANQSB010000009.1, read as the reverse complement.
CAGGAGAAAGCCTGTATGATTTATGGATATAAGATTTCATAGACAGAAGCTCCTGCGAGATTGACTTTGCCGTTGATACAGGGGAGCGGGTTGTTCCCGTTGAAGTAAAGGCGCAGATAAATCTGAAAGCCAAAAGCCTGAAAACTTATCGGGAAAAATTTTCACCTGAAATTTCTGTTCGCACATCTATGGCGGACTACAAAAAAGAAGAAGGGCTGGTTTATCTACCGTTATATGCGATAGACCAGATTGCTGAGATAAATTGAAAATGGAAAGTAGAAAAAGTAAGATGGAACCAATTGCTCCTAACCATATAAAAAAATATTGCGTTAAAGATAATACTGATCCGTGGTACTTATACTTATACAAAAAATTTGCAAGTAAAACCTCATTTGTATATAAGGTAAAGTGTACGTGCCATTGTGAAAGGTTTGAAGTTTACCAAGATGCGCATCCAAGTATTTTTGCAAAATGTTGTAATTGTGGGAATATGATTACGGTGTATGATTTAAAGTTTTATCCAGCGGCTACTAAACTTAACAAACAATTTACTATTAGTAAGGTCGATGAAAGAACGGTCCAAGTTTATGTAAACTATGAATATGATGATGAATTTTTGTATGAGAATGATGTTGAGTTTGATGCAAATGACATTACTTGGGGTAAAGTATTTATTGCAAATAGTGATGAATTAAAAAAGATTCTAGACGATGAAACAGCGTAAATATTAATAGATAATAAAATTGCATGCCTATATTGGCTTGGCGGAAATCCCAAAAGGAGTAAGACAGGAGGAAGAAATGGACAAATTAAGTAAAGAGCAGAAGGAAACAATATTGAATTTTTTTGGCAAATTAGTAATTCAAAATGTAAGGGACAGGGCATTGAAGTTATCAATGGGAATTGTAAAACAAAGCACAGTGAACCCTGTTAAATTAGAACAATATAGTTGTTTTTCAAGTTTGAATGTGCAGCAGCAGGAAGCCGTTTGTGATTTATTGTCAGAAACAATTACAAATGTTATATATCTTTTTTTGGAAATGTTTGAAGAAAATAAGGATTGCTTAAGTTTAATAATAAAGGAAAGTGATAAATGTTATAATATGGTTGAGATTAGTGAAAAGATGGGAAGTGAAATTGCGTGTTATGAAGATAATGGATGGATACAAAAATATTCCACAATAGGACGTTTTGTTCTTTAGGTTTATCAGAGGGGATAGCAGAAAAATGGAATGAAATTTAGGTATAAAATAGTTGATTAGAATGGAGAAAAATTATGCAGAGACAAGAGTTGTGGAGAGAAGTGTTAAGCCTATTTAATAATTCCAATAAACAGGTACATATTTATGAAGGCATGGAAACTGTCGAAATGGCAGAAATAGAAAATATGGGCATAGACATTAAGCAGAGAACTTAATAAAATGAGATTATGTAATATATATTGTCCATAGTTAACGTACATTGAGTAAATTTCATAAGTAGAATAGCGTAAAAATGTCCTTGCTTTGGGAAATAAAGATGCCGCCGTATGGGAATGGACTCCTGTACGGCGGTTCTCTTATGCCCGAAGAAGTGAAGAGATTTGTGTATGCTCCTTATAGTTGCAAAAATCTATTTCAAAAGATTGCTCTTTTGCGCAGTTTGTGATATCATATAATAGAAAAATACAAATAGTTGCAAAAATCTATTGTAAAGGATCGCAATATGGAAATCAAACGTGACTTATATCTGAATAAACTGATCAAACGCAAAGGGAATGGGTTGATCAAAGTGATAACTGGAATCAGAAGGTGCGGCAAATCCTATCTTCTGAACACATTGTTTTACCGTCATCTTTTGGAAAAAGGCGTGCCGGAAGATCATATCATCCGATTTGCTTTTGACTCGGCAGATGACCTATATCTGATCGGGGAGAATTTAATCGAACTTGAAAAGAGAAACAGAAGAGCCGATCCAGAAAAGTTTATGGCATATATACGTTCCAAAATAACAGACGCTCAGATTTACTATCTTCTTCTTGACGAAGTACAGATGCTTGACTGTTTTGAAACTGTTTTGAACGGCTATCTTCGTAAAGATAACATGGATGTATATGTTACTGGGAGCAACGCGAAATTCCTTTCAAGTGACATCATAACAGAATTTGCCGGCAGGGGTGATGAAATTCATATGTACCCTTTAAGTTTCGCTGAATTTATGTCTGTTTATCCGGGAGATAAATATGAAGGGCTTTCACAATATATGCTGTATGGCGGGATTCCGATGGTGGTTCTCAAAGATGAAGATGCTGACAAAGCCGCCACGTTGAACAACCTGTTTGACGAAATATATATCCGGGATATTTTTAAACGCAATAAGGTAAAAAATCAGGGAGAGCTGGAAGATTTGCTTAATATTTTGTCATCGGCTGTCGGCTCGTTGACGAATCCTGAAAAGCTGAAAAATACTTTCCGCACCGTCAAAAAATCCAAGATTACAGCAGCAACGATCAAACGGTATTTAGATTATTTTGAGGATTCTTTTTTAATGGAGTCTGCACAGAGATACGATATACGGGGAAAAGCATATATTGAGACTCCTAGAAAATATTATTTTTCGGATTTGGGGCTGCGAAATTCCCGTATTAATTTTCGGCAATTTGAACAGACGCATATAATGGAAAATGTACTTTATAATGAACTGCGGATGAGGGGCTACAACGTAGATGTGGGAGTCGTAACGATCGCACAAAAAGACGCTGGCGGAAAAGTGATCCGTAAACAGCTTGAAGTTGATTTTGTCTGCAATGCCGGTTCAAACAGATTGTATATACAGTCAGCGTATTCGATTCCTGATGCTGGAAAACAGGAACAGGAAACCAGACCATTCCGAAAAATTGATGATTCCTTCAGGAAAATAGTGGTGACAAAGGATACCGTGCCTTTCCACTATGATGAGCATGGGATTCAGATAATGAATATCTATGATTTCCTTCTTGATCCGTCAAGGCTTGAGTGCTGAACAAAAATAATCAAATTCATTGTAGATAATACAAAGCAATAGTGGTATAATGTAATCTATAGATTTTTCAAACACCACACACATTAACAATACACCACCACCCACAAAGGAGACACAACCACCATGGGCAGAGTAATAGCAATCGCCAACCAAAAAGGCGGCGTCGGCAAAACAACAACCGCAATCAACCTATCCTCATGCATAGCCGCCAAAGGCAAAAAAGTCCTTGTAGTGGACATAGATCCCCAAGGTAATACCACCAGCGGCTACGGCATCGAAAAAAACAAGCTGGAAAACACCGTATATGAACTCATACTAGGCGACTGCACCATAGAAAGAAGCATACTAAAAGACGTAATTCCAAACGTTTCAATCCTGCCGTCAAACGTCAACCTCGCCGCCGCGGAAATCGAGCTGATCGGAGTAGAAAAAAAAGAATACATACTAAAAGGCGAAATAGACTGGGTAAAGGACAAGTATGATTACATAATCATTGACTGTCCGCCCTCATTAAACCTGCTCACGGTAAACGCAATGACCACCGCCGACTCAGTCCTTGTCCCAATCCAGTGCGAATACTATGCGCTCGAAGGACTAAGCCAGCTCATACACACAATAAACCTCGTCAAGGAAAGATTAAACCCCGACCTGGAAATGGAGGGAGTATTGTTTACAATGTACGACTCCCGCACAAATCTTTCCGCGCAGGTAGTTGAAGACGTAAAAAGCCATTTGAACCAGAAAATTTATAAGACAATAATACCGAGAAACATCAGACTCGCCGAAGCGCCAAGCTACGGCAAGCCGATAAACATATACGAGCCAAAATCAGCGGGAGCGGAAAGCTATATGGCTCTTGCGGAGGAAGTAATAAATAGTTAAAAGGAGAAATTTTTACAATGCCGACAAAAGGAAAAGGACTCGGAAAAGGCTTGGACAGCCTGATACCGATGCCGCAGACAGCGCCAAATAAAGCAAAAAGCGAAAACGCCGCTCTGACAGGCAAAGCGGAAACAATGGTAAAGATAACCAAAGTCGAGCCAAACAAAGATCAGCCCCGAAAAAATTTTGATGAAGACGCTCTGCAAGAGCTTGCCGATTCAATCAGACAGTTCGGACTTTTGCAGCCGATACTCGTGCAGGACAGAAAAGACTACTATGAGATAATCGCGGGAGAGCGCAGATGGCGCGCCGCCAAGCTTGCAGGCTTAAAGGAAGTTCCTGTAATAATCAAAAATTATACAGATCGCGAAATAGTAGAGATTTCCCTCATCGAAAACATACAGAGGGAAGACCTTAACCCGATAGAGGAAGCGCTCGCCTATAAGCGGCTTTTGGAGGAGTTTGACCTAAAACAGGACGAGGTAGCCGAAAGAGTGTCAAAGAGCAGAACCGCGGTCACAAACAGCATACGCCTTTTAAAGCTCTGCGACGGAGTGCAGCAGATGATAATAGACGATATGCTTTCCACAGGACACGCAAGGGCGCTCATTCCGATAGAAGACAAGGAGCAGCAGCTTTTGCTCGCACAGAGGATTTTTGATGAAAAGCTAAGCGTGCGCGAAACAGAAAAGCTTGTCAAGGGCATACTCAATCCCAAGGAGGAAAAGCCCAAAAAAGATGAGCCCCCGCAGGCAGTCCAATACATATATGAAGATATTGAAAACCGCCTAAAGGAAAAACTTAGCCGAAAGGTAGAGATAACAGCAAAGGGCAGCAGCGGCTCGGGCAAGATAGAATTGGAGTTTTACTCAAACGATGACCTTGACAGGCTTACGGAGGCGCTTTCCAACATAAATTTATAGGGGGAAATACTAATGAACAGCAATTTTTTCAACAGCATAGGCATCGGCGGTATAGACGCGGGATATATTTTTCTCGGATTAATCATCACGATTGTCGTCCTGTTGGTTCTTATAATAATGGCGTTCGTGCAGATAAACAAATTTAAAAAGAAATATCAGAAATTTATGCTGGGCAAAGACGCGAGCAGTCTTGAGGACGACATAATCACGCTTTACGAGGACAATAAATTCATAAAATCAAGCGTCGAAGCAAACAGAGAAAACATAAAAAAGCTTTTTGAAAAGCATGAGACGACTTTTCAGAAGCTTGGACTTGTCAAGTATGATGCCTTTAAGGAAATGGGAGGCAAGCTTAGTTTCGTACTCGTCCTGCTTGATGAGAATAACAGTGGATTTTTGATAAATTCGGTACATAGCTCGGAAGGCTGCTATTCATACTCAAAGCGTATCAAAAACGGAGAGTCGGCAATTCCACTGAGCAATGAGGAAAAGGTTGCTGTCGAGCGGGCTGTAGGCAGTTCATCAAATGACGCGGAATATCTTGATTAAGAAAGGTTAGGGTTTTACCTATGAGATTAGTTACAGTAGAAGATTTAAAGGATGGCGATATTCTTGCCAATGATGTCCTGCTTGAGGATTATACGGTCGTATTGGGCAAAGGTACGGTAATAAAAGAGCCATATATTGAAAAACTCAGGGAAATGAATATTTTCACAGTATATATCGAGGACGAGCCTGCTTTAGGCGGGGCAAAAGAAGAAAAGTCCGCGCCTGCGCCTAAGAAAAAAGACGAGCCAAAGCCCGCGCCCGCTTCCTCAAGGACGCAGGCAACAGCTTCCGCGCCGTCAAAAGCACAAGCTTCGTCGCCTGCCGCTTCGCAGAATAAAAAAGCGCCTGAAAATAAGCCTAAGCCAAGGATTGAGATGCAGGCGGTAACTATTCTGCGTGACGATGTCGAAAAACAGGTGAGCGACAAAGTAAAGGACATACTGGAGCTGCATGTATATCAAAGGACGGAGACCTTGAAACAGATTGCGGAAACTGCAAAGAATATTATATCTGATATTCTTGAGGAGGACGAGGTAGTTGAGAAGGTCTATGATGTAAAGGAAAGAAGCGCTGACATTTATGAACATTCCGTACAGGTGTGTACGATTGCCACGCTGATTGCCTTGAAGCTGGGGCTTTCGGAAAGAGAAGTTTATGACATTGGTGTCGCTTCTTTGATGCATGATTTAGGACTTAGGTATTTGGTGGTGCGCTATGAGGACCAGGATATAAACCTTCTGCCTACGAAAGACCAGGAAGAATATAAGAAACATTCCATATACGGCTATACGGCGATAAAGGGCGAAGATTGGCTTTCGGAGAATGCCAAGAACATAGTGCTCAACCACCATGAGCGCAAGGACGGCTCAGGCTATCCGCTCGGTACTGACCTAGTGTCGAGAATGGTGCAGATAGTAGGCGTGTGCGATGAGTTTGACGAGCTTATCTGCGGCATAGGAAAAGCAAGAGTGCGCGTACATGAAGCGATTAACCTTATCAGAAATTACAGCGGAATATGGTATGATGATGATATAGTTGAGGCGTTTCTGCAGCTTATAGCCGTTTATCCTGTCGGCTCGAAAGTTAAGACAAATCAGGGAGAAGTCGGCATTGTCATGCGCCAAAACTTCCATTTCCCTGAAAGACCCATACTGCGCATAATTGAGGACAAATACGGACAGGTTATGCGTACGGAAAAATTTGTGGACCTTATAAAAGACACGACGGTTGTAATTCAGACGGTCATCAAATAATTGCGGCAGGCGGCGGTATCCGCTATTTGCCATAGCGAAAAATATATTTTAATAAAGGAGCATAATCGAAATGATAGACATTAAATTTTTGAGGGAAAATCCCGATGCTGTGAGGGAGAATATCAAAAAGAAATTTCAGGATCACAAGCTGCCGTTGGTTGACGAGGTAATCGAGCTTGACGCGCAGGCAAGGAAAACGCAGCAGGAGGCGGACAATCTCAGGGCAGAGAGGAACAAGCTTTCAAAGCAGATAGGCGCTCTGATGGGACAGGGCAAAAAAGATGAGGCCGAGGAAGTCAAAAAGCAGGTGAACGCGCAGGCAAAGCGTCTTGAGGAGCTTGCCGAGGCGGAGAAGGAATTAAACGATAAAGTGACAAAGATAATGATGACTATACCAAACATCATTGATCCGAGCGTGCCTATCGGCAGGAGCGATGCGGAAAATGTCGAGGTTCAGAAGTACGGCGAACCTGTAGTGCCTGATTTTGAGATACCGTACCACACAGAAATCATGGAGCGCTTTAATGGCATTGACCTTGACAGCGCGAGGAAAGTAGCGGGCAACGGCTTTTATTATCTGATGGGTGATATTGCGCGCCTTCATTCCGCGGTAATCGCTTACGCGAGGGATTTTATGATTGATAGGGGCTTTACCTACTGCGTGCCGCCGTTTATGATTAGGAGCAACGTGGTGACGGGAGTTATGAGCTTCGACGAGATGGATGCCATGATGTACAAGATTGAGGGCGAGGATCTGTACCTTATCGGCACAAGCGAACATTCAATGATTGGCAAGTTTATTGACACTATCATTTCGGAGGCGGAGCTGCCAAAGACGCTTACAAGCTATTCGCCCTGCTTTAGAAAGGAAAAGGGGGCTCATGGCGTTGAGGAGAGGGGCGTATATAGAATACACCAGTTTGAAAAGCAGGAGATGATTGTTGTATGCAAGCCCGATGAGTCGCCCATGTGGTTTGACAGGCTTTGGCAGAATACGGTTGATTTGTTCAGGTCGCTTGATATTCCTGTCCGCACGCTGGAGTGCTGTTCTGGCGATTTGGCTGATTTAAAGGTGAAGTCTGTAGACGTGGAGGCTTGGTCGCCCAGACAGAAGAAATATTTTGAGGTCGGAAGCTGTTCTAATTTAGGCGACGCACAGGCGAGAAGATTAAAAATCAGGGTAAACGGTGAGAACGGAAAGTATTTTGCGCATACATTAAATAATACGGTAGTCGCGCCGCCGAGAATGTTGATTGCATTCCTCGAAAATAATCTGCAGGCGGACGGCTCAGTAAAGATTCCCCAGGTTTTGCAGCCGTACATGGGCGGAAAGACCGAACTAAGGAGCTGTTAGGAAATAAATCAGGACGGGTAATTTTATGGGCAGTTCCTTTGATAAATATCTGACGCGAAGGGACATGGTTTTAAGTGCATAAATATTTGAGAGCGGTTGGCTTTAGCAAGGTTAAAAAGAGAGAAGAATTACAGGATATTATTAATAAGGTAGTAGAGAGCACGATTTTAAAGGCGGATGAAAATGCGGGCTGTTCGTATGCCTGCGGGAAGGATATTACCGTAGACGATGAGGATAGGGTGTATGCCGAGCTTTATGTTGATTTTGCGCCGAATGCGGGAGTATGCGTGCGGGGCGAGTTTGACGACGAGGGCAGTTTTCTGTATGAGTATTATTTCCCGTATCTGCGTGGCTCGCATATAAGCTCATACGAAGATGTCACGATAGAGCGCCATATGGAAAAGGAGTCGTATGCGGGAGTGTGCGATGATTTGAAGGTTGGCGTGACGCTTATATTTTATCTGCAGAATATGATACCATACAAGCGCCTGCAAAGCCTGGACCAGCTCCCCGTAAGGGGCACGTCGCTGATTTTGAGCGCCCTCTGCACTGACGGCATGATTATGATGCCGATTATCAAAAATGAGCACGAAAAGGAACGCATAAAAAAAGCGTCTTACGAGAGAAACCAGCTGCTCAATCAGGCAAGAAACGGCGACGAGGAGGCAATCGAGAGCCTCACGCTCGACGATATGGACACATACACGATTATCTCGCGCAAAATCCATGATGAAGATGTGTTCAGTCTTGTGGACACATATTTTATGCCGTATGGAGTGGAGTGCGATTTGTATTCGATACTCGGCGAGATTACGGAGGTAAGCAGCGGAAAGAACCGCGTTACGGGCGAGGAGCTGTTTTTTATGACAGTGGAGTGCAATGAGCTTACCATTGAAGTCTGCGTGAACAAGGAGGATTTGTTCGGCGAGCCCGCGGTAGGCAGACGCTTTAAGGGCGTGGTGTGGCTGCAGGGGTATATAAATTTTCCGGAATAGCGTTATTAAAAAATCAGTTAATGCTGGCTAAGCATTAGCTGATTTTTTTTGTTGACTTTTCAAAAATAAGCCTAAAGCGCAACCGCCAGTTGACAAAAAACGATAAAGTGCGTTTGTCGGTTGGTTGTTACCCTTTTTGAATTATGCTATAATGATGCTTATAAAAATATTTTGGGCTGCTATTGGAGAGAGGACAAGTTGTTTTATCTTAATACCCAAGGTAAAAAAGAGGAGTAAAGGAGCAGTATAACAATGGACAAAGAATATGATTTTGATGAAAAGAACCATGTAGTAAGGATTTACAGTCCGGTAGGCATTAAAACATTTTGTCGGGAGCATAAGATAAAAATAGAAGAATTTAATCTTCCGGTTTTATTAGATGACTCTATAACACATTGTTCCGGGATGTTTCAAGGCTGCACAAGCTTTAATCAGCCGGTAGTGATACCGGAACGCGTTGCAGGATGCATGGATATGTTTTGTGACTGCAAGGCTTTTAACCAGCCGGTAAAAATGCCCGCTTACGTGGTGCAATGCGCACGGATGTTTGCGGGATGCAGCTCTTTCAATCAGCCCATTGAACTGCCTAAGTACGCGGCATACTGTTATGATATGTTTGCGCAGTGTAAAAGCTTCAATCAAAAGATAGAGCTGCCCTTGCGCGCTGAAAATACATCGGGTATGTTCGCTGGCTGCAGCAGCTTTAATCAGGAAATCGTATTAGGTGAAAATATTATAAACTGTTGGAGTATGTTTGCTAATTGTGCCGCACTGAATCAAAAAATAGAACTGCACAATACCCATTGCCTGTACAATAATATGTTTTTAAATTGTACCTCATTATGTCCCGAAAACGTGACAATCTATAGCGGGCGGATTACTCAGAAAACTTTGGAAAAAAGACTGCGGCAGATGTGGGGGAGAGATGAGGCGGAGGACATCGCGGATATTGAGGAAAAGGTCAATATTGTCAAAGTGAAAACAATCAAAAAAATAAGAATTACGGACATTTCTTATACGTTGGAGGGAAATCCTTCCGTAGAGCTGGAGGAGGAAGAACTTACAAAACTTACCTCCGCAGAGATTTTTCAAAAGCTGGAGGAGCTTTATTCCACCCAAAAGCTGACAGCACTGGAAATCAGTACGCGGTCGGCATCTTCGATGAAGACGCTGGCTGTCTACTTTGACAAAGAACTGTCGGCGATTTCCGTCATCGACGACTGGGACGAGAGCGTTTCCTATTATAATTCCGGGGAGGGCAAGGAGCCTGTGGAGATACGGGGCAATTTCTATCCGCGCCATATGGTGTCTGGTGACAGGGACATTTTATTTTTAATCATTGAGGATTTCTTAAAGACAGGAAAACCATCTAAACAGGTTAAGTGGATTAGGGAATGACAGTACGCTTTATGGACATTTGATTATTGAAGAAGTTTGCACCTTTAGCGGCGTTGAATTATTTGCGGAGGAACTGCAAAAATGATATGGAAAAATATGGCAGTGGTAATGGTAAAAGCGGCCATTATATTACTCATAGGGGGATGCGGGGCGGCGAATGGAGACAAGGACAGATTTTCTTCTTTCGGATCTGGGAGGGCGTGCCGATCGTCACACGTCGGACAAAAGAACTGCTGGAAGCAGGGAAAATGAAAAATGTCCAATATACGCCGCTGGAGGAAGTGGTGCTGCCAACTCCATTTTGAAATGCAGGGAGGAGCTTATTATGAAGAAAATGCTGACATACATTGCTGTTGTAGTCGCGGCTGCGGCAGCGGTCTTTGCAGCGTTTGGCTTTAATCCCGACAGCCTTTTGCGCAGGGGACAAAAGACTATGGGATTAGAGGATATAAAAGAGGGAATTGCTGTGACAGGGCACCCTGCAGGAGAAGACATTCCCCGCATATTATCTGCAGAGGAATTTGATAAGCTTTCTTTTGGCACAGACTATGTGACGCTGCAGCCAGTGTCGATTGTGCCTACGGGAGTATGGCATTTAAAACCGTGGGCGTCAACTTATTTTCAAGAGCGCTATAAGGGAAGGACAGTAGGAGCGCCCAAAAGAAAAACTGAGCTTATCACATCAAAATTGAACATACATATTGACTATAACCAGTATTATCTTTTGGAGCTGACGGACGGATCATATATTTTAGCGGAAATTCCAGAGCCTGATGCAGATGCCATAGAAAGAGGCAGGACTGTGACCCTGCCCATAGGGGAAAAACGGACTTTTCGTATGTCTGAAGAGCTGAATCAGATATGCGAGGAAAAAGGCGCATATACGAAGGGCATATTTTTTGCGTTTGATGAGGAATGGTATAAAAGTATTGATGTATTTATGGTATTGTTACGGATCAGCGTAGGAATTACAGTATTTTTTGTAGTGGGCGTCTGCCTGCTGATGCTTATAGATAAGGCGGCTTATTTTTAATTATTATTTTTAATTATTGATGATTTTTTAAATACAGTAAAACCATCTAAACGGGTTAAGTGGATTAGGGAATGACAGTACATATTATCGACATAGGATTATTTAAGAAATATCCGGCAATTAATGAATACAAGATAACGCGGGAATAATGATAATGGAGGGATATGTGATGAAAGCAAAGGAATTTACGGAAAAGTGGACAGGAGAACCGTTGGTTTGTTATGACGAGAAAGATTTAAGAGCTTACGGGCTGCGTGAGGAAGACCTTACGATTTTGTCAAAGTATGGTCTTCCGGAAAGCGCGGCTCCTTATCTGAACTTTGAAGAAATGGATGTACAGGATATTGGGTATGTTGAGGAAGGGTATTTTTATTTGGGATATACCGGAGACGGCGACTGGATCGGGATTAATACAGGCAGCGGTAAGATACTTGTGATTGCTCAGGATTTGGATGCGTATGACGATGACGACTTCGCAGGAGACGATGAGCAGGAAGAAGCGGCAGAAAGCGGGAAGAGCGAAGAATGCGAAGATTATGACTATGTGGGCTTTACCTTAATGAATACTTCACTGGGGGCTTTGTATGAATGTATGCTCCACTACAGTACATTTCTTCAAAAAAGATTACCGGAGGGCAGCAAGGAATATGCCGCCAACGTGGAACTTTTGAAAGAAAAACTCATAGAGGCGGATCCGGAAGCCATGCGGAGAGAAGATTGCTTTTGGAATGAGGAGATCAAAAAGCTGCTTTAACAGATAGCATAGCTTGTGAATTTTATGAAAAACGGGAAAGCGTTTTAGGAGGATCGTCATGGAGTATACCGAGGAAAATTATGAATTTAAAAAAGCCATCAAGCAGATCATAAAAGATGATTTCACGCCGCTGCTGCGTGCCAACGGATTTATAAAATATGGCAGTCACCGGTATATCCGGGAGCGTTCGGAACTGGTTCAGGTGATCGGTTACAGTCTGGGGGTAGCAGAACTGAAAATGTGGGCAAGCGTATTTCCACTGTGCGGCACAATCGAACAGATTATGAACAATGGCGAATATGGCATAAATCTTATGGGCTGCGATGGCTGAAAGCTGCTTGGCGGGAAATACTATACGACTATGTATGGAGAGCCATGGGCAAAGAAGGCGGTGCAGCTAAAGCTTTTTTATGAAAAGAATCAGGTCGGCATGCAAAAGCTGCTGGAGGCAATCAGGCTGGGTGTATTGCCGGAGTTTGACAGGGTAAATTCTTTTGAGTGCTTTGTGGAACTGTTCGGGCAGAAAAAACCCGTTTTCATGGGGTGGGAATTTAACGGGGAACGCACGGCCGGGTTTGGGTGTTACAAATATGTGGCTGCGGTACAGACGTGCAAAAACGGCGATTTTCAAACGGGCGTCCGCCTCTTAAAAGAGCAGAAGCAGGAATGGATGTGCGCGGCATTGGACGATTATAAGATGAAGCGCTCTTATCTATTGCCACAGTCTAAGGAGGTCGTCAGGAACCTCCGGCTTCTTTTGACGCCGGAGGTCAAGGGGCAGGCGCTGACCCATGAAACATTCTGCCGGAATTATGAGCTTCTGTGCAATGAGAAACGGGAAAAATTAAAGCTGATAGAAAAGAGGGATAAAGGAGAAATCGTGAAATGACGCATACAGCACTGGAAAAAGAAGTTTTTGCGGATATGGTGAAATGCAATCCCGGCGTGACGGAAGAACAGCTTTTGGATGGCTATACTCATTACCGTTTCCTAAGCTTTAGATATTTTGCGCAATCGAATCCAAATGCCGGCTATATACCGCCGCTTGTGGATATTTCGCCGCTGTCGCGTTTAAAAGATTTGGAGGAAATTTCACTGGATAATTGCGCGATTTCCGATCTGTCACCACTGTGCGCACTTCATAAGCTGAATGAAATATCTGTGTATGGAAATACGGTTGAGATAGAACCCTGTGACTTTAGACAGCTTAACAATTTGATGTTCCTTCACTTATGTGACGGCAGGATTGGCATTCCAAAATTGGACGGGCTGCCGAATCTGAAACACTTGTCTTTATCAGGTATTGAAATGGAGGAGCTTCCGTCGCTTCAAAATCTGCCAGCGCTAAGTATTTTAAGTATTGATAAAAATCCTAATCTGAGCGACCTGTCGCCCCTGTCCTCCTGCCAGAATTTAGAAAAACTGATAGCGTACAACACCGCAATAACCGGGTTATCACCGCTTCAAAATCTGCACAAGCTCCGCGAGATTACTTTGAGCGGCACCAAAGTAACCGATGTTTCCGCGCTTGCCCAGATTCCTACCCTTGAAATGATTTGGTTATATGATACGCCTGTCGAGGATGTTAGCTGTCTTGCGGCGCTTCCAAAGCTGGACAGCCTCAATTTGCTAAAAACAAATGTCACAGATTTGTCCGCTTTTTGTGGCCGCGAAAAAATAATCATTATTGAGCGCAAAAAGCTTGGAATTGGAAAAAACCAAAAGACATCAGCAGAAATCAAACAGAAAGCCGCTCAACTAAAAGAAAAAGCTGAAAAAATGGGCATCAGCTTAAATCCCTGCTTAAAGCGCACACAGGTGAAAGCCTTTGAGGAACATTACGGTGTGAAGCTGCCTAAGGAATATAAAGCATATCTTACGCAGATTGGCGATGGCTTTGACGGGGAAAACGCGATTAGCCCATTAGAGCAGGCGGTATTTGCCCCAGAGCGCATAACAAAACGCTTTAATTTTCGCGAAACGTGGATCTGGGAGAACGACGAAAAAGTCAATGAAGCGCGCAAGGAATCCGCACTCCAAAACGGACAGCTCCAGCTTGCGGATATGGGAGACGGGTGCTCCTATCGGCTGATTGTCTGCGGCAGCGCCAAAGGCGAAGTCTGGGAAATGACCGATATAGGAATATCGCCCCACAAAAGCGGAGGTGATTTCCTCGACTGGCTTGAGGAGTTTCTTGATGAGGAATTATAAGAAATTTATCTTTGTAGGCATTATAAGCTTATTACATATGTAGATGTATGGACAGTGCCAGATGAGGAAAATGCCTACGGTGTAAGATAAGATAAAGCAAGAACTAGAAAAAGCCCAAGGGGAGGTTTGCTTGGGCTTTTTGGTTTACTGTAACAATGAATAATTTTACTATTTGTCAAAAGTTGTCATAGCCGAGGCAATTCTATATTTCAACAGCATTTCTCTTGAAATTTCCCACAAATATAATTATAATACCACTATGTTAATGAAAATCCCGCCTTTTACAGTCTAAAAAACACAGACAATATTAGGCAATTGCGAAATATGTTCTAAACTGTTTGAATTTAGTCAAAATATATAAAAATGCGGCTAGGCGCAGCGCAACTAGTGTACTATACCGTTCATATTTAGCATGATAGAGAAACGAACAATCTTTATTTTATCATTATTATAAACATTTGAATTATGATAAATATCATTGGTACAGCACACTAGTCACGCGCAAGACACCGCTTATTTTATATATTTTGCCTAAATTCTACATCATCGAATAGAGTTTCGCAAATGCTTACAGACAATATATAAAAAAGGAGCATACAAAATGCCAACTCTCGGAAATCCCACAGGTACAATTTATATATTAAAAAAATACAACTTCCAGTTCCGAAAAAAGTACGGGCAGAATTTTCTCATAGACTCGAATATTTTGGAAAACATCATAAGTGCGGCACAGATAACAAAAGGCGATTTCGTGCTGGAAATAGGTCCGGGGATAGGCACTATGACGCAGTATCTCTGTGAAAATGCGCGAGAGGTCATTGCCGTAGAAATAGACAAAAAGCTGCTGCCGATTTTGGAGGACACGCTTTCCGCATATGATAATGTGGCTGTCATAAACGAGGACATTTTAAAGCTGGACATAAACAGGATAGTAGACGAAAAAAACGGCGGCAGACCGATAAAGGTAGTCGCAAATTTACCCTATTATATTACCACGCCGATTATTATGGGGCTTTTTGAAAAGCATGTGCCGCTTGAAAGCATTACGATAATGGTGCAGAAGGAGGTCGCGGAGCGTATGCAGTCAAAGCCGGGGACAAAGGATTATGGGGCGCTTTCGCTTGCGGTTCAGTATTACTCTGTGCCGCAGGTTATGTTTACAGTGCCCGCAGGCTGCTTTATGCCGCGCCCAAATGTTGACAGTGCTGTCATAAAATTGACATGCCACAGCAAGCCGCCGATTGCGGTGAAAAATGAGGATTTAATGTTTGACATAATAAAGGCGTCGTTTAACCAGCGCAGAAAGACACTTGTAAACAGTCTTAATAATGCCGCAAATCTAAATATCACAAAGGAAAATGTAATTTCCGCGCTTGAGGATATGAAGCTGCCTGCCACAGTCAGGGGAGAGGCGCTGACGCTTGAGCAGTTTGCGGAGCTGTCGGATAAGTTTTAAACCAAAGATTTAGTATATAAGTCGTTAAAAAACACAAAATATATGAATTTGAGCGGTTATCAGCATTGACATCAAAATTGCTGTATGATAAACTGTCGGTAGTAGTGCAAAAAACATTAAGGAACTCTAAGGCAGCAAAAGACGCTGCCTAAGACTTCCTAAATGTTTAAGAAAAACGCGGAGGGCGGCGTTTTTCCCGAATGATTTATGGTTTCGTTGAATTTGAATATTAGGAAAAGTTTTTGTTATTAGAAGCAGAAGTTGTTTTTTTAATGTTGTAGTGTATGAGATTTTTGATTTCATGTTAAAAATGCAGGGGCAGGGCGTTTTGGCAGGGATTGGGGCTTTGCGGGATGTATTTTTGAGTGTTGATTTTGACAATGTGGTAAATGTCAGATATGTTTTAATATTTGATATAAGGGACAGTATTACAGGGGTGAGTAGGCTTGGATAAATATGAGTATAGGGTGCGTACAGAGGAAATCAGCAATTTGATTGGCAAGGAGAGGTATGCGGAGGCGGCGGACATAGCTGATAAGATTGACTGGAGGAGAGTCAAGAATATTACTATGCTTCTGCGGATTGCGGCGCTTTATAGGGTAAACAGGCGCAATGAGGACGCCAGGGCGGTGCTTCTGCTTGCATACGAACGCTATCCGTCAAACCGTTCGGTGGTTCAGTGTCTTTGTGAGGTGTCAATCGAGCTTGACGATGTGGTGGCGGCGATTGAGTATTACAAAGAATTTGTGCGGATTGCGCCAAAGGACAACGGAGTTTATACTCTGCGTTATCGTATTCTTGAGGCGCAGGAGGCAAGTCTTGAGGAACGCATCGAACTTTTGGAGGAATTTAAGAAAAAGGAATATCAGGAAGAGTGGGTGTATGAGCTTGCTTACCTTTATCATAGAGTCGGATTGGCTACAAAATGCGTAGAAGTATGCGATGAGATTATTTTGTTTTTTGGCGATGGTGCGTATGTCATGAAAGCTATGGAGCTGAAAATGCTGCATGCACCGCTGACAGACGCCCAAAGGGCAAAATATGAAGTAATGTCGAGAAATTCAAACAGGAATTACAGCAGCGAAGAGCCATATGATGACAGCTATGCCGATGAACAAGGCTATGTGGAGGAAGGCTATACAGAAACAGGTTATGACAATCAGCAGGGCTATCCGGAGGACTATGCCGGAGAACAGGGTTATGCGGAAGCGGGCTACGATGAACAGCAGGGCTACGCGGAGCAAGGCGGCTATGGAAACTACGCAGAAGCAGACTATAACGGTCAGCAGGGCTATCCGGAAGAGTACGGTTATGACAATAACGCATACAATAATGAAGACTATGGCAACGCAAATTATCAAAACGCCGATTATTCCGGCGGCGGGTATTCAAATGAAAACTATTCCGAAAACTATTCTAATGAAAGTTATGCGGACGGGAATTATTCCAATGTAAATTACTCGGATGAAAATTATCCCGATGAAAATTATCCCGATACAGGCTATGCAGACGAAGCCGGTCAAAATGACGGTTATTCCAATGACGGCTATGCAGACGGCAGCTATACAGGGGAAAGCTATGCGGATAACGGCTATGCAGGAAGAAACAACGCCGCAGGGGCTTATTCACCGCAGGAAGACGGTACGGCTCAGAACTATACCGATGAATTTTATGTCGACCGGTTTTATAATACGGACGGACTTCCGATTCAGGCGCCCGCAGACGCACCGTCCGCTGAAATACCGCCTGCCGAAGCGTTAAGCGCCAACGCCGCCGCGGCCATGGAGATGAGCCAGTACAATACAATAAATCTTGAAAGATTAGTATTTGACGGCATGAAGGAAGTCGATATTAACGATATATCTTCCGACGATGACGCGGACGAAGAGCAGGAAAAGTCTTTTGAAACAAGGACATATGTTTCCACTAAGGAACGCTTTGAAAATCTGCTCAAGGAGGAAAAGCAGGAGCAGGCGGACACGCTAAAACATTCATATACCGAAGGCAAAGTAGCCTCTATGGTAAGCGGTGTTTCCGAAGAAAGTCCCAAGCCGGACACAGGCGCCATCAAAAAGGTAATCGTGCCGGGCGAGGATGCGCGTTTTATGAAGAAAGATACCGACATTGCGTCCCTGCGCGATACTACGGAAAAGTCGGTAAATGACGAGCAGAAGCGCATGCAGGAAAATGCGGAAAATGTTTATCTTGAGCATAAACAGCAGACAGCCGGGGCGGCAGACGGCGACAATTCGCAGGAGCAGTTTAAGCCGATGACAGGTCAGATGAATCTGGAGGATGTGCTTGCGGAGTGGGAGCATATAAAGCAGGAAAATGTCCAAAAGAATCAGGAGGCAATCAAAAAGAAAGTTATACATAAGACAGGTGAAATTATCGCTAATTTTGATAATTCTGTCAAGGATGAGATGATAGACGGTTTCGAGGAAAAGGCAGCAGAGGCAGAACCGCGTACAAGGCTTGAGGAGCTCGTGGCAGATGAGCTTGGAGGCAATACCGCCGAGCTGCCGGACGAGCAGATTTCCAAGGCTGTTGTCAAGATAGAAGAAGTCGCTGACAGCAGCAAAGAAAATATAGAGTATGCGGACGGTGAAGAGTATACATCCGATGAGGCTTATCAGGATGAAACTGTTGGGGAATACTTTGACGAAGCAGCGTATGCAGAGGCGGACGAATATTCTGATGAAGCAGAATATACAGAAGCTGACAAATATCCCGACGAAATGACCTATGAAGATGACAGCGAAAACCCTGATGAAGCAGGATATGCGGAAAGCGGCGAATATTCCGATGAAGCAGAATACGCAGAAGGCGGCGAATATTCTGATGAAGCAGAATACATAGAAAACGGTGAAAATGTCAGCAATGATGAATATGCCGATGATGAGTATCCTGAAAGTGATGAATATGTAAATGACGGATATCCTGAAAATGATGAGTATGCTAATGGCGGATATCCTGAAAGTGACGAATATGTAAATGATGGCTATTCTGAAAATGATGAATATGCTAATGACGGGAACCTTGACAATGAATATTCCGATGAAGCAGCGCAAGAGGAAGACGGTGAATATCCGGGAAATGACGATTTAGAGGATATTTCCGGGTATAATGATTATTCTGAAAGCGATATCTCAAAGGATAAGCAAAAGGCTAATAACGCAAACCGACAGCTTGACCCGGACGACGAGGAGAGCATAGCCGAGATGGCTAAGGAGGACGCTCTAAAAACGCAGGAAATCAAGATGAATACCGCGGAGCTTGGCGGTCTTTCCGATAAAATCCTTGCGACTACCCGAAAAGAAGCAAATGGGGCAGAACCCGAGGAAATAAGGAGTTTTTCGCCCGAGGAGCAGCAGCTTTTTGAGAATTTTGCCGTCACAAAGAAAATTAAAAAGCAGATAATTTTTGCGCTGGACAAAATGACGCTTGCAGCGTACACAGGCAATGTGATTATTACCGGCGAGGCAGGGCTTGACACGCTGAAGCTTGCGAAAAATCTTGTAAAAGAGTTTCAGGCGATGGACGCGAATTTTTCCGGCAAGGTAGCAAAAATTACAGGCGAAAAATTAAATTTAAGAAATTTAAAAGAGGTCTTTGATAAATTAAATAATGGTGCTATTATTATAGAGAAGGCAAACGGCATGAAGGAGCAGAAGCTCTATGAGATGACTACGCTTTTAAATCAGGAGAGTATCGGCATAATAGTCATTATGGAGGACACCAAAAAGGAGATTACCAGACTGCTTGAAAAGCAGGCGATGATAGCCGATTATTTCAATATCCGAATTGACTTGATGGAGATGGACAGCAAGGCGCTTGTGGCATACGCCAAAAATTACGCGCTCGCGCTCGAATACTCTATTGATGAGATGGGAACGCTTGCACTTTACACGAGGATATCAAACATGCAGGGCGGCAATCATGTAGTCACAAAGGACGAGGTAAGGGATATTGTTGACGAGGCTATCTGGAAATCCAAAAGGTCAAAGCTCAAAAATTTTGTCGATGTGCTTTTGTCAAAGAGATATGACAGCGAGGACATGATTGTATTAAAGGAGAGGGACTTTATGTAGTTGGGGCTACAATAATAAAAAATGGGGGTAGAAAAAATGAGTACGGACACGACGGTATTTATTTCTGACGCTGACCAATATGTATTTGGGCAGGGTACACATTACGACATTTACAAAAAGCTGGGCGCGCACCCATGCAAAAAGGGCAGGAAAAACGGCTATTTTTTTGCGGTATGGGCGCCTAATGCGAAAGAGATTTATGTCATAGGCGAGTTCAACGGATGGGACGAGAGTGCGGCGCCTATGGAAAGGCTTGGCGATGGCGGTATTTTTGCTGCATTTATCGAGGGCGTGCAGGAGGGACAGATGTACAAATATCTGCTTGTGCTTCCCGATGGCAGAAAGCTTTACAAGTCTGACCCTTATGCAAATTATGCGGAGATGCGTCCCGGTACGGCGTCGAGAGTGTATGATTTGGGACACTTCAAATGGGGCGATGGCAAATGGATGACAGACAGGGACAAAAAGGACATGAACAAGGAGCCCATGTCAATCTATGAGTGCCATATCGGTTCTTGGATGAAGCACCCTGACGGTACTGCGGACGGCTTTTATAATTATCGTGAGTTTGCGGACAGGATGGTGGAATACTTAAAGGATATGCCGTACACACATGTGGAGCTTATGGGCATTGCGGAGTTCCCGTTTGACGGCTCGTGGGGTTATCAGGTGACGGGTTATTATGCGCCGACATCACGCTATGGCAATCCTGACGATTTCAGATATCTTGTCGATTTGTTCCACAAGAACAATATCGGCGTAATCCTTGACTGGGTTCCCGCTCATTTTCCGAGAGACGCGCATGGACTCTGCGAGTTTGACGGTACATGTCTTTACGAGCATCCTGATAAGCGTCTTGGCGAGCATCCTGATTGGGGCACAAAGATTTTCAACTACAGCAAGAATGAGGTCAAGAATTTCCTCATAGCGAACGCGCTGTTTTGGATAAGGGAGTTCCATATTGACGGGCTCAGGGTTGACGCGGTTGCGTCTATGCTTTATCTTGACTATGGCAAGCGTGACGGAGAGTGGGTAGCTAATAAGTACGGCGGGAATGAGAATCTTGACGCGATTGAGTTTTTCAAACATCTCAATTCCGTAGTGCATGGCGCGTATCCGGGAGTGCTTACTATCGCCGAGGAGTCTACGGCATGGCCGAAGGTAACGGCGAAGCCCGAGGACGATGGCTTAGGCTTTTCATTTAAGTGGAATATGGGCTGGATGCATGACTTTTTGGAGTATATGAAGCTTGACCCGTATTTCAGGCGCGACAATCACAATAAGCTTACTTTTGCGATGAGTTACAACAGCAGCGAGAACTATATTCTGCCGTTCTCGCATGATGAGGTCGTGCATTTGAAGTGCTCTCTTGTAAATAAGATGCCCGGCTATGAGATTGATAAGTATGCTAATCTTAGGGCGCTTTATACCTTTATGTTTGGTCATGAGGGCAAAAAGCTTTTGTTTATGGGACAGGATTTTGCGCAGGAGCGCGAGTGGAGCGAGGCGAGGGAGCTTGACTGGGGGCTGCTTGCGAAGCCTTTGAATAAGGGCATGCATGATTTTGTGGGCGAGCTTTTGAAGCTTTACAAGAAGAGTCCATGTCTGCATGAGATTGACAACGACTGGGCGGGCTTTGAGTGGATGAATGCCGACGACAACGAGAGAAGCATTTACAGCTTTGTGAGAAAGAGCGCCGATGGCAAGCAGAATATGCTTTTTGTAATAAATATGACGCCTGTGATGTATGAGAAATACAGGGTTGGTGTGCCTGTGAATGGGCAGTATAAGTTGATTTTGAATTCTGACGATAAGAAATTTGGCGGCAATGGTAATAAGGTGTCAAAGACGATTAAGGCGAGGAAGGGTTTGTGCGATTATAAGGAGCAGTTTATTACATTTAATATGCCGCCGCTTACGGCAGTTGTGTTTGAGTTTTAGTGAAAAATTATAATGGTTATTATAAGGGCTCTTTAATATGGGAATATTGAAGGGCTTTTATAGTGTAAGGAGTGATTGGCGAGAGGCCGCCCGAACATGGTAATACACCCTATTCAGACTCGTTTGCACTCTGTGGGAAGCGTAGCGGTACTAAGCTCGGCGGCGCTGTAAAAGGAGCTGCGCTTTTACAGCGCCGCCGAGCTTAGTACCGACGCTTCCCAAGGGTCTTCATAGGGTGTATTACCATGTTCGGGCTAGGTTTTCGGGAGTTTGCCGTTTTTGAGTTATTTGGTTGTTTCAATCCTTGCTCCTGCTTTTTCGAGAATTTTTGTTTTGTCCATCTATGCTGTTGACATAATATGTTTTAAATGTGGGATTTGTGAAAGTATATCTTCCTCTTCATCATCCTTTTAAGTTATCTCAGCTAATCCCAACATTTTTCTTGCCTTTGGCACTTGCGATAGCACATCTTCTACTTCTCCATCTTCAATGTAATCACAGGAAGCCGCGCATTTGGTAAACCAGTCGCTTTTAATCAGTGCCATCAAAATAGCCCAGATATTCCCGTAATCGTCCTCATGTCCGGTTCCCTGGAACATTAACACATCATCTTCCGAAATACAAACCAATCCCCTTTGAGTGAAATTCTTTTTGAGGGTATAATAAACATCCCGACGCTCAATTTCATTTCTTTTCATCAAATCATCATCAAAAGTAAATCTCACCTGTAATTTTTCCATAAATGAATCGTCTTCCTGTAGCATGTTCTTGTTTTCCTTTGCCTCACTTGTTATCTCAGCTAATCCCAGCATTTTTCTTGCTTTTGGCACTTGCGATAGCACATCTTCTACTTTGCCATTTTCAATGTAATCGCAGGAAGCCGCGCATTTGGTAAACCAGTCGCCTTCGATAAGCGCCATCAAAATAGCCCAGATATTTCCGTAATCGTCCTCATGTCCGGTTCCTTGAAACATTAACACATCATCTTCCGAAATACAAACCAATCCCCTTTGAGTGAAATTCTTTTTGAGGGTATAGTAAACATCCCGACGCTCAATTTCATTTTTTTTCATCAAATCATCGTCAAATGTAAATCTCACTTGTAGCCTTTCTTCCATAAACAAACCGCCTTTCTGATTGCAAAAAGCATATATTTTCCCATATATCATGCTCTTTGTCCGACTGTGACACAGCTTTCATTACCCCATTTATCATGATATTCTAAACATGAAAAATATTCTTTCATATCTTCTAATGCTACATAAAAAAATGTTACTGAACCAAAATCATCATACCGTCCTTTGACAGGCTGCTCATTACGATAAACATTATCCGAATTTACAATTTTCAACCTGCGTTTATAATCTTCCACCTTTTTTACGGCAAAATCCCGTTCTTCATCAGTTAAATCACTACGCAGCTCTGCAACTACTTCATAATTATATCCATTATATTCATTCATTTTTTTGCTCCTTTCAAGCAGGTTTTCTCTTTAATATTTTATCGCTCAAATCAAAGGTTATTTGCTTTCTGCTTGGGGATTCAATAATTTCCTGTGCTGTTTTTTCTTCCATGCTCCACCTTTAAGCCTGTTGCCATAATTCGCTTAATTTCCGGCACCTGTACCAAAACATCTTCTCTTTTACCATTTTCCACGAATACGCAAGAGGAAGCGCAGTCCGTAAACCAATCGCAGTCAACAAGAGCAAGAATAATCGCCCACATATTTCCATAGTCGTCTTCATGCCCCATATCTTCGAAAACAAGCTGTTCACCGTCAGAAACACACTTTAAGCCTTTTTGAGTAAAATTCTTTTTTATCGTGTAATAAATGTCTCGCCGTTTAACGCCTTTTTTTTCTATTAGTTCATCATCAAACGAAAATCTCACTTGCATTTTTGCCATATATAATTCCACCTTTCTGTGTTCTCTTTACATTATCTATCATACTATTTTGCGTTATCTTCCTTTCCTCATCTCATTGCTCATATCATTAAGCTTCCATGGCATGTTTTTCTTTTGCTTGTCTTAAAACATCCTCCCATTTATCATTCTATGCTGATGCTAACATCTTTTTAAGTTCCGGAATTTGTATTAAAACATCTTCTACATCCCCATCCTCGATAAAATCGCAGGAAGCCGCACATTGAATAAACCAATCACTTCTAATAAGCCCTATTAGAATAGCCCACATATTCCCATAATCATCTTCCTGTCCGGTATCTTCAAACGCAAGGACATCATTTTCAGAAACGCATTTCAAGCCCCTTTCTGAAAAGTTCTTTTTGAGGGTATAATAAACATCCTGACGCTCAATTCCATTTTTTTTCATCAAGTTATCGTCAAATGTAAATCTCACTTGTAACCTTTCTTCCATAAACAAACCGCCTTTCCGTATCTTGTTATTTTTATGTTATCTATAATACTATTTTGCGCCATCTTCCTTTTTGCCTTACCCCACTCCTCATCACGAAACGCCCATATATCGGTTGAAACATCCGGTTTTACAACATTCGGGCTTATATCCATTTTCTTAAGGCAGAATGGGAACCGTTTATGTTTGACGGAAAAATGGTAAAGCAAATCTGCTGTTTCCAAATCATCAACCACAAAATCAAAGGACAGAACCACTCCATTTGCTCATATGCCGTTATCTTTAGATTGCGACACGCTTTCTGCCTTCCCGCAAATTGTTCAATACGCTGTTGCGTTCTTTTTTCGGTAAATCCGGTCGCAATTCAGCAACCACCTTGTAATTGCAGCTATCCATAGCCATTCTCCTTTCAAGCAGGTTTTCTCTTTACTTTTTTATATATCATATTGTACATACAGTGCCAAGTTATCCGTCTTTTGATTCCCCGTCTTGGAAAAAATCCCTGATTATCTCTATAAATTATCTTAACATTTATCGGCGCTTCCGACAACAAATTTTTTCTGGGCAGCGGGATATTTGGATTAACACTTGAAAAAGCCATTTATTTTTTATAAAATGACAAAGATCGATTACATTCATTTTGAAGATGCTAAGTTTTTGGATAGAAAAACTCGTGCAGAACAGGTTATTCAGGATGAGGCAATTCCTACTACATTCCAATCAATTGTCAATGTGTTATGTACTGGATTAACTGTTTTAAGTATTATCATAGTGTTGGCATGTTACAACTATGGATTAATTGCTATTGCACTTATTTCAATTATCCCTATGTTTGTTACGCGTATCATTCGTGGTAAACAGTTCTTTTATTTAAAACAGATCCAAGCAAGAAGAAGTCGCTATTTAACTTATTTGTGGAATTTGTTTTTTGATAAAAAAACAGCAAAAGAAATGCGAGTTATGGGATTTGACCATTACATAGCAGATAAGTGGAATAATGTAAGAAATGAAGTTGATGAGGAGACATTCAGTTTGCTCAAAAAAGACCATGGAACGCTGTTTTTCTGTGAGTTATTCCGAATCGTTTGTTATTGTGTATCGATAGTTATTATTTTATACTTGGTATTAAAAAATATTTCGACAATTGGTGTATTTGGTGCATGCTTACATACCTTTGGCAGTTTACAAGAGAATGCAAAGATGCTCATAGTTTATATTGGAAATTGTGTTGAAAATTCATTGAATTGTAAGGTCTATTTTGATTTTCTGAATTTAGAAGAGACAAATCCATCAGAAGGTGGGAAAGCCACATTTAATGAAGCGATTACTTTGAAAAATGTTTCATTTACATACCCAAATGCAGAGCGAAAGGCAATCAATAATGTAAATTTAATAATTAAAAAGAATGAAACGGTTGTTATTTTGGGAGAGAATGGTAGTGGTAAGACATCTTTGACAAAGTTAATTCTGGGTGCATATAACCCGGATGAGGGAAGCGTATGCTATGACGGAAAAGATGTTAGAAACCTTAGTAAAAATTCTCTTAGTGAGTTTACATCTGCTATGCCGCAGAATTTTGGTAAATACAGCTTGAACATCAGAGAGAACATTGCACTGTCAAATTCACAGGAATTAAATAATGATAAAAAGATCAGTGATGTTTTAGAAAATGTGGAATTGACAGAGGTTGTTAATGAAAAAGGCGGATATGATGTTGCAGTCGGAAGAGAATTTGGCGGAGTAGAGTTTTCGGGAGGTGAATGGCAGAAAATTGCTATTGCGCGATCCCTGTACAGGGATTATTCATTGATTATGATGGATGAGCCGACCAGCGCGTTGGATCCCGTAAAGGAATCTGAAATTCTGACAAGTTTTTTACAACTTTCAAAAGAAAAAACATCAATTATTGTTTCACATAGAGTTGGTTTGTGCAGATTTGTTGATAAGATTGTTGTTATGGATAAAGGTCAGATTAAAGAAGTTGGAACTCATAAAGAATTGATGCAAAAAGATGGATGGTACAAGAAATTGTATAACGAGCAAAAAAAATGGTATTTTAATGACGAAATGTAAAAAATGAATATAGGTAATTGTTAAATGATTTTTGGCGCACTTATAGACATGAACCTTAAGTACTATGTGGTGGTCGTATGATTACGGGTGTGTTTCCCGCGATTCCCAAGTTGGTCTTGAGATGGTTGATCGTCCGCTCAATGGGATGAATTCATGGATATCGAAATGTTCTTCGAGGAGCTGGAAGAAAGAAGGGGTATCGTCAATGAACAAATCCTGACAGTCGGAAAAGGTATCTTTAAATGAGAGTTGCCGGTATTTAACAGACATAAATTTTCTCCTCCGTTTGTTGGTGAAATGGTTTTGTGGTGATTCTATTTATGGAACTTTTGCGCTTCATCTTCCACAGCGAAGCTGTCCGGAAAAAGCCGGATATGCTGATTGAGAGCCGGAAGAAAACGCTGTTATAAAATTCACAATATCCCGCTATACTTTTTTTGCTGGAAAGAGTATAATGATCTCAGCAAAAAATCGAGGTTTGTTCAGAATACGGGTCATGCTGTCACAGAGGGGTATGAATAAGATGTCTAAATACAGTTTGAACATAGCAATTAAATATGGGGAAGCGTTAAGAGAATTTAGTGATAAATCTGAAGCTGAGGATTATTTTATTTCATACAAAGATGATTTACTAAGCAGATTGAAAGTGATCAGTGCCCAAGCGTCTGCGTTTTTTCCTGACTATACTGTTGAAAGCCTAAAAAATTAGAAAAATGGTATTTTGATTTATATGAGAAACAAGTATTTTTTCATACCATTGACGCCCCCTGCATCTTTTGAGCTAGCAGAATTTTATATTGACAAAGCATTAGAATGGGATGAAACGCCGGAATATAGCCAATGGAAAAAGCTCATAGATAAGGGAAATTGACAAATCGGCATTGTTGAGGAGAATCGTATGGATGGTGAACAAAAGAAATTAATAATAATTGATGGTTATCTGGCCTCTGGAAAGTCTACTTTCGCATTGCGGTTATCCAAATCACTAAATATACCCTATTTGGTGAAAGATACATTTAAAGACGCTTTGTGTCAAAGCGTTCCCATAGCAAGCAGAGCGGAAAGCAGTATGTATTCCTCTGTAACATTCGATGCAATATTGTATGTCGTTGAAAGGCTTTTTGAAACTGCCAATCCTGTCATTATTGAGGGGAATTTTGTGCCTTGTGGCGTGAAAGCTATTGACGAGGCCGGAAAGATCAAACAGCTTATCGATAAATACGGTTATTCTTCTTTGACTTTTATACTTAAAGGAGATACAAGGATTTTGCATGAGCGATTTTTGAAGAGGGAGATATCAATTGAACGTGGCCGTGCAAATAAAATAGGCTTTGATGTTCCTTATAAACTTTTTGACCAGTGGTGTCGAAATTTGGACGGCTTCGATGTCGGAGGAAAGATAATTACCGTTGATACGAGTGATTTTGGAAGTGTAGATTTTGAGGAATATATTTGCCTCGCGAAACGATTTTTGTACGAAAATTAATTAAAACGGCAGAACAACAACTTCCCGCTTGTTGCACTGATACCAAAACCTACAACTTAATACCGCCGTCCACGAGCGGCACCATCGAGCAGATAGTCTGAAAAGATTACCTGCTCTTTTTTTGTCCAAAACCGAGAAAGGAGGCTTTTGGAAATGCCAAGTCCGCATTTCAATATCACCATCACCAAGCGGAGCAAAGGCAGTCCGAGCGTTAAGAGCGTCGCAGGCAATGGGTAGGGCTGCATGAGAACCATGCAGGGGTGAAATTCCTGTGAGGTTATACTGCTAACCGTCTGATTACAGCCCCTTTTTAACTGTCAACATCTTACCCATTTTGAAAGGGGGATTTTATAAAATGAGCAATGTTGACGGGTACAGCAATTTCCTTTTCCTCAACCGGGACGGCCCAAAGTAATGACGCCGCACACCTTACGCCATACGTTCTGCACCAATTTAGCCAATGCAGGCATGAACCCGAAAGCGTTACAGTATATCATGGGACATTCCAACATCACTATGACGCTGAACTATTACGCACACGCAACTTTCGCTTCCGCAAAGGCTGAAATGGAAAGGCTGATTGTCGCATAGACGCAGACGGATTTACTACTTCTTTTACTACCGTCCAGAGGGAAAACCTAAAAGGTTGTGAGGATATATAAGAACTTCTCCCTATATCAAAAGAGATAATCTAAATTCACCCAAAATTTTATAATAGTAAAATATAAAGTTTTTTGTTGGATTTGCCGACATATAGATTAGTAAAGTATTTGGACCACAATTATAAGGAAGACATGGGGAAGCGCATATGAACATTAATCTTGAGACACAGCTCTCCACACAGAAGGCGGCAAATACTGACATTAATATCACAACTACATACCAGCCGCATGACAGCATCGACGAGGTGCAAAAAAGCGGTTATATATTGGACATTGCGGATAAAGTTACGGATAACGAGGCATATCAGGGTCAGGGATTGGCCGCGCAGGAGTTTATGCAGCAGGCAGGCAATTTGAACACTCGTGCCCAGAAGGACTTTATGATAGTAATGTCTAATTGCGTTTCAGGGGAAGATTTGCAGAAAATGCAAAAGGAAGGCTTTAATCCCGGAAGCGTGGATGTGGAAACATATGTCAGTATTGTGGACGAGATAAAGGTAACTCTCGCAAAGTCGGGAGTGACAGTAGAGGGCTACAATGACGACCTTGACGCCGAGATGGTCGAGGAGGTTACAGGAAGCAGGCTTGACGCAAACGAGCTTAGCAGGGATTTGCCAAGGCTTTTGGAGGAAAGGGATTTGCCCGTTACCGAGGAAAATCTTGCGCAGCTCGAGGACGCGGCGGCGCAGGCATCCGACATAAAAAGCCTGAGTGACGACGCCATAAAATATATGGTGACGAACCAAAAAGCGCCCACAATAGAAAACATTTATAAGGCGCAGTTTTCGAGTGCGTCGAATATACGGCAGGCGCAGGGTTATTACAGCGAAGGCGCGGGAAGCTACGGCAGATATTATTCCAAAAAGGCAGACAGCGTAAATTGGAATAACTTAAAAGGTCAGATTGAGACGATAGTAAAGCAGGCGGGGCTTGACACAGACGCGCAGACAAAAGCGGCGGCAGTCGAGAATGCCAAATGGCTTGTCGAGTCGGGCATAGAATTAAATGCCAAAAACCTGACGCTTGTGTCAGATTTAAAATCGCTGGAGCTGCCCGTCGCGGCGGATAAGCTATATAAATTATGCGCTGACGCGATGGGAAACGGCAAGGCGGCAATGTCAGCGCTGATGACAGGTGAGCCGCCTATTGCGGAGCAGGCGCAAGGCATTATCGACATGGTGGAGGGCATTTCCGGAGAAGCCGTACACGATGCAGTTGAGTCGGGCGCTGAATTAAATATCAGAAATCTTTCTGAAGCGCAGCGGCAGCTTGACG
This sequence comes from uncultured Lachnospiraceae bacterium, assembly GCA_947626435.1. Taxonomy (GTDB): domain Bacteria; phylum Bacillota; class Clostridia; order Lachnospirales; family Lachnospiraceae; genus COE1. Next base: position 70,784 of record CANQSB010000009.1, on the reverse strand, counting down.
ACAAGGCTTTTGCGCAGCAGGAGCAGCAGCCGCAAATTCAGGAGTTGTCAGAACCGTCATTAAAAGAGATAGAGGCAAGGCGGCAGCTTGAGGAAGTGCGTCTGATGATGAGCGTAGAGGCAAACAAACAGCTTATCAGAATGGGCATTCCTATAGACACTACAGAGCTTTCGAGGCTTGTTGAGGATTTGAAGACGGTTGAGCAGAATATGAGAGCCGTTATGTTTAAGGGCGAAACGCCGGAGGAAAATGACATACGGGCGGCTGTTTATCAGGAAACGCTCACAAAGACGAAAGAGCTTGGCGATATGCCGGCGGCGCTTGCGGCAAAGGTGGCGACGAGCGCAAAGGCGTACACGATAGTATCGCTCCACAGCGAGGGAAAGGCGCTTCAGGACGCGGCAGAGAGTCCAAACAGTCAGAGCGGATACAACGACGGCAGGCAGCAGAGAAACGCGGCGGCAGCATATGAGACGCTTATGACGGCACCGCGCAGGGATTTGGGCGACAGGATAAGCAAGGCGTTTAGGAATGTGGACGATATTCTTGAAGACATGAATATAGAGACGACAGACGCCAACAGGCGCGCGGTAAGAATACTCGGTTACAACACTATGGAAATCACAGAGGAAAACATAAATGCCGTAAAAGCTGCGGACAGTAAAGTATGCGGCATAATAACCAGTATGACCCCCGCCGTTACGCTAAAAATGATACGCGAACAGAAAAATCCCCTGGAGATGACGCTAGACGAGCTAGACGATTATCTCAATGAGCAGGACAAGGATTTGGCGTCGGATGCGGAGCGTTTTTCAAGATTTTTGCAGAAGCTTGACAGAAGCAATGCGATTACGGAGGACGAGCGCGAAGCCTATATAGGCGTTTACCGCATGTTCCGCCAGATTGAAAAGACGGACGGCGCGGTAATCGGCAGCATAGTTATGACGGGCGCGGAAATGAATTTCAAAAATATGCTTTCCGCGATAAGGTCGAATGCGGGAAAAGACATAAACCTCAAAATAGACGACAGCTTTGGCGGTCTTGAAACCCTGATAGCTAAGGGCAAGGCGATAGACGCACAGATAATGACAGGCTTCCATGACAGCGCAAAGGACGGCGGCTATAAAAACAGTGAGGACGCGAGGGCTCAGGAAAAATATTACGCAAGGCTTTCCGGCGAGATAAACGATGAGCTTGCCGACAAAACTGACGCGAATAAGCTCAAAGAGGTAAGCATTACGGCGGATACCACAATAGAGGCATTTGCCGACAGCCTAAAAATGACACGCATGTCACAAAACTCTCCGGAGCTTGAAGAACAAAAGGCGCGGGCTTTGGAAAACTTCCGGCAGAACATACATGAGGCGCAGCAGATAGAGGACGACATAATCCAATCGCTTATGGATTACGGACAGACCGTAAGTGTGGACAATATTCAGGCGGCGCAGATGCTTATATCGGAGAGAGGTTCTCTTTTCAGGCAGATTTTTGGCAAGGCGGACAGGAGCGGTACGGAAGACGGGAAGGAAAAACCTGTGGACGGTCAGGCTCAAAAAGCATCCGAAGTTCAGGGAACCGATACAGGCGCGGACGACGACGCTTTGGACATATCCAATCGTTTTATTGAAAGGCTTACGGACAAGGCAAATGCCGATGAGGGCTATCAGGAACTGATAAGCGCGGCAAACAAGGCGGTTGAGGATATGGTAAACCGCTCTGCAGCGCAGCTTGACATAAGGGCGGCGCAGTCGCTTTATAAGGGCTTGTCATTGGCGGGCAGCCTTGCGCGGGAAGAAAACTACGAAATTCCCGTAAATATTAAGGGAGAGCTTACATCAGTCAACCTGAAGATTTACCACAATGCCGCAAAGGCGGGCAAGGTGGCGGTAACGCTTGAAACCGGGCAGCTTGGTAAGGTGGCGGCGGAGTTTGACGTAAAGCAGGATAGGATTTCCGGAATGGCTGTTTATGATGAGGCTGTAAGCAAAGAAGAGCTTGAACAGCTAAAGCAGAGTATCGTAAACGAGCTTTCGGACGGCGGCGATAAGCAGGTGCAGATAAGCCTGATATATTCAAAGACGGTTGACTTAAATCGCTTTGGCAGGGACAGGGATGCGTCCGCGGACAATGAAAAGGGCACAGTCGCGACAAGCGAGCTTTACAGGACGGCAAAAGCGTTTATGACGGCGATAAAGAGCATATAGGTTAAGGCATTTCTTATATTTATTTGATATTTAAGCCGCTGGGGCGGCATGGAGGGTTAGAATGAGAGTTAATTACAATGTTTCGTCAATTGTGGCAATGAATGCCTCAAAGAACAACGACAGCAGACTGTCATTGTCGGTAAAAAAACTTTCGAGCGGATATAGGATAAATACCGCGAAGGAAGACGCTGCGGGGCTTGCAATCGCGCGTAAAATGCATTCCCAGATTAACAAATTAAAGCGCGCAAACGACAACGCGAACGATGGTCTTTCCGTAGTGAACATAGCGGACGGCGCGATGTCCGAGATGCACGATATCCTGCAGCGCATGAACGAGCTTGCGATACAGTCGGCAAACGGCGTAAACTCCGACACCGACAGGGAGCAGATCCAAAAAGAGATAGACCAGCTTGTTACGGAAATAGACAGGATAGCGGAAACCACGCAGTATAATGCGCAGAATCTGCTTGACGGCACGTTTGCGTACAAGGGTTATACCAACTCGGAGAATGTAAGGCTCAAATCGTATTCGGACGGAGTAAAGAGCGGTACATATTTGATAGACCAGCTTCAATATTCTTATTATGATGAGGAGGTAACCTACAAAAACGGCGGCGGTACCGTACACAATGAGAGATATGACGTAGACAAGGTAGACAATGTAAAGGATTCGCTTGTCACGGAGAGCAAAATCAAAAAAGACCCCACATATAAGGATGAGATTGAAGGTTTCCCTGATGACGTCAGAGTGTCAGTTGATGATGACGACCTTGTATTTGAGGCGAGCGGCGATTTTGAGGTAAAGGTTACTTTAAACACCGCATCGGTTGCATACCAATTAAAGGACGGCGCACTAAACGGATTGTCGGTCACGGTATCCAAACAGACATATGCCGAGGCAAAACGGTATAAGAATATAACGGTCACGGTTAAGAACGCGGACGGCAGTGACTCTACATGCACATGCACAATCAGTGATATAAGCATATTTAATGAATATAAGATGGATGAAAACGGCAAGCCTGAAGGTGACCCGATAAATGGTGGCGGAAATATCGTCCGTGCAGGAAATGGAAACGCAAGCTTTGAAAGCTTAAAGGAAGGACTTGGAAACTATACGGGAGCTAATGGCGCCCGCGTTAGCAAAGTGACGGATGTGACATATACTGAAAATGACGAATTTTCCGTGAAGGTAATTTTGTCCGATGGCACGACTGATACTATTTTATTGGGTGTAAACGGCGATATAGATTCATACAATTATTCGACAACCAAAGCAGTAAAGACGACATATACAATAGGTAAAGCAGGTGACCATGATGACAGCGTTCAGCTTGACCTCACAGGCACGGGCGCGATGAGGGTTCAGGTAGGCGCAAACCAAGGTCAGGTGATTGCCATAGAGATTCCCGCCCTAAGCGCGGCACATCTCGGAATAGATGGCTTTGATGTCACTACGGAAAACAAGGCGACTGAAGCCATTGACATAGTGAGCAAGGCAATAAACCGGCTTTCAAGCGTACGCGCAAAGATTGGCGCATACGCAAACCGTCTGGAGCATACCGTGGCAAACCTTGACACCACAGAAGAAAAAATGACTGAGGCATACTCGCGCATCATGGATGTCGATATGGCGACGGAGATGACGGAGTACACTACGAGTCAGGTATTGGTGCAGGCAGCCACTTCAATGCTTGCACAGGCAAATGAAAGACCTCAGCAGGTGCTGCAACTGTTGCAGTAATAAACGACAAATCCATATGAAAGGCTGTGCGTTTGATGACAAGTGAAAAAAAACAGATATTTACAAGGCGCATTACGCAGGCAAACCGCACTCAGCTTGTGGTAGTGGTATATGACATTTTTTTGGAATATCTAAGCGATGCCTTGGACGCTTATGAAGAAGGAAACGGCGATGAATTTGGACTAAGTTTGCAGATGGCGCTGGAGTGCATTTATGAAATGCGCTCCGCGCTTGACTTCAAATATGAGCCTGCAAAAAACTTATTTGCGATATACAACTATGCGGAGCGCGAGCTTGCGGGCAATCTGTTCAAAAACAGGGCGGACAATCTTGAGGAGATTAAAAAAATGTTCACGAAGCTGCGCGGCGCATATGCCGAAATAAGCAGGAACGATACATCTGAGCCGCTTATGGATAACATTCAGGATATATATGCGGGCTTAACCTATGGCAAGACGGACATAAATGAAAGCTTCATAAATTATGACGCAGAAAGAGGCTTCCGTGTATAGGGAAAAATTGAGGATTTTTCCTGTATGCGGGAGCTTCCTCGCTTTTTGCGCGGTCGTTTTGCAGAGAGCTTCCCTCGTCCTCCAAGTCGGAATCCTGCATAAGCTCCGCCTGCTGCAGCAGGAAACGGTATCGTTTTAATGCGGAATTTACCTCATAAATATAACAGTCTATCAGGTCGGGGTCCGTCACATAATCAAAACCGCAGTACGCCGTTTCAAGCGCATACTGCGTCTTTTCGATATCAGCCAGAAGCATATCGCGAGCAGTAACCAGCGCCTTGTTTGTCTTGCCGGAGGCATTGCCGGACGAGCAGGGTTTTAAAAATCTCTTTAGACTGAAATATGTTTTCATAGGCTGTCCTTTCTCGGTTTGTCAACCTGCAATTTATCCGTTTGAAATATTATAGGCGGACAAATTAATATTTATTCGCAAAATAATTCACAAATATTACCCATACGCCAATTGTTTGAATTGGTAATTTTTGACAAAAAAAATTTTGTTGTTCTAATTTTTACATTTCGAGTGGACAATATTTTTTATTCTGCTATAATCAGAAAATGTCAAAGGCAAATAGCTTTAATATAAGTCACAATCTATTTTAGTCTGGAGCTTTTGATTCATGTCGGTATTCGACGATTTTTCGAAAAATTATTAAATCTATTATGAAAGGCAGGTGAGATATGGTCGTTCTTATAGGCGTGCTTATATATGCCGCATATGCGGATGTGCGCCGATATAAAATTCCCAATTTATGTATTCTGGTCGGTATGGCAGCAGGGCTGATTATGACATTTGTGTCAGATTCATTTATGGGAACAGCGGCAGCGCTCGTGCAGGCAGCAGTAATATTTATGGCATTTTATCCGTTTTATTTATTAGGAGGTCTGGGTGCGGGGGATATAAAGCTGTTTATGGTGCTTGGCTGTTTTTTGCGGGGCGAGAGGCTTATCAGGTGCCTGTTTGCGGCAATGCTCATAGCGGGTGCGGTATCTGTGGTTAAAATGCTTATATTTGAAGAAAGCAGGCAGCGTTTCTATTACCTTGGCAGGTATATTAGGAAAGCGGCACTTACAGGGGCTTTTGACGAATATGAGGCAGACCTTTCGCAGAAGCGAAGCACGATAAGGCTTTCAGTGCCGGTTTTGGTAAGCGTGATTTTAATGCAGTTAAGTTAAAAACAAAACATTAAGGAACTCTAAGGCGGCAAAAGACGCCGCCTAAGACTTCCTAAATGTTTAAGAAAAACGCAGGGGCGGCGTTTTCCCTGAATGATTTATGTTGTGAAAAAGTAGTTATTTAAGCTATAAGATTTTGTGGAATGGAATGGAGGTAGGATGAAAGAAAGGCAATTGGCGATTTGTGACAAGGACGAGTTTTATTTGGAAAAATTTCAGTCATATCTTTTAAAGAAGCGTCCGGCAGGCTATGAAATTCTTGCGTTTGCTACGGTGAATCAAGCTGTGGAGGCAAGCAAGGAGGATGGCTTTGAGATACTCCTTGTAGGTGAGAATACTTATGACACGAATGTCACAAATATAAATGCGGCTAAGATATTCATATTGAAGGAAAGCGGTCTCAGTGGCATAAAAGGATACACTTTTATATCAAAATACCAGTCGATGGATTCCATCATAGGGCAGGCGCTTGAGGAGTTTGCGATTGACGAGGGATGCGGAGGCATGGTGAGAAACAGCGGTATCAAGGCAAGACTCATAAGCTTTTATTCGCCGGACAGGCATACAGGGCAAAATGTGGCAGCGCTGTGTGCGGCGGAGCTTTTGGCTGATATGGGTAAACGGGTTTTGTATATCAATCTGCAGGCGTTTTCGGGCTTTGAAGAATTACTGGGGACAAAATATGAGGCGGATTTGACGGATTTGTTTTATTTTGCGCTGAGGCACCCGGACAAGCTTTTTTATAAGCTGGAGGCGGTAAAGCGCACTATCGGTCGAGCCGATTATCTTCCGCCTGCGCTTGACTATGCGGATTTGCTGGATATAGGCGAAAAGGAGTGGCAGGAGGTCATGGAGGCGCTTTTGTGCGAAGGGGAGTATACGGACATAGTGGTTGACTTGACGGAGTGCTTCAGAGGCTTCTATTATATGCTGGACAAAAGCGATAAGCTTTATATTATAAGCGATGCGCAAAAGGAGCGTCCGAGGGCGGCGCTAAATCAGTTCAAAAATCTTCTGCTTTCCAAGGAGTATGGCAGAATAATAGAAAAATGCAAGGTATTTGAGCCATACGGCGGATGGGATAATTGCGAGGTGGATTTGGAGGGGCTGCCGCAATCGGGTTTGGGAGAATATATGAAAGGCATAATAGGCGATGATGAGAGAAAATGACAGATACGAGCAGTGCAGGCGGGAGATAAGCGCGCAGCTTAGGGAACGGATTGATTTGTCGCGCGATGTGTCTGATGACGAGGTGCATGACATATTAGATGACATTGTTTCGCGCGTCAGCAGGGGATACGCATTGTCTATGGAACAGCGAAATGAGCTTGGGAAAAGCATATTTCATTCCGTAAGGAAAATGGATATCCTGCAGGAGCTTATAGATGCCGATGACATTACGGAGATAATGGTAAACGGCATAGAAGGAATTTTTGTCGAAAAAGCGGGGAAGCTCTTTTGCTGGGACAAAAAATTTGAATCAAAGGAAAAGCTGGAAGACATTACGCAGCAGATAGTGGCAAAGTGCAACAGGGCAGTAAATGAAGCGGCGCCGATAGCGGACGCAAGACTGGAAAACGGTGCGCGCGTAAGCATTGTGCTTCCGCCGGTAGCCCTGAATGGACCGATAATAACAATCAGGCGCTTTCCGGACCACCCTATTTCAATTGAGGATTTGCTTAGCTTTGGCTCCATCACGCAGGAGGCTGCGGACGAACTGCAAAAGCTTGTCATTGCAGGGTACAACATTTTGATAAGCGGCGGCACCGGTTCGGGGAAAACGACATTTTTGAATGTAATGTCAGGCTTTATCCCCAAAACCGAGCGTGTAATCACGATTGAGGATTCCGCAGAGCTGCAGCTGCAATCAACGCCAAATTTAGTGCGGTTGGAAACGAGAAGCTCCAATGAGGACGGCGTAAGGCAAATAACCATAAGGGATTTGATAAAGACCTCTCTTAGAATGAGACCTGACAGGATTGTCGTCGGAGAGGTCAGGGGTGGAGAGGCGATAGACATGCTTCAGGCGCTCAACACAGGTCATGACGGTTCACTAAGCACCGCACACGCAAATTCAGCGCGTGATTTGCTGAGCAGGCTTGAGACGATGGTGCTTATGGGAATGGACCTACCGCTTGCCGCAATTAGGAGACAGATTGCTTCGGGTGTAGACATTATCGTTCATCTGGGGAGGCTGAGGGATAAGTCACGCAGGGTGTTGGAGATAGTGGAAGTAATGGGATACGAGGATGGCGAGATTGTGACAAAGCCGCTATATCAGTTTATTGAAACAGGCGAAGAAAATGGCAGGGTTTTGGGTGAGCTTACGGCTGTTGGCGAGCTTACGCATACGGATAAGCTTGATATAGCCGGCATAAAACATTAAGAAATTCGTAAAGACAGTATTTTAAGGGTGTAATGAGGAGAAATATGTAATGAAAGACACAGGACATACAAAGCAGATAGAAAAAAGATGCAGGCTGCCGCCCGCGATAGATTACAACAGCTATACGCTCAGTGGTAAAGAGCTGGCAGGACATATTTTGATATGCACGCTGTTCGTTGCAATGATTAGCCGGTTGTTTTATGACAGTTATGTCGTTTTGGTTTTTGCGGCGCCATACGCGGCGGTTACATTAAAGGGTAAAAAAGAAAAGCTTTGCGTTAGGCGAAAACGGCGGTTGGAAATAGAATTTAAGGAGACGATACTCATAGTGTCGTCAAACCTACAGGCGGGCTACAGCATTGAAAATGCGTTTAAGGAGGCGCAGCAGGAGATAGCGGCATTGTTTGGCAAGGGCTCTTTAATGCTTGCGGAGCTAAGGCTTATGCTCAGGCGGCTTGACAACAATGAGCAGTTGGAGAACATTCTGGCGGACCTGGCAAAACGCAGCGGCGCAGATGATATAAAGGATTTTGCTGATATTTTTCAGATTGCCAAAAGAAGTGGAGGAAACATGAGAGGAATAATAGCGAATACTGCGTCGATTATCAGCGATAAGCAGGAGGTAAGGCGGGAGATAGAGACAGTCATAAGTGAGAAAAAGCTTGAACAGACAATTATGAGATATATACCGTTTATAATTATGCTTTATATTTCACTGACATCTAAGAATTATTTTGAAGGTCTTTATCACAATGCCTTTGGCCGGGCGGTTATGACGGCGGGCTTGGCTGTTTATTTTGCAGCCTGCCGCATAGCTGACAAGATACTTGACATAAATATATAGGTTTGATTAGATTGTGAGATGCTGTCAGGAGGTTGATTTGAGCGGAGAATTAGCTGAAAAGCTGTGTAATGATAATATAAGGGATGCCCTAAGGACGCTTAAGCCTACGGGCAATATAAAGGAATATCAGAAGGAGTATTTGACTAAAAAGCTCATGCTTTGTGCGGCAGTTGTGGGTTTGGGGATTATTTTGTCCGCGGCTTTGTGGATAAAGGAGCGTTCTCAGACAGATGTTGTGGACAATAAGCTGTACAGAAATGCATATGGTGACGGCGCAAAACAGGTAGAGCTTGTGGCGGAAAATGACGGTGAAGAAATTGCGCTGTCCCTTGAAATAGAAGAAAAACAATATAACGCCAAGGAGCTCGATGCGCTTCTGCAGGAGTTTATTCCTGCACTGGAAGAGGCGGTGCTTGGCAATAACCAAGGCTTAGACATGGTGTTGCAGGATTTGCGCTTTATTGACAGCATTGAAGGTTTCCCGTTTTTGGTTGAGTGGAGTACGGACGGCGAGTATATAGATTATGCCGGACATCTGCTCTGCGAAAATCTAAAACAGCCTGCTATAGTGGAGCTTACGGCATTGATAAGCTGTGACTTGTATGAGGTGGAGCACAGAATGAGCTGTTATGTATACCCCGGAAAAGCGGACAGCGATACGGGCACTATTCTTTTGAATGAGTTAAGGCAGGCGGAGGCGGGCAGTCGCGAGAATGAATTTATGACACTCCCGTCAGAAATTGGAGGCACAGGTTTAAGCTGGCGCTTCAAAAAAAGCCATACCGGTTTGCTTGTGCTGCTAGTCGCGCCATTAATTGCGATGCTTCTGTATTATAGCTTTGACAGGGACTTATACAGGCAGGTAGAGGACAGAAAACAGGAGTTGAGGCTTGATTATCCGGACATAGTAGGTTCGCTCGCACTGCTTATCGGAGCCGGCATGACGCCGACAAATGCATGGGCTAAGCTGGTAAAGGATTATGTAACAAAAAAAGAAAATACCGGCAAAAGCCGCTGCGCATATGAAGAAATGCTTTTTACGGCGCGTGAAATTCAAAACGGAATATCACAGCCTGCCGCTTATGAACGCTTTGGACTGAGGTGCCAGTTGACGAATTATAACAAGCTTGCGGCGCTGATGGCGCATAGTGTGACGAAGGGCTCATCAAATCTTGCGGATTTGCTGAGAGAAGAGGCGGCGGATGTTTTTGAGGAGAGGAAGCATATAGCAAGGGAACTTGGTGAAAAAGCAAGTACAAAGCTTCTTATGCCAATGATGCTGCTTCTGGGCATGATTATGGTAATAATGGTATTGCCGGCGTTTACAAATTATCTTTAACTAAAAATATTTTATAAAAAATTGGAGGAGAAAAAATTATGAGAAATTTAAAAAGCTTTATAAAAGAAGAGGACGGAATGGGAACGGTAGAAATTGTACTTATTTTGGTGGTGCTTATTGCACTGGTAGCATTGTTTAAGGACACTATCACGAAGGTCGTAAAAGACACGCTGAGTAAAATCCAGAAAAATGCGGGAAAGATTTAACTGCCATACGGGCGCATATCTTACGGTTTATTTATCGCTTGTGTTTGGCATAATCCTGTCGCTGCTTTTAGCCCTTATAGAGGGCGCGGCGGCAGGCGCCGCAAGGGCGCAGTCTGAGATTGTCGCTGATTTGGGCATGGATTCCGTATTTGCGGAGTATAACAGGGAAATTTTGAATCAGTACGGACTGTTTTTTGTGGACAGCGCGTATGGCGGTACAAGCGGCGGGACAGGCAGGCTTGAACAGCGGCTTTCATATTATATGGATAAAAACCTGAACCCTGACAAGGACCTGAAGCTTATGAGTGGGAACACTTTATTGAAGCTTGATAATCCGTACCTTGAGATAAAGGAATTGTCATATGCCAGCGATGAAGATGGTGATGTGTGGAAAGCGCAGGCAGTTAATTATGTGAAGGCGGTATATGGCGGTGACATTATTTCCGCAATAAAACAGCAGCTTGATACGGTAAATTCAAATGAGCTTGCTTCCAGGGATATCGCAGGAGAGCTTGAAGCGCAGCAGGAGAGCTTTGAGGAGCTTTTGTCGGATGATGAGATTGAGGAGTACGGCGGTGCGGAGAGTGAGGAGGGCTACTCTTACGATATGGTTTCAGAGGCGGCGGACCGCGTCAAGGGTAAGGGTATACTTTATCTGGTGCTTCCACAGGGCGGCGAACTGTCATCGGCTTCCGCTTACACAGGGCAGTATCTGTATGCGCGCATGAAGCAGGGGCATATAAATAAAGGCATGGGTCTGCGGGACGGAGCAGAAAAGCCTGATGGAATAACGGATGAGCTTATTTATAATGAGTATCTGGCAAGAGTTTGTGGAAATTACGGCAGGGTAAAAGAGGGCAGTCTGTTAAAATATGAGCTTGAATATATTTTGTGCGGAAACAGCAGCGACATATCGAATCTAAGGGATTTTGCCGAAAAGCTCTTTGCGCTCAGAGCCGTATCAAATATGATTTATCTGGCTGGGGACAGTGTCAAAAAGACGGAGGCGGAAGTGATAGCCGCCATAATATGTACCTTGTTGCTTGTGCCGGAAGCGGCGGAGCTGCTGACATATATAATTCTTGCAATATGGGCAATGGTTGAAGCGCTTGATGATGTACAGGTTTTGCTTGACGGAGGAAAAGTGCCGCTATTAAAAAATAGCGGGAGCTGGGCAAGCGGCTTGATGGACGCGCTTGAAACAAAGCTTTCGGGCGGTAAAGAATCCGAGGGACTTTCATATGAGGAGTATCTTAAGATTTTTATAGCGCTTATGGATAAAAAGGAAAAGGCGCTTAGAAGCCTTGATATAGTAGAGATGGACATAAGGCAGACAAAAGGAAATGAGAGTTTCAGGATAGACAACTGTGTTGATTATATGCGCGCGGGGTTCGGATTCAGCAATTCGTATGGGCATGAGGTAGTTTTTGATAGAGAAATGTGTTATGAATGACAGTGGCAGGAGGGCATTAGGATATTCTTTTTATGTAAGCGGTACAGCTTACAAATATAATAAATCGAAAGGAGGGTCTTGTATGTGCATAGGTCCAATATTAAGACCGCTTTCATGTAAAAAGAATATCCTGATGCTCTTCTGCCAAAATTTGAAGATGGGAGCTGGTATGGGAAAAATGCGTAAATTAAGGGCGAGCATGACGGTAGAAGCTTCGCTGGTATTTCCGCTGTTTTTGTTTGCTTTTTTGAATCTGATGTCCGCTATGGAAATATACAGGCTTCAAAGCAATATGAGCGCGGCAATGCACTCTGTAGCAAAACAGATGGCGGCGCATGGGAGTGAATATGAGGCGCTTTCGGGCGGCAGCACAGGATTAGCGGGGACGGCGGCGCTTACCGTCTATGCGGTAAATAAAGTAAAAGCTGAGGCAGGCGAAAACTATTTTAAGACATCGCCTATAATAGAGGGTTTTGAGAGCATAAGCTGGCTTCGCTCGCGAGTAATGACGGATGATGACTGCATAGACCTGACAGCTGAGTACAAGGTAAAGCCGCCGATATCGCTGATGGGTTTTGGCAGGCTTAGTGTGTACAATCGCATGTGCGCACGCGCATGGACGGGGTATGATGTTGAAAATCAGGGAAATATGGATGGCGAAAGCGAAAAAATCGTATATGTCACGCCGACAGGAAGTGTATACCACAATTCGAGAGCCTGCACATACTTAGAGCTTTCAATTGTATCGGTTGATTTGGACTTTATTGAAAACAAGCGTAATGAAAACAGAGAGAAATATTATCCCTGTGAAAGCTGTGGCGGCGGAGAAACAAGCGTGGTATTCATTACAAATTTCGGCAACAGATACCATTCAACGCTAAAGTGCAGCGGACTGAAAAGGACTATTATGGCTGTTCCGATTTCGGAGGTTGGAGCAAGAGGAGCGTGTGAAAAATGCGGTGGATAATACGGTGTCCGGAGCCGGCGGCAGTGATGGGAGGAAATTATGTATATACTTGCATTAGTATTGACGGGATTTATGCTTTTGGCAGCAGGCATTGTAGACTTTGTAAAAAAGGAAATAAGCATAGGTTTTATCATGGCAATAGCGGCAGTGTGCGTGACTGGCGCGTTATCTAATAGAAGCGCTACGCTGATGGACGCAGTAAGCGGTATGATTATAGGCATACTGACCCTTGCCATATCAAAGCTTACGCGCGAACAGATAGGCAGAGGCGACGGTATAGTTATAATGGCGGTTGGTGCGTTGATTGGCATTCGCGGCTGCTTTATAATGGTGTGCTATGCAATGATGCTTATGGCGTTTGTTTCGGTAGGGCTTATTTTGTTCAAAAAAGCGGGGAGGTATGCGAAAATACCGTTTCTGCCCGCGCTTTTTGCGGGATATGTCATATATGTGGGGGATATTATATTTTGAGTTGTATAGAAAAACTTCTGAAAAGGCGGGAAAAAGCATACTTTACGGTTGAGGCTGCGTTGGTATTGCCGATGGTGATATTATTTACGACGGTTATGATTTTTATGGCGTTTTATGTGCATGACAGGTGTATCATGGAACAGAGCGCGTATGAGGCTGCGCTTCGTGGGACCGGGAATAATATTAAGGACGCACAGGAGGCGTACAAGGAGGCGCAGCTTGCGGCGGGGAGGCTTACGGACGAAAGACTGTTCGCGATTAAGAATTTCACATACAGTGTGGCTGTGACAGCGGACATTGTAAGAGTGGCATACCATTGCGAGATAAATATGCCGCTTCTTAGCTGGCTTGGCGAATATGTTGACGCTTTGAATTTTTCGATTGATGCGGCAGGCGAGGCAAAGCGTTTAAGGCAGGTGCAGGAGATAAGATTTTTCAGGACAATAAACGGAAAGGGGTTGACAGGGAATGAAGGCGGAGGTACCAAGTAAAAACTATGAAAGAGGCATAAACCATAATTATCTGATTTTAAGCAAATGCAGTTTTTTTGGAAACGGCGGCATTGATGAAAAAGATTACCGCGTTAGGATGTTTCTTGAAAATAACATAAAGGGTCTGCTTCCTGCGACATACAGGAGGACGGATAAGGAGAGCAAATTTTACTATGAGATAAATTCTCTGCAGTCGCTTGAGCGTGTGTTGGAAAAAAGGGAGCTTGGAAGCCATGAGCTAAAAGCGATTTTTATCGGCTGCATCAGGATTTTTGAGACGCTTGAGGAATATCTGCTTGACGGAGCGCAGGTAATATTGGACTGTGATTACATATATGTTGATATAGAGAAGCTTACGCCGTATTTTATTTACTATCCCGATTATGAACATGATGTGCGCCAGTCGTTTACGGAGCTTGTCGACAAGCTGCTGACTAGGATAAACCACAATGATGAGAGGGCTGTTATGATGGGATATCAGGTATACAGATATACGCGGAATCCCAATTTTGTTATGGGCGAGATTCGGCAGTATGTGGAACATATGCCTGACAAAGCCGCGTCAATGCAGGAAAAAACGATGGATGCGGATTACAGGGAGCCGTACATGGAAGAAGCATATATAGAAGACATATACGATGAGGAGGAAAGAAACAAGCCAAAATATAAATATATGGGGGATATAATTGGTGGGATTATATGTGTCATTATTGCGTTGGGAATTGCGGGGCTTGCTGTGACAATAAGCGTATACAGCCCGCTTATGCTGGATACGGGAAGGCTGGCAAGCCTGTATGGCGCTGCGGTCATGGCATTTGCGGCTGCGGTCATGTTTTTTTACGACGGAAATAAAAAAAGAAGGCTCGGAAAGCTGTCTGAAAACGAAGAGAGCGATGACGAGCCCTTGCTGTGGGAAAATGAGAATAAAAGGCATACGGCACCGACAGAGAAAGCTATACATAAGGCAATCACTAATGAAAGAGAAGAATTTTTTTATGGGGAAACGATTTGCCTTGCAGAGGGCATATTAGAAGAAAAGGTGCTTAAAGGAAGGCTTAACGGCGAGGAGATAAGCGTGCCCCTCGATAAGCTTCCTATGACTGTCGGGAAGCTGGCAGGAATGTCGGATTATGTGATAGATGACAATACAGTGAGCAAAATGCATGCCCGCTTTGAGGAGCATGACGGCAAGATTTATATGTATGATTTAAATTCGACAAACGGCACTTTGAAAAACGGTGAGTTTGTCAAAATAAACGCGCCCACGCAGCTTGATGTGGGCGACAAGATAAAAATGGGGCGGGTAAGCCTGACATATTGCTGATGAATTGCAAGCGTCTATTGAATTGGCAGTGTTTTTTTGTATAATTATAGAAAATGATGAATTTAGGGCAGTGCGGAGGATTAGTTATACAATGGGACACAAAAAATATGTTTCAACATGGGGTAACGCGATATCAATAGCCGACAGGCGGCCTGAAAATTATGCCAAAGATTTGACGCTTAGGTATCCGATACGCCCGATGTTTGACGGAGATAAATTGAAAATCACGCTCGACAATTTCTGCGGTACGGAAAGCGTAACCATCAGCAGCGTGTTTGTCGCATATGCGGACGGCAACGGCGGGCGCGCGATTATTGAGGACAGCAGCGTGGCGGTCACATTTGGCGGGCGGACAAGTGTGGACATACCTGCGGGCAAAACGGCGGTAAGCGATGAGATAAGCTTTGAGGTAAGACGCGGTAATGACATAAGTGTCAGTTTTTATCTGGGAGAGTTTACAAATATGCGCTCAGCGGTGCTCATTACGGGACCGCTTTCAAAGGGCTTTTATTCGGTTGGCGACTATGCGGAAAGCGGCGAACTTCCGCTCGACTATACGCGCAATACCAACTGGTTTTATTTTTTGAGTGATATGGAGATTTATACTTCCGACAAAAATCGCGCTATAATATGCTACGGCGATTCTATCACTTCCCAGGCTTGGCCCGATTACCTTGCGCTACGGCTCTTTGAAGAAAATATAACGGACACCGCCATAGTGAGGCGTGCCGCAAGCGGTACGAGAATTTTACGGCAGTATGACAATATTACATACGATTCCTACGGTTTAAAGGGTGAGACGCGTTTCCCAAGGGAGGCAAGAGTGAGCGGAGCGGATACGGTCATAATACAGCATGGCATAAATGACATTATTCATCCTGTCGGCGTAGAGGTCAATCCGTTCAGGCCATGGAGTGATTTGCCGACTGCGGACGAGCTGATTGAAGGGCTTCGCAGGTACATAGGCTGGGCGAGAGAGCTTGATTTAAAGGTGTATATGGGTACGCTTCTGCCGATTTATGGCTGGAGGACATACGAACCATTTAGGAATGATTTGAGAAACAGGGTAAATGAATGGATTAGGACGACTTCGGAAATTGACGGCTGCATTGACTTTGACGCGGCGCTTCGCGATGAGTCGAATCCGGCCGCCTTTAAGCCGGAATACGACAGCGGCGACCATCTGCACCCATCGGATAAGGCATACAGGAAAATGGCGGAAACTGTGCCGATAATCGCAAAAAATCAATAAAAAGCTTTGCGCGTGTGGCAGGAATTATCATTTTATTTTGAGAGGCAGTGACAAAAGTGACACAGGTGTCAGAAAAACAGCGAATGACTGACGAGATAGCCGCGAAAATATGGCGTTTATCCCGCGACAGGATTTTGGTAAATCTAAGATTTTTAGATACGGCGCTTTTGGGCATATCCTTTGATGCGCGCTATGGCATTGATAAGCCGTATTTTGCGTCCGCGCCGAAAGGCGGCACAGTGATATGTTATGATTCGCAATATATATTGAACCGCTACAAAAAGAATCAAAACAGCGTCTTGCGTCTTTATCTTCATATAATACTTCACTGCATTTTTAATCACGCATATCGCTATGACCGCGTGGAGCAGGAGCTTTGGGATGTGTCGGCTGATATGGCGGTGGAGAGTGTGGCTATGAGCTTGGGCATGTCGGGAATGGAGCTTCCTGCCGACAGGGAGCGCAGAGAGGTTTTAGCGCAGTGGCGGCAGCGGCTTGGCGCCATCACTGCTGAAAAAATATATAAACGCCTTAAAAATGACAGGCTTGGCATTTCTGAGCTTTTGGAGCTGCGCAGGCTTTTTGAGTTTGATGCGCACGAAAGCTGGAAAGCCGCGGATACTGAAATGCTTGAAATAACCCAGGCACAATGGAAAAAGATAAGCGAGCGCATAAAGGCGGAGCTGAAGGGCTTCTCACAGGACAAGTCAAATGATAAGGGCATGCTTCAAAATTTGGAGGAGGCTACCAAGGAGGAGTATGATTATGACGATTTTTTGCGGCGTTTTTGCGTGTCAGGCGAGGACATACGCATAAACGACGACGAATTTGACTATGTCTATTATACCTATGGCTTATCGCTTTACGGCAATCTGCCGCTGGTGGAGCCTCTGGAATACAAAGATGTAAATAAGATAAAGGAATTTGTGATAGCGATAGACACATCAGGCTCATGCCGCGGCGCCATAGTGCAGACCTTTTTAAACAAAACCTACGGCATATTAAAGAGCAGCGAGAATTTTTTCCGAAAGGTAAATATCCATATAATTCAGTGCGATTCAGAGGTGCAAAGGGACACGAAGATAACCAACGATGACGAATTTGAAAGCTTTATGAAGGAAGGGCAGCTTGAAGGTTTTGGTGCGACGGATTTCCGTCCCGTATTTGAGTATGTTGACAACGCGATTGAAAACGGCGAGTTTGAAAACCTCAAAGGGCTGATATATTTTACCGACGGCTATGGAGTGTTTCCGGAGCATAAGCCGCCTTACAATTATGATGTAGCGTTTGTGTTTCTTGATGATGAGTTTGACAAGCCGGAAATACCGCCATGGGCGATAAAGGTAGTGTTGCCGAGTGATTATTGAGTGGGAGGAATTATGAATATAAAACAGGCGAAAGAGCATATAAAAAATTCAATTAAGCTGTATCTGAAAAAGGATGAATTTGGCGATTACCGCATACCCGTAGTGCGTCAGCGCCCGATATTCCTGCTGGGCTCGCCGGGCATAGGCAAGACCGCGATAATGGAGCAGGTAGCACAGGAGCTTGGCATAGCGCTTGTGTCGTATTCAATGACGCACCACACGAGGCAGTCCGCGCTTGGACTTCCGTTTATCTCGCATAAAAGCTATAAAGGGAAGGAATTTGACATTTCCGAGTACACAATGAGCGAGATAATTGCCTCAATATATGAGGTTATGGAGAGCTCGGGCATTGAGGAGGGCATACTTTTCCTTGATGAAATAAATTGTGTGTCAGAAACGCTTGCGCCGTCAATGCTCCAGTTTCTGCAGTACAAGGTCTTTGGAAAGCACAGCGTCCCCGACGGCTGGGTAATCATTACGGCAGGCAATCCGCCAGAGTACAACAAATCTGTTCGTGAGTTTGATGTGGTGACAATGGACAGAATGAAGTTGATAGAGGTTGAGGCTGATTACGCAACATGGAAGGAATACGCGCTAAAGCAAGGCATACACAATGCTGTGACTACTTACCTTGACATGAAAAAATCCGACTTTTATCGTGTGGAAACGACCGTCGGCGGAAAGTCGTATGTTACGGCGCGCGGTTGGGAGGATTTATCGGCGACGCTGCTTTTGTGCGAGGAGGAAGGGATAAAGGTAGACGAAACGCTTATAGGTCAATATCTCCATAACGAAAAAATAGTTAAGGAATTTACAGCCTTTTATGAGCTGTACAACAAATACAAAAAGGACTATAAGATTGAGGAAATTCTTGACGGCACAAGCTCAGCGCAGGCAGTGGAGCGCGCGCGTATCGCAAAGTTTGACGAACGCCTTTCCCTGCTTGGAATGATACTTGACAAGCTTGAAAACGAAATGCGTGAAAATCTTGAACAGTCAGATATGCTTACGGACATAGTGCATGGCATGAAAGCGTTAAAAGCGGCGAATGAAAAGACGGGCGAGAGCGTGCTTTCGCTGGTGCAGAAACAGATAGATGCCAGAAACCGCCTTATCGCGTCAAAATCTACGGCGGGTGCCCTTTCAGCCGAGGAAAAGCGTAAAAACCGTTCAATACTTCGTTTCTGGGAGGAAAGGGAAAAGCAGCTTAGGCTGGAAAACAAAGACGACGCATCCAATCTGCAGCTCCTCAAAGCCGCATTTGACAATGCTGTGTCACTTATGAAACAGGACAACGCTAAAATACAGTCGCGCCTGCACAATGTATTTGCCTTCAGCGAGATAGCCTTTATGGACGGCAACGAGATGACAGTGCTTGTCACAGAGCTCACAATAAATGCCTACAGCTCGCGTTTTATAGGCATATACGGCAGCTCCGACTACCAAAAGCACAATGAGGATCTGATGCTCCATGAGCGCCAGGACGATATACTTCAAGAGATTGAACGGCTGGAGCTGTAGGACATTGAGGAAAAGAAGTAGAAAATACCGGTAAATGAAAAGCTTAAAAAATGAATACTGATAGCTGCTGAATTAAAAAGCTATAAAAAATTATAATGAAAAAGTCATTATTAAAAATATTGAAACGCTATAGTCAAGAGGAAGTTAAAAGATGCCGAAAAAATTGATTTATTCTATGGAAAATGGCGCTATAAGCTACAGCCATAAAAAGGACGACAGCATTATAATCGAAAAATACAGCGGTACCGCGACGCGCCTTTCCGTACCGGATGAAATAGACAATGAGCCCGTTACGGAGATAGGGCGTAAGGCGTTTCTTAGCTGTAAGACGCTCAAGGAGATAGATATTCCTGACACCGTTACGCAAGTAGGCGATTGGGCGTTTGCTCACGCGGAGGGGCTGAGGAGTATTGCGTTTTCTGCGGGTCTTGCAATTAGAGGAAAGGAGCTTTTTCTCGGGTGTAAGCGTCTTAGGGAAGTAAGCTTTGGCATTTCTGAGAAAGCGCGCTTTGGGGAGCTTGGCATATGGCGCATGCTTGCGATGGGCGTGACGGTGCTGCATGATTATTTCCTGTTCGAACCGTCATATGTGGGCACGCCCGACTGGATAAAGCGTTGGGACGATAACCTTATTAAACTGATAAGGCTTGATGATTTAGACGGCTTTGAGGAGCTTTGGACCTGCGGGGAGGAGGATTACGAGGGAAAGGATTATGACATCAAATCTTATCCTGTAGAAAAGCGGAAGCTCAAGCTTAGGATTGTTTATTTCAGGCTTTTGCACCCGTATGGCATTTCAGACGAGGCGGAGCGGGAATTAAAGCAGTATTTGAAGAGCCACACCAAGGGTACGGACACGCCGGAGGCGTGGGATATAATAATAGAGGAACATAGAGATGAGCTTGAATATTACATTCTGTTTGCAGAAGCAGGCTGTATAAATGAGGAAAATTTTGACGCCCTGCTTGATGACCTGAAAAACGCGAATGCCGAGATAAAGGCATATATGCTTCGCTATAAAAGTGAAAAGCTGGAGCAGAAGGACGCATTTGCAGCTTTCGAGCTGGACTGGTAGGCAAAGAGCAGATAAAATTGTGGCTGCCGCACTAAGCAAAGTATATACAAAGTACTAATAGAATTGATAAATTATATATCAATACTATATTTTGTATAGCAAATTCTTAGTGCGCCAGCCACATTAGATAAATGACACTTTTTGGATTATTTGTATAAACTCATCAAATATTCAATAACAACCTCTTTCATCTCTGCCTGCGCCATATAGCCGTCGCCGTAGGTGTTCTTCATGTTTGTGACATATTCTTCGCCGTTTTCCTCCGTCATTTCGGCGATAGCGGCATCCATGTCAATGGACAGCCCCTCCTGCTCGAAAATTGTCTGATAAACTAAAGCCGTCTTAGCCCCCTCCTCGGCGCGCGTCACAAGCTCCTTTTCATAGGAAAGTTCGTCGTCTATATCTTCGCCGCGCATGTCCCAGGGATTTTCATATGACATGCCATAACCTGAAAACAGTTGGTTGTAATATGCCACCATTTGAGTGTCGTCATATTTAAGTATCGACTTTAAAGTTTTCACATATTTTTTCGGATAAGACTTAACGGTGGAGTTATCCATGATATAATTGGTCAAATAATCTTCAAGGTGTTGCTCGTAAAAGTCGTTCTCAACCTTTGCGCGGTATTCCTCCGCAGTCGATACGCCCTCCGTCTCGGAAAGCTTCTCGGCAACAAACTCGTCCGTAAGTTCAGGCGTAACGGTTATGCCCTTTATAGTCACATCAAAGCTCGCGTCCTTGCCCGCAATGTCCGCATTGCTGTAATCGTCAGGGAAAGTGACTTCCACAGTGACTTCCTCGCCCGGCTTGTGTCCAATAAGCTGCTGCTCAAAATCGTCTATAAAGGTGCCTGAGCCGATAGTGAGGGAATAGTCCTCCGCGCTGCCGCCCTCAAATTCAACCCCGTCGATAGTGCCGACATAGTCGATGCTTACCTGGTCTCCGTCAGCGATTGAGAGGGTTTCGTCTGTGCTGAGCTCGGTGTAGCTTTCAAGCGTCGAATTGATGCTTTCATCCACTTCCTCTGCTGTCG
This sequence comes from uncultured Lachnospiraceae bacterium, assembly GCA_947626435.1. Classification (GTDB taxonomy): domain Bacteria; phylum Bacillota; class Clostridia; order Lachnospirales; family Lachnospiraceae; genus COE1. Next base: position 49,419 of record CANQSB010000009.1, on the reverse strand, counting down.
CCGCGACCTCGTCAGCGGGGACGGAAATATTTTTGTAATCGGCAAGCTCTATAAGCGAAGCCGCGTCGACACCGTCAATCTTTCCCTCTGCGGTAAGCCCCGCGCTCATATCAGAGTTCGGAGAGGTACGGATGACCGCCAGATAAACCTTTCCGCCGATTGCAAAAGCCAATGCGGCGATGACGGCAATTGCTGCGACTATGCCGACTATTTTCCAAATAAGCTTTTTGCGCTTGCTTTTTGCGACTTCCTTTTTGCGCGCCTCGCGCTTTGCCTTGCTCTTACTCATAGTAACGGTATTATTTTTGTCATTTTTCTTTGACATTTTGATTTCAACTCCTTTTTGTATGCCAAATTACCCACTGAAATAATTTATCATAAACTAAGAAAAAAATAAATAGCTTAAATGTCATTTTCACAAAAATTCACAAATTAAGTTTTTATATGCGCATTGCGCCGCTTGACAATATAAAATGGGCAGAATATAATACAAAATATAATTACAGTCTGCTTTTTGAAAGCAGCAAGGGGGAAGAGTGAGAAAATGCAAGTAGAAAAAATTCCAATACCTGCCGCGGCATCCATAAAGGTGAGCAAAGAGGGGAAATCCGCGGTATTTCAGACGACAATAATTCAGACTACGGACAACAAATATATATACGCGCTGCCGATTCATGTTGATAAAAAGCTGATTAATTTTGAATTGAAGGGCGCGTCAAAGGAAATCAGGGTAGAGGTCGCGCCATTTGAGTTTTATGCCTGGAAAAATGTTTCAATTATTAAATTTATCGAAGATGGCAAAACTTATCTTAGGATAAAGACGAGCACGCGCGGGATAAAATCGGCGCCTTGGCCGGAAAAACCGCTCAATCTGGCGGAAAATAAAGGAATCATAGACCAGAGCGTAATTGAAGGCATTACGAAGGAAAAGAGAATGTCGCAGGCGGTCATGCCGGAGCAGCAGCCACCGCAGGCATCGGCACAATAAAAAGGAGCAGGAGAATAAAATTGAAGCGTTTAACGATTATTATAGCGGCTGCGCTGTCTGCAGTATTGCTTGGAGGCTGTCAGGGCAATATTCCCGTAGATTCTCAGAGCATTGGCGACAGCATAAAGGAAACCTTTAAGGCGGGCGTCGTGGATTTCTTCAAAAGTGATGATTTGGAGAAGACGCTTGGCATAAGCGGCGAGCGGGCGCAGAAGCTTGAAAAATCCATAGAGAGCTATATAGATGATTATGAGCTTGACGATGAGGCTGTCGAAAAGACGAAGGCGGCAGTTTACGGCGTACTTGAAAAGGCGAAGGACTTGTCGGACGATGAGCTTGATGAAAAAATAGCCGATATTTTTAAGAATAATGAGTAAAATTGAGTAAGAAAAAACCCATTCGGATTGTGGCGTCCGGATGGGTTTTGTTTTACAGCATACGAATAATTTCAGTATACGGAGTAGTGCGCAAATCATGATAAACGGTGCCGGTAAATACGATGGGGCTGGATAAGGCGTCTTCATTTATCTGCGTTATTTTGCCGTTGATGTTTCCGGTAATGCAGATACGCCGGTCAACATACATATTGGCTATGCGCGTAAGTATCGGCTTGATGGACTTGCCGTATTTGTCAAAGCCCTGCTGTTCAAACACGCGGATTGCCTGAAACGGGGTCAGCGCAAGCCGCTGCGCCCTCGGGTGCGTCATTGCCTCGTAGGTATCGGCGATAGCCGCGATAAGGGCAAACGGGTCAATGCGTGCTTCCTTGAGCCGCGCGGGATATCCGCTGCCGTCGCAGCGCTCGTGGTGCATAATCATCACGCTGATGATGTGCGGGGGAAGCTCTCTGTTTTTGAGAAGCTCGTAGCCAAGGTGTATGTGGTGCTGCATCTGTATATATTCCTCGGGGGTAAGCTTGTCCGGCTTCCAGAGAAGCTCGTCGGAAACCTTTGTCTTTCCGATGTCGAACAGAAACCCTGATATGGTGAGCGTGTCCAAATCCGCTTCGTTCATGCCGAGCCACTTGCCGAATACATAGCATAAAAGACCGCAGTTAAAGCAGTGGTTATATGTAATCTCATTTTCGTTTGGCATCATGTTGTAGAGGTAATCGAGAAGCTGTTCCCCGTTCATGACCGTACCCATGATGTCGTCGCGCAGGGTAAGCAGCTTTGTAAGATTGAGGTCGAGTCCTGTGTCAAGCACGCGCATCAGCTTCATAAATGAATTGAGTGACAGGGCGTAGTTATCGTTGAAACGCTGGAAGTGGGGGCTGCCATGGAGCTGATGGTAACGCGTGATGTCTACTTCGGAGGGCTCTGATAATGGAATGGTTTCAAAATTATATTCGCACAAATTCCGTATCATATCCTCCGTAAGAGAAGTGTTTGCCTTGACTAAGATTTCTCTTTTTGGCGAATATATGTCCTCATAAACTACCATGCCGGGTTTGAGTGACTGCGGTGAAAGATTATACATAAAAACACCTCATTATATAACAAAAATTCAATAAAAACTGATTTTGACCGTCCGATATAATAATAACACAATTGTGTTGCATTGTATACAAAAATTTTTATCTTATAAAATTACCAAAATTTTGGCGTATATTAAAAATAATTTATGTAAATTAAATAAAATATTGAAATGAAATAATCAATATGATAGCATAAAAATGTACATGGTGAAAAGGAGGAATCACAAAATGGGAAGAAAAGATTTTAGAATACCGTCGAGGGATGGAGTGCACAGGCTTCATGTTGTCGTGTGGGAGCCTGAGGGTGAGATAAAGGCAGTAGTGCAGATTTCACATGGCATGATTGAGATGATTGACAGGTATGACAATTTTGCAAAATTTTTGAATAAAAACGGTATTGCGGTAGTCGGAAATGACCATTTGGGGCATGGCTTGACGGCGGGAAATGATACGGATTTGGGGTATTTTTGCCCTAAGAATATGAGCGCGACGGTGGTTGCTGACCTTTACAGGGTGACAAAATGCGCAAAAAAGAGGTATCCGAACATGCCGTATTTTTTGTTTGGGCACAGCATGGGATCGTTTATGGCCAGGAGATATATTATGACATACCCTGACGCGTTGGATGGCGTGATTATTTGTGGTACGGGGACTAAAAATCCGCTTGTTTTGATGTCCGGAATGACTGTGGTGGGGCTGTCAAGGCTGTTTTTCGGCGACAGATTTCGCTCAAGGCTGCTGAAACGCGCGGCATTCAGCGGCTATCAGAAGCGCATAGCGCAGCCGAGGACGTCGAACGACTGGCTTACGAGGGATAGCGACGTCGTGGACGATTATCTTTCAAATAAGTATTGCACCTATGATTTTACCGTAAACGGTTATAACACGCTGTTTGAGGTGTTGGCGTATATCCAGGACGGCGGTAATATCAAAAAGATTTCCAAGGAGCTGCCTATTTTTTTGATTGCGGGGGACGCTGACCCTGTGGGGGATTACGGCAAGGGCGTGAAGAAAGTGTATGAGTCGTACAAGGCGGCAGGCATTGAGGACGTGAGCATGAAGCTTTATATTGACGACAGGCATGAGATTTTGAACGAGCTTGACAAAAATGTGGTTTACACAGACGTGCTGGGGTGGATAAATAAGCACATGAAATAAAAAATTTTGATTAAGTTCTTTTGTTTTTTGGGGAATAGTAGTAGACTGTTAATTAGGGTAATTAAAAAATTAAAATAATTGGAGGTATTTTTTATGAACATTCTGGTTATCAACTGCGGAAGCTCATCGCTTAAGTATCAGCTTATTGACAGCGATTCGGAGGCTGTGCTGGCGAAGGGGCTTTGTGAAAGGATTGGCATTGACGGGAGCGTGCTTACGCACCAGCCCGCAGGCAAGGACAAGGTAAAAATTGAAACGCCTATGCCTAATCATACGGTTGCCGTTAAGCTTGTCATTGACGCTTTGACGGATGCATCGCATGGCGTTATCAAGTCGCTTGACGAGATTGGCGCCGTTGGACACCGCGTAGTGCATGGCGGAGAGAAATTTGCGTCATCTGTAGTTATCAATGACGAGGTCATGAAAGCGATTGAGGAGTGCAATGATTTGGCACCTTTGCATAATCCCGCAAACCTTATCGGTATCAATTCGTGCAAGGAGATTATGCCAAATGTGCCTATGGTTGCGGTATTTGATACGGCTTTCCATCAGACGATGCCGGAGAAGGCATACCTTTACGGACTTCCCTATGAGTATTATGAGAAATACAAGGTTCGCCGCTATGGGTTCCATGGCACGAGCCATGACTATGTATCGGACAGGGCGGCTAAGCTGCTTGGCAAGACGAGGGAAGATTTGAAGATTATAGTTTGCCATTTGGGAAACGGCGGCTCTATTTCCGCTGTAGACCATGGCAAGTGCGTGGACACGAGCATGGGACTCACGCCGCTTGAGGGACTTATCATGGGTACGCGTTCGGGCGACATCGACCCTGCCATATGCGATTTTATCTGCCAGAAGGAAAATCTTACGCCTGCCGAGATGAACAATATTCTGAACAAGAAATCGGGCGTGCTCGGTCTTTCAAAGGTTTCAAGCGACTTTAGGGATATTGAGGCGGCGGCGAATGACGGTAACAAGCTTGCCAGGGTTACGCTTGATGCATTCTACTACAGGGTGGCTAAGTACATCGGCGCTTATACGGCGGCAATGAACGGCGTTGACGCTATCGCCTTTACGGCAGGCGTTGGTGAGAACAATATTTCGGGACGCGTGGAGATTGCGAAGTATTTAGGTTATCTTGGCACTGAAATAGATTTGGAAAAGAACAATATGCGCGGCGAGGAGAGAATTATCTCTAAGGACGGCAGCAAGGTCGCGCTCATGTGCATCCCGACAAACGAGGAGCTTGCGATTGCAAGGCAGACGCTGGCGCTTGTTAAGTAATGATATTTGTAAAATAAAAATGAAATATGATAAAAGGGATATGCCGTCACTGTATAGGTGTGAGGTATATTCCTTTTATTTTGGCAGGATAATCAGGCTAATTTTTTAATGCTTTTTTCCGGAAAAAATGATAGAATGGGTAAAGAGCAAAAGCGCAGTCGCTTAAGACGGCGGGAACGGAGACGGACTATGTATATAAAGCTTCCGGAAAATGTAAGTTATATAATCAGTAAGCTTGAGGACGCGGGTTTTGAGGCGTATGCCGTAGGTGGCTGCGTGAGGGATTCGATTTTGGGCAGGGAGCCTGATGACTGGGACATCACCACGTCGGCGGCGCCGCTTCAGGTAAAAAAGCTGTTTAACCGCACGATTGATACGGGCATACAGCATGGTACGGTTACGGTAATGCTGAATCGCGTGGGTTTTGAGGTCACGACGTACCGCGTGGACGGCGAGTATGAGGACGGCCGCCACCCCAAGGACGTGAAATTTACGTCAAGCCTTATAGAAGATTTGAAGCGCCGCGACTTCACGATAAACGCCATGGCGTACAATGACAAAAACGGCTTGGTGGACGAGTTTGGCGGACGGGCTGACCTTGACGGTGGGATAATAAGATGCGTGGGGAAAGCGGAGGAGCGTTTTGCGGAGGACGCGCTGCGCATAATGAGGGCTGTGCGTTTTTCGGCGCAGCTTGGGTTTACTATAGAGGATAGAACAGCGGGAGCGATAGTGGAGCTTGCGGACAGGCTGAAAAACATAAGCGCCGAGCGCATACAGACGGAGCTTGTCAAGCTTGTCACCTCGCCAAATCCTGATTATATCAAAATAGCGTATGACCTCGGCGTTACGCGGATAATACTGCCGGAGCTTGACGATGCGTTTGAAACGCTGCAGAATAACCCGCACCATATGTATACGGTGGGTGAGCACATCGTACGCTGTATGTCAAACGTCAGAAACGACAAAGCGTTGCGGATTGCGGCGCTGCTGCATGACATAGGAAAGCCGTTGACGCGCACGACTGACAAAAAGGGCATAGACCATTTCCATGGCCATGTCGAGCTGAGCGAGGAGATGGCGCTCAAAATCCTAAGACGCTTAAAATTTGACAATGACACTATCTCCAAGGTAAGCAGATACATCAGATACCACGATTGCGACATAGAGCCGACGCACAAGGCAGTGCGCCGCGCCGTCAGCAAAATCGGCGAGGAATATTTCGGTCAGGTGCTTGAGATAAAGCAGGCGGACATATTGGCGCAGAGCTACTACAGGCGTGAGGAAAAGCTTGCGCTGCTGTCGAAGGTTGTTTCTATTTATAATGAGATAAAAGAAGAAAACCAGTGCGTGTCGCTCAAAACCCTAGCCGTAGACGGCAGTGACCTTATCGGGCTTGGCATACCGGCGGGCAGGAAAATCGGCGAGATATTAAACGCGCTTTTGGAGGACGTGCTTCAAAATCCCGAACACAATACCCGGGAACATCTGCTCTCGGAAGTTGAAAAATTCAAGTAAAATCAAGTAATAAACAAAAACTCTCCCACATAAGATAGATTAGTAATTTTATCACTTATGCAGAGGGGGACTTTTCTTGAATGACAAGACTGTAAACGTTCTAACCCAATATGATATGGAGGTAACGCGCACCTTTAAGGGCAGGGGCACAATCATATGCGATACGGACAAGGGCGTGCGCGTGCTTAAGGAATATAAAGGCAGGCTTGAAAAGCTTGAACTTTTGGATCGGCTTCAGAGCGGGGCGGACAGGTCAATAAAAACTGACACTATTGTCAGAAATAAGGAAGGCGGATTGTCCGTTAAGGATGCGGACGGGAGCGTATATATATTAAAGGAGCAGATAGAGGGCAGGGAGTGCGGCTACAAAAATGAAGACGACGTAATCGGAGCTTTCAGTGCAATGGCTGTGCTCCATTCAAGCTTTGCAATAAAACCGCAGGATGGCGAAAGCGAGGAGATGCCTGTTTGTTTTTATGCCGATGAGATGGAAAAACATACGCAGGAGTGCAGGCGCGTCAGGAATTACCTAAAAAAGCTCCGCGTAAAGTCTGACTTTGAGCGTATGCTGTTCGGGCAGTACGATTATTTTTTTGAAAAGGCAGTGGATGTGACGGAGCAGGCAAAAAAAGAGCCGCGCGGGGAGTATGAGGAGTATGTGCGCGGCAACGGGCTGTATTGTCATGGTGATTATCAGTATCATAACGTCGTATTTCCCAAAAACGGAGCGGGGAAGACGGGTATAATAAATTTTGAGCATTTCGCGCATGATGCGGGCGTAAGGGATTTTTACCTGCTTTTCAGGAAGGTTTCCGAGAAAAGCGACTGGTCGGAAAAGCTTGCCGACAGTATGCTTGAGGCGTACAGGAAAAAGAGGAACTTTGCGCCCTGTGAGTGGCGTTCGCTTGTTTTGAGGCTGTCCTACCCTGAAAAGTTTTGGAAAATCATTAATTTTTACATAAATTCAAGGAAATCATGGATGCCGGACAGGAATCTCGAAAAACTTGAGGGGCTTGTGCGGCAGGAGAAATATAAAGAGAAGCTTTTGAAAAGCCTTATGTAAAAAGTTTAGGCTTGTACTTCGAAGGATTATTTTTTATAATTAAGGAAAAATAAGGCTTACGGGAAAGCAACGGAAATATAAGAAGCAAAAAGCGGAGAGGATAAAAATAAAGGAAATCGAGGGTACAGCATGAGGAAGACCGGACAAAACAGGATAAATATAGCCTTGGCGCAGACAAATATTGTGTGGGAGGATAAGGAGAAAAACATCCAAAGGGCAGAAAGCTGCATAAAACAGGCAGCCGAGCGTGGAGCAGATGCGGTGTTCTTCCCTGAAATGAGCTTTACGGGCTTTTCCATGAACACTGAGCTTACCGGCGAGTCGGACGGCAGTACGGTGGACTTTGTATGTTGGTTTGCGCGCGAATACCGTATAAGCGTGGGCTTTGGCTGGGTAAAGAATTGCGGGGAAAAGGCGGAAAACCATTATACCGTTGCGGATAAAACGGGCGCTGTGATTTCGGACTATGCAAAGTTACACCCGTTTTCATATTCGGGCGAGGACAAGAAATTCAAGGGCGGGGAGAAGCTAGGCTTTTTTGAGCTGAACGGCATAACGTTTTCAAGCTTTATCTGCTATGACCTGCGTTTTCCCGAGATTTTTCAGGCGGCGTCAAAAAGGGCGAGCGTCATAATCGTGCCTGCCAACTGGCCCGCAAAACGCCGGGAGCATTGGAAGACGCTTCTAAGGGCGAGGGCGATAGAGAATCAGACATATGTGCTTGCGGTCAATTGCGTGGGAGAGATAGGCGGTATAGAGTACGCGGGCGACAGCATGGTGATAAACCCAAACGGCGACATACAGGCGTTTACCTCGCTGAGGGAGGATATGCTGTATTATGACCTTGCGGATGACGCGGACGCGTTTAGGGCGGCTTTTCCGACAAAGGCGGACAGACGGGAAGAGCTGTACGGCAGGATAAGCAGCGGTGGAAAGACGGATGAGAGTTAGGAGAAAGGCACAGGAAAAAGGTATATGAAGTGCATTTATAAGGGCAGGAGCGTTTTTTTGGTTTTAGTGGCGGCGCTTATGTTGGCGGGCTGCAGTTTACAAAATAATTTATACGGCTTTATTACGTCTAATGACGAGGATGCGCAGGAAACGCAGACGCGGCAGGAGGAAGCGGTGCGCCCCTCGAATATTTATGATTCTGAGGATACGGCGGTAGTGGTAAAAAAGGATTACGAGGCAGGCACTGTGCAGCTTCAGAATATCAGGACCTCGCGCCGCTATACGCTTAACTACAGCGGCACCACAAGGCTCTACAACCGCCATGGGGAGGATATTTCCATGAGCCAGCTTGAGGAGGGCAGCGTGGTTACTGCGCGCTTTTACAAGGAAAATAAGGCGCTTTCGTATGTAAAGGTGATTTCGGACGGCATTTATTACAGCAAGCTTGACGATTACTCGATAGATTTGGAAAAAGGGACGCTTTCCACCAATGGGAACGTATACAATATAAGCGGGCATATCGTCGTCATCTCTGACGGAAAAGAAGCCGACCTCATGGACGTAAATCAGGTGGACGTGCTTAGCATATGGGGCTTTGACAACATGATTTACGGCATAAACGTGGAGCGCGGGCATGGTTATCTGCGCCTGCAGAACGAAACGTACTTTGTGGACGGCTGGCTGGAGGTCGGCGACAGGATTATGCAGAAGATTACGGAGGACATGCTGCTCGTTGTGCCGGAGGGGACGTTTGACGTGACTGTAAGCAGCAAGGGAAGCCGGGCTGTGCAGCGGATAACCTTTGCGCGGAACGAGGAAATGGCGTGGGATTTGGGCAGTGTGGAGATTACTGTGGTGCAGAAGGGCAGCATTATTTTCACCGTTTCTCCAGCTACGGCTAAGGCGGCAGTGACGATAGACGGCAGTGCGGTAAACATCTCCAAGCCTGTAGAGCTTGAGTATGGTCTGCACCGTATGCGTGTGACGGCGGAGGGGTATGACACGATATCGCAGTATATAAGAGTGGCGGAGCCGACGGCGAGCATTGACATAGAGCTGCAGAAAAGCGAAGAGGAAAGCGGCGGGGAGAAAAGCAGCGAGCAAAAAGACACAAGCCTTGCCCAAAATGATAATGTCACCACCAGCCCGTCAGGCACGAAAACCCAGACGAGCGCGCAGAAATCAAACGATGCTGACGATGAGGAAGAAAGCAGCAGCGAGAAAGAGGGCAGCAGTGAGGAGGAAAGCAGCAAGGAAAAAGAAAGCGATGCTGATAATGACGACGTAGTATCATCAGACAGCAGCTATAAGGTATATATAGATGCCCCGGAGGGTGTGGAGGCATACTTAAATGGTAATTATATAGGCATAACCCCGACAAGCTTTGCAAAAAAGGCGGGCAATTACGTGGTCACGCTGAGAAAGGATGGCTGCCAGACGAGAAGCTACACGCTGCAGATAGACAGCGAGAAAAAGAACGTAAATTACTCGTTTACGGAGCTGAGCAAGCTTGAGGATTAGCGGCAAAATGATAAAAATGACGGAAATAATAAAAATGTTAATGAAATAAGCAAAATTTATTAAAAAATGCGTAATTTTTCTTGACAAACAGAGAGGTTTTGCTTATAAATAGATATAGGCGTGTGCGACACACACTAAATATAACTATTTCAACGAACCAAGAGGAGGAGTTTACAATGAACAAAACAGAATTAGTTGCAGCTATTGCAGAGCAGGCTGACCTGACAAAGAAGGACGCGGAGAAGGCTCTGACAGCTTTTACAGAGGTTGTAACAAGGGAATTAAAGAAGGGCGAGAAGATTCAGTTGGTTGGCTTCGGCACATTTGAGGTTGTAGAGAGAGCCGCAAGAGAGGGCAGAAATCCCCAGACAGGCAAGGCAATGCACATTGCTGCATCAAAGGCTCCTAAGTTCAAGCCCGGCAAGGCATTGAAGGACGAGGTAGACAAATAATTAATCGTGCCTGATTGAGAACAACTGATGTATGTCGGTTGTTCTTTTTTTGCAATGGAAATCGGCAAGGGAAGCTGATAAGGGAGGAAAATAATGCGTTTAGATAAATATTTAAAGGTGTCAAGGCTCATAAAGCGCCGTACTGTGGCAAACGAGGCGTGCGATGCGGGCAGGGTGCTCATAAACGACAAGCCTGCCAAAGCGTCTTCGGCGGTCAAGGCAGGGGATATACTGACTATCCAATTCGGAAACAAGGATGTCAAAGTAGAGGTGCTGGATGTACAGGAAACTGTGAAAAAGGACGAGGCAAAGGAGCTTTTTAGATATTTGTAGTCATATATCGGCTTCATTCCCAATATATTTATATGAACAAGGCATAGCGTCAGGCGTAAATATGTCAGGCGTAAGAAGCGCATTAGGCGTATCGGGAGTGGAGGAAAATATATGGATAACGTTTCAAGTCCGTCAATGAGCGCAAATATCGGAAAGCACAGGCTGAGCATGGAGCAGAGGCGTGAATGTAAGCTAACGGGAGTGGTGGAGGTACATTCCTTCGATGAAAATACCGTAATGCTGGAGACGGTAGAGGGAGTGCTCACCATAAAGGGCAGCGGGCTTCATGTGAGCCGCCTCAATCTTGACAAGGGCGAGGCTGATGTGGACGGAAAGGTAGATTCGCTTAGCTATTCAGAGCGCGGCTCTCTTGCCAAAAAAGGAGAGGGTCTTTTGGCGAGGATGTTTGGCTGATGAGCAGCGCTATCATATCGGAGTGGCATTTTTGGCTTGCTTCCATAGTGACGGGGGCTGTGATGGCGTTTGCGTATGATTTGCTTCGCCTTTTCAGGCGTCTGGTCAGGCATGGCAGGCTGTGGGTTGATGCCGAGGATTTGCTGTTCTGGACGCTGTGCTTTTTTGCGAGCTTTACGCTTTTGTATTATGGCAACAACGGCGTCATACGCTTCGCAGCCGTTTTGGGCGCGGGCGCGGGTATGCTCGCCTATGAGCTTACCTTAGGAAAAATTTTTGTAAGGTACGGCTATCTGCTCATAAATAAAATTTTTACGCCTGTAAGCAGAATTATTAAGAAAATATTAAAAAAATTACGCTTATTTGTGCAAATAAGGTTGACTAAGCTCAAAAACAGCCTTAAAATTAAGATAAGCAGGAGAAAAATAAAAAGATCCGTACATAAAAAGGGAAAGGAGGAGAGCTCAAATGCCACAGACATACAGGACGACAAGGGCGCAAAGTACATCAAGGGCGGCAGACGGACATGGAAGCGCAAAAAAGCCAAAGGGCAGAAAAAAAACACCTGAGTTTCTTCGTTCCCGCAATGAAAACGGCTTTGGAATGTTGATAGCGGCGATAGCAATAAGTATACTGGTGGTGGCTGTGGGCGTAAATTCATACTTTCTTAAAGAGAAAGAAAGAAAGTACGCCGCAGAGGAAAGTGCGCTTGAACTGAGTATCGAACAGGAAAACGCGCGTACAGAAGAGCTAAAGGAGCTGGAGAAATACACAAAGACAAAGAAGTATGTGGAGGAGGTAGCCAAGGATAAGCTGGGGCTGGTGTACGACAATGAGATAATATTTAAGGAGACCGACTGAAATTTGCTGCATCTGATTTACTTTAAGCCTTTAAAGTAGATAAGGTGCAGTTTTTGTCAATAAAAAAAGTTTAAAATTATAAAATCCTTTCGCGAATTTGACAAAAAATTATGCCGCATGCATTTATACTGGTATAATCAAAACGCGAAAGGAGATTTTTGTGATGAAGCTAAAAGAGAGCAATAAAATAGATGGTTACTTGTTTACCGGGTACAGCAAGAAAAAGCTGTATTGCCTTTCAAAGACTTACGAGGAGCTTGCGAAGCTTTACCGCGACATGCCGCAGGAGGAGAGCCTCGGCGGCAGAAACGATATTTTGTATCAGTATCAGCTGTATCAGGCAAATCAGGTGTTTGCCAATCATTTAAGCGAGATATCGCAGGCGTTTGCGGAGGTCGCTGACACCACTGTGCGCGTAAGCGTCCCCATGGAGCACAAACGCCGGGCGCTTATACAGTACCTCAAGAAAAATGGTATAGCGGTGCGGAAGCTTATGTTTTTGGATGGCGGCGATTTTACCGACAGGATAAGCATAGAGGCGAGGCTGAACGGCAGGCGCGTGGCTGGCGTGGAGGAGCTTGGGCGGCTTTTGTCGGATTTTTTCAACAGGCGGCTTGCCCCCGCGTATGAGAGCGCGCAGCAGCTTGGCAGGTGGTATGAAACCTTTATATTCGAGGACGAGCCCTGCTATACCATAATGAGCGCCGTTTCCAGGGCTGTGAAGGAGGGCGAAAAAATTTCGGGTGACAATTTTTCGCTGGAGGAATATAATCAAAATCAGACGATTTTAATGATTGCGGACGGGATGGGCAGCGGCGAGGCGGCAAATAAGGACAGCCAGGCGGTCATAGAGCTTATGGAGAAGCTTCTTGAGGCGGGCTTCCACAAGGAAAAGGCGTTTGCGATGGCAAACAGCGCTTTGGCGTCACAGGCGCAGTGCTGCAAGCTCACTACGCTTGACTTGTGCGCGCTTAACCTTTTGACAGGCGAGGCTGAATTTCTAAAGGCGGGCGCGGCGCCAAGCTATATAAAACGCGGAAGCTGCGTGGAGGAAATCGCGTCCGACACGCTTCCCCTCGGCGGCATGGCGGAGCTTTACCCTATGCTGCAGTCGACGCGGCTGGAGCATGGCGACATGCTGATAATGGTTTCCGACGGGATAGCGGACGCGTTTGACGATACGGCTTTGGGGGGTATCGGGCAGGCGATATCAAAATGCGGTATACTAAATCCGAAAGGGCTTTCCGATTATCTGCTTAGAAGCGCGATAAGCCGCCAGGGAGGCCATATAGCTGACGATATGACGGTGCTGGTATGCTCGGTGCTGAAAAATATATACGGATAAGTGGGAGAGGGATATACATTAATGATAAACAGGGTTTTGGAGTACGCGGCGCGGCAGCATATGTTTGAAAAAAACGATTATGTGGTGGCAGGGGTGTCTGGGGGCGCGGATTCAGTCTGTCTTCTTTTAATGCTGCTGGAGCTGAAAAAGGCGTATGACCTTGAAATTAGCGTCGTACATGTAAATCATCTAATCAGGCAGGAGGCGGGCAGGGACGCGGAGTATGTAAGGGAGCTGTGCAGTCGGTACAGGCTGCCCTTTACGCTGGTAGAGCGCGATGTAGAGAGTATAGCGTCAAAGCAGCATATTTCTGTGGAGGAGGCGGGCAGAAATGTAAGATATGAGGCGTTTTGCGATGTGCTTGGCAGTAGGAAGGGCAAGATAGCCGTAGCGCACAACAAAAACGACTGCTGCGAAACCTTTTTGTTCAACCTTTTCAGGGGCAGCTCGCTTAGGGGGCTTGCGGGGATAAGGCCTGTGCGCGGGGAAATAGTAAGACCGCTTATGTGCCTCGAGAGAGCGGAAATAGAGGATTTTTTAAAGGAACGGGATATCGGGTTCTGTATAGATGCCACAAATTTTGAGGATAATTATACAAGAAATAAAATCCGCCATCATATACTTAAAGCAGCCGGTGACGAAATAAACCCGTCCGTTGTAAGCCACATAAGCGATGCGTGCGAAAGGCTGAGGGATGCGTATGCGTTGATAGAGGAGCTTGCCGCAAAAGCGTATGAGGAGTGTACGAAGGCGGAGGAGAAGAAAAACGGCGCGGGCTGCGCACATGCGCTTTACAATATAAATGCGGAGCGCTTTGGCGGGCTGCACGACACGCTTAAGGGCTATGTCGCAATGGAGGCGCTCCGGCGCGCGGCGGGGAGCAGGAAGGATATTGAGGCAGTCCATGTAAGACAGCTTCTTGCGCTTTTTGACATGCAGTGCGGGCGAAGCGTTGACCTTCCTTATGGAGTAAAGGCGGTGCGGACCTATGACGGCGTGACGATTGCAAAAAGGGAGGCTTTTGACAAAAACGCGGACGAGTATCCGCCGATAGAGATAACGAGGGAAAAATTGGAGAGCTTAAAGGACGGCGGAAGCCTTTTCTTTGAGTGGGGAAAGCAGGGAAAACTCGAACTTTCGCTCATTAAAAAAAGTAATTTGCAAAATATTGAACAAAAAAAGTATACTAAATGGTTTGATTATGGTAAAATAAAAAACAACATTGTCGTAAGAACTCGAAAAACGGGTGATTTTCTGACAATAAACGCATCAAATCAGCACAAAACCTTGAAATCGTATTTTGCGGATGAAAAGATAGCGGCGCAGGAAAGGGACAGCATCTGCCTTTTAGCCGAAAACAGCCATATAATATGGGTAGTCGGAGGGCGTATCAGCAATTACTACAAGGTTTCAGAGGACACGAAGCTTGTCCTTAGGGCTGAATTTACGCAGTACGTTGACCATTGAAAAATTTACTGTTTGAGCCGCAAATGCGGCATGGAGGACGAATATGGCTGAAAAGGTAAGGGTGTTACTTTCAGAGAAAGAGGTGGACGCGAGAATAAGCGCCATAGGAGAGCAGATAAGCCGCGATTATGCGGGGAAGCAGGTACATCTGGTATGCGTGCTGAAAGGCGGCAGCTTTTTTATGTGCGAGCTTGCAAAACGCATAACGGTGCCGGTGTCCATTGACTTTATGTCAGTATCGAGCTACGGCGGCGCCACGAAATCAAGCGGCGTAGTGAAGATAGTCAAGGATTTGGACGAACCGCTGAAGGATAAGGACGTCATCGTGGTGGAGGACATCGTGGACTCCGGCAGGACGCTTAGCTATCTTTTGGAGCTTCTGCAGCAGCGCGGACCTAAGAGCCTCGCGCTCTGCACATTGCTTGACAAGCCCGACAGGCGCGTAATAGACGTGCATGTTGATTATACGGGCTTTGAGATACCCGACAAGTTTGTGGTGGGGTACGGTCTGGATTACAACCAAAGATACAGGAATCTTCCCTATATTGGTGTGGTTGAATTAAATTAGCGTAAAAATAGGAATAGGAGAAAGAAATTGGGAAAAGGCGCAAAAGGAATTAATCTAACTTTTATAATTATAATGATTCTCGTGTTCGTCACGATATGGGTAGGCACTATCAGGGGGACGGACGACTCGTATACCAAGGGCGAATTTGAGAGCCAGCTTAAGGACGGACTTGTAGTGGACGTGGAGATACATCCGAATGAGCAGGTGCCTACGGGTACGGTTTACGTCACCCTTAAAAACAACCAGCAGAGGACCTTGTACGTATCGGATGTGGTAGAGATACAGGACATGCTCGAAAAGTACAATATAGACCCGATTGTAAGGGACGTTCCGCAGGAAAACTGGTTTTTGACGGAGCTTCTGCCGCTGCTTATGCTGGTGGTGGTGATTGTCTTTATGTTTAGCATGATGAACGCCCAGAACGCGGGAAACAGCGGCGGCGGCAAGATGATGAACTTCGGAAAGAGCCGCGCGAGGCTGTCTACGGGCGGGGAGATTACGCTTAAGGACGTCGCCGGGCTTCAGGAAGAAAAGGAGGACTTGGAAGAGATAGTCGACTTCCTCAAGGATCCTGCCAAATACACGAAGGTGGGCGCGAGGATTCCCAAGGGAGTGCTTTTGGAGGGTGCGCCCGGTACGGGTAAGACGCTTCTTGCCAAGGCGATTGCGGGCGAGGCGCATGTGCCGTTCTTTTCGATATCGGGTTCGGATTTCGTGGAAATGTTTGTCGGCGTAGGCGCTTCGCGCGTGAGGGATTTGTTTGCGGACGCCAAGAAAAACGCACCCTGTATCGTGTTTATCGACGAGATTGACGCTGTGGCAAGGCGCAGAGGCACAGGCATGGGAGGCGGACATGACGAGCGCGAGCAGACGCTTAACCAGCTTCTCGTGGAGATGGACGGTTTTGGCACAAACGAGGGAATCATAGTGATGGCGGCGACAAACCGCGTGGACATATTGGATCCAGCCATACTGAGGCCGGGACGCTTTGACAGGAAAATCAGCGTAGCGCCCCCCGATGTAGGCGGTAGGGAGGACATTCTCCACATTCACGCCAAAAACAAGCCGCTTGCCGAGGATGTGGACTTAAAGCAGGTGGCACAGACGACGGCGGGCTTTACGGGCGCGGATTTGGAAAATCTTTTGAACGAGTCGGCGATAAGCGCCGCAAAGGACAACCGCGCGTATATCGTGCAGGAGGATATCAAGAAGTCCTTTATAAAGATAGGCATCGGGGCTGAGAAGAAGAGCCGTATCATATCGGACAAGGAAAAGCGCATCACTGCGTACCACGAGGCGGGGCACGCGATACTTTTCCATGTGCTGCCGGATGTGGGGCCTGTGTATACCGTATCAATCATACCTACGGGTCTTGGAGCGGCGGGGTACACGATGCCGTTGCCTGAGCGCGACGAGATGTTCAACACGAAGGGAAAGATGATGCAGGACATTATGGTATCGCTTGGGGGGCGTATTGCGGAGGAGATTATATTTGACGATATAACGACGGGCGCGTCAAGCGACATCAAAAAGGCGACTAAGGTGGCGAGGGCGATGGTGACGCGATATGGGTTTTCGGAGAATATTGGCGTCATCAATTATGATGAGAATGACAATGAGGTATTTATCGGACGGGACCTTGCGCATACGAGGAGTCATTCCGAGGCGGTGGCAAACGCGATAGATATAGAGGTTAAGGCGATTATTGATGAGTGCTACAAGAGGGCGAAGGGTATTATTATGGAGAATGAGGCGGTGCTCCATAGCTGCGCGAAGCTTTTGATTGAGAAAGAAAAAATTGGGCGTGATGAGTTTGAGAGGCTTTTTGCGGATAATGTGGGTGGAAATGGTGAAAGTGAGGGGAAATTGGTAGATATTCACAAAGATTGACGGATAAGTTTGTAAAATTTGTGAATTGTATAAATAGACTTTATATGGTAGGGCTGATATAATACAGAATGTAACCCCCAATATATTTATAGTTTTTTTGCTATACCCCAATAGAAAAGAAATACCTTCTCTGAAAAGAAACAGCAGGTTACGGCTGTTTCTTTTTTTGTGGCTTGTTTTTATGTAGGGTATGGGGGTGGGTGGCAATGGGACGCCCGAGCAGCGGCATATACCCCTGGCGGACATCGCTTGCGCTCAGTGGGAAACATAGCGGACACTAAGCTCGGCGGCGCTGTAAAAGGAGCTACGCTTTTACAGCTTGCCTCGCTAAGTGCCGATGTTTCCCAGGGTCCGCCAGGGGTATATGCCGCTGCTCGGGCTGGGTATTGGTTGGCGCTTAAGGTTGGCGTTGGCGTTGGGGTGTGGGGGATTGGTAGCGTGTGCTTTTGTGCCTTTGTGCTTGAATTTTGTGAGGGATTGGTATAAAGTGGTTGACAAATGGAATATGTAATAATATACTTCCATTTGGTGAGTGGGGGTTGGGGTGGTGAGGTGGAATTGGTAGGAGTTATAAGGTGAATATTAAAAATGGAGGGATTGTTATGGAGAGGGTATTTGAGATTATTGAGGAGCAGCTGCATTTGACGGGAGTGGAGCTTACGGAGGATATGACTTTTAAGGACGACTTGGGGGCGGATTCGATAGATTTGGTGGAGCTGGTGATGGCGTTTGAGGATGAGTATGGTATTGAGGTGCCGTATGAGGAGCTTGAAAAGAGGGTAAAGACTGTTGGCGATGTGGTTGAGTTTTTGAGGGAGCAGGGGGCGGATGTTTGAGGGTGTCTGTGTACTGGTATGTGAATAGAGTGAAAATCGAGATGGTGAAGTTTAGATGATTGGGTGGTAGAAAAGAGTTAAAGGTATAGTGGGGCAGTCAGCTTGGATAGGGGTTGACTGTTTTTTATTGCTTGTACAATTATGCTTGACAGAAGTATACAGGGAGGGGTATTATAGGGACATTTGGAAGCTTAAGGAATCAAAACGAAAGGTGTGTGGGTGTTTAAGATGAAAAAGAAATCGGGAAAGAAATGGATTATGGCTGCGGTTACGGCTGCGGTATGTGTTATGATGGCATGCTGCGGCGACGCGGAGGGAGAGGTTAAATCCGGGCAGGTTTCGGGTGAATTTTTTCACATTTGGGTAGTATGTTATGTTTAATGGACGACGGTTCGGCAAATTGGAGTTGGAGGTATTTTTAAATGAACAGATTTATGGATGCTCTTATCAGCGAAGAAAAAAGCGGTTTAATTCCTGACGAATATGACTATTGGAAAGATGTAATAGGCAGTTGGGAGTTGGATTTTGTATATAATCGTGGAACAGAAAAAGAGCGGCATATTAAAGGCGAATGGCATTTTGCGAGGATTCTGGAAGGTCTCGGCATTCAGGATGTCTTCATTTGCCCGGCAAGAGGATTCAGGTCAAAACCCGCCAAAGTATCGGAAGAATATGGCACGACTATAAGAATGTTTAATCCGGGCACTAATAAATGGGACATGGTATATACCTGCTATAAAACTATGAGCCGTTTTGTCGGAACAAAAGAAAATGGCCGCATTGTATTGACAAACATAAACAGCAGACGAAATCGGTGGGTATTTACGGAAATCGCGCCAGACAAATTTCACTGGCAAAACGAGTCTACCATGAAAGATGGAACGGTTAAGGTATGGTGTGAGGCGTTCGCTACAAGAATGTAGCTGTTGCGCAGCTAAAGCGGCTATCCTTGCAGATGTAAACATCTGTTGTGTACATTGATTAGATGACTTTCACCACACAGAGTTGGCTTAAGTATATCGGACAATTCACTTCGTTTTCTTTCCGGCAGTAATGTGGAAAATCGGCAAGCCCGCCTCTGCAACTACTCTTTCATACTGATGCACAAGCGAGTACCCCCGTTTCACGATTCCGTATTTCTCGTCCAACAATTCAATGCTCTTCAGCACGCCTTGAAGATAATGGTTTTTATTAAAATCTTTGTCCTCGCGCATGCCTTCCGGCGACTCGGGGAGGAAAAGATAATGGATTTCCCAATTCGGCTCGGGGTGCTTCATCACGCGGATATATTCGTCGCGATAGATGACTTCGCCGGGCTGCCTGTCATCATGATAATCATTAACCGATTTATGATTGGTGAACATATGGAAATGCACCTGACCGACTTCCTGGCGCGGTCCGCCGTTGGCAATAAGTGTAAAATTATCCCTGAATTCGGGATTCTTTCCGCTGACTTCATACGCTGCCGACAATATTGCCGGAAAATATCCGAAAAATTTCTCCAAAGACAGCTCCTGAAGGTTTTTTATTGCCCTTTTCGGCGTGATGATCAGGTGATTTCGATACGACGGCTTCGGATGATAAAACGCGATGATTTCGCGGTTTTGCAGCACTTTTTTCACTGGGATCACCGGGCTGCAAAACCGAAACGCCATGCCCACAATACTGCCCATGGACGGGCTTTTTGCGATTTTAAGCAGAAGCTCTTTTACCATTTCGTCCCTCCGGTTCTTTAATATGGTTATGTTACAGTGCCATAGTCCCATAAAAACATACTTGTTAAAATTTATTTGCGATTTATAATGTTGAAAAAATACGAGGTCCTGATAGTAGTATTGTTATTCACCACAAATAAAAAAATTTATAATACTGTTTAGTCCTAAAATTGCATTTTCATCATCAACCGCAGGTCTTTCGTTGGTGTTATGGCTATATAATACTTTATGAATATTATAGCAGTTCATATGATGCAGCAGAGTACAGGCTGTGCTATAAGCTGTATCTATACGACCATCACCGCCTCCTACTAATATAACAGCACCATTTTTGGGTTTTATAATAGGTTCCTCATTTCTAAAAAATCTGGCGCAGAAATATGTTTGAAGCCTGCTTCCAACATCTAATAATTTTCCGGTTAATTCCGAAAAATAAAGCGGAGAAGCAATCAAAATGTTGTCACATTCCTGTATGTATTTATATATTTCCTGCATTTCGTCATTTAAAACGCAGCCATTATTTTCCCGGCAATATCTACAGTCAAGACAAGGTGAAATATTACACCTGTAGGCATTTACAATTTTATATTCACCTGCAATTTTCTCGGTAATTTTCTCAATAAGACTAACGGTGTCACCGTTTTTTCTTGGCGAGCCGTTTAGTATCAAGGTTTTCATTATAATCTGCTCCATTAAACAGAAATTTATAGTTTTATTTTTCCTTTACGGTATCTGCCAAAGAACTTTCCGTCATCGACATACTGTCCTGTTTCCGATACCCACATGGGAAATTTTCCTGTTGATACTGCTGTTTGACCATTTAGCATACCTGTATGGATGTTTTTATATTAAGAAAATTAGGTTTTACCATATCCTTAATAATCATACACAATTCATTCATAATATACCCCCATAAATTCGATTTATTTAATTGTTCAACGCTGATATTATACCACAATCACGCCCATTTTCCTATCACATTTCCATTAAATCTCTTTCTCCATCCTCTTTAGTCCTGCAGACAGCCTGCTGTCTTCCCTCGTTCCGCTCCACACATTCAAGGTTTTATTATTTTTAGGTGAATTTTAATTAGATAAGGTGGAAAACAGCCCGAATATGCAAAATAAGCGGTGCATTGCGACAGCAGCAACGCGTTTTTGTATATTTGAGATGTTTTCGGGCGTCTTACATCGACAAAGGGGATTTTTCTTATTTTTTGCTATTTTTTTCTATCTGTAAGCAGATAAGTGTTGCTGTCATTAGATAAATAACGAGTATCACACCCTCTAAAGCTATTGTAGAATAAGGGCGAGGGTAAAAGTTTGACAATGTTCTCACTATAAATCTAATAGGGAAATATATTCCCAACCATACTGAAATCTTATAAAATTTTTTACGAAATGCCTGTACATTTTCATTCGCTTCACTTTTTCCCTTCTGATAGGAATATTCGAATCCACCTATAAGTGCAACAAACGGTATGAAGCTAAGCACACCAAAGAATATATTTTGTAAAATGATAGTTGCTATGAACTGAATAATCAATATCATAACTTCGAGCGTAATCATGAAAATCATAATTTGATGAACCCCATCGCTTTTTACTTCCTTAACCTTTGGTAAGTCATTATCGCTTTCATACTCATCATTCAAAAGATAATCCGTGGTAACTCCAAACAACTTGCTAAGTTGTAAAATATTGGCAGCATCCGGCTGTGCTGTTGCACCTTCCCAACGAGAAATCGCTTGTCTGGATACATTTAGTTTTTCGGCTAAGTCCTCTTGCGACCAGCCATTTGATTTTCTAAGTTGAATAATCTTATCCGGCAACTTCATAACGAAACCTCCTTTGCTTTGGTGATTTCATTGTAGCCGAAAGCTCCGTTTAATACCACCACACCAACTTTACATTTCCGCAACATGACTTTACATCGCTAAAAAAGGGAAATTTATAGTTTTATTTTTCCCTTACGGTATCTGCCAAAGAACTTTCCGTCATCGACATACTGTCCTGTTTCCGATACCCACATGGGAAATTCTCCTGTTGATACTGCTGTTTGACCATTTAGCATACCTGTATGGAAAGATATATGCCTAAATTGTCTTAATACAAGCTCCATGCGTGTATATCGACACTTCTCAGGCTTTTCATATAACATCTCGTCTGTAAGCGTATCAAGATAAGCAAGCGTCTTTTTTTCTACTCTATCAAGATAAGCAAGTAACTGTTCATCAGATAAAACTATTCTGCAAGGCTTGTCAGGATCATCCAATCCCTCTTCGTGGAATGGCGGTTCTTCATAATCAAATGGATTGATAAACCATTTATCCGCAGAATGAAGCGCATGGTAAACCCACCTCCAACAAGGGGCTCCGCAACATAAAGCATCCCTATCATAGGTTTGTATGGATGTTTTTATATTAAGAAAATTAGGTTTTACCATATCCTTAATAATCATACACAATTCGTTCATAATATATCCCCATAAATTCGATTTGTTTGATTGTTCAATGCTGCTATTATATCACAATCACGCCCATTTTCCTATCACATTTTCCTTAATGGTCGCTTTTTCAGGGAAGAATTACCGGACAGGAAAAGGTAGGGCGGACATGGAAACTGCGTTCAGGATGATAAAAAGAGGGAAAATGACGATTTTTTTGTGTCATTTTGATAGTAATTAAGGCAACATATTATGAAGCAAGTAAGCAAATATAGTCGGGATGTACGCTGACAGGCAGATGTCTGCTTAAAGCCCTCTTAGCTGCCATGAAGCGAATTCTCGCCGGTTAGTCAAGATTGTCACAGGCATTCAGTATACTCTTGATTGGCTGATAAAAAGCAAAAAAGAATATATGTTTGGCATGTTTTGCTTGATTTTGAACTGATTTGATAGTATAATAAGGGAAAAATCAGGTATAAAATATTTCCCAAGAGTGATATAGATGAAACAGGTACATTTAAGAGTTGATGATGAGTTATATAATGAATTGAATACATATTCTGTGATGATGGAACAGACAATGCAGGATTGCGTAAGAGAAGCGATTGCATATTATGTTACTGATATGAGAAGAAAGCAGCGGGAAGTGAAAGACCGTCAGTTTACATTTATTGATTTGTTTGCCGGAATAGGTGGAATGCGAATTGCTTTTGAAAGGGCCGGTGGGAATTGTGTTTATTCTAATGAGTGGAATAAATACAGTCAGCAGACATATTTTGCTAATTTTGGAGAACAACCGGAAGGAGATATTACGCAGGTACCGGCTTCGTCTATACCGGATCATGATATTCTGGTAGCCGGATTTCCCTGTCAGCCGTTTTCCATTGCCGGTGTTTCCAAAAAGAATAGTCTTGGACGGGCGACAGGATTTGAGGACAAAACACAGGGAACGCTCTTTTTTGATGTCTGTCGAATATTAAAAGCGAAAAGACCAAAAGCTTTTTTGTTGGAGAATGTAAAAAATTTGTGCAGCCATGATAAAGGAAGAACTTTTAAGGTAATACTGGAAGCATTGGAAGAATTGGATTACAGTGTGTTTTATTCTGTTCTGGATGGACAGAATTATGTACCGCAGCACAGAGAACGCATCCTTATTGTGGGATTTAATCGTAAAAAATATGGAAAGAATGTGCAATTTGATTTTGATTTGACGCCTAAATTTCCAAAGCCTGTTATGCGCGATATTCTGGATGAAAATGTTGATGAAAAATATACATTATCTGACAAACTCTGGACATATCTCCAGAATTATGCGGCAAAACATAAGGCGGCAGGAAATGGGTTCGGGTATGGCATTGCGCCGATAGATGGCGTATCAAGAACAATCAGTGCAAGATATTATAAAGATGGTTCAGAAATACTGATTGAACAGAAAGGAAAAAATCCGAGGAGGCTTACACCTCGAGAATGTGCCAGATTGCAGGGATTCCCGGATGATTTTAAAATCCCGGTATCTGACACACAGGCATATAAACAGTTCGGGAATTCTGTTGTAGTGCCATTGATGGAAAATGTCGCAAAATTGATAGTAAAGAAAATTGGAGAAATGGATTTGGCGGAGGGAAAAATTACAAAGGGCGGTGATTTGGATGACTGCAGAATATGCAGGACAGGCGATAGAATCTGTTCTTAACAGTGACAAAGGATTTTGCAAATTTCTCTCTGCAAATGACACAGGAGCAACGGGCGGTCACCAGTTCGGAATTTTGATTTCAAAATCGGCAGTAGAGATGATGTTCAGCAGGCGGGAACTTGAGCAGGAAGGCATTCCTAAAAGAACAGTAAAAATTAGGTGGCAGGATGATTTTGTAACGGAAAGCTGTTTTACATATTATGAGAGCAAAGATGAGTTGAGAATTACTCGATTCGGCAGAGGCTTTCCATTTTTGAAACCGGAACAGACGGGGGCATTGTTTGTATTTACGAAACAGACGGATGCTGATTACAGTGGATATTTTCTGGAAACGGATGAGGAAATAGAAGAATTTCTTGACACATTTGGAATCAGCCCTACAGAAACGAACCGTCTTATTGACACAGGGAAAATATCGTCAGAGATACAGGAAAAACTGGCAATACAGGAATTTATCAGCGGACTTGATGTGGATTTTCCGGCATCGGATGTAATGTCAGCGGCGGCAAGGGCGATTGAAGAAAAGGCATATGATCATGCGGAATATATTCTCACTAACCCTGATGACAAAATTATTAGTTGGACAAATATGGAATATACTCTTTTCAGGGCATTAGAATATGCAAGATATGGCGATATAATTACAAAAGGATTTCGGTCGGTGGATGAATTTGTAAGAGTTGCTAATGCAGTATTGAACCGTAGAAAAAGCCGAGCGGGTAAAAGCCTTGAACATCATTTATCAGCAATATTTGATGGGAATGGCATAGAGTATTCATCACAGGCTGTTACGGAAGGTAATAAAAAGCCGGATTTTCTCTTTCCCTCGCAGGAGGCATATCATGATTATGGTTTTTCAACAGATTACATTATTTCTCTGGCAGCGAAAACAACCTGTAAAGACAGGTGGAGACAGGTATTAAACGAAGCAGATCGATTGCGGGATAAACCGAAGTATCTATGTACGCTTCAACAGGGAATATCAGGGGCGCAGATGGATGAAATGCAGGCGGAAAATGTCATACTGGTTGTACCAAAACCTTACATAGTGACATATCCCAAGGATCGCAGAGACAGAATATGGACATTAGCCAGGTTTGTTCAGTATGTAAAAATGATTGAGGGAAAATAAGATGGATATAAAAAAACTGAGATGAAATTTAAAAATCATATATTATTTTTTGGCGCATAAGCTGTAACGATACAGTTTGCAGGAGAGCATTGAGGTATGATGAATTATTTATGGGGTGGTATGCTGATAATCGGGATTATATACGGCGCGCTCAGTGGAAATATGCAGGCGGTGACTGACGCG
This sequence comes from uncultured Lachnospiraceae bacterium, assembly GCA_947626435.1. Taxonomy (GTDB): domain Bacteria; phylum Bacillota; class Clostridia; order Lachnospirales; family Lachnospiraceae; genus COE1. Next base: position 24,123 of record CANQSB010000009.1, on the reverse strand, counting down.
GTGCTGTCGTCGTCAAAGGAGGCTGTGACGCTTGGTATATCAATGCTTGGCATCGTGGCGTTTTGGAATGGGCTTATGGAGGTTGCGTCTGAGGCGGGCGTGATAAGCTCGCTCACTAATGCCATATCGCCGCTTATGCGGTTTTTATTTCCAAGGATACCAAAGGGACATAAAGCGCTTGATTCAATGTCGGCAAATTTCGTGGCCAATATTTTAGGTTTGGGGTGGGCGGCGACGCCTGCGGGACTTAGGGCAATGAACGACTTGGAGCAGCTTGAATTAGAAAGAGGAAACAAGGAATATACAGGGGAAGTCAAAGGGCGCACAGCCAGCAGTGAAATGTGCGTTTTTTTGATAATGAATATCTCCTCCCTGCAGCTAATCCCCGTAAACATCATAGCCTACCGCAGCCAATACGGCAGCACCAACCCCACAAGGATTGTCGCGCCCGCAATCGCGGCGACTTTCGTGAGCAGCATTTTGGCGGTGGTTTATTGCAAGGTCATGGACAGGAAGCGGAAAGCATGAAAATTGCCATAGAAACTAAAATGTGGCAAATCAGCGTCTAATACAAAATTTCCGACTTGGTAAGCGCCATATCTCCGAAAATGTCTTCAGCTTTCTGCCTTAAATAACTGAGGTGCAGCGTCTTGTCGCCGTAGCTTTTTATTCCATGCGATACAGCCATAGCTTCTGTGTAATCTTCAAGCGGATATACTCCCGTAAGCCTTATGGGAGAACTGCTGTAATGGCATACGAGCGGCACTACGCCTGTTTCGCCTTCATCGATGGAAATGCCGTCGTTGTTTACCTTGAAAGTAATCCACGCCATGCCCTCCAGCATTGAGAGCGGATTTTGCTGCGTGGAAACATAATTGCCAAGGGAATAATAGCAAAGGGTCTTCGTGCCGTCAGGCGCGGTAAGCCATTCAATCGGCTCGGGGACATGCGGGTGCGTGCCGATTATGATGTCGGCGCCCGCGTCGGCCATCTGCTGAGCGAATTTCCTCTGGTAAGACGAGGGATTTTCAGCGTATTCAGTGCCCCAGTGAGGACATACTATTACAATGTCCGCCGTCGCCTTGGCGTTTTGGATATCCGCGATAACCTGCGGATTCAGCTTCGTAAAATTGACGGCTCCTGTCTTAGCGTCGTAATCGCACAGCATATTCAAATGTCCTCTATACTCCGGGGGAAATACGGACGAATTAAGACCGTAGGTATAGTTTAGCACTGCGAATCTGACGCCATCTACCTCCAAAATCGGTATATCAGTGCCGCTATTTTCCTCGTCGGAAATGCCTACCATGAGCACTTCAGGGTACTGCTCCCAGTATGACGCGCAATATTTGAGCCCGTTTATGCCCCTGTCAGCGGAATGATTCGTGGCGTGGAGCACGACATTAAAGCCCGCTCCGGCAATAGCGTCAGCTACCTGCGTCGGAGAGTTGAACTGCGGATAGCCCGAAAAACCAAGTCGGTTTCCTGCCATGATTGTCTCCTGATTGATAATTTTGACCTCCGCCATGTCGAGAAATTCCGAGATTTCGTCAAATAAGAAGTCATAATTATATCCGCCTCCTGCCAAGCGCCCCGTATTGACTATTCCCATGTGCATCACATTGTCGCCAAGCGCCATGATGGAGATTTTATGCTCATAAAAGGAATCGCCGGGCAAAGCTTTGTCCGGGACTTTTACAGACTGAGATTTTAATGCGATATTCTGCCAGGGCATCGAAAAAGCGACAAGACATAGAGCGAAAATTAAAAAGCAGCAGGCTTGTATCAATTTACGAGTTTTTTTCATGGTGTTTCCTCTATCCGCGATTGGCTGGTGATTTTTGAGCTTGTAAAACAAAAAGTATGGAATTAAAAACTCCATACTTTTAATACGAGTCGTCGCGACAAGATTCGAACTTGCGACCTCTGCGTCCCGAACGCAGCGCTCTACCAAACTGAGCCACGCGACGAATTAATACACTTCTTCTATTATATAGAAATTAAAAAAAAGTGCAAGTGTTTTTTCCAAAATACTTAAAAAAAATCCCTGAAAAATCCTTAAAAAATTATAAAAAATCAGTTGAATGAGCAGTACAGTAGTGCTAAAATCCATATTGGAATTAAATAACGAAAAAAGAGGAGAAATGAAAAAATGGAACCGTATGAAGTGTTTAGGGATTTGGCTATAATAATAGTGGCAGCGAAGCTGTGCGGCATAGTAGCCAGAAAGCTAAAAGCCCCGCAAGTGGTCGGCATGATTGTCGCGGGACTTCTTATAGGGCCAAGCGTCTTAGGCTGGGTGCGCCAGACCGATTTCCTCGCCGACATGGCGGAGATAGGCGTTATCCTGCTAATGTTTTCCGCGGGACTGGAAACTGACTTAAAGGAGCTTTTAAAGACAGGACCGATTGCGTTTCTGATTGCGTGTGCGGGCGTGTTTGTGCCGCTTGTAATGGGCGCGCTTTTGTATAAGGTGTTCTGGTCGGCTCAGGGGACGGAGGAGTTTTACAAGGCGATTTTTACGGGGTGCATTATGACGGCGACATCAGTGAGCATTACGGTGCAGTCGCTCAAGGAGATGGGGCATTTGCAGAGCCATGTCGGCACTACGATTTTGAGCGCGGCGATAATCGATGATGTTATCGGCATCATAGTGCTCACATTCGTAATCGGCTTTAAGAGCCCGTCGTCGAGCCCGAGCAAGGTTGTCATAAACACTATATTATTCTTCGTGCTTGCCGCCGTCTTGGGCATAATTTTTTACAAGCTGTTCAAATATGTTGACAACCGCTATCCGCACACGCGCCGCATTCCGATTGCGGGGCTGGCGTTCTGCCTGTTTCTCGCGTACGCGGCGGAGAAATATTTCGGCATAGCGGACATTACGGGCGCGTATGTGGCGGGCATAATCCTGTGCAGTATCAGGGATTCCAAATATATAGATGAAAAAATCGACATCAACTCCTATATGTTCTTCGGACCTGTGTTTTTTGCAAGCATCGGGCTGAAAACGAACATAGACGGCATAGACAGCTCGCTGGTGCTTTTCTCAATAGCATTTATCATTGTCGCGCTAATCTCAAAGGTAATAGGCTGCGGGCTGATGTCGAGGCTGTGCGGCTTTAAGGGGTATGACTGCCTTAAAATCGGCGTGGGAATGATGACGCGCGGCGAGGTTGCGCTGATAGTGTCGCAGAAAGGGCTTTCCGTAGGGCTTATGTCTTCCCAGTTCTTTACGGCGGTAATCCTGTTGATAATCGTATCATCAGTTTTGGTGCCCATACTGCTGAAGCTGCTGTACGCCAAGGCGCCTGATAACGCGGCGGCATAAACGCCAAATAACGCCAAATCTTAACGCCTTGTGGGTTGACATTTTATAATGACAAAGATATACTTAAATCGACAGGTTAAATAACGGCCTGTCGATTTGAGCATGGCACTTACCTATATACGGCAAAAGAATGAAGGGTGAACTGATGATTAAAAAATTTTATGGCTGCGGTCTGGCGCTGTGCCTTATGGCTGCGGTTCTTGTAAATAATGAAATAATCGCGCAGGCGGCGCAGGATGGCGGGCAAGCCCCGATTAACGCGACAACTGAACAAGCGACGGAAGCAGGCACTGAAGAGGAAAACGGCGGCAAGCCTTTGGAGCTTACTCAGGAGGAGATAGAGGGCTTCTATGATGATTCCGTATTTGTGGGCGATTCCGTTATGCTTGGTTTTCGCAATTATACCCAGAAACGCAAGGAGGATACGCTGCTTAGCCGCATGAAATTCCTTGCAGCGGGCAGCCTTTCGGTAAACAACGCGTTTTGGGACACAAAAAATAAAAAGAGCGTTCATCCCGTATACAAAGGTCAGAAGCGCTATATCTGGGACAGCCTTGCGCTTATGGAGAGTAGGCGCGTGTTCATTATGCTCGGCATGAACGATTTGAATGTTTACGGCCTTGAAAAGACGCGCGACAAGTATAAGGAGCTGATAGAGAAAATAGAGGAAAGCTGCCCTGACGCTGAAGTTTATATAATGAGCGTGACCTATGTGCTTCATGGAAAAGAAAAGGGCAATCTTAAAAACGATACAATCCGCGAGTTCAATACGATGCTTGAGGAGCTTGCCAAAGAGAACGAGTGGGGCTATGTCAGCCTTGCCGATGCGCTTGCTGACGAGAACGGCGATTTGGCGGAAAAGTTTTGCAGTGACGGCTTTGTACACCAGAATGCGGCGGCGTATGATGTGTGGGTTTCGGTTTTAAAGGATTATGCCGCGCAGCAGCTTAGCGGTGTAGAAACGGAAGAAAATGAAAGCTCTGAGAAGTTCAATAACGGCGAGGCAGAGAAACAATAAATTTACTGTGATTGGCTTCTGTGCTGTAGGGGTATGTAAGAACACAGTGAAGAAATGAGGAGAAAATGAAAAAAGTATCATATAAATATGGTTTTGCGGCAATACTTATCAGCGCGGCATTGCTTGGCGGCTGCGGTGGAGCGGAGGAAAGCGCTGCCGCGGTGTCGAACGGCGTATCGACTCAGGAAGCAGATGAAACGGCTGAAGAACCAAAAGCAATCAGTGAGATATATGACGAGATAACTAAGAATGTCGAGCTTATATCGCCTGTGGAGATGGACGACGAGTTTATTTCAAATTATTATGGAATAGAGCCGGATACATTGGAGGAATATGTCTTCTCGATGTCCGAAGATGCGACAAGCGCGGAAACGGTCGTAATTATGAAGGCAAAGGACGAAGCTTCGGTAGCGGACATAGAGGCGGCGCTTAGTACGGTAATAGATGAGAAGCGCGCGGAAATGGAGAATTATTTGCCCGAGCAGTTTGAGATTGTGGACAAAAGCTCTGTGGATTCAAAGGGCAGCTATGTATGGCTTGTGATTTCTCAAAATAAGGACGCAATCCTTGAAATAATAGAAGCAGGCATCTAGGAGGGCGGCAGACAGTGGTTTTCAGTAGCATACCGTTCTTATTTTTCTTTTTACCGCTTTGCCTGATTTTGTATTATCTTGTTCCTTATAAATATAAAAACACGGTATTGCTTGTATTCAGCCTCATATTTTATGCTTGGGGCGAGCCTGTATATATTTTGCTGTTGCTGTTTGCCACGATGGTGGACTACTGTAGCGGCAGGCTTATGACGCGGTTTGGGACGACGGCGGGCAGAAGGCGGATTTTTCTCATTATTTCAGTGGGAATAAATCTGTCTGTGCTTGCCTTTTTCAAATACGCGGATTTTTTAATTGGGACGGTAAACGGGATTTTTAATACGTCCGTCAAACCGCTTGGGCTGGGGCTGCCTGTGGGCATCAGCTTTTTTACTTTTCAGACTATGAGCTATACCATTGACTTGTATAAGGGAGAAGTGCCTGTTGAAAAAAGCTATAAGGATTATCTGACATATGTGTCAATGTTCCCGCAGCTCGTGGCGGGACCTATCGTGCGGTATGCGACTGTGCAGAAAGAATTGCGCGGGCGCAGAATAGATAAGACCGAGGTTTATGAGGGGTTTCTGCGTTTCTTGCGGGGACTTTTTAAAAAGGTGCTGCTGGCAAATAATGTAGGTGCGCTCTGGGAGGAGATACATCTGCTTGGAGTGGAGGGAACGTCCGCCGCGTCAGGGATACAGGCTTTGGCGCATATGTCGGCTGCTACGGCATGGCTTGGGGCGGCGGCATTTACGCTGCAGCTTTATTTTGATTTTAGCGCGTACAGCGATATGGCGATTGGCATGGGGCGTATGTTGGGGTTCCACTTCCCTGAAAATTTCGTATATCCGCTTTCGAGCGTTTCCATAACGGATTTTTGGCGTAGATGGCATATTTCGCTTGGTACGTGGTTTCGCGATTATGTTTATATTCCGCTGGGAGGCAACCGAAAGGGTACGGCGAGACATCTGAGGAATATGTTTGTCGTGTGGTTTCTTACGGGACTTTGGCACGGTGCGGCTTGGAATTTTGTGCTTTGGGGGCTGTATCATGGCGTACTGCTTGCGCTGGAAAAATATGTGTGGGGGAAATGGCTGAAAAAGCTGCCAAAAATTTTCCAGCATTTGTACTCGATAATTATTGTGGTAGTCGGGTTCGTCATTTTTGTATGCGAGGATATGGGTGAGATTAAGCTGTTTATCAGCTCGATGCTGCTGCTTGCGGGTAATCCGTTGTGGGGGAGTGAGTGCTTGTGGTATCTTGGCAATTACGGCGCTGTGCTACTTGTAGCGGTTGTGCTTGCGTTTCCTGTGTATCCTTGGGTAAAGGAGAGGCTGGAGAGGATTGAGGCGTCTGCGGGTGAGCAGAGCTTAAGGATGAGGGCGGTTTATATTGTGTCGGCTGTCGGATATATGGCACTGTTTTTGGTGTCTGTGGCGTTTTTGGTGAGTGATACTTACAATCCGTTTTTGTATTTTAGGTTTTAAATGATTAATGGGAATTGGCTTTTAAAGGGGAGAGTGGCAGATGAAAGTCACTATGAGAAAAATCACGGCATACGGCATTTTTGCATGCGTGCTTGGCTTGGCGGCTTTGCTTGTGCTTTTGGACAAAAAGGAATTTTCGGAAAATGAAAACCGTTATCTTGCGAAAATGCCTGCTTTTACGTGGGAAGCTGTGAGAAGTGGCGATTATATGGATGGCGTCAACGATTACCTTGCCGACCATTTTCCGCTGCGCGATGCGTTTGTGGGAGCGAAGACGGCTGTGCTCAAGGCATTGGGCAAGAGGGAGATAAACGGTATATTTTTGGTTGATGATGGTAGTCTTATTGAGGATTATTCTGCGCCTGAAAATACGGAGAGGATTGGGAGGATTTTTAAGAGCTTTGCGGAGAAGCTTGACGGCAAGGCGGAGGTGCATCTAATGCTTGTGCCGACGGCTGTGTATGTAAACAGTGATAAGCTGCCTGCCAATGCGCCTGTCAGAAATCAGATGGATACGGCAAGGCGGCTGTATGAGATGACGGGGATTGCGCCGATTGACTGTAGCAATATGCTTATGCAGAGTAGGGATGAGGGGGAGGTTTATTATAGGACGGACCATCATTGGACGACTTTCGGGGCGTATGTGGGGTATAAGGCGTTTTGTGAGGAGATGGGGTTCGAAGCGGAAGCGTTGGAGAACTGGGATGCAGAGGTTGTGACGCAGGATTTTTTTGGGACGTTGTATTCAAAGGCGAATGACTACAGCTTAGATGGCGACAGAATAACGATTTATACCCGTTCTGATGACTGTCTTAGTGTCAATTATACGGATACGGGAGTGGTCACTGACAGTCTGTACAATTTGGAATATCTGAAGAAAAAGGACAAGTATTCGCTTTTCCTTGACAATCTTCATCCGCTGATAGAGATTACGAACGAAAATGCGCAGAGCGATAGGACGCTTGTGCTTGTCAAGGATAGTTATGCTAATTCTATGGTGCCGTTTTTGGCGCATCATTATGAGAGGATTTATGTTTTTGACACTAGGTATTATAAAAAGGGAGTGGCGGCGTTTGTGGAAGGGCTTGATTGTGAGGTTGATGTGGTGTTGTTGTATAATATGAATACGATTGATGGGGATTTGGGGGTTGGGGGAGTTTATTAGATTGTTAGGGTGTAGCTTTGTTTAGATTAGTTTTAAATTATGTACCTTTCCCTTGTTTTTGCCCTTATGTGGTGTTTTACAAGGGAAAATTTTTTATGCATTTAATCCTTGCAGATAATAAAAGTTTATGGTTTTTGCTGATTTTTCAATAGATTTATGATAATATATCAGTGGTAATTATTTGAAAATATTTTTTATAGAATATGAGGTATATTATGACAGAGGCGGAAAAGAGATCAGCAGCTACTAAATTTTACAATGATTGGCGGGGCATCGGGGACGAGAAAAGCGACAGCCAGCGTTTCTGGATTGAGTTTTTCAGCAATGTGCTTGGGATAGAAGATGTGACAAAGAAAATCATTTTTGAAAAGCGTGTAGTCGTGGACGGTCAGACGAAATTCATAGATGTCTACATACCTGAAACAAGAGTGCTGATAGAGCAGAAAAGCATAGATAAGGATTTGAGTAAGAAAGCGCAACAGTCAGACGGGACAATGCGAACACCGTTTGAGCAGGGACGCAATTACGCACAATGGATGATACCTAATGAAACACCCTTATGGATAGTTGCCTGTAATTTCAAGACCTTTGAAATACACGATATGAATAAGCCAAATGAGCCTGCAACAGTCATTCCACTTGAGGAAGTGCGCAACAAGCTGCCGCTGTTTGATTTTATGTTCAAGAAAGAAGTCAAGGAGCTTTCCCACGAAATGGAAATATCGGTCAAGGCGGGGGAGATTGTCGGTCTGCTTTATGATAAGCTGATAGTGCAGTACAAAGAGCCTGATGAGCAGTCTTTTAAGAGCCTTAATGCTTTGTGTGTGCGCCTTGTTTTCTGCCTGTATGCAGAGGACGCAGGTATTTTTGGCGCGCATATGATGTTTCATGATTATCTGAAGGACATTCCTATAAATGGTTTTCGCAAAGCACTTGTAGAACTGTTTAAGATACTAGACACTAAGCCAGAGGACAGGGACAAATATTTGTCGGAGGATAATCCAAAGCTTGCGGCGTTCCCATATGTTAATGGCGGACTGTTCGCAGATGAAACCATAGAGATACCGCCGTTTACCGAGGAACTCAAAAGCCTGCTCTTGAATAAAGCAAGTGCAGATTTTGACTGGTCAGACATAAGCCCGACTATCTTTGGGGCAGTATTTGAAAGTACATTAAATCCTGAAACGAGGCGGAGCGGAGGTATGCACTATACTTCCATTGAGAACATACACAAGGTTATCAATCCGCTATTTATGGATGAGCTTAGAGCCGAGTTTGACGAGATTAAGGGGATTGCAGTAGAACGAACAAAGAAAGCAAGGCTGAACGCATTTCAAGAAAAACTTGCGAGATTGAAATTTCTTGATCCAGCGTGCGGTTCAGGAAATTTCTTAACGGAAACCTATATATCAATGCGGCGACTTGAAAATGAGGTACTTTATGAATTGCAGAGTGGGCAGATAGTGCTTGGAGATGCAATCAATCCCATACAGGTATCAATCAGCCAGTTTTATGGAATTGAAATTAATGATTTTGCCGTAACTGTCGCAAAAACGGCACTATGGATTGCGGAAAGCCAGATGATGAAGGAAACAGAGGACATAGTGCATATGAGCCTTGACTTTTTGCCGCTGAAATCGTATGCGAATATTGTTGAGGGGAACGCTATGGAAATTGAATGGGATAATGTAATCCATAAAAGCGAGTTGGATTATATTATGGGTAATCCACCGTTTTCGGCAGGTAGGAGAATGGGGACCGCTCAAAGGCAAGATATGAACACTGTTGCAAAAGAATTTCCTAAAAATGGTGATTTGGATTATGTTTCATTATGGTATATTAAAGCAGCACGTTTTATGCAAGGCACTAATGTAAGGGCGGGATTTGTTTCAACAAGCTCTATTACTCAAGGGGAACAGGTTGTATTATTGTGGAAAATTCTTTTTGAGAAATATGGATTGGATATTTTTTATGCTATTCGTTCTTTTAACTGGGAGAGTGAGGCGAAAATTAAGGCGGGTGTGCATTGTGTTATTATCCTATTTACTATAGGGCAGCAAGTGCAAAAGAAATATATAGTTGAGGATAAGCAGAAGTCGCTTGCAACGCATATAAATGGCTATTTGCTTGATGCGCCTGATTTGTGGATTGATGGGCAAAAGAAACCAATATGCGATGTACCGCTTATAAGTAACGGCAGTAAACCGTTAGATAATGCTATATGTGCCTTTACACCAGAGGAAAAGGCAGAATTTATTAAACAAGAGCCAAAGTCGGAACCATATTTTTATAAATATATGGGCAGTAAGGAGTTTATAAATAATATTGAACGATGGTTCCTGATAATAAACCGCATCCCGCCCAATGAATTATCACATATGCCATTAGTTTTAGAAAAGCTAAAAGAAATACGAGAGTATAGGCTATCCTCATCAAGTGTTCAGACATACAAACTTGCAGAAACGCCTGCAAAGTTTCATTTTGAGAATATGCCAGAGCAGGAATATCTTGTTATTCCACAAACTTCATCAGGGCGCAGGAGATATGTGCCTATTGGATTTCTTACTCCTGATGTTATGGTAAATAATAAGTTGCAAGTGATGCGTGACGGTGGATTATATGAATTTGGAATATTATCATCAAATGTGCATAATGCTTGGTTACGAGCAGTAGCAGGACGATTGCGGGAAGATTTTACATATTCGGTTAGCGTGGTGTATAACACGTTTCCGTGGCCCGAACTTAATGAAAATTCAAAAGAAAAAATTAGAACAACGGCACAACGAATACTTGATGTAAGGAATAAATATACAAAAAGCTCACTGGCAGATTTATATGGTGATTTGACAATGCCAAGCGATTTGAGGCAGGCGCATACTGAAAACGACAAGGCAGTTATGCGGGCATATGGTTTTTCTATAAAAGATACGACTGAAACTCAATGCGTGGCAGAACTGATGAAGATGTATCAGAAAATTGTAACTGCGTAAAAACATTATTTGCATTTTTAGTGAAAGTGAGGAAAACACAAGTGAATATTGTTGGACGAGTAATCAATGAGTATTTATTTGAAGAAGCACTTGGAAGTGGAAGTTTTGGAGATGTATACAAGGTATCGAAGAACGGTAAAAAGTATGCCGCAAAAGTCTTGTCGGAGACTTATATATTAGATGAATTTAAAAACGAACAGAATCGAATTACGAGAGAAATTGACGTTTTAAAAAATGTAAAGGGTAAAAACCTGATTCAATATCAAGAGGATTTCTATTTTGAAAATGAATTTGGTATCATGGAATATGTCATTGTAATGGAGTATTTTGAAGGCATAACTTTGAGAAATTTTTTGAAAACAGCGTCTTCGCCTGACGTATTAATTCACATTTTTGTGGATATTTTAAATGGGGTAAAGGAGTTGCACACTACAATAATTGAAAGAGAAGGTATCGTTCATAGAGATTTAAAGCCAGATAACATAATGATTGATAAAAATTTGAATGTTAAAATCATTGATTATGGCTTGAGCAAAATTATAGATTTTTCTTCAATAACCTCAACAGGAACACAAATCGGGTCGCCATTATATATGTCGCCAGAACAATTAAGGGACAGCAAGCATATTGACTACAGGGCTGATATATATGCATTAGGAATTATTTTATATGAGATGTTGACAAAGAATATTCCATACAAAGCAGCAACATTACCCGAATTGCTATTGAAAATATTGAATGATCCAATTATTCCGCCTAGACAGTATAATCCTAATATTAGTGATGGGTTGGAAAGAATTATATTTAAAGCGACTGCGAAAGAGCCATATGCACGTTTTCAGACAGTTGATGAGTTCATAGATGCTTTTGAAAAAGATAATATTCAAGAAGAACTGATAACAGTAGGAAAATATTACGCTTGGATATATCGAGAGAAAGATGTGACAGAGCAATTTGAGAATGTAAATAAATCGGATATTATTTATCCTATCCATGTTCAAAATTGGATGAAAAATTTACATTTATATTTTGCAAAAAATAATTTTAAAAATGTAATTATTGATCCTTCTACACAAAGATTATCGTATGTTGCATTTGCTAATACAAAGGGGCTGATAGATCTACCTTATTCACCAGATAAGGGAGTTATTTCCTTAGAATATTTACATAATCCAAATAAGCGAAAAGAATATATCGAGACATGGTATTCTACAGTGTCTATGGGACAAAAATTGATTTTACCATACCATTATATCAGCAATACAGATTATTCTGTAGATAAAATAGATGATTGGATTAAAATAAACATTCAATTAATTGATGAAAGCGTACAGGTGGTGGATGAAGGAAAAGAGAAGTATGCAATGATATCAATAGGGCTTGGTCATTTGGTGTTTCAGGCAGATAAAATATTGTCTTATTTTGTTCATGCGCAGGTAGATGGATTTATTGTACAGGTTTCTGATATGAAACAGTTAAATGAACAATCGTTGGGAAGTTATCTTGATTTTATGATTAATTTGCAAAAATATACGAATAAACCTGTGATTGCATTGAAAGTTCCGATTCCTTTAGGGCTGACATTGATTGCGAAGGGAATACACGGTTTTTCTCTGGGGCTGGCAAGTATTGATTATTTTGATGAGCAGTACATAAAAGAGGAAAAAGATTCATTTAATTTATACTCAAAATTTTATTTTCCGCAAGTATTATCATTTTTGACATATCCCAAAAAGGACACATTTGCATTTAAACAGCTTTATGACTATTTTGGAGGCTGCAATTGTAAGTGGTGCAGTGGAAAATCAGCGATTGAAATAGGCACAGGAGATAAAAGCATACAGCTGCATCATTGGCAGATGATGATAGAGGAAGTTGATAAGATAAATGAATGTGCAGTAAATGATAAAATTACTTATTTGAAGGATCGGATTAAATCAGCTTTAAATAATCTTGATGCGATACCAAAAGAAATTTTGGGAACTCAAAAAAATACAGACTATTATAAGTTACTGAAAAATTTAAAAAAGATAATTTAGAAGCAAAGTAGCAGGTGAGAGATATGTTTGTAAATGAAAAAGCATTAGTAGAAAAATTGGTTTCTGATTTGCGGGAAAGATTTGGGACACATTATATTGTCAGAGAGTTACGGGGTGGAAATAATATTGCAGATATTGTTTATTCAACTGAAATTAACAGAAGCAATGTTGTGTTTGATGAATATTTTAATGCGTATTATTATTTTAGTGATATTTATAATAATAAAAAAGTTAATTTGGAAGATGTCGAGATATCAGATGGGCAAATTGGAAAGAAATTTTATCATTTTCTTCGAGAATTAGAAGATATGGGGTATGTAAAAATTGAGGGTAATTATATTACCTCTGTAAAAAAGGTAGATGCTGTCACTAAAAATTTTATTGCTGTAGAAGCAAAAATTTCTGATTGGAAATCTGGTTTGGAACAAGCGGTCCGATATAAGCAATATGCCAATGAAGTGTATGTTGCATTAAGTTCAGAATATGTGTCCAAGGTTGACAGACAACAGTTTAGGGATTTGAATATAGGTTTAATGAGCGTTTCTTTTGGTAAACTAAAAATACCTATTAAAGCAAAAAAGCAATCGGTAGAAAAGTTGGATATTCAATATTATATTGAGGATCGCTTTTTGAAGCAATTGCAACTGTCAGAAATTGTATAATATTTTAGCTTTTATGTGTTGGAAATGATGCTCGGAAAAGGGATATTTTTATTGCATTTATCTATGCAAGTGGTTTAGGGAGGAGTGGAGAGGTTGTGAAAAGGGAAACTGTGGCTATGTTTACTAAGTATCTGCTTGATTTCATGTATTTTTCGGGTATGTTAGTGACTGTGTCGCTTCCGTGGAGTGTGCGGATTATTTTGAATTTTTTTGATTATGAGAGCTTTGACGGGCATTATAGGGAGATAGTTGTTATTTACTTTGTGCTGGGTGTGCTGGCGATTATGATACTTGGGGAGTTGAGGAAGATGTTCCGCACTGTGCTGAATAATGACTGCTTTGTGCGTGAGAATGTCGTGAGTCTGCAGAGGATGGGGACATACAGCTTTTTTATTGCCGTGGTGTGTCTTTTGCGGACATTTTTGTATATGACGGCGGCGATGCTTGTGCTTGTGCTGGTGTTTGTGATAGCGGGGCTTTTCAGCAAGGTGCTTGCGTTTGTGTTTGACAAGGCTGTGGATTACAAGCTGGAAAATGATTTGACGATTTGATAATTATTTGAATGTGTGGGAAGGGTATATTTTCAGAATAAATATATGCGGTGTGGGAATGAAGCACACAAGGCTATACTGTGCGGAATTAAGAGGCATTGGATTGTGTCGTGGCGAGGAAGGGCGGGGGTAACGTAATGGCGATTATCATAAATCTTGATGTAATGATGGCAAAGCGCAAGGTCGGGCTGACTGAGCTTGCAAAAGAGGTGGACATCACGCTTGCCAATCTTTCGATTTTAAAAAACAACAAGGCAAAGGCTGTGAGGCTTTCGACGTTAAATTCCATATGTAGGGCGCTGAACTGCCAGCCTGGGGATATATTGGAATATGTTGAAGATGAGGGGGAGGAGGAGTAAATTTTCCCTACAAAATTGTAAGTTGTTCTCATTTTGAATATCGTTTATAATCGTAAGTGGTAGTTTGGGGTGCGCTGTCTGTAGAGATGCGCAGGCTGGGTTGCCGCTTATTATTATGTTTGGATGTTTATTGTGCATTTATATTGAATACATTTGTCATTATGCTGTATTAGGTAATTGCGAAAAGGTGTTCTCAACCGTCCGAATTTAGTCAAAATATATAAAAACGCGGCTAGGTGCAGCAAGCTGCAAGACGCCGCTTATTTTATATATTTTGCCTAAATTCTACGTTATCGAATTGAGTTTCGCAAATGCCTAATATGTTGCATATATGAAAGGGGTTGACACGAATGAAAGAGCTTTTTCTGTTGGAGGACGATTTGAGCCTGATAAACGGGCTTTCCTTTGCTATAAGGAAACAAGGGTATGGATTGACTGTGGCGCGTACTGCTAGGGAGGCGGATGCGTTGTGGGAGGAGGGAAGATATCGTCTTGCTATTTTAGATGTGTCGTTGCCCGATGGTTCGGGCTTTGACTTTTGCAGGAAAATTCGGCAGAGCTCTATGATACCGATTATGTTTCTCACTGCTGCTGATGATGAGACGGACATAATCATGGGGCTTGACATAGGGGGCGATGATTATATCACGAAGCCTTTCAAGCTTGCCGTATTCCTCTCAAGGCTTAATGCGCTGCTGCGCAGGAGCGAGGGCTTTGGCGCACAGGCGGGTGAGCTTTGCTCCGATGATATTAGCGTGAGACTCACAAGGGGCGAGGTCTGGAAAGCGGGCAGGCGGATTGACCTGACGGCGAGTGAATACAAGCTGCTGTGCTTTTTTATGGAAAATCCTAATCAGGTGCTTTCCGCTGAACAGATTTTGGGCAGGCTGTGGGACTGCGACGAGAATTTTATAGACAACAATTCGCTTACCGTGTATATCCGCAGGCTCCGCACGAAGATTGAGGACAATCCCAGCGAGCCGAGGCATATCGTGACAGTCCGTGGAATGGGATATAAATGGAATGTTTATGGCAGAGGTGAGTGATGAAGATATTTGCAGACCGAAAAATTAAAGCCCTTTTTGCGGGCATTTTGTCCTGTGTTTTATCCGCTATGACAGTGTTGGCGCTATTGCTTTCGTTTGACGGGGGCAGAGCGGCGCTGTATGTTGTGGCGGTTTTTTTGTGCGAGGGAATCGGCGTGTTATTTTTGTGTGTCAGGTATTTTGAGGTGCAGAATAGGCTTATGGAAAAGGCGGTTTCGCAGATTGCGGAATATGTTTCAGGCAATATGGACGCGTATATAGAGTGCAATGACGAGGGTGAGCTTTGCAGGCTGTTTCACGAGATAAACTCGCTGGCGTCGATTTTGAATGCCCATTCGGAAAGAGAAAAGAACGCCAAAAAATTCCTGCAAGATACGATATCCGACATTTCGCATCAGCTGAAAACCCCGCTTGCCGCGCTCAATATTTACAACGGAATACTTTATGAGGCGGAGGAGCTGTCGGATATTAGGGAAATCTGCCAGATGTCAGAACAGGAGCTTGACCGCATTGAGACGCTGGTGCAGAACCTTTTGAAGCTTGCAAGGCTTGACGCTGGCACAATCGTGCTGGAAAAATCAGTGGTGAATGTGGCGGAGCTTGCCGCGGGCGCAAAAAGACAGTTTTTGTTCCGCGCAAGACAGGAGAAAAAGGAAATACGCCTGTCGGGCGGCGATGACGTTATGCTCTGCTGTGACAGGACTTGGCTGCAGGAGGCGATTGGAAACCTGATAAAAAATGCCCTTGACCATACTGATGAGGGAGGGCTTGTCTGTGTGGAATGGAGCGCATTTGCGTCGGTTGTGCGTATTGCGGTAAGGGACGACGGCTGCGGCATACATCGGGAGGACTTGTATCATATTTTTAAGAGATTTTACAGAAGCCGTTTTTCAAAGGACACGCAGGGGCTGGGACTTGGACTGACGCTGGCAAAGGCGATAGTGGAGGCTCACGATGGTACGATAGAGGTGGACAGCGAGCTGGGCAGGGGAACTTTATTTACGATGAATTTTCTTGTATGAGCATTGGGAAGTCACATTCCTACAAAGCTGTAGGGCGGCTGTAGGGGAGATGTAGGATTTGCCTGTTATGATAAAAAACATTAAGAAACAAACATTAAGAAACAAAAACATTAAGAAACACTAAGGCAGCAAAAGACGCTGCCCAAGTGTTTCTAAATGTTTGGAAAAATGCCAAGAGGCGGGCATTTTTCGGGGTGACATTAATATTTTGTGAAATGTTAAAGTTGGGTATTTTTCATAAAGATTATTGATGTTAATGCTTTGTGAAATGCCAAGGGCAGGCGTTTTTCGTGAGAAATTCAAATTTAGGAGGTTTGAGATGAATTTATTGGAAGTCAGAAATATCTGTAAGACATACGGGAGCGGTGAAACGGCTGTAAATGCCTTGAAGGATGTCAGCTTTAGCGTCGCCAAGGGCGAGTTTGTGGCGATTGTCGGCGAGTCGGGTTCTGGCAAAACTACGCTTTTGAATATGCTCGGTGCGCTTGATACACCGACTTCGGGCAAGGTGCTGATTGACGGTAAGGACACATTTTCAATGAAGGAGAGGGAGCTTACTGTGTTCCGCAGGCGCAATATCGGCTTTATCTTTCAGTCGTTTAACCTGATACCAGAGCTTACAGTGGAGCAGAATATGGTGTTTCCTGTCCTGCTTGATTACCAGAAGCCGAACGGGCGGCATATGGAGGAGCTGCTTGAAGCGCTGAAGCTAAAGGAGCGGCGCAGGCATCTGCCAAGCCAGCTTTCGGGCGGGCAGCAGCAGAGAGTAGCAATCGGACGCGCGCTTATGACACGTCCGTCACTTATTCTTGCCGATGAGCCGACAGGCAATCTTGACTCGCAGAACAGCAGCGAGGTTATCGCTATGTTAAAGGAGGCGTCAAAAAAGTACGAGCAGACAATCATTATGATTACGCACAACCGCGGCATCGCGCAGACAGCCGACCGCGTGCTGCAGGTTTCAGACGGTGTGCTTGCCGATTTGGGGAGGTGCGGAGAATGAAAAGCTATCTTGGACTTATACCGATTTCAGCGCGCGTGCATAAACGCCAGAGCCGTATGACGCGGATTTGCATTATTCTTGCCGTGTTCCTTGTGACGTCTATTTTTTCCATGACGGAGATGTTTACAAGGGCAGAGCTGGAAAGCATGAGAAATAAGCACGGCGACTGGCATATTGCGCTGTGCGGCATAACAGAGGAAACGGCGGCGCAGATAATCGAAAATGAAGACATTGCCTTTTCGGAATGGAAAGACGCAGCCCGTGAAGATGCTGACGAAGGCTATGATTTCCCGCAGCTTTATATTAAGTTTAAAAGTGAGCGCGGTCTGAAAAAAACAATAGACGGCGTAAAGCAAAGATATAATCTTTCAGATGCCAATGTAAAGGAAAATACGGGTGTCCTGCTGGCGCTTGGGGCGAGCAGCCGCGGAAAGGCAGACGGGTTATATCCCTTGGCGGCAGCCTGCTTTGTAATCATATTGGCGGCGGGAGTGTTTATGATTTCAAGCTGCATGAACAGTAACGTGGCGCAGCGGACAAAATTTTTCGGAATGCTTAGGTGCATAGGCGCGAGCAGGCAGCAGATTGTGCGTTTTGTGAGGCTTGAGGCGCTAAACTGGTGCAAAACGGCAATTCCAATCGGCTGTCTGTCGGGCATTGCCGTCTGTCAGGCGGCGTGTGCGCTGCTGAAGCTTCTTGTAAAGGGTGAATTTGCCGATATGCCGCTTTTTGCCGTGAGCGTGAGCGGGATTTTGTGCGGCGCGGCAGTCGGCGTTATCACGGTGCTTTTCGCGGCGGCAGCTCCTGCAAGAAAGGCGGCATCAGTACCGCCAGTGGCGGCGGTATCGGGAAACGCCGATAAGCCTAAGAATATCACCAATTCGGCAAACACAAGGCTTTTCAAGGTGGAAATATCTCTTGGAATCCGTCACGCGACAGAGGCTAGGAAAAATCTGTTTCTTATGACGGGTTCATTTGCGCTTACGATTGCGCTGTTTTTGGTTTTTTCGGGCTGCTTTGACCTTGTGCAAAGGCTTCTTCCGTCGGAGAGCGATTTTGCGCCTGACCTTGTGATTGCAAGCGCGGAAAATGACAATTCTCTGGACAAAAGCCTTGCGGAGCGGATTAGGGAAATACAGGGCGTAAGCGACGTTATCGGCACAATGTACGCGGTCGCGCTTCCCGCAAAGATTAACGGCGATGCGGCTGTGATAGACTTGATTTCCTATGACGAATATATGTGGCGGTGGTTGGAAAAATCCATAATAAACGGGGAAATGTCAAAGGCTTATGGCGATTCGGGCTATGCAATGACGGTTTTTGCCCAAGACAGCAGGCTTGATGTGGGCGACAGGATAGAGCTTTGCAGCGGAGAGCTTGAGATAGCCTGTGTTGCCTCTGAAGGAATAGGCAGCGTCAGCGGCTCGGCGGTGGTCGTCTGCTCCGAGGAAACATTTGAGCGTCTCGTAGGCGCGCGAGGATATAAGGCAGTTTATGTCGTATTGGAAAAGGGAGCTTCGGAAGAAACTGTGGACAAAATCAGGCGCATTTCGGGAGACGGCGTATTTTCAGACCGAAGGGAGGAAATGGGTGAAATGCACGGCAGTTATTGGGTGTTTCGGATTGCGGCGTATGGATTTCTGGCAATCATATCGCTTATCACTGTGCTGAATATTATGAACAGCATTTCCATGAGCGTGTCCGCGCGGACAAGGCAGTACGGCGCAATGCGCGCTGTCGGAATGGAGAGCCGCCAGATGACGAGAATGATAGCGGCAGAGGCGGCAGCATATGCAGTATGCGGCATGGCGGTCGGGCTAGTGCTGGGGCTTGCGCTTCATTACCTGATTTATGAGAAGCTTATCATTACGCATTTTGGCGGCGCGTGGAATGTGCCGTTTGCTGCTGTTGGGAGTGTGGCTTTGCTGGTTTTTGTTTCGTGCGTTGCAGCTGTGTATGCGCCAGCGAAGCGGATAGGCGGTATGGTGATTACGGATGTTATAAATGAGTAGACAGTTGTGTTATCTAGCTGGGGAGGATAAGCGACAAGCAGAATTTTAGATGAGCGGGTGCAGGCTAATCATGATAAAAAGTTGAATCAATTTTACAAAAGATAAAAAGGCAAAAAATAATATTGATATAAATGGGCAATATAGATGTGTAATTGCGGATTGATTTAGTTTTCCTATTACCACAGTTACAACTAAGATGGAAATGCATCGTCAAAGCGTATAGAGTAAAATCTATGCGCTTTCATTCATTCCAATTAGTGTAAAATTTGCATTTTTAAATTGACAAAGTGCAAATTCTGCACTAAAATAAACGCAGAGGTGCAGAAATGGAAGATTTGAAAGAACTAAGAATAGAAAAGAAAATGACGCAAAAGCAGGTTTCAGAATTGGTAGGAATTTCTCTCCGATCTTATAAGACATACGAAAATGATGCTGATAAATCAGGCACATTAAAATACAATTACATTGTGGAAAAATTAAAAAAAATTAATCCTGTTGATGAGAGCCACGGTGTTTTGGATGTGGATGACATAAAGCGTAAATGCACAAAGGTGTTTGAAAGATATGACATTGACTTTTGTTATCTTTTTGGCTCCTACGCCAAGCATAAAGCGGTTCCGACCAGTGATGTAGATCTTCTTATTTCAGCAAATATAAAAGGCTTAAAATTTTATGGACTGGTTGAGGAGATAAGAAATGTCCTCCACAAAAAGGTAGATGTTTTGGATATAAATCAATTGAAGGATAATTTGGAACTGACTAAGGAGATACTGCAAGAAGGAATTAAGATATATGGATAATGTAAAAAATGATAATTATTATATTCAAAAAATAAAGCGGGATTTGGAATTTATCTCGATGCATATGAAAAATGTGGACATTGAGGAGCTTAATGCTAATGAGGTACTACTGGACTCCATGCTTTTCCGTATGATTCAAATTTCCGAGAATGCAAGGAAACTAACAGATGAATTCAAACAGACAAGGGGAGAGATCCCATGGAGCGCATTGAACGGTTTGAGAAATCGAATCGTGCATGATTACGGTAATGTTGATTTGAATATTGTGTTTGAAACCCTAACGGTTGATATTCCAGATTTATTGAAAATGCTCACATGACTTGAGGCATATTGGAACTTTTTGAGTAAGAAATAGCGCAAAAATACAAGGCGGTTTGAAATATAGAAGCGAGATAGGAGAGAACAACGATGATTTCGGAAATTTTTGATAGACGAAGTATAAGGAAATTTACCAATAAGCCTATATCGCAAAAAGACATTACAGATATTATCCAAAGTGGAATAAAGGCTCCTTCTTCTAAAAACAGACAGCCTTGGAAGTACATTGTTATACAGGGAAATGCCAAGGAAGAAATGTTGAAGGTCTTTCGCCAAGGAATTGAAAGGGAAGAAAATGATAGCGCATTATTGCCAGAAAGCCGACAATATATAACCTCGGCAAAATACACCGTTGATATAATGGCAGAAGCGCCAACCATAGTTTTTGTAGTCAATTCACTGGGGAAAAGTATTTTATCAGAATTAACACCAGAAGAACGCATTTTTGAAATCTGTAATATTCAAAGCATAGGCGCCTCCATACAAAATATGCTCCTTGCCGCTACTGAAAAAGGAATAGGCAGTCTTTGGATATGCGACATTTATTTTGCATATTTAGAATTGTGCAAATGGCTGAATAGTGACGGACAACTTGTTGCGGCTATAGCATTTGGTTATCCAAATGAATTTCCGAAAGAAAGACCACGCAGGAAAATTGATGATGTAATTGAGTGGAGGAAATAATTAAGCGAAGTAACAAATTTCCGTTGTAGAGCTGAACAAATTCAGAATTTTGAGAGAGTATAATACGAGGAGAATTATTGATGAAAAGAATATATGTGTTTTCAATTATCAGTTTGCTTATTGTTATTTTACTTTCAGCCTGTTCTTCAAAGGTAGCAGATCCCATTATTCTTCCAATGACCGATGATGTGACTTCTATTACTGTTGTAAGTGGAGATACAACTGCTACTTCTATTGATAAAGAATGGCTGGGAGAAGTTATGCCCATTCTGATGGATATGACGGCAACAAGCAAAGTAAGCGTTAATGATTTTCCGAGTGTGGACGATTATATAACAATTAATCTTAATTGCTCTGATGATACAGTAAAGACAATATTTTTTTATAAAGAACGCGGTAAAGAATATGTAGAACAACCATATCAGGGTATATATGAGCCAGCCCCAACACTTGGCATAAAAATAACAGAGTTGTTGAACTCTCTTGATAAACATGAGTAGGTATGGAGGCAAATAGTGAAAAAGGGATTAGCGGCGATATTGCCAATGATATTTGTTTTGATGATAACAGGGTGCGGTAATTCCAATGCGGCAGAAGATGAAGAAGGGATAATGAGGGAGGAACTGCAGCCGACCGTCAGTGTGGAAAGGAATGCTGAAGCGGATAGCCAGATGGCTGCGGATGAATCCATTGTTCAGGATTTGGAAACTTCTTCACATGATACAGAGCTTGTTGATATGGGAATATATAACAATGAGCATAATATTTATATGGGAAAGTGTGAAGATGATGAGATACGTATGGTAATTACCAGAACAGAGGCTGACTTATCAGCGGCTTATATAACCCGTGATGGCGCGGAAAATTTTTTTCAGGGAGAGTTAAAGGAAGATTCAGCAGAGTTTACGCTAAATAATGATACTGGTGATTATCTTAACATGGACATCAATACAGATGATAATGGTATGATCAGCATAAGCGGGATTGGGCAGATTTCTGGAAACAATGTTGTTTTTACGCTAAATCAGAATACTTTTTTTCCAATAGGCGAGGATAGTGCAAATTATTATTCTTCGCTAGGATATGAGGCAGAGGAGGCAGAGCGGTTTGCGGAAATGATAAAGGATTCCGTTGAGGATAAAACATCATTTGCTAAGTTAATATCATATCCAATATCAATTTATGATGGTAATAATAATATTCTGATAGAAGATGAAACAGCGATGATTGAAGCATATGATGGGTTATTTGGACAGGACTTTAAAGAGCAAGTCAAGAATATGTTTACGAAATATATGTTTGCAAACTATCAGGGAATATGTGTAGAAGACGGGATCATATGGTTTAATAAGAAGCCTTCTGGGGATTATAAGATAACGGCTATTAGCTTACTTACCATATCGGGATAAACTTTTACTACAGTTACTTTGCCGCCCGTTTCTGCTCGGTTTTTATGCGGTTTAATAGGTTTTGCAATTAACTATAAAAAACATAAAAAATCTGACTGTGAATTTGCTTCACTGACAATTTCCTTTAACAATTCCACAGCTGACGGAAATTCTTCCACAGGCACTTCGCAGCAGGAGAGGGCAATATGTGCATAACTTTCGCTGCTATTCCCTTTCTTGTGGATATTCTCCCTGCTTTCAGAAGTAAAGATAAGCATTCCGCGTTTTTGAGCAAGTTCCCTTAATTCAGCTCCGTTTAGGGCGCATTTGACCTTTAGGTGCACTAGGAACACGGACTCGCCCATTGATATTTCTGCGTCGCTTTCAAAAGCTTTCTCCAAAAGCTGTGACAGTGTTCTTGCTTTGTTGGAGTAAAGTCTTTTTAGCTTTCTAATTTGGCTGTCGAGATGCCCGTCGCGCAGAAACTGGCATAGCGCAAGCTGCTCTGACTTTGAGGCGGTCTGGTTGTAGAGCGATTTTTTTTCATTGTAAAGCTCGAGCAGGTCATCGGGCAGAATCATAAAGCTCAGTCTGATAGACGGCAGCAGCAGCTTTGAAAAGGTGCTGAGGTACACTACGTTTTCGCCGCCCGAAAGTCCCTGCAGGCATGGGATAGGCTTGCTGAAATAGCGAAATTCGTTGTCGTAGTCGTCTTCTATGATTAGGCGGCTGTTTTGGGCACATTCGCGCAGGAGAGAGAGGCGTTTTTCCACGTTCATGACATCGCCGAGAGAGGTCATATGCGAGGGCGTCATGTATAAAATGTCGGCATCTTCCTTATTTTTTACAATTTCAAAGCCGTAATCCTCGAAAACCACAATTCCCTGCGCAAAGCGCGTGTCGTGGAAGCATACGCCGTGCCTGCCTTTGAGGAGGGGGCAGAGCAGGTTCATAAGCGGCTGCGAGCCTGCGCCGATTACTATGTTTTCGGGGCGGCAGACGGCGTTGCGTTTGTTGATTACGTAGCTGCATATGGTTTCCCTGAGTTCGTATTCGCCCTGTGGCTCGCCGTAGGTCAGCATGCGCTTGTCCTGTCGCAAGGTGCTTTTGATGTACCTGCGCCATAGGTTAAAATCAAAGCTGTCTGCGTCTACGTTGTTTGAGGTGAAGTTGTAGAGGATATTGTTTTTGCTGTTTTGAGCATTTTGTGGAGTGGAATTGGCTGTATTTTTTAGCGTAGCGGCAGCAGGGGCTTTCTGCTGTCTGCCTGTCACATAGTAGCCGCTCTGCGGGCGCGCTATGATATAGCCGTCGGCAGCAAGGCACAAGTATGCCGTTTCGATAGTTGTGCGGCTCAGGCTAAGCTGCTGTGCGCATCTGCGTATAGAGGGCATTTTTGTACCCTGCGCAAGCCTGCCCGTGACAATCAAGTCCTTATAGTAATCGTAAACCTGTAAATATTTTGAAGACTGCTCTGAATTAAAATCGAGGTTCATGCCAGTCGCCCTCCCTGCGATAAATTTACTAAAATACTAACACGGAACGGATTGCTTTTCAATAATAAAAACGGGAGCTTAATACAATGTTAAACTCCTGTTTAGAAAAACAATATTAAATATATAATGCATATCCATACAGTGAAGGCTTAAATAAAGAAT
>CANQSB010000008.1 GCA_947626435.1 uncultured Lachnospiraceae bacterium | reverse complement strand
TTTTTGGTTATTAAATTTTTGTCCTGAAGATACTCTACTAAATCGTCCCACTTTCTCATTATGGTACTCCTTTCTATATTTAAAATATCGTCAAAAACTTATTATATATATCATATCACCTTTTAAAAAATTTTACTACTGTTTTTTATCTTAAATTTCATCATTACTAAACCTTTTTCAATTTTGCAAACGCGGCATACATTATTTTATTGCCGTATTCATCAAAATCAACCGTTATTTTATAATCGCGTGTTTCCTTTTCAATATTCAGCACTGTGCCATTGCCAAATTTGATGTGGCGCACCCTGTCGCCCGTCTTGTATTCAAGCGCTGCCGCTGCGGCAGGCATGCCTTTTGTAATGCCTTCAAGCGCGTTGGCTGCCCCAGCGCCTTTCTTGCTTGGTACGAGCTTCTTTTTCACGACTATTGTAGCGCCTGATTTCGCCTCCGGCTTGTCAAATACAGTGTCGCTAAGCTTTTCGCGCTCAGACTTTCTATTATAGCTTTCGAGGTAATCCGCCGCCGCAGTCCAACTGTTTGCCGCACCTTTAGCGCCCTGCCCCGCGCCATATGGCTTTGACTTAAATAAATCTTTTGCGTGCTTTGCGCTGTATTCGTCTTTCGACATTTTATTGTATGGCTCTGTGCCGTATGTATTTGAACCCGCCTTATTTGCAGACAAAGTATTGTCCAAAAGCTTATCGGGAATCTCCTTCACAAAGCGACTCACTGGATTATACTGCGTCTCGCCGCGTATCATCCGCTGCTTTGCGTATGTGATTGTCAGGTCCTTTTGGGCACGCGTGATTCCCACATAGGCAAGCCGCCTCTCCTCCTCTATCGCTGACGCGTCGTCGCTGTTAATCGTCATATAGCTTGGAAATATGCCGTCCTCAAGCCCTGAAAGGTACACATTGGCAAATTCAAGCCCCTTCGCGCTGTGGAGCGTCATCAACAACACCTTGTTGTCATCACCGCTTACCCCGTCAATATCCGCCACGAGGGCGACCTCCTCCAAAAAGCCTGAAAGCGTCGCCTTCTCGCCAAGCTCCTCACGCTCCTGCTCAAAGCTTACAAGCTTTGTTATTAACTCGTCTATATTTTGTATGCGCTCCTTTGCTTCCTCGTCCCCTTCCTGTTCAAGCTCCTTTACATACGAGGTTGTTTCAATTACATCTGTTATTAATTCCTCAAGTGTGCAAAATTCAAGCTTTGTCCTAAAGCTGCGTATCATCGTAATAAAGTCCTTTATCCTCTGCTCTGATTTGCTGCTTGCCGGAAAAGGAGTGTCATACATCTGCGTAAGCGCGTCATAAAAGCTTATTCCCTTTGCGTCCGCGTATGCCTGCACACGATTTACGCTCGCGGCTCCTATCCCCCGCTTGGGTACATTTATGATGCGCCTTACCGCCAAATCGTCCCTGGCATTATCAATAGTCTTCAGATAAGCAAGAATGTCCTTTATTTCCTTACGCGCATAAAAGTTTACGCCACCCACTACATTATATGGTATATTTAATCCTATAAAGCTTTCCTCCAAAAGCCTTGATTGTGCATTAGTCCTGTAAAGCACAGCGCAATCCCTGTAGTCGCTTATGCGCTCGCGCGCTTTCTTCCTGATATCGCCCGCAATATAATCTGCTTCCTCGTGCGCGTTGTCAAAGCTTCTGAAATGTATACGATTGCCCGCTCCCTTATCCGTCCAGAGCGCCTTGTCCTTTCTGCCCGCATTGTTTTTAATGACGGCATTCGCCGCATCGAGTATGTTCTGCGTAGAACGGTAATTCTGCTCAAGCTTTATGACCTCAGCCTCCGGGTAAACCATCTCGAAGTCGAGGATATTTCTTATATTTGCCCCCCTGAACTTATATATTGACTGGTCGTCATCACCCACGACGCAGAGGTTTTTGTCCTTTGACGCCAACAGCCGTATAAGCTCGAATTGAGCAGTATTAGTGTCCTGATATTCGTCCACCATAATATACTTAAACCTGTTTTGATAGCTTTCAAGCACCTCCGGGCAGCTTTTGAACAGCTCTACCGTCTTCATTATTATGTCGTCAAAATCCAGTGCGTTATTTTTTTTCAGTAACGATTGATATTCTATGTAAGCGGCGGCAATCTTGCGCTTTGTGTAGTCGCCTGCCGCGGAACTGTCATATTCAAGCGGCGATATGAGGTTGTCCTTTGCTGAGGAAATTGCTCCCAATATTGTGCGCTCTTTCAGCATTTTTGTATCTATGTCAAGCTTTTTGCAGACATCCTTCATCACACTCTTGGAATCGTCTGTGTCATATATGGTAAAGTTGTTGTCATAGCCTATCCTGTCTATGTAACGCCGCAAAATCCTCACGCATGTGGCATGGAATGTGGCTACCCATACGCTCTCCGAGCCAAAGCCCACAAGCTTATCAACTCTCTCTCGCATTTCGCCCGCTGCCTTGTTCGTGAATGTAATCGCAAGGATATTCCATGGATTTACCCCCTTGCTGTCTATCAGATACGCAATGCGGTGCGTGAGCACCCTTGTCTTGCCCGAACCCGCGCCTGCCAGTATCAGCACCGGACCTTCCGTAGTAAACACACCTTTTTTTTGTTGTTCATTTAATGTATCGTAAATGCTCATATCGTCTATGCTCTCCTTTCCACAACTTTTTCAGTATATCAGAAATTTGTGTGTTTGAGAAGCATTTTTTATCAAAAACAGAACAAACTTTTGCCATAATGAATTTTGACACGCATTTCTGGTCTGCGCATATTATAAATAATAGAATTTTATTATACGCAAAATAGGAGAGATTTTTATGAAAACGCAAAAATCACTTGCTGCACTGCTTGCCGCTGTTTTGCTTGTTATGGCGGTCTTGGGCGGATGCGGTAAAAATGCAGGCGGCTCAAAGGGTACTAAGGTTGTTTTAAACGAGGTTGCGCACTCAATTTTTTATGCGCCTATGTATGTCGCGATTGAGGAGGGGTATTTTGCCGACGAGGGGATAAATCTTGAACTTGTGACGGGGTACGGTGCTGATAAAACTATGACTGCGCTGCTGACTGGTGAAGCGGATATCGGATTTATGGGCTCGGAGGCGTCTATTTACACATATTTGCAGGGGGCGCAGGATTATGCCGTAAACTTTGCGCAGCTTACGCAGCGTGCTGGGAACTTCCTTGTGAGCAGGAAGCCGATTGACGATTTCAAATGGGATATGTTAAAGGGCTGTTATGTGCTTGGCGGGCGCAAGGGTGGCATGCCGCAGATGGTTTTTGAATACATACTGAAAATGAACAACATCAATCCTGATACTGATTTGAACATTGATACGAGCATTGATTTTGGTTCTACTGCTGCGGCTTTTGCGGGCGCAAAGGAGGGGGATGCGGGATATGCCGACTTTACTGTTGAATTTGAGCCGCATGCTACTTCGCTTGAAGCGCAGGGAACTGGTTACATAGTGGCGTCGCTGGGTACTGATTCTGGATATGTGCCGTATACGGCTTTCTGTGCGAGAAAGAGTTATTTTGCCGAAAATCAGGATACGCTGCTTGGATTTACTAAGGCGCTTCAAAGGGGGATGGATTATGTGGCGTCACATTCTGCTGAAGAGATAGCAGGTGTTATTCAAAAGCAGTTTCCTGAGACGGAGCTTGATACGATTACTACTATTGTGGCAAGGTACAAAAATCAGGATACTTGGAAAAGTGACTTGATTTTTACTGAGGACAGCTTTAAGCTTTTGCAGAATATTCTTATGGAGGCGGGGGAGTTGGAAGAGTATGTGGCGTATGAGGATTTAGTGGATAATACTTTTGCGGAGAAAGTATTGAATTAAATTATTTTTGCTTTATGGAATGATTACACCTGAGTAGGCAATATTTCCTATTTAGACTTTGCTTGTGTTTATGGGAAGTGTTGCGTGAGGACGCCCGAACAGGCAATATATCCCATTCAGACCCGCTTGCGCTTGTGGGAAGCGTAGCGGTACTAAGCTCAACGGCGCTGTAAAAGGAACTACGCTTTTACAGCTTGTTTCACTAAGTACCGACGCTCCCCAATGGTCTTCATGGGATATATTGCCTGTTCGGGCTTATGTTGTCGGTTTTGACTTATAATGTCTTGTTATTTATTTTTTCTAGTGCTTATTATGGATTCGGTTCCGTTTTCTGTTTTGCTGTAATTCTTGGTTTTGATTTTGATTTTACTTTCGGTTTGGCTTTAGCTCTCGGTTTGGGGTTCGCTTTCGGTTTCAGCTTCGGTTTGGACTTCGTTTTCGGTTTCAGTCGTTTCTGTGTCGGTTTCTGAGGCTGTGATGTCGTCAATGGTTATGTCGATGTTGTTTACGAAGCTGCCTTCAAGGGTATAGACTGTGTTGGAATCCATTTCTGTTACTATGCAGTAATAGCTTGAGGTTATGTTATTGTAGTCGCCTATTGATATTGTGCTGCCTTTTTCACCGTTCTTTATTTTTACCTCTATGCTGCCTTTGCCGGCGTCAAATCCGTATTGGCTGTAGTCTGTGATGTTTTCTATGCGGTTTTCTGATTGGATGGGGAGGAGGCGCTTTAATATTGAAGTTACTTTATCTGTGTCAATGGCTTTGTCGCTGTATTCCTCGCATTTCCATTCGTCGCCGTTCTTTTTTAGTGTCAGCGTTTTGTCTTCATTAGTGATTACGAAATCTGTGACTTCCTCCGCGTTTAAGTCATTTAGCGTATAGCTTTCTTCTTCGCTGTCTTCGTCCTCCTTGGGCGGTATTTTTGACAGTATCAGAAATGCCGCTGCTGCTATGATAAGTATTATTAGCAATACTATGAGTTGTTTTTTCTGCTTTTCCATGGCTTACCTCCACATTTTTACAGTTTTCTGCGCTTGAGCCAGATAAACAGTCCTGCCGCTATGAGCGCTATTGGTAATATAATCATTCCAAACGCCTTGAATATATATGAGTCAAATGCGTCTACTGTAAGCCAGTTCATGTCATAGCTTTTTACTGGAATGGAAACGCTCACTTCGTGGTCTGCTACGGTGCTCATTATATTGCTGAAAAGCTGTTTGTTGTTGCCTGCGACATAGCTGTCGTATTGGTCGGTAAACATCTGTGCGGTCGCAAATACATAGGCTGTGGCTGTTTTGTCCTCTAGGGTCTTTTCCACCTTTACGCCTATGCAGAACGGTCCTTCAAGCTCGCCTTCCTCGTGTTCAAAGGTCGTGATTTCCTTGTCGGCGGTTTTGAGGACGGAATTTTCGGAGGTTGTGAGGAGCTTTGTGTATGTGGTGCCTTCTGCCGCTTCCTCGGGGACTTCGATTGCCTGTGCGTATGGCGCCATTATATAGCTGTATTCACTGTCAAGCCCGATTGTTTCGTCGGCATACTCTATGTTTGGCAGGAGGAAAATCGGCGCCTGATAATAATTGCCTGTGTTATTGTCAGCCACGCACCCGTCATTTACGGACAGTCCCAATTCTGATAAAATCCGTCTGAAATTGGGCTGTTCGTTTGCCACATACTCGGTCATGATAATTACCTTACCGCCGTTATTTATATATTCAATCACCTTGTCGGCGTCATCGCTTGAAAAATCGGTCTCGGGCGCGTTTATTACGATACATGCCGCGTCATCGGGCACTTTATCGTATTCCAAGAGGCTTATTGTTTCATAATCTATGTTTTCTTTTTCAATCGCTGTGGTAAAGCCTGCGTCGAGGGTGTATTCGTTATGTCCCGCTATAAAATAGAGCTTTGGCATATCATCACTGGTGCAGTATGAAATCGCGCTGGTGAGCTGCCCCTCGCCGTCGTAGCCCGTCACGCTCTGTTGGTATGTGGAATAATCTATCTCTGTCTCATACATGTCAATATAAGGTATTACTTTGCTGCGCTTGTCTGTTTCCACTATTACGCTGTTCTGGGTGAGCGTGGTGTCTGAAGTATAGTTACTTGCAAACTGCGGATTTAAGAGTGGGTCTATATAGCTTACATTTATGTTGTCCGAAAGCTCCGCGTATCTGCTTAATGTCTGCTTCAAAACACCATCCGCGTTGTCCTCGCTTGAAAGGACATAAAGATTTACCTTCTCATCAAGAGCGCCTATTATCTGCTCTGTCTGTTCCGTCACCTCATAAAGCTTGTTGGAAGAAACATCTATGCTTGTATAATTTGCAGGCAGCTTCTGTATGATAACATTTGTTATTACTGCTAAAGCAATAGCTATAACTACCGTTATTGAACTGTAAGCCCCCATTTTAAAATTATCAGCAGATAGTTTTTTCACTGATACCGTATACCTGCGCTTCTGCACTGTCTGAGTTGTCAGGAATAACATAAGTACTGTTATTGAAGCAAAATAAATAATGCTTGTTATATCCAATACCGTCGTCAGGCGGCTTGTGCCCGTAATGTCAGATACGCTGCTAATCATATTGCTGTAATGCGAATAAAAATCAAATGCGCTCAAAAAACGCGTCACGATATTTCCCGTAGATGAAATAAGGCTTTCTATGCCCTGCATCATATATGTCGCAAACAGCACGAGGAATGAAATAACAGCCGCTATTACCTGATTTTCAGTAAGGCTCGATATAAACATTCCCACTGCAATAGCCGTAAGCCCATACAGCACGAATGCCAATAACGCCACATACGACTCCGCCATCGGCACTTCGCCGTACCTGCTCAAAAACGGCGGGAAAATACAAAACAGCACAGTAGGAATTGCAAAGACCGCAGCCATTGCGAGATATTTGCCAATCACGATTTTGCCTATGCTTACGGGCGAGGTCAAAAGCAGTTGGTCTGTCTTCTGCCTGCGCTCCTCTGCCATTATGCGCATGGAAAGTATCGGCACTGTGATGAAAAACAGGATTAGGATAGAGTCAAGCGCATATGCCACATAGGGCGAACCATATGACATATTGTAGACTGAGGCATACATTGAAAAAAGGCATATCATGACTGCCATAAAAAGCCATCCTGTCATTGAATGCATATATGCCATAAATTCTTTTTTAAATATCGCTTTCATCTGTCTTCGCCTCCTTTGCGCCGTCAACGGATGCCGCCATAGTCATGCCGTCGCCTTCGTCTTCTTGTCCGACACCGTCCGATGGCATTTCACTGGCTGAATCTTCACTACCCTCTGCATCGGCTGTCGCTTCGCCAGCCTCCTCTGTCTCTCCCGTAAGCTCCAAAAATACATCCTCAAGCGATTTCTCGGACAGCTTCATAGACATTATCGGCATATCCGATGCCGCCAGCCTATAAAACAGTTCCTTTCTAATGTCCTGCTCCGCTCCAAAATGCACAAGGGCATGCAGTTCGCCATTTTCCGCTGTATCGTCCAGCCTATATTCGTCCACGCCTTCTATGCTGCCAAAAATATTCTCAAGCTCCTGCCTTTTGCCAAGTACGCTTACTTCTAGCTGTTTTCCACCCTTCATAAGCGTCATCAGACCTTCGGGTGTATCGCTTGCGACAAGCTTTCCCTTTGAAATAATCATGATATGGTCGCATACTGCGCTTACCTCTGACAGAATATGCGAGCTTAGGATAACGGTGTGCTTTTTGCCAAGCGATTTTATAAGCTCGCGTATCTCTATAATCTGCTTGGGGTCAAGCCCTACCGTCGGCTCATCAAGTATTATTACCTCCGGATAGCCTATCAGCGCCTGTGCAAGACCTACACGCTGCTTATAGCCTTTTGAAAGATTTTTAATCAGGCGTCCACTGACATCCGCAACCTTCGTCTGCTCCATAATCTCGTCTATCTGCCCTGCGCGCTCGGATTTTTTTACCTGCTTTATCTCGGACACAAATTTCAGATATTCGCGCACAGTCATATCCTGATATACAGGCGGAAGCTCCGGCAGGTAGCCGATATGCTTTTTTGCCTTTTCAGGCTCCTTCAATATGTCGCAGCCGTTTATCTTGACAGTGCCGCTCGTCGCCGCTATGTAGCCCGTCATAATGTTCATGGTCGTGGACTTTCCCGCCCCATTCGGACCTAAAAAACCGTAAATCATGCCCTTGCCGACATTAAAGGAAATATTGTCAAGCGCGGTATGGCTGCCGTATTTTTTCGTTAAATTCTGCACCTCTATCAATTCATTTACCTCCCTGACATTTGATAATCATAAGCTTTCAAACCATTACAATATTTTATGCTGTAAGTTTGTACAAAATATGGTTAAATTGTGTTTTTTCTGTGTCCTGCTTCTCCTTTGAAAACACCCCAATCCCAAAAGCACCCGCGTAATCTATAGCAAAAAAATAAGCCACTTGGTATCAAATATACCCAAGTGGCTTATAAAATATGGCTTTTTAACTAAATGCATTAAATATACGCGCCCAGAAGCTGTTCCCTAATGCGGTTGTTTTGTCCCATCATGCCGATAGTATCATTTAAGTAGTCCGAATAGCTGCCTTTTGCCTTCTCTCCGGTGCCCGACGCAGAAAGCATTTCCTCGCGCGCGCTCAACATCTCCGCAAAACTGCCTGTCGCTGTGCTCTTGGTGCTGCCAAGCTCGCCGTAATCCTTTACATACAGCTCATCCTTTGGCTTTTTCCTCGCCAAGATAAGCGACTTGCCGCCCTGTTCAGCGTCATTTCCAATCTTTTTGACCGCCTTCATGCTGTACGGATTGCCATGAATTGACGAAACCCTGTAATCGCTTCCCAGTCCCCGCACTCCCGCAATGCCCGATATTGCCATTGGAATACCTCCTTTCATAAACTGTGCCGATAAGTTTCTTCTTTTCTTTCTATTATAATTCTCCGATTTTTATTTTTCAAGCGTTTACCATTAAATTCTTCCGCAATTATTTTTCTAACTATTTTTCCTTCTTTTTAACCACATCGTCAATAAGCTTTTCAATAAGCATTTTTTTCATATAGACATCAAAGCTGAGCAGGCAGATGAACGAAAAAATCTTCAAAAACTCTCTGCTGTCCTCCGGCGCATCCTCAAAGGTTTCCTCCGCGCGCCTAAACTTCTCCGCGACATCCCTCTTGAGGTTTTCAATCTGATGCGCCTCGAGCTTAAACACTTCATCGTATACCGTTTCTATAGAAAAGCCATCCTCCGTACTGAAAAATTTCTCCGTAATCGGTCCCAGCAACGCCTGTATATCGCCGATTGACAGTATTCCTTTATAATAATATATAAAAATAAGCACCAACACATGCTCCTTGGAATATTTCTTCTTGACAGGCGGCGGCAAAAGGTCGTTTTTGGCGTAATTGTTAATCATAGTCTTCGTCATGACCTTGTCCTTCTCGGGATAACGCGAATACTTGCGAAGCCGCTTGTCCATAAAGGTCGTCACCTGGTCCATATATAAATCTATATTCGGAATGTCTTCCGCCTTGATATGCTCAATCCTGTCAAAGCTCTCCATTATGCTGTTCAGCAAGTCCTGCGTGTCAATATGCATACTGCAACCATATCCTTTCAATCCGTAAAATAATCATGTGTCATCAAAACTCTATCCAACAACATGAAATAGAGTTTCACAAATGCCTATATCATACATTATATAGTATTCAAAACTACATAGCAAGCACTAAATGACTTTTTGCCCCATTTTGCTCGATTTGATTTCTATTCATCCATTTTTCCAATTTACTTATCCGCCCTGATATGGTAATATTAACATATATTTAAAACTGTAAAACTTTACAGCGTTAAAATCACAGAAAACGCCCTTTGCAGGTTTTCTGCTTTCATAAATAAAGCGTGCCATAATTACGAACACGCCCGAGACGGAGGATTAGCCATGAATAAAAAAATTAAGACCGACGCGGTAGACCACCTTATAGACGCGCTTTTGTGCCTTAAGACACGCGAGGAGGGCTACAGCCTGCTTGAAGACTTATGTACGGTAAACGAGCTTCTGTCGCTTTCACAGCGTTTTGAGGTAGCCGCCATGCTCTATGGACACAGCACATACATGGAAATAGCCGACAAGACCGGCGCTTCAACCGCCACCATAAGCCGCGTCAACCGCTCGCTCAACTATGGCTGCGACGGATATGCGCTTATATTTGAAAGGTTAAAGCAGCAAAACGATGAGGAAGGTCAAAAATAAACGGGCAGGCAAATACGCTCTACCCGTCTATATTCATAAGCTCCA
Source organism: uncultured Lachnospiraceae bacterium (assembly GCA_947626435.1). Classification (GTDB taxonomy): domain Bacteria; phylum Bacillota; class Clostridia; order Lachnospirales; family Lachnospiraceae; genus COE1. The sequence continues at coordinate 115,434 of CANQSB010000008.1, read as the reverse complement.
TAGGCTCAATATATTCACCGTCTTTTGTAATCTGATAGCCAAGCTGCTCGCTTCCCGCTCCCGTCACAAAAAGCTCCGTCTGTCCCGTAACCTCCGCGCCCTCGCTTACCTTGGGATTGGCGGCGCTCCTGTATATTGAGCAGTAGCCGTTTCCATGGTCAATCGTCACGACATATTCACCCGTATCGCCCGCTGACACCGATGAAACAGTGCCATTTGCCGCCGCCAACACGCTTGTGCCCTGCGGCGCTTGAAAATACGCTATCGGATTGCCGTCAAGCTCTGTGACGGTATCGCTGTATGACGCCGCACCCTTTAGCGGAAATCCTGTCGGCACATAGCTCTTTGCTATCTCAGCCTCCCGCTGCTCCTCCTGATGCACCTTGTCATTCACCGTATCGCTCAAAATCTCCACCTTGTCCTGAAGCTCGTCATTCTCCCTGACAAGATTATTGGTAGTCTCCTTCAAATCACTGAGCTGTGACTTAAGCGACTCTACCGTCAGATTCGCGATTTTGAGGTTATTTATCATGACGACCAGCCATATGATTATTATAGCCTCTACTGCCGCCAAGCTTCCATATATAATCAGCTTTTTATTTTTCTCAAAAAGCTGCCTTATAATCCCCTTATCCAAGTCCTATACCCCCTGCTGAAAACATTCCAATACTTTTTCAAATGAAAGCCCGCCTCCAAAAATGTCAAGCGCGCTCCCTATTGTGACGTCAAGCCTGCCTTTGCCAAGCTGCCCCAGCAGCCCGATATCCTCATAGCTATGCACTCCTCCTGCATATGTGACCGCAAGCCCGCCGTTCCATTCACTAAGCTGCCTTACCAAATCCCGCTCTATACCCTGACCCTTGCCTTCCACGTCCACCGCATGAATCAGGAACTCGTCACAGTACCCGCTGAGCATATCAAGAAGCCCGTCGCTTACTTCCTCGTCCGTAAATTTTTGCCATCTGTCCGTCACAATATAATACTTGCCGTCCCTCGCACGACAGCTTAAATCAAGCACCAAACGCTCTTTGCCCACCGCCCTGCGGATGCGCTCAAGATTTTGCATATTTATGCGTCCGTCCTTAAAGACATAAGACGTGACAATCACATGGGACGCCCCCGCGTCAAGATAATCGCATGCGTTCTCATCATTTATGCCGCCGCCTATCTGCAATCCACCCTTATATGCCACAAGCGCTCTCAAAGCTTGAGCCTTCGTCGCCTCATAGTAAGGGCTTGAAGCGGGATTAAGCATTATAATGTGCCCGCCTCTAAGCCCTCTGTCTCTGTAAAGTCCTGCATAATAGTCCGCTCCGCGCTCCGCGACAAAATTTTCATCCGCCCTGTCGCCACTGTCTCTAAGCGAACCGCCCACTATCTGCTTGACTTGTCCATTATGAATATCTATGCATGGTCTGAATTTCATCGCTTCATTTGTTCCCGCTTTCAATCATTCTCCAAGATTACATCCTTCATATCGTATCTGCCTGCACTTTTTCCCTTGAGGAATTTCGCCGCCTGCACCGCGCCCTTGGCAAATACTGCCTTTGAGTACGCCCTGTGTGAAAATGTGATAACCTCGTCATTTCCCGCGAAAATTATGTCGTGGTCGCCCACGATGGTGCCGCCCCTGACCGCGCTTATGCCTATCTCCTTGCGGTCGCGTTTTTTGCGCACCTGACTTCTGTCGTAGACATATTCGTATGAATTGTCAAATTCCTCGTTTATCGCGTCCGCAAGCGCAAGCGCCGTACCGCTCGGAGCGTCAACCTTCAAATTGTGGTGCTTTTCCACTATCTCAATGTCAAAGCCCGCGGGAGCAAGTATTCCCGCCGCCTCCTTCAACAGCTTAAACAGCATGTTTATACCGAGCGACATATTTGCGGATTTAAGCACCGCCACCTTTTTTGAAGCCTCCTCAACCTTTGCAAGCTGCGCCTCCGACAAGCCCGTAGTGCATAAAACGCATGGGAGCTGCCTTTCCACGCAAAAGTCAAGCAGCGCGTCAACCGCGGACGCGGCGCAGAAGTCTATCACCACGTCCGCCGCTACATCGCACTTTGAAATATCCGTAAATACCGGATATGTATTTTTGATATGGTCTGATATGTCTATTCCCGCCACTATCTCGATTTCGCTGTCCTGGGCGATTATCTGCGTAATCATCTGGCCCATTTTCCCATTACAGCCGTGCATTATTACTCTTGTCATACTGTCCATATACCTCCAAACCGCCGTACCGACATTATAAAATGCCGTATGCCTTCATAGCCTTTTCAAGCTTTGCCGCATTTTCAGGCTCCATCTGCGAAAGCGGACGGCGAAGCTCGCCTGAACAAAGCCCCATAAGGCTTGCCGCTTTCTTTACAGGGATAGGGTTTACCTCGCTGAAAAGCGCTCCGACAAGCTCTATCGCCCTCAACTGCTCCTTGCGGCTCTCCTCGACTTTGCCCTGGAAAAATAAGTCGCATATGTCGTGCGTCTGCTGCGGTGCAATATTTGAAAGCACCGATATGACGCCCTTGCCGCCAAGTGAAAGTATCGGCACTATCTCGTTGTCATTGCCCGAATATACATCCACACAGCCATCGGCGAGCGCCTGCAGCTTTGCTACCTGTGCAATATCGCCGCTTGCCTCCTTTATGCCTACTATGTTCTCTACCTCCCTGCAAAGCCTTACCGCCGTAGCCGGCTGGATATTGCAGCCCGTTCTGCTTGGCACATTGTAAAGGATAATGGGCACTTTGACCGAATCTGCTATTATCTTGAAATGCTCGTACAAGCCGTTCTGCGTCGCCTTATTGTAATACGGCGTCACAAGCAGAAGTCCGTCAACGCCTGCCTTCTCCGCCTCCTGCGAAAGATATACCGCCGTTTCAGTGCAGTTTGAGCCTGTGCCCGCTACTACAGGTATCCTGCCCGCCACCTGCTTTACGCAGAAGCGTATGCATTCAAGATGCTCCTCGTGAGAAAGCGTTGAAGCCTCGCCTGTCGTGCCGCACACGATAATCGCGTCTGTGTGATTTTCAATCTGAAACTCGATAAGCTTCGCAAACTCCTCAAAATTAACCTCTCCGTTCGGTTTCATCGGCGTAATAATCGCTACGCCCGCGCCTGTAAAAATTGCCATGAAAATTGCCTCCTCCTGATTTATATATATGCCGACCGCCATACGCCATATCTGCGCCAAGCGGTACAGGCTGCTGCCCTCCGGCAGCGCAAATTTCGTAAAACAAAAAACCGACCACCTCACAGACGGCCGGCACTATACACTAAACCCTGTCATATCCGCTGAAAAAATCTCATAGAATATAACATAAACGATAGCTCTCCATCTGCTGATGACAGTTATGCGGCTATTAACCGCATCCCCAAGAGAAAACCCCCGCAAAGCCTTCTCCTTCGGCGTTCTTTCCTTTCCTTCTTCATCATCGGCGCGCGGCGCCTCGTAAAAAGTAATAATAAAAAACGCAGCCTCTATCCGTTTCTTTATTTTATGATACTATATTATATACTGTCAATATATATAATGTCAATGGAAAATTTTTGATACGCGCTTTAAAAAGGCAAAAAAGACAACTAAAAAAGCGCCGCCCAACGCAGCGCTTTTTATCATATCATTTCTCACCAAAAATCTTATAGTTGACCGCCTCAATCTGATAAATCTCGTCGGCAACCTGACATACCTCATTATTCAGGTGTGTGCCTGTCATTATGATACTCACTTCGTCGGACTTTGCCTTGAGGATATATCCTAAATCCTCCATCGTGATGATGCCGTTGTCCACAAGTCCCAGCACTTCGTCAAGTATCAGCAGACCGCATTCGCCTGTGGCAAGAACCTTTTTTGCAAAATTTAAGCCGTTTTTTATGTTTTGGATTTCCTCACGCTTACGCTCGTCGGTAAGCTGCGAGAACTCCTCCGCACTTTTCTCAAAACGGAAAATCTTTATCTCAGGCTCAAGCCGTTTTAAAAATTCTTCATTTTGATTGCCCTTGAGGAAATTGATTATCACGACGCTCCTGCCCGCCGACGCAAGCTGTATTGCCCTGCCCATCGCCGCGGCCGACTTGCCATGTCCCTCTCCTCCGTATACCTGTATCAATCCTTTTTCCATATGTCAATGTCCTATACCTTTCTGTTTTGAAACGCATACCTTTATACGCAAAACATAATAGCACACTACAACGGAATTTGCAACAATTTTAAAATTCGCTCTCGCCGGTATCGCTGCTTTCCTCATTGTTGCCGGGGATTTCAAGCTTGCTTACCGAAACCTCGTAAGCTATCCTCTTTTCAAAATCCTCCTCAGATATTTTTTTCATGTACTCCCTTGACTGGATGCGGCCCCACACGAGGCATCTCTCGCCTACGTTGAAGTTAGCCGCGTAGCGGGCGTTGCGCCCCCAGCATATACAGGGAATGTAGTCCGACTTTCCATAAGGCCGGTTCACTGCAAGCAGCAAATCCGCAATCTCGCGTCCGAGCGGTGTCTTGCGGTATACGGGCGCCTTGCATACGAAGCCGTCAAGGAAAATCTGGTTTGTCTTTATGTTCTCGTTTATCTCCTCAACAAACTCAATCTCGCGGGCAAATACGGATAAGACAAGCTTATTCCTATGCTCCTCATGCCTGTTGTAGGAACGGAACTGACCGTTTACGACTACCATGGCTCCTCTGTGGTCTTCGCTCACGTCAAGCAGCCTCTCCGAAACCATTACGGGAATAATATCCATAGATTCAGAAAGACGCGCTACCTGAATGTCTACCATATAAAAGCCCTCGCCGAAGATTTCATGGCTGAACGTAAACTCGCTGACTACTTCGCCCATCACCGTTACCTGGTTGTTTTCAATTACCTTATCTGTCATAATATGTTCTCCCTTCTTTAACTAAAAGAATTTTTATTTTGGTATGTACTATAAATATATTCCCAATATTTTCCTTTATTCGTATTTTTTACCAGTTCCTATATATAATTTATCGCAAAAAGTATGCCTTTGTCAAACTTTACAACAAATTTCGGATAATTGCAACCATTTTCTACATTTTCTTCCATTTTTAGTTAAATATTTGAGTTGCAAAACATTTTGTTTGGTGATATAGTTTCTAAAGTGATGTTTTGGAGCTTAATTCAATAAGTTTCACGTTATGATTTTAACCGCCGAGGCGGCGTTTTTCTTCCATGGCGACATGACAATGGAAAGAGATTTAGCCGTTAAAGCGATATGGAGGATTTTTATGAAGCAGAAAAGAGAAGATGTAAGGAACGTGGCAATCATAGCCCACGTAGACCATGGCAAAACTACGCTTGTGGACGAGCTTTTAAAGCAGAGCGGGGTTTTCCGCGAGAATCAAGAGGTTGCCGAGCGCGTAATGGACTCAAACGACATCGAGCGCGAGCGCGGCATTACCATACTTTCAAAAAATACAGCCGTTACCTATAAAGATACAAAAATAAATATCATCGACACGCCGGGCCATGCCGATTTTGGCGGCGAGGTGGAGCGCGTGCTCAAAATGGTAAACGGCGTTATCCTTGTGGTTGACGCGTTTGAGGGCGCTATGCCGCAGACTAAATTCGTACTCAAAAAGGCGCTCGAGCTAAAGCTGCCCGTCATTGTCTGCATAAACAAGATTGACCGCCCTGAAGCGAGGGCTGCCGAAGTAGTTGACGAGGTGCTTGAGCTTTTCCTTGAGCTTGACGCGGACGATTCGCAGCTTGACTGTCCTTTCGTGTACGCCTCAGCCAAGACAGGCACAGCATCGCTTGAAAACGACGGGCAGGGCGTCGATATGACGCCGCTGTTCGAGACTATCCTCAATTATATTCCCGCGCCCGAGGGCGACCCTGACGCGGGTACACAGGTGCTTATCAGCACTATTGATTACAACGAGTATGTAGGACGCATCGGCGTAGGCAAGGTTGACAACGGCACTATAAAGGTCAATCAGGAAGTCGTCATCTGCAACCACCACGACCCCGAAAAGCAGAAAAAGGTCAAAGTCAGCAAGCTTTACGAGTTTGACGGTCTTAACAAGGTGGATGTAAAAGAGGCAGGCATCGGCTCCATAGTGGCTATTTCAGGCATTGCGGATATCCATATCGGCGACACACTCTGCTCACCCGATGACATATGCCCTATCCCTTTCCAAAAAATCAGTGAACCGACCATTGCCATGCAGTTTATGGTAAACGACTCTCCGCTTGCGGGACAGGAAGGCAAATACGTCACTAGCCGCCATATACGCGAGAGGCTTTTCAGAGAGCTTAATACCGACGTATCACTGCGCGTAGAGGACACCGAAAGCACAGACTGCTTCAAGGTATCAGGACGCGGCGAGCTTCATCTGTCCGTATTAATCGAAAATATGCGCCGCGAGGGCTACGAATTTGCCGTAAGTAAGGCGGAGGTGCTCTACAAGACTGACGAAAACGGCAAACAGCTCGAGCCTATGGAGATTGCATACATTGACGTTCCCGAAGAATATTCAGGCACCGTAATCGAAAAGTTAAGCCAACGCAAGGGTGAACTGCAGAATATGGGCAAAGCAAGCGGCGGATATGCGCGTCTTGAGTTTTCCATTCCCTCGCGCGGCCTCATCGGCTACCGGGGCGAATTTATGACAGATACAAAGGGCAATGGCATCATCAATACAATTTTTGACGGATACGGTCCATACAAGGGAGACATCCAGTACCGCAAACAGGGCTCGCTTATCGCGTTTGAAGCAGGCGAAGCTATCACCTACGGTCTTTACAACGCTCAGGAACGCGGCACGCTGTTTATCAGTCCCGGCGAAAAGGTCTATTCAGGAATGGTGGTCGGCCAGAACGGCAAGGGCGAAGATATCGAGATTAACGTATGTAAGAAAAAACAGCTCACAAATACGCGCTCATCAAGCGCGGACGAGGCGCTGCGACTTACCCCGCCCAAAATTTTAAGCCTAGAGCAGGCGCTTGACTTCATCGACTCTGACGAGCTTTTGGAAGTCACGCCCGAAAATCTCCGGATAAGGAAAAAGATACTCGACCCGACGCTCAGAAAACGGGCATCGTTTAAAAAATAAGTTGCATAATGCATAAATAAAAAGAAAGGACTATTCGCCAGCCCTTTCTTTTTTATGCTTTTTATACAGCTTTACAAAATTACATCATTACGCCCATAATCTTCATTTTCTGATTTTGATTCTGTTTCTGCATCATAATCTCAAAATGCTCCAGAAGCTGATTAGTCTTTAGCTTTGACGCCGCCTCCGCCATATCCGTATCCTCCATGCGGCTTCTTGATGCCGTCAGATTATACGCCGCCAAATCATTGTAATTGCGCACATGCTCCAATCCGTTTGCCGAAGCGCCCATCTTGCTTCTCGCGTGGGACACCTTCTCAAGGGCGCCGCTTATTGCATCAAGGTCAAAGTCCTTTGTGACGTCAAAATCCGCAATGCCAAGCGATTCAAGCGTAGTGTCCGCCATCTGAATGCTCATCCCGCCGCCCCTCGGATTAGTCGCAAGCTGCATATCAGCCATGCTGCCGTCCAAAAGCTTTTTCTCGTTTAACGAGGTGTTCCGGGACATAAACTGTATGTCGTCCTTGAGCTGGTCAACCTCCATCTGAACCATCTCCCTGTCCGAATCTGACAGCAGATCGTTCTGCGCGTATATGCCAAGCTCGTTCATCCTCTGCAGTGAATCGCTGATGCCGCTCATCGCCCCATCCGCCACATTTATCACGCCAGTGCCCTGCCAAGCGTTCTGCGTGCCGACGTTTAAGCCGTTTTCTTCCTTTAAAACCTTCTGGATAATGGCAAAAGCCGCCGCGTTGTCCGCCGCCCTGTTGACCTTTTTACCGCTTGAAAGCTGCGCGTACAGGTTATGCGTATTGTGGCTGTTAATAGCTCCTATGCTCATCTGACCACTTCCTTTCGTTTTTTGCCGGTGTTTAGTTCTTCTTACTTTTTCTTTATTATATAGCAAATATTTTCACTAAACAAGGCTTTATCAGGAAAAATTTAGAAAAATTTCAAGCAAAAATTTCAAGAATCGCCCTTCCATCGTTTTTTTGAATTTTTTTAATTAAATACTTAAAAAGACTAATTTTTCCAACCAAAATGCCGATATATTTTTAAAATAGGATAATCAATCAATGGTTTCATTCATACAAAAAAGGAGTGGTATTTATGTCAAATATTTTTTGGAATTCTTCTTCAATAAGCAGTTTTTTCAACACGTCGTTGAACGCGAGCACTTCCGGATTAGGTAGTCTTTACAGCGCATTTAGTGATTCTGCCATGATTAAGTCCGGCTCATACAAAAAGCTTATGCGTTCTTATTTTGATACGCTGGAGTCCGAGTCAAAAAGCTCTTCCGACTCAAGCAAGACAAGCAGCTCAAAAAGCTCCTCAAGCTCAGGCGCTTCCAAGTCAAGGCATGCCTGCACCTACACCTATGACAGCACGAGAAATACTGTCAGCAAGGTAAGCAACAAGGTCTTAGACGAGCTTTTAAGCAATGAACCCAAAAAATCAAAAATTACAAATCCCGTACTTGACGAGCTTCTAAAGAAAGACGACAAGACGACTTCCGACGGCACAGTCACAGACAAGACGCAGTCCGATTCAAGCGCTCCCGCTACGGAAGCCACAGCAGGCTCAGTTATCGACGAAGCAATATAATCAATATGCCTAAAAGCGCCACTCTAAATACCGGGCGGCGCTTTTGTCATTGTAGCACAGTCTCCATGCCCTGCATATATTAATAAAAATATATGTAAAGGTTTGTAACTGTTTCCTCACAGCATTCTATGCCCGCGGCAAAATCTGTGAGAAAAATTACAAGGTTTTTTATGTCAAAAATAAAGCTATCAGAAAGCCCTTCATATTCCGGAAACCTGACTGTAAACGTTACCTCGTCCGTCGGTTTTATCCCTGTCAGGGATGCCGCAATCACGATATCGCATACGGGCGAGCCAAATTCAGTCATAGAAACACTCACTACGAATTCCTCCGGACAGACGCAGACAGTATCGCTTCCGGCGCCAAATCTTTCATACAGCGCCAATCCGGACAGCACGCAACAGCCATATTCAGAGTATGACATCACTGTAACCGCTCCCGGATACGAGCCCGTATCAGTCTCAGGCACAGAAATACTCCCCGACGTCAACGCCATACAGCCGATTATGATGACGCCGCTTGAAGAAGCCCCCGAAACGGCGGGCGAATCGGAAAGTGAGCATGTAGTCATACCCGATCACACTCTTTACGGCGATTATCCGCCCAAAATTCCCGAAGCTGAAATAAAACCCACCGAAGAATCCGGCGAAATCGTACTAAGCCGCGTAGTTATTCCCGAATACGTCATAGTGCATGACGGTCCACCGCAGGATTCCGGCGCAAAAAATTATTATGTCAGATATACGGATTATATTAAAAACGTCGTTTCCTCAGAAATCTATGCCACATGGTCCGAAAATACCATCTATGCAAACGCCCTCGCGATAATGTCCTTTACTTTAAACAGGGTTTACACCGAATGGTATAGAAATCAAGGCTACAATTTTACAATTACCTCGTCTACAGCCTATGACCAAAAATGGATTTACGGCAGAAACATATACGAAAACATAAGCCGTATAGTAGACACAATCTTTGCAAATTATCTCTCGCGCCCCGGCGTGAAACAGCCCATCTTTACCTCCTACTGCGACGGCAACCGCACCACCTGCAACGGCTTGTCGCAATGGGGAAGCAAATATCTGGGAGACCAGGGCTATACGCCGATTGAGATTATCAGATATTATTATGGAAATGACATGTACATAAACACAAGCCAGTATATATCAGGCGTACCCTCCTCATGGCCCGGCTACGACTTAAGCATCGGCGCATCAGGTCAAAAGGTGCTGCAGCTCCAACAGCAGTTAAACCGCATATCCCAAAATTACCCCGCCATCCCCAAAATAACTGAGGATGGCATATACGGCAGCGGTACGGCGGAGGCCGTAAGGACTTTCCAGAGAGTATTCGGACTATCCGCGACAGGAATAACGGATTACCCTACATGGTACAAAATATCAGAAATATATGTGGGCGTTTCCAGAATATCCGAACCGGGCTAAACTAAGACGATACTACGCCAGATAATAAAGGCATTCCATTTCCTCAAACCTCGCCCTTGCGCTTGTCGCCTCGGTCAGCTCTGTGCACAGACGGTCATACTCCTCTATCGGGACAATGGCCGTCATTTCCACATTCTCGGTATACTTGCTGTCTTCTATGCCTATATTTTTGCCCGCCAAAATATACTGTATCTTTCCAACGCTGTTGTAATCCGTCCTTATCCTCAGCCTTACGCCAAAACGCTGCTCCCTGACCTCTCCCGCTTCGAGCGCCGCCTTTACGGCTCCCGAATACGCACGCACCAAACCTCCTGTGCCAAGCAAAGTGCCGCCAAAATACCGCGTCACGACTGCCGCCACATCGCGTATGCCGCTGCCTAGAAGCACCTCAAGCATAGGCCTGCCCGCCGTACCGCTCGGCTCTCCGTCGTCGCTGCTCCTCGTAAGCTGCGCGCTCTCGCCTATCACAAATGCCGAACAGTTGTGGCGCGCATCATAATATTTCTTTTTCATCTCCTCTATAAACGCCGATGCCTCCTCCTCATTCGACACAGGACGCACAGTAGCTATAAAACGCGACTTTTTTTCGACAAGCTCGGCAGTCGTCTCGCCCATAAGCCGCTTCACGCGCTCATCCGCCACGCCCAGCCCTCCTCTCGCAATTTTTAGATTATTTTCCAACAGTTTACCACAATATTGTATAAAAGGTAAATATCTTGTCATAAATAAAGAATAAATAAACTGAAAAAAAACTTTATTTAATCATTCCAATTTGGTATAATAAGTAGAATGTATGAAAAGACATACGCTGCTATAGCGTTTTTAAGCACTGCTTAGTCAGTCGGCGGGCCCATAGACCCGTATAATTCAGCAACGGAGGTGACATTATGAATTATGGTAAAAAGGGCATACATAAAATTCAAAAATCCCTTACTTCAAAATCAATAAAATTCCAAAAAATGTTTTTTGTGACGCTTCTGCGCCTGCTTATACTCGCAGTAATTTCGGCGGGCGTGATAGGCGCGTGCTTTGCCGTCGGCGTTTTTAAGGGCATTCTCTCGTCCGCTCCCGACATAGATCCCGCGTCAGTCCTTCCCATGGGCTTCGCATCCGTCATGTACGATTCGGAGGGCAATGAAATGACGAAGCTTGTCGCCGCCAACTCAAACCGAAGTCAGGAGGATATGAGCAAAATTCCACAGGATCTCGCGGACGCTTTTGTTGCTATAGAGGACGAGCGTTTCTATTCTCACAACGGTATCGATATCAAAGGTATCCTCCGCGCAGGCGCCGCCGTATTCGAGAGCGGGGAGCTTTCGCAGGGAGCTTCTAGCATCACACAGCAGCTTATTAAAAACAATGTATTTGAAAACTGGACAAACGAGAGCGACATCCAGAAAATAAAGCGAAAAATACAGGAGCAGTATCTCGCTGTCGAGCTTGAAAAGAAGATGTCCAAGGAGGACATTCTTGAGGCATACATGAACACCATAAACCTCGGACAGAACACGCTGGGAGTAAAGGCTGCCGCGCTCAGATATTTCAACAAGCAGACCTATCAGCTTACTCTGTCGGAATGCGCCGTAATAGCCGCAATCACCCAAAGACCGTCTGCTCTCAATCCTATATCCCATCCCGAGGCAAACGCCAAAAGACGCAAGGACGTACTCGACAAAATGAAGGAGCTTGAGTTTATAACGCCACAAGAGTACGACGAGGCAATGGCGGATGACGTATACAGCAGAATAGCGGAGACAAATGCGGAAGTTTCTACCAATTCGGTCTATACATACTTCGAGGATGCAGTGACCGAACAGGTTTTCAACGACCTTATGGAGGTAAAGGGGTACAACGAATCCCAAGCCTACAATGTACTTTACAGCGGAGGCTTAAGCATTTTTACCACGCAGGATCCCAAAATCCAGTCAATCTGTGATGACATATACAGCAATGAGGAAAATTTCCCTGAAAATTCCAAATGGCATTTAAACTATGCCCTCACCATTGAAAAGGCGGACGGCACAAAGGAAAACCACAGTTCTGAAATGTTCAGGACATATTTCAGGCAAACAAATTCCAACTTCAATATGATTTATTCGTCACAGGAGGACGCCTACGCCGCTATAGAGGAATACAAGGCGGCAGTTATGTCTGAGGGCGACAAGGTAGACGGCGAGAACGTCTCGCTTGTCATACAGCCGCAGGTATCGCTTGTAGTCGAGGATCAGTCTACAGGCAACGTAGTCGCCATGATTGGCGGACGCGGCACCAAATCGGCAAGCCGCACGCTCAACAGGGCTACAAATACCGTAAGGCAGCCCGGCTCCACCTTCAAGGTGCTTTCGACATATGCTCCCGCATTGGACAGCGCGGGACAGACGCTTGCTTCAGTACAGAATGACGCGCCGTTTTCATACTCCAACGGCAGACCCGTAAGAAACCACTGGTCAGACGGATACAGGGGACTTCTCTCCTACCGCTACGCGATACAGTGGTCAGCAAATATTGTTACCGTTAAGGCGCTTACGCAAATAACGCCGCAGCTTGGTTTTGATTATCTACAAAATTTCGGCTTTACTTCGCTTGTCGAAAGGCGCGTAGAGAACGACGGCACTATAGTTTCCGATATAGGCCAGCCTCTTGCGCTCGGCGGAATCACAGACGGCGTAAGCAATCTCGAACTAAACGCCGCTTATGCCGCTATCGCAAACGGAGGCACATACATCAAACCAAGGCTTTACACGAAGGTCTTGGATCATGACGGGAATGTGCTTCTTGACAACACCCAGCCTTTTACCTCGCAGGTCATCAAACCTACTACAGCATGGCTTCTCACAAGCGCCATGAAGGACGTTATAACCTCAGGTACGGGTGCAAGATGTAATTTCCCCAATATGGCTATAGCCGGAAAAAGCGGTACTACCACTTCGAGCAAGGACGTATGGTTTACAGGCTACACACCCTACTATACGGCAACCACTTGGACAGGATATGACAACAACGAAAAGCTCGTTTCAAGCGCAGAGCAGAACCTTTCAAAAACACTTTGGCGCGAGGTAATGTCACAGATACACGCAGACCTTGAATATAAGGACTTCACCATGCCAAGCGGAATTGTCACTGCCACCGTCTGCTCAAAATCAGGAAGACTGCCTATCGCAGGCGTATGCGACGGCTGCACAAAGACTGAATATTTCGCCGAAGGTACGGTGCCTACAGAGTACTGCGACGTCCATGTTTTTTCAAATATATGTGCTTATTCAGGGCTTACAGCCACAGAGGAATGTCCTTTTAAGCAGGCATCTATTGTAGAAAATATTCCTACAAGACTGGAAGACGCTTCGCTTGCAAGCGTCCTGGCAAATCAGACAAACGATGCTTCTGAGGAAGCTACTGACGGTGAGGACGGATTAGCCACACAATTACCCACAGACAGTACCACTCAGCTTTGCCCGCACAACTCGGTATTTATGTCCGCACCAAACGCTCAGGATATTCTGCTGCAACAGGCGGCAGAGCTGCAATTGCGTCAAGCGGCAGAGCTTGCGGGACAAAACCAGGTTGACACCCCACCGCCAAGCGATACCTGATGTCTTTTCAGGAATTGCTTTTCAGAAATTTAAAAGCTTTTCAAAAATCAACAATTGACATGTCATAGTATTTATGATAATATATTTTATCGGAAGCTGACTTTTCGCTTCCGATAAAATATTTTTAGGTGACAACGGTACTACTACAGTACCGCGGGTAATTAGCTGGCATAGCACAGTCGGTAGTGCGTCGCATTGGTAGTGCGGAGGTCACGGGTTCGATTCCCGTTGCCAGCTTTTCTATTTTACAGCAAGGCGCCATAATATAAACGGCGCTTTTTTTGTGCGTAATTTTACAGTAATATATTACAATTATATTAATATATATTAACCAATTTCTTACATTTTGTGCGTTTTCTTGCCAACCCGCGCATCATACGCTATACTATAATCACGATAAATTTTTTGATTGACTTTATTTATGCTTCTGCTTATTTTTACGGAAGGGAGGCACTGCATGTGAATAAGACTATAATAAACAGAATACTCATAGGCGTTATTGCCCTGATGTCTCTGTCAATATGTGTCCTTGTCGTATGTATTTTGACAAGACCCAGATATGTAAATACGGCAGAAGAAAATGCCACCGTAATCATCGAAGTGCCTCCCGATTCGGGCATATCTATTGCATCAGCAAACGAAACCTCGGGTGTTTCCACTCCGACAGAAACACAGACTGAGGACGCTCTGCAGGATACAAATATCTCAAAACAGGGCAAAACATCCACACGCGTCAATATCAGAAACGCCCCAACAGAAGACGCCAAAGTGCTTGATACCGTAGAGGAAGGGACGACCTTTGAAATAGTGGAAATCCTTGACAACGGCTGGACACACGTCATCTACGACGAGCAGGACGCATACATCTCCTCCGCATATGTCATCATAATCAACAGCTAAAATATATCACAAAACAAAAGGAGCATTTAACCGCTCCTTTTTACTTTTATCACTATGAAATCACTATAAATTAAAATCCAAAATCATTTAATCAGCGTAAGCTTTAAATCTCCCTGATATTCTTCCATGTAGTAGTCATACACCCGCTTGTGGTCATATCCATACTCCGCGTATTTGCGCAGCACTACATTCAGCTCCGCACCTATAAACACAATATTCATCGTCCCATAAAGCCATAGAATAAAAATAACCACAGTAGCAAGGCTGCCATACGTAACCGAGTAATGCGCAAAATTCGTAATGTAAAACGAAAACGCCCATGAAAACACAAGCCATGCCACTGCCGAAAAAACAGCGCCGGAAAACTCATATACAACCTTCGATTTCCTGTTTGGTATATTCATATACATGAGCAGGAAAAACAGTATAAGTATCACAAGCATACATATGTACTTGCCATATTTAAACAACCCATGAAACGCGACAAGCTGCGGCAGGAAACGAAGTAGCGTGTTGAATATATTATTACCGAGGACAATCAGCACCAGCATAAGTCCGAGCACAACCAAAAGCACAAGCATATACGCTATAGCAAGCAGATAAAGCAGCGGCTTAGGACGGCTCTCTCTTATGCCATAAACGGCATTCATGCCCACGATCACAGCATACACACCCTTGGACGCGCAATAAAGCGTGACAAGCATTGTAAACGACCTTATCATGCTCATCGTGCTTACCGAATACACCTCGTCAACGACTTGATTGTAAAGCGGAGTAAGCGCTTCCGGCATAATTTTCAATACATATGACGAAAGCAGATTCAGGTCAAGCGGAATAAATCTAAACACAGACACTATATACATGACCATCGGAAAAAACGACATCAGTATAAACAGCGCCGCATTACCAGCAAATGATGAAACATGGTCAAATTCAAGCTTTTTCATAAAGCTGTAGACAAATTCAACCATCGTCATAATGCGCTTTTTAGTTATCACTATACGTTCGCCTTAGCCTTTCTGATGAGGAACAGGTCGCTTATCGCTTTCCCTAAATCATGCGGATAGAGCTGCACCATAGGGCTGCTGAACACGTCTCCCACCTTCATTATAAAGCTCACCTTGACAAGCTTATCCTCCTTTGGAAACTCATAGCCTATGTATTGACCCTTTGACATATGCTTTGTTTCAGGCGTGGAAATATCAGTCTTTCTGTCAAGCATAATGCTCATGGACGTCGCCGCTGCGCCCATCATTTGGTTCATTGCCTCTGACACCGCGCTCAAATGCATCTCGCCAAATTCCATCTGCGCAAAAGCACCATGGCCGTCACTGCCCATCATCAGGTCAGCTATCGCCTTGGCATCATCCTCTTCAAGCATAAGTATGCTGCAGCCCATAACGCCCTCGACATAACTTACCTTTACAAAGACCTTTTTTGACGAAACATCGCTTGTATATTCACTTTTCTCCACGATTTCAACCTTGGGAGGCGTAATGTCTATAGTGCGGTTCAGCAGCTTGCTGAGCGTCGATGCCGAATTGCCAAGGCAGATATTTGAAATTTCTCCTATTGCGTCTATCTCTAATTCCGAAAATGTATAACTCATACAAAACCCCCATGTTAATGTGATATACACATAATTTAATTTAATGTTAAAAGTGACTCCGGTTCACATTTCAGCGCCTTGGCAAGCTTATAGACAAGCTGCTCCGGCTGCCTTGACAGGTCGCACGAAAAATCCTCGCAATTTCTCACCGTAGATATCCCGTAGCCTATCTTTTCTGCAAGCTGCTCCCTTGACATATCAAGCTCAAAACGCCTCATACGCACCGGAGAAAATTTGGCAAACCGCAGATACATATACCGCCCATCGTAATTTACCGTATTTACAAGCTGGACTACGTCGCCAGTATTGCTCATAGGGTCCTTATCCATCTTGTATATGGAAACTATTGCCGTCATAAGCTTGCGCATTATCTTCGCGTCATCGTAATGACTCAAATTTTCCACAGGTATGTAGAGGTCGATATACATGGACTTCAGCTCTTTAATCTGCTCTTCATCCAGCCGAAGCACATAGTTGTTTTCGCGGGCTGCCGGGTACATTGACAAAATTTTCATCCAAAATTCATCTCTGTCAAACCCCGCCAAACCAATCACCACTCTTTCTACAATAATCTCGTCAAGACTTTAATTTTATAATATCATTAAAACCCGATCATTGCAACTTTAAAAAGTTTACTTTAAAAATTTTACCCCCAAAATTTTTTTAAATTATACTTGCAATTCATATACAAGGTGTGATATACTATAGTTCGTTAGTAAACATAGGGGCGTGGTTCAATGGTAGAACAGCGGTCTCCAAAACCGTTAACGCGAGTTCGATTCTTGCCGCCCCTGCTGACAAACGCCGAAGCAGTATGTCATCTGATTCGGCGTTTTTATTTTTTTCCACAACTCCCCTTCTTCCATTTCAACGGCACGTGTCATTCGCCAAAAAATACTTCCGCAAGCCTAATCATAAGCTCCACATCATAAACCCCCGCCGTCTCATATGCGGAATGCATCGCAAGCTGCGCAAGCCCTATATCAGCCGTAGGCATTGAAACCTGTGCCATGGCGATATTTCCCAGAGTAGACCCACCCGCTATATCAGAATTATTTGAATAATCCTGCAGCGCAATATCATTCTGACGGCACAGACGCCTAAGATATGCAGCCGAGTACGCATCCGTCGCATACTTCTGCCCGCCATGGTGCTTTAACACCACGCCTTTATTTATATACGGCTTGTTCACTAAGTCGTATTTTGATGCAAAATTGGGGTGACAGGCGTGGGCATTGTCCGCGCTCAACATAAAGCTGTCCGCTTTCCAGCGCCTGTATATCGCCCCCGTCGCACCAAGCGCTTCCGCAATATTGTCAAGCGTATCCCTAAGAAATGTCGAGTCCGCTCCCTGCCGCGTAAGGCTTCCCACCTCCTCATTGTCAAACACAGCAAATACATCAATATAATTTGCCGCCTTTGCGTCAAGCATTCCCTTTAATCCTGCAAAAACACAGCCCAAGTCATCAAATCGCGCCGACATTATAAACTCATCACACGCGCCTGCAAGCACCGACTTCTGCGAGTTCACCACATACAAATCCGATGCAAGTATATCCTTGCCCTCATAATTTTCACCATACTGCCTCGACAGAGCCTCAGCCACATACCCGTTAAGCGTTGGCGACTGCGCCGCATTTCCCCCATTTTCACTGCCCTTACCGCCTTCCTCACTTTGCATAAGCGTAACAAGTGGCAGCATATCACTCTGCACCTTATACGAAGCGTTTTCATTTATCTCCCTGTTTAAATGTATGGCAAGATTAGGTATCATGCAAAAATTATCCTTCAACCTGACAGGATACGATACAAGCCCGCCGTCCCTTTCCACAAACACCCTCCCCGCTACAGTAAGCGGCCTGTCAAGCCAAGTCGAAAGTATCATACCCCCATATTTCTCAACATTAATGTTCACATAATAATTCTCTTTTTTTATCTCAGGATTTTCCTTAATTTTAAATGCCAGCGAATCCGAATGAGCCGCAAATATATGAAACCCCTTTATTTCATCCACATCCACGCCAGGCACACGAAACGCTATAACAGACGAATCATTCCTCACACAATAATACGCCCCTCCCCGTCCCAACTTCCACTCCCCACTCTCACTAAGCTCACCAAATCCCGCCTCCAAAAGCCTGCTTTTTATATTACCCACAACATGATAACTCGAAAGACCACTATCCAAAAACTCCATCAATTCTTTTACGTTATACATTTTATATATATCCTTTCATAATATAATTAGACGTTTGCAAAACTCTATTCCAACAACATAGAATTTAGTCAAAATATATAAAATAAGCGGCGTCTTGCAGCTTGCTGCACCTATGTACTGTATCTATAATACAGTACATTGACGCGATTTTTATATATTTTGACTAAATTCGGACGGTTGAGAACACATTCCACAATTAGCAAAAAATCATATAATCTCAATCGCCTCCCCAATCCCCCCAACTCCCACAACCTTTATCCCCTCCGTATCCTCAAGTCCATCAAGACACACCCTAGGCAAAATCACAGTCCCAAACCCAAGCTTTCTCGCCTCCTGCACTCTCTGCTGCGCCATATTCACAGCCCTCACCTCGCCGCTCAAACCCACCTCGCCAAACACCAACGTCTTATCATCTATCGCGCGATTTTTAAAACTTGACACCAACGCCATCACTATACCCAAATCTATCGCCGGCTCATTAATTTTCATCCCCCCCGCTATATTAACATACGCATCACAATTGCCTACCTGCAACCCCAAACGCTTTTCAAGCACAGCCATAAGCAGATTTACCCTGTTAAAATCAGTCCCTGTCGTCTGGCGTCTTGGTATGCCGAAATTAGTCCTGCACACAAGCGCCTGGATTTCAACCAGGATAGGACGCGTGCCCTCAACCGAACAGACTACCACAGAGCCGCTTGCACCGACAGGCTTGCCGCTTAGCATATACTCCGACGGATTTTCGACCTCTATAAGCCCCTCTCTGCGCATCTCAAAAACGCCTATCTCATTTGTAGAACCAAACCGGTTTTTCACGCCTCTAAGCAATCTGTATGATGCATATCTGTCCCCTTCAAAATAAAGCACAGTGTCCACCATATGCTCCAATACCCTTGGTCCTGCCACAGTGCCCTCCTTTGTAACATGCCCCACTATGAAAATTGCTATTCCTATACCCTTTGCAAGCCGCAAAAACACATTTGTCGCCTCGCGCACCTGCGATACGCTGCCTGCCGCGGACGTCACTTCTTCCTGATACATTGTCTGTATCGAATCTATAACTACGACTTCCGGGGACGCTTTTTTTATCGCATCCTCTATAACCGCAAGATTTGTCTCGCACAAAAGCAGCATATTATCCTTAAAACCACCTATTCGCATTGCCCTTAGCTTTATCTGCTTTAGCGATTCCTCGCCTGATATATAAAGCACGCGCCTGCCGGCATTGGAAAGCTGCCTGCATACCTGCAGCAAAAGCGTGGACTTGCCTATTCCGGGGTCGCCGCCCACCAATGTAAGCGAACCCCTCATTATTCCCCCGCCGAGCACTCTGTCGAGCTCCGCTATGCCCGTCTTTAACCTTTCCTCGTCCTTTAAAGATATCTCGCCTATTTCCACAGGTTTTGACGCCCCCGATATACCCACGTTTAGAGCTGTGGATTTTGTACCGGTGCTTACTTTTTCCTCCACAAGCGTATTCCAGCTTTTGCAGGCGGGACACTGCCCCAGCCATTTTGAAGTTTCATGTCCGCACTCCTGACAGAAAAACACTGTAGTTATCTTACCCTTTGCCATTAAAACCTCCTGCCTCTTTGCATCTGATGCTTTTTATTTTTTTATCCCTGTTTTTGACATCAGCATACGCGAAAAATGAGCAGGTACAGCACAATCACCGACCTGCTCTATGTTTTTATTCGCTTTTTATTTTTTTATAAGCTTGACGTCGACCTCTTTGCCGCCCTCAAGCTCCACGCTCACGCTTAGTTTGCCTGAAAGGTTCGTCTTCATAATGCCTGCGCTCTGACCTGCAACGATCACCTCATACTCCGCGTCATCGCTGACTCCAAGCGTTATCTGAGCATCCTGGCTACCCTCCACGCCAAAGGATATTCCCTGTTCGCTCTCGCAAAAATCATGTACTGATGTACCCGGTACCGATTCATACAAAAACAAACCGTTTTTTTCAAGCTTAGTCATATCCTGAAAGGTCTTCACCTTGTATATGTCGCCCGCGTGCTCATAATTTTCCAGCTTTGCCTTGCTCGCAAGCTGGTAATTGCCAAAGCTGATGCTGCCATTATCCTCGGAACGCAGCAACTCCTCTACCACTGCCATTTCTTTTGTCCTCCTCAACAAACGAATTTATTTTGTATATTCAGTATATACCATATTTTTGCATTTTTCCATATCAATTGTAGCAATTTTCAGACGATTTTTTTAGTCATTTTTTACCGTAAAAGTCACCTTGTCATTTCGTACTCCCGCCGATACCTTGTCGCCACGCTTTACCTTCCCCTCAAGGATAGCCGTCGCAAGCTCATTCTCTATGACATTTTGGATAGCGCGCTTTAACGGTCTCGCGCCCATCTTCAAATCAGAGTGTTTCTTTATAATGTACTCCTTCAAGGTATTCGTGATGGTAAGCTCAATGCCCATCTGCTCGCGGCATCTGTCACACAGATTTTTTGACAGCAGCGTGATGATCTGCTTCATATCCTCCTTGGTGAGCGCATGGAAAACCATAATCTCATCAATACGGTTTATAAACTCAGGCTTAAAGAGCCGCTTTACCTCGTCCATGACGTTTGACTTCATTTTTTTGTAGTCCGCGTCTTCGTCCTTTTCCGTCGCAAAGCCCAGGGTTTTCGGATCTATAATGCGCTGCGCCCCGGCATTTGATGTCATAATCAGTATGGTGTTTTTGAAGCTTACCTTTCTGCCCTTTGAATCAGTGATGTGTCCGTCGTCAAGCACTTGTAAAAGGATATTGAAAACATCGGGATGAGCCTTTTCTATCTCGTCGAAAAGCACTACGGAATACGGGTTCCTACGCACTTTTTCACTGAGCTGCCCGCCCTCCTCAAAACCTACATAGCCTGGAGGCGAGCCTACCATTTTTGATACCGAATGCGGCTCCATGTACTCTGACATATCTACCCTGATAAGCGCATTTTCAGAGCCGAACATTGCTTCCGCAAGCGCCTTTGAAAGCTCTGTCTTGCCGACACCCGTAGGACCCAAAAACAGGAACGAGCCAATCGGGCGGTTAGGGTCCTGCAACCCTACGCGTCCGCGTTTCATCGTCTGTGCGACAGCCTTGACTGCCTCCTCCTGCCCTATGACGCGCTTATGAAGTATCGACTCCAGCTTTAGCAAGCGTTCGCTCTCCTTTTGCGTGAGCTTTTTGACCGGTATCTTCGTCCAGCCCGCCACTACCTCGGCTATATCGTTTTCAGTCACGACAAGGTTTTTCTCAACCTGAATCCTCTGGTATTTTTCAAATGCCTTGTCGTACTTTTTGATAAGCTCCCTCTGCGCCTGGCGAAGCTCCGCCGCCTGCGTAAACGCCTCTATTTTTATTGAACGCTCTATCTGAAGGTCGTATTTTTTTATGCGCTCCGACATTTCTTTAAGATTGTCGGGCAGATTCATATTTTTGAGGCGTATTGCCGCTGATGCCTCGTCTATCAGGTCTATTGCCTTGTCTGGCAGATTCCTGTCGTTGATGTATCTGTCGGAAAGCTTTACTGCCGCCTCTATCGCTTCATGGGTGATTGCCACATTGTGGTGCTCCTCATATTTATGCGCTATGCCAGAAAGTATCTCTATCGCTTCATCCTGCGTCGGTTCTTCTACCATGACGGGCTGAAAACGCCGTTCAAGCGCCGCATCCCGCTCGACGTATTTCCTGTATTCGGCTATGGTCGTCGCACCGATAAGCTGTATCTCGCCCCTTGAAAGGGATGGCTTTAGTATGTTGGAAGCGTCAATCGCGCCTTCGGCTCCGCCTGCCCCTATCAGTGTATGTATTTCGTCAAGGAACAGATAGATATTTCCAGCGTCTATCACTTCCCTGATAACGCGCTTGATTCGCTCCTCAAACTCGCCTCTGTATTTTGAGCCTGCTACCATTCCCGCCAAATCAAGCGTCACCACGCGTTTGTTTTTGATGGTATCAGGGACTTCTCCGTTTACAATCCTAAGCGCAAGCCCCTCCGCTATGGCTGTCTTGCCGACGCCCGGCTCGCCTATAAGGCAGGGATTATTTTTTGTGCGCCTTGAAAGTATCTGTATGACACGCATTATTTCGGTATCCCTGCCTATGACAGGGTCAAGCTCACCCTCGCTTGCAAGGCGCGTCAAATCCCTGCTGTACTGGTCAAGCGTATTTGTCTTGCCGTCCTTTTTCTTTTTGTTTTTATTTCTGTTTAGGTCGTCCTTGTGCTGGTTTGCGTCCTCGCCCATCGCCGTCATTATGTCCATATAGAGCTTTTGGATGTTTATGCCTATAGTGTTCAAAAGCCTGACGCCTACATTCTCACCCTCCCTGATAATGGCAATAAGGATATGCTCCGTACCTGTCAGGGTGCTTTTATATTTGGCGGCTAGCTTGTGGCTGTCCTCCAGTATCTTTACCGCTCTTGGGGAATATCCGTCGCGCTCAAGCATGGCGACGTCTCCCTCCGGCGCTATCAGCTCCCGTATCATCTCTATAAGCTGTTCTTCTTCAACTCCGTTTTCTACAAGCACTCTCGCCGCAGTGCCTGTGCCCTCTTTTACAAGCCCGACAAGTATATGCTCACTGCCGATATAGCTTTGGCGCAGCGATTTTGCCGTCTTTGCCGCATATTGAAGCGCCGTATTAGCTTTATCCGTAAACTGCTGCATTAATAAATCCTCCCATCAAATTAATCAATATTTTCATATTCGTCATAAATCTCATCAATCAGCTCGTGCATCTCCTGACGCGTAATGCTTTTACATACGCTCTTTGCCAGCAGTACACGAAGCTCGCCTTTTAGCTCCGCAAGCGCATTGAGTTTATCCGCGTCAATCGCAATGATTGCGCCCTTTCGCCTGTCTACCTTGACAAAGCCCTCCTGTTTTAATACGGAATACGCTTTGTTCACTGTATGCATATTTATCCCTATTGAATCCGCAAGCTGTCTTACTGACGGAAGCGCGTCCCCCTCCTGGAAACGCGAAGTAGCTATCCCGATAATTATCTGGTTGCGCAGCTGCAGGTATAGTGCCTCGTCGCTGTTAAAATCTATTTCTATAAACATCCTGCCACGCCTCCTTTCCAAACCGATAGCTGTTATATAAATTGTAGCACAATGGTACGGCATATACAAGCAGGTTATACTTTTTTTATTATTTTGGAAATAAAAAACAGAAACGGCAAATCGCATGCGCATTAAGGCAGACAAAATATTAAAAGCGTCGCTTAGATTAAAAGCGACGCTTTCATAAATATCTTAGATATCAATAAAATCCATGTCATTATTCTGTCCATTGCCTGAACTGTTCTTTGTCTTACCGCGCTGGCCCTGTGGATTTTTTCTTTGAGGCGCTTGCCCCCCCTGTTTTTGATTGTTTGGCTTTGTCACTACTCTGCCATCGCCTTCAGGACGCCTTCTCATATCGTTGTCTGATGGCTGCTGTGGCGCGGGACGACGCTGTGGCTGGCCCTGCGGCTGTGATGTCGGTCGGCGCTGCGGCTGACCTTGCTGTGGTGCAGGTCGGCGCTGCGGTTGACTTTCCTGCCCTTGCTGCGGCGCAGGTCGGCGCTGTGGTTGACCCTGACGCTGCTGCGGCATAGGCCTTGTTTGAGGTCTGCGCGCAGGCGTAGGTGAAAAGTCTTCTTCCTCATCCTCAAGCTCATCTATTTCATCATCACCATAATAATCGTCATCATCATCGTCATCATCATAGCCATCACCGGAATCCCTGAGCTTCAGGAACATCACTCCTATCACTGCAAGGAGAATAACAATTATGACGGCAAGCACTGCTATGGGCAGGATATTTCCTGATGAACCATCAGGATTTTCCGTTATGTCAGCATATGCATATTTCTGAACAACGCAATTCTGCGGGTCTGCATAATTCTCAATAAGATACCAGTCCTGAACTCCGTTTACATCTGCATAGCAAATAATATAATCATTGTAATTCCATGCCTTTACTTTTTCCTCCTCGCTTACTTTAAGGTCAACAAGAATAAATCCCGGCATAATGTAAGGTTTTTCATCTGTATTCATAGGCGTTACTACCTGTACAGCCGTCGGCTGCTGCACATTCTCCTCGGGCTGAGCTTCCTGCGGTTGCTCCTCCTGTGAAGGTTGCTCGTCTGTCTGCGGCTGTTCTCCGCCCTCCTCTGTACCGGTAATGTTTGAAACTGCCTCGTCAGGTGATACCTCGTCAAAGGTTACTAAGTCAGAGCGTATGAAACCCGTTATCTCCCTATCATTATATGTAAAAGTCACCTGATACCAAACCTTGCCGTCAGCGCCGTTTGCCTCGCCTGTCACAGTAAGCACCATGCCTCGGTTTGCTGTAGCTATCACATCATCGTTTGTTGACGCTCCCTTTCTAATACGCGTGCCATTTGTCGATACTGTAGCACGCCTTGCGTCTGTCGGCGTCGCTGTCGTATTAGAGGGCGTTTCAGCAGCAGGCGTTGTGTTGGCTGCAGCGTCACTATTTTTCAATGTTGCTATAGAACTATCATCTTTTACATCTACTAAATCAGCCCTTATAAATCCTTTATCCACGCCGTTTATCCAGACCTGATACCAGTTTTTGCCATCACTGCCTACGGTCTTGCTTATGACGTCTACCTTGTCGCCCTGCTTAATGCTTGCAAGCTGCGCACTTGATGCATCCGCCGCCGCTCTTATGTATGCGCCCGCGGCTACTACCTTTCCCTCCTCCGCACTGCACAATGTCCCTGCACCGAGCACTGCACAAAAAACAACTGCGGCTAACGTGCATTTCAATCCGCCTCTCTTGTTCTTTTTCATTAATAATTCCTCCATTTCTGTTGTGCCTATAATTTCCACTATGGAAATTCATAATCACAAATTTTTCTATCATTATGTATTTACATAAAAATACTGTGTGCTTGTTAAAATCACAAGCATTATCATTGCAGCAACATTCCCAGATAAAGCGGCAATGACTACCTGCCACAGCTTTAAAAGCTTTCAAAACATCTATGCTTCGTCAATAGCTTTGCCAATGTCGTGACGCATATATTTATTGTCAAATTCCACCCACTCAGTCGCCGCATACGCGTTTGCCCGCGCTTCTTTCAAGTCCGCGCCCGTCGCCGTCACACCAAGCACACGCCCGCCGTTTGTGACAAATCTGCCGTTTTCGTCAAGCTTGGTGCCCGCGTGGAAACAATAATATCCCTCTTTGCCGTCAAATCGCTCCAGACCTTTTATTTCAAAGCCCTTGTCATACTTTACCGGGTAGCCGTCGCTCGCAAGCACTACGCAGACTGCCGCATTGTCTTCAAACTGCAAATCCACCTTGTCAAGCGTGCCGTCTATACAGGCCTCCATTACATCTATAATGTCATTTTTCATTCGCGGCAGTACTACCTGAGCCTCGGGGTCTCCGAAACGCGCATTGTATTCAAGCACTTTCGGTCCGTTCGGAGTAAGCATCAGCCCGAAAAAGATAATTCCCTTGAATTCTCTGCCCTCCGCCGCCATAGCGTCTACAGTCGCCTGATAAATGTGCTTTTTGCAGAACTCGTCAACCTCAGACGTGTAAAACGGGCTCGGTGAAAATGTTCCCATTCCGCCTGTATTCAAGCCCTTGTCACCGTCCTGAGCGCGCTTATGGTCCTGGGCCGATGTCATGGTCTTGATAGTCTTGCCGTCGACATACGACAGTACCGACACCTCGCGCCCTGTCATAAACTCCTCGATAACCATCTGGTTTCCTGCCGCGCCAAACTTTTTGTCAAGCATTATCGACTTGACGCCGTCACGTGCCTCGTCAAGTGTATTGCAGATAAGCACTCCCTTTCCAAGCGCAAGTCCGTCAGCTTTCAACACTATAGGGAAACTCGCCGTTTCAAGATATTTGAGTGCCTTGTCCGCGTCGTCAAAGTTCTCATACGATGCTGTCGGTATATTGTACTTTTTCATCAAATCCTTTGAGAATGCTTTCGAACCCTCAAGTATGGCCGCATTTTTGCGTGGTCCGAAAACCCTAAGCCCCTCGGCCTCAAATACATCTACTATTCCGCCGACAAGCGGGTCGTCCATTCCTATGATGGTAAGGTCTATTTTATTTTCCTTGGCAAAAGCCGCAAGTTTCTCAAATTCCATAGCCCCGATTGGCACACACTCGGCAAGCTGACCTATGCCGGCATTGCCCGGAGCGCAGTATATTTTGTCTACTCTGGGGCTTTTTGCCACACTTACAGCAATCGCGTGCTCCCTGCCGCCGCTGCCAACAATTAAAACTTTCATTTCTCCCTCATTTCTACGCTGCCTTTATTCAAACCCATTTATATATGTATGCTTTATGACCTGTGCCGCAGCGCGGGCGCAAGCCTAATTGTTTCCGCTCTTTATCGGTTGCTTACCGGAAAACATTTTCACTCTAACGCTCTTTTTTATTTGCAATGCTGTTGATTGCCTGCGGGAGTATTATCCACTCAGCCTGCTCCATCACACGCTGCTGGAGTGTCTTTGGCGTATCGCCGTCGAGCACCTCTACAGCCTTTTGCATTATTATAGGTCCTGTATCAGTCCCCTCATCGACATAATGGACTGTCGCGCCCGTCACCTTTACACCGCGCGCAAGTGCCGCCTCGTGTACCTTTAAGCCGTAATAGCCTGTCCCGCAAAATGACGGTATCAGCGAGGGATGAATATTTATAATGCGTCCCTCATACTTTTTTATCATTTTAGGCGGAATAACCACCAAAAAGCCCGCCAGAACAATAAGGTCAGGCTCAGCCTCGTCAACGCCCGCAAGAAGCGCATCGTTAAAAAGCTCTCTGTTTTCAAAATCCTTTGGAGATATTGCTACGGCATCGATGCCTTTAGCCCTTGCCCGCTCAAGCGCATATGCGCCTTTGTTGTTGCTTATCACGCGCACTATCTTCGTGTTTGTGACAGTGCCGTTGTCTATCGCATCCATAATAGCCTGCAGGTTGGTGCCGCCGCCCGAAACGCATACGCATACTCTTAGCATAATGTCACACCCTTTTCGCCCTGTTTTGTCTCACCAATGACATAACAGCTCTCGCCTGCTGCCCTAATTGCCGCCATAGCCTTATCAACATCTGAGGGAGATACAGCCACTACCATGCCTATGCCCATATTGTAAGTATTATACATCATATGCTCGTCAATGCCGCCCTTTTGCTGCAGCAGCTTAAATATCGCGGGCACTTCATAGCTGTCCTTTTTAATGACCGCATGGATATTATCCGGAAGCATACGCGGAACATTTTCATAAAATCCGCCGCCGGTAATATGGCTGCACGCTTTTATCTTCACGCCCGCGTCCTTTACGCTCTTTAAAGCCTTGACGTAAATCCTTGTCGGCTCTAAAAGCGTCTCGCCAAGTGTCCTGCCTAGCTCGTCATAATATGTATCCAGGCTCTCCCTAGTCATCTCAAAGACCTTGCGCACAAGTGAAAAACCGTTGCTGTGCACTCCGCTTGACGCAATGCCTATAAGTGTATCGCCCGCCTTTAAATCCGCACCGGTAATTAAGTCCTTTTCATCTACAAGACCTACTGCAAAGCCAGCCAAGTCATACTCGTCTTCAGGCATAAGTCCTGGGTGCTCTGCCGTCTCGCCGCCTATTAGCGCCGCGCCCGACTGTATGCAGCCTTCCGCCACGCCCTTTACAATAGTCGCGATTTTTTCAGGCTCATTTTTACCGCACGCGATATAGTCAAGAAAAAACAACGGCTCTCCTCCGGCGCATGCTATATCGTTCACGCACATGGCTACGCAATCAATCCCTATCGTGTCATGCTTGTCCAGCAGAAACGCAAGCTTGAGCTTTGTGCCGACGCCGTCTGTACCTGACACAAGTGTCGGTTTTTCCATTCCCTTTATTTTTTCCATGGAAAAAGCTCCCGAAAATCCGCCTATGCCGCCAAGCACTTCGGGGCGCATTGTCGCCTTTATATGCTCTTTCATAAGCTCGACGGATTTGTAGCCTGCCTCTATGTCCACGCCCGCTTTTTTGTAGTCCATAAAAACCTCCATTCTTTTAATACCGCAAATGCTTATCTCCGGAAATATAAAACCTCTATCGTAAACTGTCTGCGGTAGAAACGATTTCTCTGTACTTTCCGTAAACATCCAAAAAACTTAAGTTCTTTATCATTATGCATTATTATTTATTGTTAAGATACTCCTTATAACCTATCTCCTTTAATCTCGCGTCCTTTTTCTCGACCTGTTCCTTTAATGACTGCGAGTATGCTTTGAGCTTGTCAAGCAGCGCCTTGTCTGACGTCGCCAAAATCTTCGCCGCAAGCAGCCCCGCGTTTGCACCGCCGTTTATCGCTACTGTCGCTACTGGAATGCCCGACGGCATCTGCACGATTGAATAAAGCGAATCACGACCGCCGAGCGAAGTAGTGTGCATAGGTATTCCGATAACAGGCATCGGAAAAATCGCCGCACACATTCCGGGAAGATGCGCCGCCATGCCTGCGCCCGCAATTATTACTTTATAGCCCTTTTCCTCCGCGGATTTTGCATATTCAAAAAACACGTCAGGCTCTCTGTGCGCCGATATTATTGTCATCTCATACGATACGCCAAGCTCCTCCAAAATATCTGCCGCCTTAGCCATAACAGGCATATCCGAATCAGAGCCCATAACAATTCCAACCTGTGCCATATATATACCCCCGTTTCATTATTTTCATCCTGCTGATATTTTTCCTTTTATCATTATGCCTTTACAGCTGCCTGCTTCTTTTAGTTTACTGATAATAAGTCTTTTCGTCAACTTATTATGGAAAATTTATTCCTCAAACGCTTTATTTAATTCCTGCGTGCCTTCAAGCACGAACCTGCCGCTTTCTATAATAGGATACGCGTTTTTGTCATAGTCGTAGGCGATTATTGAGCCAAGCTCGTCATACGGTATCGTAATGTCTGTATGGCACCCAAAATACGCCTTTGACGGCTCAGTTTTCCTTAGTATAGAAACGGAGTTGTCCTTTGCGACAATTTCCTTGCCGTCTTCATTGTACACGCGCACCTCCTCGCTTCTTGAATAACACGTATCGCCGACTGCAAAATGCGGTCCTGTCTTCTCAGCGATAAGGATAGGGAAACGGTTTGCTATATCGTATTTTTTTGCCGTCATATACGCTGTGGTATTTGTGCCAATCGCAAACTCTCCCATAGGAAGCGTATCATAATTAAACAGCACATTCGCCTTAACATATTTTCTGTTTTCTTCTTCATCATCAAAATTTGCGCATGTGTAAGCGGCGATTTTTCCGTCTTTAAACTCAAGCTCAAGATTTTTGTATTCAAGCTCGTCTAAAAATACACGACTCACATGCAGAATGCCATTTGTCCCTTCAAGCACAGGCGACGTGAAAACCTCGCCTACTGGAATATTTACGTCTGCGACGCAATTTTCAAATTTTGTTTCCTTATCAGGCACATTCAGTCTGCAAAGCTGCACGCGGAGATTGGTTTTATTGCCGTTCATTCCCTTTATCTCCACATAATCCGCCCTGTCAAGCGCGCTTATCAAAACCGCCTGAATACGCTCATATGTGGTATAATCAAGCGTATTAAGCCTGACTGTTTCATCAAAAATCTCCTCAAATTTGTCTCCAATATCAGGCACTGGGAACGCTATTATCGTAAAGCTTCTCTCGTCGCCTTTTATATATTCGCCCGTGATGTCCGCCGACGCGCCCCTAAGCTCCGCCGAAAGCTTCTGCTGCTCGCCGCTTAATGATGCCGCCTCTTTTTTATGCACAGGCGCAAACGGTGTCTCGCCAAAGACCTCAATGACGGCAGGTCCTGCGTATTTTGCCGCCATATCCTTATTTGCCTCATATGCGAGTCTCTGCACTTCAAGCTTGCGGTTCACAAGGCGCTTGTCGAGAAACAGCGCTATATCGTCTTTGTGGTCATAATCGTACTGTTTATTTGCAATCGCCCCGTAAAAGCCTGTCTTTGCCGCGCCCTTTGTATGGAAAATAGTGTCGTTTGCGCGGTAGATTACAGGCTTTAAACCCATTTTTTCAAAGTTTGCAATCGCCGCCTTCACAATCCGCTCAAAGCCCAGCACATAGCGGATATCAACAGTTTCCTTTTTGCTCAAATCCTTGTTGCCCTTCACAAAGCCAATGCGGTATCCTTCCGTGTATGTGTCCGCGATAAGCTGTATGCGCTCCTGCGGCAGAGTATTGAGATAAACCGCCATTTTTTCTATTTCAGGAGAAATATATTCCCCATAAGCATAGAGATACCTTATGTCACTCAAATCGCTTTCGCATACGATTTTTACGGCAAAATCGCGCTCGGGATTTACCTGCGCCTCCACGCGCCTGAACATCGCGGGCTCAGAGTAATCGCTCACAAACCAGTACATGCTCTCCTGTATGTCGCTCTCACGCGGTTCTATGTCCTCGCTGTGCGCATACTCAAACACGCCGTATATCTCCAGAAAAAGCTCCAGTCTGATAACAATATTTTCAAGGTCACGCTCAAACGCAAAGGAAATCATGCTGCGAAGCTCCGCGTACAGAAACGAAAACAGCCTGCCAAAGCCAG
Source organism: uncultured Lachnospiraceae bacterium (assembly GCA_947626435.1). Lineage (GTDB taxonomy): Bacteria > Bacillota > Clostridia > Lachnospirales > Lachnospiraceae > COE1. The sequence continues at coordinate 84,414 of CANQSB010000008.1, read as the reverse complement.
CGCCAAGCTGCCTGCATGCATATTCAGGGTTGGCATAGCTTATGCTGTAATTGCCGTCCAAAATATCAGCGTAAAGCGCCCTGTTTGCCGCGCGCAGCTCATCAATCGTACTGCCGCCCGCCTGCGCAAAAAAGCCCTCACCTGCCTTTTCATAGGCTTGAACGGCAAGCATGGTAAACTCCGCTGTCCGCTTAAAATATTCCTTATATTTATCGGCTGACTCCTGCCTGTCCGCTATCTCACGTATGCGCCCGACTGAAAGCTCATATCTTTCACGCAAAAGCTCCATATCCGTCATATGCCTGTCACTCCTAAATATAAAATAAATCCGCACTCTGCAAAGGCTATCGCATTAAATATTATTCCCGCAATCGGGAAAAAGCGGTAAATGTCCTTCTCCATAAATGCACTAATGCCAAGCCCAAGCCCTGTCCCCGCATAGGCTATCGACAGCAGAATGACTGTCCCGTAGTTCATCTGCGCCTCTCCGCCTCTCCCAACCGTGAGGTAAACCGCAATAAAAACCGATGCCGCCGATATCAGTCCCAAAATCAGTGACATTATACCTCGCTTGGGATTTCTCTTGTTGGTGAAAATGTAGCCTGGTTTTTTAATCAATTTCAGCATTGCCGCGCCTTCCCATACGAAATGGGCATTCCGTGCGAAATGCCCATTTTACGCCTAATCAGAATAAAATCTTGGACTTGCCCGCAAGCAGCCTTCCTCCGCTGATTAAGAGCAGAACCCCGCTCGCCAGCCCAAATACTATCGCAATAACTCCTATCGTGACCGACAAAGCGCCTGAACGCCCCATCATTTTAAATACCTTCTCGTCCATATCTTCCATCTCTCCTACTTTGCTCCATACTGCTCATAATAAGCGTCTATTTTTGCCTTTATGCCGTCATCTATCAAAATCCTGCCGTTGTATTCCCTGTTGTAAAGGTGCTCTGTCACTTCCTCCATGGTAACTATGGCGCCTGTCTTTATACCGTATGTCTCGCGTATCTCCGCAAGGGCATTCATCTGTGTCTTGCCGCGCTCCTGTCGGTTTAGGCTCACCATCAGCCCCACCACTTCGACATTAGCCTGCGCCTTTAATATAGGAAATGTCTCCTCAATTGATTTGCCTGATGTAGTCACGTCCTCGATAATCACTACCCTGTCGCCGTCATTTAAACTGCTGCCAAGGAGTATGCCTGTATCGCCGTGGTCCTTTACTTCTTTTCTGTTTGAACAGTACCTTATCTCCTTGCCATAAAGTTCGCTGAATGCAATTGCCGTAGTGACTGCAAGCGGTATTCCCTTGTATGCGGGACCAAAAAGCACGTCAAAGTCAGCGCCGTAGTTATCGTAGACTGCCTTTGCGTAATATTCTCCAAGCTTTTTTAGCTGTGAGCCTGTCACATATGCGCCCGCGTTCATAAAAAACGGTGATTTCCTGCCGCTTTTTAGCGTAAACTCACCAAATTTTAAGACGTTGCTGTCTACCATGAACTCTATAAACTCTTTTTTGTACTGTTCCATATAAATCTCCATTCCGCCGCCTTGGCTGGCGCTGCAAACGTCATACGCCCTAATTGCTAAATTAGGCAAACCTAAATATACTTGTACAGTATAACATAAGCCCCGTTTTTTTTCAAGTAAATATTCATTTCTTAACCGAACATTTGTTTAATATTATATCTCCACCCTAAAGCATATCTCTTGGCTTTTGATACCCGAAAGCAGCTCTACCGTTATCTCGCCGCCGTTTGCCTTGGCTATGCGCCTTGCCTGATACAGCCCAAGCCCCCTGCCCTCAATGTTTGTCTTTGTGGTGTATCCCTTCTCGAAAAAATGCTCAATGTCGCCTATTTTTATCCCTTCCGCCTGATTTTTAATCATAAAAATAAGCTTATCGTCCTTTGCGTCAAGAACCATCTCAACCTCATTAAGCTCTGGCGTAGCCGCCTCAAAAGCATTGTCCGTAAGAGTGCCTATTATTTCCACAAGGAAATGCTCGGAAACGGGCGTGACTATCTCCTGATTCAGGACTTGGACATCTATGTTTATAAAACTCGGCGCACTGATTATCTTACTGTAGAGAAAGCCTGCAAGTATTTTGTCCGAAATGCGCAGCAGCGCGGGATTGCTGCGCACCTTGCCGCCATATATGCTTTTCCCGTATGCGGACTGCGCCCTGACAAGCTCGTCATATGTGTCAATGGTAACGTGCATATTCAGTATCGCGTTCATATGGTTGTCAAATTCGTGCTGCCTTGCGCGTATATCCTTTATCAGTTCCTCGAGCGGACGTATATAATACTTATAAATCCTAAGCTCCTGCTCCTGCCTTTTCATAGCCGCACGGCTCTGCCCCCAGTCAAGAAAGCCCAGTATTATCACTGAAAAAATTATGCCAAAAAGCAGCGCAACCTTGAAATCAAGCGTATTGCTCAAATACAAATCCGCCAACAGATAAACCGCCGCCAAAAGCGCAATAACGCAGAAAATCCTGTACCAGAAACGCCATTTTCCCTCACTCATCTGCGTCTCCTCCTATAAGCATATACTTAAGCTTATTTTTAAAGGTCACGCCCACCTCCGCTGTAATACCGCCCTTTAAGGCGATTATGCCGTTTACGAAATCCACATTTTCAATGTAATCCGCGTTTATTACGCACATTCGATGTATCTGGACAAAGCGTTCTCTCGGCAGCTTTTCCAAGAGCTGTTTTATCGTGGCATAGGGGATATTCAGCTCTCCGTCAGCAAGCATAAAGCACACTCCCCTTGGCACTGCCTTCAGGCATATTATGTCCTTGCAGAAAAGCTTATAGTTTATTCCCGATTTTTTTACAATAATAAAGCGCTCTCGCACATCTCCCGACTGTGACATAAAGAGCAGCCTGCCTATGAGCGCCTTCACATCCTCCTCGCTGTAAGGCTTTACAAGGTACTGGTAACAATGCAGCTCCCTGTACGCCCTAAGCTCCATACTGGCAAGCGATGTTATCATTACTATCGGCGTAAACGCGTACTGCTTTATGGCGCGCACCTCATTTGCAAAGGTAATGCCCGAAATGTCGCTGTTGTCATTTATGTCAAGATTTATGTCAAGCAAAAAAGCCTGAAACGGGCTGTCAGCGTCTTTTAACGCGCATCTTGCCTCCTCCAGGCTTTTGACGGGAACCGCGGTTACTTTGTCGGATACGCTTTCAGCCATAGCCGTGAGCGCCTTTAAGCTCTCCTCGCTGTCCTCCAGTATCAATATCCTTGTCATAACCGCACCTTCCCAAATTTTCACTGTTATTTGGCAGCCCCATAGCCGCATTTTATTTCAGGACTTCTCCCACTGATTTTACAAGCCCTGCCACGCCCTGAATTTCAGACGGTATTATTATCTTTGTCGCGTTACCGTTTGCGGCTTTTTCAAAGGCTTCAAGCTTCTTTATCGTAAGCACGGCATCATCAGCGCCCGCTTCCCTGAGGAACTTGATACCCTCCGCGTTTGCCATCTGCACTACGCGGATAGCCTCCGCCTGACCTTCCGCCTCGCGGATTCTTCTTTCCTTTTCAGCCTCGGCGCGTAAGATTGCTGCCTGCTTTTCAGCCTCCGCCTCAAGGATTGCGGACTCCTTTTGACCTTCCGCAACAAGGATTGTGGACTTCTTTTCGCCCTCTGCTTTTAGGATTGCCTCACGTCTTTCACGCTCTGCCTTCATCTGCTTTTCCATCGCGTTTCTGATTGCCTCGGGCGGAATGATGTTTTTAAGCTCCACGCGGTTTACCTTGATGCCCCAGGGGTCTGTCGCCACGTCAAGGGCTGAACGCATGCTTGTGTTGATTACTTCCCTTGAAGTGAGCGTCTGGTCAAGCTCCATCTCGCCGATGATATTTCTGAGCGTTGTGGCTGTCAGCTTTTCGATAGCCATAATCGGGTTGTCTACGCCGTATGCGTACATCTTTGGATCCGTAATCTGGAAAAACACTACAGTGTCAATCTGCATTGTTACGTTATCCTTTGTGATAACGGGCTGGGGCGGGAAATCTACTACCTGCTCCTTTAGGTTTACCTTTTTGGCAACTCTGTCAAGGAAGGGTATCTTGAAATGAAGCCCCACTCCCCATGTCGCGGCATACCCGCCAAGGCGCTCAATTACATACGCGTATGCCTGCGGCACTATACGCACGTTTGACGCCAGAATTACTATGATTACAAATAATATTATCAGAAACGGTACCATTTATTTGTTCCTCCTTTTTGTATGCAGGGATTTTCCCCGCATTATTCTGTACTGTCTGTTTTTATTTTATGTTCTTTTTGGGATTTTGTCCACTGTCTTTTTCACTGGTCCTCGTATTTTTCGACTATCAGCTTTACGCCTTTTATGTCCACTACCTTGGCAAGGCTGCCTGCGGGTATTTTTGTGTTAATGTCCGCGGCTTTGACTGTCCACTCCTGACCGTTTACAACGGCGTTTCCCGTGTCATTAAGGTTATCCACGTCCTTGGTTATGCGCACTACCTTGCCAATAATTCCCTCGTAGTTTGTCTTTGTCCTTGATGTGTTTATGTATTTTACGGCTAACGGCCTTGTAAATATCAGCATGCCCAAAGACACTATCAAAAATACAATCACCTGCAGAAATACGTTGCCGCAAAACGACGATACTATCACCGCCGCAAGCGCGCCTATCGCAAACCAGATTGTGGTAAGTCCGACTGTGACAATCTCAATCACTATCAGTATTATCATAGCTGCAAGCCATACCATTACATTCATAGATGACCCACAATTTCTGCCATCATACCATTTGCTTATATAGTCTGCAAGCCATACCATTACATTCATAGATGACCCTCCTTTCCTATAAGCCTCTCCGACTGCGCCGCCTGTATGCATGCTTTGATACTGCTATTACTTATCCTTGATTAAAGCTATTTAACCAAGCAAGCTTACCTGATAATCCTATATTACTTCAAATTTCGCGTTTTAACAATAGGGATTGAGTGAATTGGGGGATTTTTGTATTGAATGAAAATAACACTCTATAGTGCCTTGATTTGAATGACTTCGCATTGACTGCAAACAATTTATGCCATAAAATTCAGCTTTTAATGCAAACGCTTTTAATTTTTTCCACATCAAGTCCTTTTCCAATAAATTCGACAATATCATGATGATTTTCCGTAATCAGCCAGTTAAATTTTTTATCCGTAATATAATAATCGTCCGGCATAAACGCTTCATTAATAATTCCTGAAACCGCCGCCGTTGCGCACTGCGCAAGCCAATATTTTCCGCTGCCACCGTCCAGTGCCAGATAGACCTTCTCCACGCCCGCAATTACAGGCAGCCGCTCAATCCATTCATATGAAGCATTGCCGCCAACACCCATCTGAAAAGAGTATATACGCGAAATGTCCTTCCTGAAACCGCCGTTCGTATTCGCCCAATAAAGCCCGTTTTTCCTCGCATAATCTTTATCTACAAAATGTTCAAGCATCTTTTCATAAACATTCTGCCATTCATAAATTCCCAAAAACCTGAAATCTTCATCCGATATATGATTATCCCTGCAATACCATGCAATATCCTCACGTATAGCACCCCAGCTATGATTTTTCAGCATACTATCCGTATCCTCCAAAACGACAGTTAATTAGGCAGTTTTGCTCTTTATCATCAGATTTGCGGCGCATAGAACGCGCCTTTTATCAGAAACAAAGGACTGCTTCCGATAAGATATATTATAAACTTTTTCCTTTCAGCGTCAACTGTCCAGATTATATATTATGCTAAAATATCGATGTTATTTAATAATCCCTAGACCACCAAAACACTATCAAAATATGCACTTTTCTAACTTTCCATTGTCACAAATAAAAAGCTGCCACCCTGCAGAAATCAATCTGCAGAGCAGCAGCCTGCTTTTACGGCTTTTATTTCCGCAAGCAATGAGCCAAGTGCCATGCTTGCATTAGCGTTCAATTCCCAGCTTTTGTCTAATTAAATGCTCTCATGAAATGTTCTTGAAATTACGTCAGCCTGCTGTTCTGGCGTAAGCTTTATAAAGTTTACGGCATAGCCTGAAACGCGAATCGTAAGCTGAGGATAATTCTCGGGATGTTTTTGCGCGTCAAGAAGAGTTTCCCTGTTCAATACGTTTACATTCAAATGATGTCCGCCCTTTGTAGCATATCCGTCCAAAAGACTTACCAGATTGTCAACCTGCTGTGTATTATTGTCTGCCATAATAAATCCCTCCTATAATCATTATTATTTGAAATTCTGCTGTTTTGTTTGCTCCTTGTGATTTTAGTATATTCAATTGCGGGAATAAATTCTGTAACATTTGTTACATTTTTTGAAATTTTTAAATTTTTCTGTCTCTACAATATCCGTTAAACTGGCAAGCCCACTAATCAAATTCCCGCGGCAAGCTTTGTTATATAGCAAGCTTAATAAGTAGCAGAACCGATAAATATTTGTCACCGTGACATTCTCAAAATTCTCAAAAGGGCACAAAACTTGACTCATTACTCACAGAAACAAAGTTCGGTTATTACCCGCGTGAATAAACTCCTTCAAGCTCCGCCCTGTCCAGAATTTTTATCCTGCTTTTTTCAACCTCTATCAGCTTTTCCTGCTGCAGCTTCATAAGCTCACGTGAAAGCGACGGGCGTGTCGTGCCTATGTAGTCGGCAAGCTCCTCACGGTTCATTGACAGCTTAACCGTATTTTTATCCTGAGCCTCATCAATAAGCCACAGCGCAATTCGCTCTCTCAGCGTCGTGCCAGACAATAGATGCAGCTTCCTTGTCATAGTGAAATTTTTCTCCGACTGTATTTCAAGCATATTCCTTGTTATCATTCTGTGATGTTTGCAGGCGTTGCTGCAGAAACAGTAAAAAAACGACCACGGAATTTCAAGCACGCGCACATTGCCCTGCGCTATCGCATCATACCAGTAGCTTTTGGCATCCGAAAAGAGGAACATCTCTCCAAACACGTCTCCTTTTTCCACTATGAAAAGCACGTCACGCTTGCCCGACGCAAAATCCTTGGCAATCATCACCGCACCATCCAAGAGCACAAAAAGCTGCCTCGGCGTCTCTCCCTGCCTGAAAATATAGCTCTGGTCCTCATATGCGCTCGCCCTTGTTTTTGAACATTTGAGCATTTTTTTAGTTTCTTCCTCATCTATGTCCTTAAACAGATGAAAACCCTTAAGCTCGCCCAGATAAGCCTCGTAATTTTCTACCATATTGCAGCACCCCCGCAAAAGCTTCTATTAAATCCATTAAATTAAACCAATTTCTGTATTCACCTAATTTTGTCTGATTTACGCAACCCTCGCTCACAACAGGCATATAAATTTACAAAAAACAGCCTTGCGCATATATACGCACAAGACTGTTTTTGTATTTCTGATATAAATTTATTACATCATGCCACCCATTCCAGGACCACCTGCGGGCATTGCGGGAGTTTCCTCCTTGATGTTTGCCACAACTGACTCTGTCGTGAGCAATGTGCTTGCTACGCTGCATGCGTTCTGCAATGCGCTTCTTGTAACCTTTGCGGGATCAAGGATGCCTGCCTCTATCATGTCGACATACTCTTCCTTGAAAGCATCAAAGCCATAGCCTGTCTCAAGCTCTTTTACCTTGTTTACGATAACGCTGCCTTCAAGACCTGCGTTTGCGACAATCTTGAACATAGGAGCTTCAAGAGCTTTCAGCACAATCTTAGCGCCCGTCTTCTCGTCGCCCTCAAGTGAGTCAACAAGCTTTGCAACATCTTTTGAAGCGTGGATATATGCAGAACCGCCGCCTGCGATAATGCCCTCCTCAACTGCTGCCCTTGTAGCATTAAGAGCGTCCTCCATACGAAGCTTAGCTTCCTTCATCTCTGTTTCTGTAGCCGCGCCTACGCGGATAACAGCTACGCCGCCTGCAAGCTTCGCAAGCCTCTCCTGAAGCTTCTCCTTGTCGAAGTCTGATGTCGTCTCCTCGATCTGTTTCTTAATCTGAGAAATTCTGGCTTCGATTGCAGCCTTATCGCCCTCGCCGTCAACGATAATCGTGTTCTCCTTCTGAACCTTAACTGACTTAGCGCGTCCGCACTGATCAAGAGTAGCCTCTTTAAGGTCAAGGCCAAGCTCCTCGCTGATTACCTGACCGCCTGTAAGGATTGCGATATCCTCAAGCATAGCCTTTCTTCTGTCGCCATATCCGGGAGCCTTTACAGCTACTACATTGAATGTGCCGCGGAGCTTATTTACAATCAATGTGGTAAGAGCTTCGCCCTCTACATCCTCAGCGATAAGCAGAAGCTTTGCGCCTGACTGTACGACCTGCTCCAAAACAGGAAGTATCTCCTGAATGTTTGAAATCTTCTTGTCTGTGATAAGGATATAAGGATCTTCAAGAGTTGCCTCCATCTTATCCATATCTGTAGCCATATACGCTGAAATATATCCGCGGTCAAACTGCATACCCTCTACCAAATCAAGCTCTGTGAGCATTGTCTTTGACTCCTCGATTGTAATAACACCGTCATTGGAAACCTTTTCCATAGCGTCCGCTACCATATTTCCTACCTCATCATCACCTGCTGAGATAGCCGCTACCCTTGCGATATGCTTTTTGCCGTTTACCTTTGAGCTCATTGACGCAATAGCATTAACTGCGCAGTCCGTAGCCTTCTTCATTCCCTTTCTGAGCACAATAGGATTTGCGCCTGCTGCAAGGTTTTTCATTCCCTCGTTAATCATTGCCTGTGCAAGCACCGTCGCCGTGGTAGTGCCGTCGCCCGCTACGTCGTTTGTCTTTGTAGCGACTTCCTTTACGAGCTGCGCGCCCATATTTTCAAAAGCGTCTTCAAGCTCGATTTCCTTTGCAATCGTTACACCATCGTTTGTGATTAAAGGCGCTCCGAATGATTTGTCAAGAACTACGTTTCTTCCTTTAGGTCCAAGTGTTACGCTGACTGTGTCAGCAAGCTGGTTTACGCCGGACTCCAATGCCTTGCGCGCCTCTGCTCCATACTTAATTTCCTTTGCCATGATAATCAAACCTCCAAATTTTAATTACTGTATTGAATTAATTATTAAAATATATCTTTTACATTTTAATTTTTGAAAAACGCTTACCTTGCGTTTTCTAAACATTTTAAAACTCTTAACCTGTATCAGATACAGATTTAATGCTTCTTAATGTTTTTATGCTATTATCGCCAAAATGTCATTCTGCTTTACGATAATGTACTCCTCGTCGTCAAGCTTAACCTCTGTGCCTGAATACTTAGAGAAAATAACGTTGTCGCCGACCTTAACCTGCATTGTAACCTCTTTGCCGTCAACCATTCCGCCCGGTCCTACAGCTATAACCTCCGCCTGCTGGGGCTTTTCTTTATTCTGTCCTGGTAAAACGATACCTGACTTTGTTGTTTCTTCTGCAGCTAACTGCTTTAATACTACTCTGTCGCCTAACGGTTGTAACTTCATGATAAATGCCTCCTTAATGATTTATAAAAATTATTTTCTTTACCGTTTTAGTTAGCACTCTTTTCTATTGAGTGCTAACAGAACATATAATAGTTTTTTCTTCAGCGTTATGCAAGCAAATCCAGCGTCTATTTCCTTTTATTTTCTCTTAATTGCTCTTAATTTCTTCCATTTTCTTCCGTTTTCTAAAATTATTCTACTTAATAATTATTTTAGATTTGCCGTCACTTCATGCTTTTTTCGCGTGTTTTTCGAGCCTTTCTTTGTATTCCGGCGAATTTTTTATCTCAAATTTGTTTTCAAGCATGGCATACTCTGCGTCTGAAAAAATCTCCTTAAAGCTTTCCTCCACGTTTGTCTTAATCACGCACCCTGTTGCGACGCTCGGGGCAAGTATCTCATCTTCAAAATCAGTGCAGGCTTTTTGAAGCTTACTACAGTATTCCCGCGCTTCGTCTTCTTCAATCAACGGCAGAAGCACATAAAACACGTCGCCCTCAACCCTGCCAATCACCGCGTTTTCCACGCCGCACTCCTTTGTGACGCTTTTCAAAATATCCGCTACAGTCACGATAAGACGGTCGCTCTCCTCCTCGCCGTAATTGTCGTCAAAAAAACGCCAGTCATTGATATTTACACAAATTGCAGCCGTCGGCACTACCTCGCGTTTTGCAAGCTCCTTCATGCGGCTTATAAAATAATTGCGGTTCAAAAGCCCCGTGAGCGGATCGTTCTGCTCGGAATACTTTGCCTGATAAGCGTCTTTTTCTATCTGCTGCTCCAGCTCATCTATGTATGCCGCCTGCTCGCTCGCCATATACGACTTCTCGCTGCAGCCCTCCAATGTTTTAATATATGCGCCAAGCAGCTCATTTACCGCATCAAGATTTTCCTCTGCCACACTGTCAAACTTTGCGTAAATATGGCACACTGTCCTGCCCTTTACCCTAATCTTGATGCCAGGCTTGTTGACTACATCAGGCTTAAAACCCCCAAAGCCGCCGTTCACCATAACTATGCCGCCGTGCCTGTCGCACACAAGCGTTTCAAGCCCAAAACTCTTATTCATCTGCGCCAAAAACTGCCGCGCCGCCTCAATTGGAAACAAATCCTTTGGAAAGTAATTTTTGCTGTTCTGCTCTACTCTCTGTGAAAACGCGATTTTCCTATTATCCATCATAATCCTCCATGCCGCATAAAAAACTTAAACAGTAACTAAAAGCCTATTAAATATTTTTAGACATAAATCTTTTCCACTAAATCAACTCAATATAAACTTATCTATAATCTCAACCGCCGCATCATGCTCATTGTCATTTTCCGTGACATAATCGGCACATTCCTTCAAAGCAGGATTGGCATTCGCCACAGCCGCGCCCACGCCCGCCGCCTTTATCATAGAAATGTCATTTTCCTCATCACCCGCCGCCACAGAATTTCTCACAGGCACATTCAGCGCCCTGCAAAGTGCGGCAAGCGCATTGCCCTTCCCCGCATTCTTATTGTAAAATTCAAGATATTTTGAATTTGAATACGCGCACATAACCTCGCCGCCTATATCCGAGCCCTCTATTTTCTCCCTAAGGCGTTCAAGCCTCCGCCTGTCGTCAAGCGCTATCGCAATAAGCTTATAAGGCGGTTTTTCAAGCACACGCCCCAAATCCGTTTCAACTACATACGGCATAACAACAGTTTTTGTATAAAATTCCAGCTCCTCGTCATCTCGGCTTGCCACAATATGCGTATCCGTATATGTCTGAATATGCACATTTTCCGAAACCGCCATATCAAAAATCCTCTGCGCCGTTTCCATTGAAATAACAAGCTGCTCTACCGCCCTGCCTTCAATACAGTCATACACAAGCGCGCCATTATACGCAGTAGCGTATATGCCGCCAATCCGCCCCTTTTCCCCAAGCTCCCGGTATCCGTCAATAATACCCAGCGCTTTTACCGTATCAAGTATGCTGTTGACGGGTCTTCCGCTTGCAAACGCCAGATGATGCCCGCCCGCAAGCATTTCCATAAGCTTATCATATGTCCTGCCCGAAATTTTCTTGTCTGCAGTCAGCAGAGTATTGTCCATATCCGTAAAAAATATTTTCGTCCTAAGCGCCCTTTTCTGCTTTTCAAGAACCTCCTCATCAACATAAAGCTTCCCATAACCCGTCGCAAGGTCAAGCCTAGGCTTATTCTCGCCATGAAAATCAGAGCCCCCGCTCTCCAAAAGCCCATACTTCCTCGCAAGCCTTTTCATACGCTGCTCATCAACAGGAAGAAACGTACTGTAAACCGTCTCCATTCCCATAAGCCCCTGCGATTTCAGCAATTTTACAAGCTCCTCCAGCTGCTCCTTCCCCAAACCATATAAAAGCGGATGCGCCAAAATCGGCAGCCCGCCCGCCGCAAGCGTGACGTCTATCACTTCCTTAGGCGTAATCTTTTCCCTATGCACAAAATAAGGCGTATGGTCGCCCAAATACCTGTCAAACGCCTCCCTGCTGCTATTCACATACCCCTTCTTCAACAACAGCTTGGCATAATGCGCCCTAGTAATAACAGCGCCCGGAAACTCCTCCATAAGCTCCTCATACGAAATATCAATCCCCGCCCCCTGCAAATTAGCACAAAGCTTATGATTCCTCACAGTACGCGACTTCTTAAACCTGTCAAGATACCCCAAAAACTTAGGCGCCTTATGGTCTATAAAAAGCCCCACAATATGCACATCACGCCCCCTGTACTCCGTCGAATACTCTATCCCTGTAATTATCTCTATCGGCTTGCCCTTAGCATACTCAAGTATCTCATCTATCCCATCAACAGTATCATGATCCGTAAGCGCCATCGCCGCCAATCCCTTTTCCACCGCATAATCAACAAGCTCCGCAGGCGTAAGTGTCCCATCCGAACGCACCGAATGCACATGCAAATCCACAAACCCCATCACCGCATCTCCTCCCTTCACCACTTAAAAACAGGCAGACTCCACACCTGCCTGTCTTTAACCATAATAGTTAATGCTCCCAGCCAAGGCTTATTCAACATCCTCCCCACTCTCATCCTCTGCCTCAGCCATATAAACCGCTGTCCTCTTCCTAGCCATCTCATCACTAGCCAAATACTCATCATAAGTAGTAATCTTATCTATCATTGAGCCATCAGGCAAAATCTCCATAATCCGATTCGCCGTCGTCTCCACAAACTGATGATCATGACACGAAAACAACGCCACCCCTGGAAACTTAATAAGCCCATTATTAAGCGCCGTAATCGACTCCATGTCAAGATGGTTCGTCGGCTCATCAAGCACAAGACAATTCGCCCCGCTTATCATCATCTTGCTCAAAAGACAACGCACCTTCTCGCCGCCCGAAAGCACCCTCACCTTTTTCACGCCGTCATCGCCCGCAAAAAGCATCCTCCCAAGAAACCCTCTCACATAAGTAATATCATCAACAGGCGAATACTCCATAAGCCAGTCCGCTATCGTATAATCATTGTCAAACTCCTTTGTCGAATCCTTTGGAAAATACGCCTGCGAAGTCGTCACGCCCCACTTGTACGAGCCCTCGTCAGGTTCAATCTCTCCCATCAAAATCTGGAAAAGCGTAGTCTTTGCAAGCTCATTCCCGCCCACAAACGCCACCTTGTCCTCGCGCCCGAGAATAAATGAAATATTGTCAAGCACCTTCACGCCGTTTATAGTCTTTGAAAGATTTTCCACAGTCAGAACCTCGTTGCCAATCTCGCGGTCAGGTCTGAAATCTATATAAGGATATTTGCGGCTGGACGGCTTGATGTCCTCAAGCTCAATCTTTTCAAGCGCCCTCTTACGCGAAGTCGCCTGCTTTGACTTTGAAGCGTTTGCCGAAAAGCGCGATATGAACTCCTGCAGCTCCTTGATTTTTTCCTCTTTCTTTTTGTTTGCCTCTTTCATCTGCTTTACAAGCAGCTGGCTCGACTCATACCAGAAATCATAGTTGCCCGCGTAGAGCTGGATCTTGCCATAGTCAATGTCGGCTATCTGCGTGCATACCTTATTTAGGAAATAACGGTCATGCGACACGACAATAACCGTATTTTCAAAATCGATCAAAAATTCCTCAAGCCACGCTATGGCGTCCAAATCAAGATGGTTTGTCGGCTCGTCAAGAAGAAGTATGTCGGGATTGCCAAAGAGCGCCTTCGCAAGCAGCACCTTTACCTTCTCGCTGCCGTTCAAATCCCTCATCATTGAATAATGCAGCTCCGTGCCTATGCCAAGCCCATTTAAAAGCTGCGCCGCGTCAGACTCCGCCTCCCAGCCGTTCATCTCGGCAAACTCGCCCTCAAGCTCGCTTGCGCGTATGCCATCCTCGTCTGAAAAATCCTCCTTTGCGTAAATCGCATCTTTTTCCTTCATTATCTCATACAGGCGGGCATTGCCCATGATAACCGTATCAAGGACTGTATAATCATCATATTTGAAATGGTCCTGCTCAAGCACAGACAGTCTCTGCCCCGGGGTAATCGACACGTCGCCCTTGGTAGTCTCGAGATTTCCCGAAAGAATTTTTAAAAATGTCGATTTGCCCGCGCCGTTTGCTCCAATCAAGCCGTAGCAGTTGCCCTCCGTAAATTTGATGTTCACATCCTCAAATAACGCTTTTTTCCCTACTCTATAGGTCACATTGTTTGCACTAATCATTACTTAAACCTCTGTTTTCAATGTTTTTGCTGTTTTTAGCCACTTATCCCATTATACACAACCGAAATGATTTTTTCAATCAAAAAATAGCCTATGTTCAGCTTTTGGAAAATTGCAACCCTTTTTGTACAAATCGCACATTTGCCAAAAAGGGCGGCAACCTTTTTTCGACTGCCGCCCGCCTCATTTAATTAATCCTTAAAATACTTCACGCCTGCCTCAAATATCTTCATGTCCTGCTCACCGTAAATATTCATCGCCACTGCGTCGCCGCGGCGCTCCACATGCGCCATTTTGCCAAGGCACCTTCCATCAGGCGAGGTTATGCCCTCTATGGCGGCATACGAGCCGTTTACGTTCCACTCCTCGTCCATCGAGATATTGCCGTCAAAATCAGCGTATTGTGTGGCAACCTGTCCGTTTGCAAAGAGCCTGTCTATCCACTCCTTTGAGGCTACAAACCGTCCTTCGCCGTGCGAAGCAGGGGTTACATATGTCTTGCCAAGCTCGGCAAGCGCAAGCCATGGCGACTTGTTCGTTACTACCTTGGTGTAAACCATCTTTGATATGTGGCGGTTTATCGTGTTGTAAGTAAGCGTCGGCGAGTCATCAGTCTGTCCTTTTATCTCGCCGTATGGCACAAGACCGAGCTTGATTATCGCCTGAAAACCGTTGCATATGCCAAGTGCGAGGCCGTCTCTTTCATTTAAAAGCTTGTTTACAGCCTCTTTAAGCTTGGCGTTTTGGAACGCCGTCGCAAAGAATTTCGCGCTTCCGTCAGGCTCGTCGCCCGCTGAAAATCCTCCAGGGAACATAATAATCTGCGCCTGCGAAATTGCCTTTTCAAATTCTTCTACAGATGATGTTATGTCTGACGCGCTCAGGTTTCTGAATACCTTCGTCACCGCGTTTGCGCCCGCGCGTTCAAAAGCTCTTGCCGAGTCGTATTCACAGTTTGTCCCCGGAAATACGGGTATAAACACTGTAGGCTTTGCCACCTTGTTTTTGCATATATAGATATCCTTGGTATCGTAAAGCTTTGTTTCTATCGTATCCGTATTTTTTGACGCCTTTGTGGGGAATACCTTTTCAAGCTTTGATGTCCATGCCTTCAGCGCCTCGTCCATTGACACGCTTTCGCCAGAGTATACAAAACCGTCATTTTCGCCAAGCACAGTACCTACCGTTTCGTATGCCGCTCCACACTCGGCAAGCGCGCTCTCCTTATCGGAAGAAATTTCCGCGATAATGCCGCCTGTCTGGTTTTCAAAAAACTTCTCCGCTTTAATTCCGCCGTCAAACTCTACGCCCAGCTTATTGCCAAACGCCATCTTTGCCGCTGCCGCCGCTATTCCCTTGGCATCGAGCACGTATGCCGCCACAATTGCTTTTTCCTTTATGAGCTTGGAAACAGCGTCAAACATTTTCATCGTCTTATTATAATCGGGCAGATCATAGCTGTCCTTTGGCAGCTCAAACACTACTAGCCTGTCGCCCTTGCGTTTAAGCTCCGGCGTGATGATATCCTGCTTTTTCGCCACGTCAACCGCAAATGAAACGAGTGTCGGCGGTACGTCTATATCGTTAAATGTGCCCGACATTGAATCTTTTCCGCCGATAGACGGCAGCCCATAACCAATCTGCGCCGAGTATGCCCCCAAAAGCGCCGCAAACGGATGACTCCAGCGCGAAGGTTCGCTTGTCATGCGCCTGAAATACTCCTGAAAGGTAAATCTTATCTTTGAGTAATCTCCGCCCGTCGCCACGATCTTAGCCATTGATTCCGTGACTGCGTAAACCGCGCCATGGTAAGGACTCCAGCTTGACAGATACGGATCAAAGCCATATGCCATCATAGTGACAGTGTCCGTCTTTCCCCTTAAAAGCGGGAGCTTGGCAACCATCGTCTGCGTCTCGGTGAGCTGGTACTTGCCGCCATAAGGCATAAACACACTGCCTGCGCCAATTGACGCGTCAAACATTTCAACAAGCCCCTTCTGTGAGCAGACATTCAAATCATTTAATACCGCAAGCAGATTTTCCCGCATTGTGCCTTTAAATTCATTATTTTCAAGGTAATTTTTATCCTTGTCGGGTGTCTCTACATATACGCCCGTCTCCTGATGTGCGCCGTTTGTGTCGAGAAACGCCCTCGAAAGGTTTACTATCTCCTTGCCTCTCCAAAGCATCACAAGGCGGGGCTCTTTTGTGACTTTCGCCACCTTTACCGCCTCAAGATTTTCTTCGGCGGCGTATTCCATAAACTTATCCGCGTCCTTCGGATCTACTACGACCGCCATTCTCTCCTGTGACTCGGAAATGGCAAGCTCTGTGCCGTCAAGACCCGCATATTTTTTAGGCACTTTGTCCGTGTCTATGATAAGCCCCGGCGCAAGCTCTCCTATTGCCACGGAAACACCGCCCGCGCCGAAATCATTGCACTTTTTAATCAGGCGGCTTACCTCCTCGCGCCTGAAAAGCCTCTGCAGCTTTCGCTCCGTGGGCGCGTTTCCCTTCTGCACCTCAGCGCCACAGGTTTTTATAGAGCTTTCCGTATGCACCTTTGACGAGCCTGTAGCGCCGCCGCAGCCATCGCGCCCCGTGCGCCCGCCAAGAAGTATGATGATGTCGCCCGGGTCTGAATTTGCCCTTATGACATTTGCTCTGGGGGCAGCGCCCATTACCGCGCCTATCTCCATTCGCTTAGCCACGTAATTCGGGTGGTAAATTTCCTTTACATATCCTGTCGCAAGACCTATCTGGTTGCCGTATGACGAATATCCGCTCGCCGCGCCGCGCACGAGCTTTTTCTGCGGGAGCTTGCCTTTCAAGGTCTTTTCAATAGGCATCGTAGGATCTGCCGCGCCTGTCACGCGCATTGCCTGATACACATATGAACGCCCTGAAAGCGGATCTCTGATAGCGCCGCCAAGGCATGTCGCCGCGCCGCCAAACGGCTCTATTTCAGTGGGGTGGTTGTGCGTTTCGTTTTTAAAGCTTACAAGCCATTCCTCAGTCTGTACGCCCCTGCCGTCACCCTTGTCTATCTCTACAGGCACTACGATAGAGCATGCGTTTATCTCGTCTGAATCCTCCATGTCCTGAAGTTTTCCCTCTTTTTTTAGCTTACGCATGGCGATGAGCGCCAAGTCCATAAGACAGACGTACTTGTCCTTTCTGCCTGCAAAAAGCTCATCTCTTGCGCCAAGGTACTGCTTATACGCCGCCTTTATCGGCTCGGAATAATATCCCTCCTCAAAATCTATGTCCGTAAGCTCCGTAGAAAATGTCGTGTGGCGGCAGTGATCCGACCAGTATGTGTCAAGCACCCTTATCTCTGTCACTGTCGGATTGCGCTTTTCCTCATTTTTGTAGTAGTTTTGTATATGAAGAAAATCCTTGAAGGTCATCGCAAGGCCAAGTGAATTGTACAAATCATTAAGCTTGTCCTGCGCCATATCAGTGAAGCCGTCAAACACCGCTATGTCCTTTGGCTCGTCAAACTCTGTAATCAGGGTGTCGGGCTTTTGCATGTCTGTCTCGCGCGAGTCCACGGGATTTATGCAGTATGCCTTTATCTTTTCAAACTCACTGTCTGAAATGTTTCCAATTAGAAGATATGTCACGGCTGTCCTGATTACCGGTTCTTCGTCTTCCTTTATAAAACGGACGCACTGCTCGGCGGAATCCGCCCTCTGGTCAAACTGTCCGGGCAGAAACTCCACTGAAAAGCAGCGGCTATTCTGTGGCTGTTCAAAGCTTTCATAATAAAGCGTATCGACAGGGGGCTCTGAAAATACAGTGCCGCAAGCCTTTTTAAAGGTTTCATTCGAGATATTTTCCACGTCGTAGCGGATAAATATCCTGACCTTTTCAAGTCCGTTTATGCCGAGGTAGCTTTTCAGCTCCTCCTCAAGCTCCCTTGCCTTTACTGCAAAAGAGTCCTTTTTTTCCACGTAAACACGTCTAACATTTCCCATTTGTGAGTCCTCCGTTGATTTTCAAAAAAATATTTGTTTTAATATTTTAACTATATCTGATTTACAGGGGTTTTTCAACTGAATATGATAAAATAACTTATATAAAATATCCTATTATAAAAAACAGAAAATAAATTTTTTTGATTTTTGTTGAAAATATAGAAAATATATGGTAATATTTCACATACAGGACAACCGTGCTGCGGGGTGGGCTGACCTTTCATTCTTAATAGAGTGGAGGTGATGCCTATGAAAAATCAATTTGATTTTAAAGATATGCTGACATTTGGCATATTTCTTCTGGCATTACTTACATTTATCTTTTCGTTTTGTAAGTAAAGCTACATAGAAAAACCACCCCTAAACTTTGACCAGTGACGGGGTAGTTTTTCTACACAAAACAGGTCAACCCACCTTGTGGGCGGTTGTTCCTTTTATATATTTAATCTACCACATACAATCAAATTTTTCAAGTGAAATTATATACAAAAAGTTTATTTTTCTTGTTAATCTCTTTATCCTTTTACTTCTCCAAGATTTGTGATAAACTAATATTATCAAACAGGCATCATCAAAAAACAGGGGGGATTGGTGTGGATGAGAAAAAATTTGCGCTGCTTATCGACAGCGACAATATCAGCGCGCATTATGTGAAGATAATCCTTGACGAGCTTTCTAAATACGGCACTGTGACTTACAAGCGCATTTACGGCGACTGGACCAGGTCAAATGCTTCCAAGTGGAAAAACGTGCTGCTTGCAAACTCAATTAATCCTGTGCAGCAGTACAGCTACACCAGCGGGAAAAATGCGACTGACTCCGCTATGATAATAGACGCGATGGACATACTTTACTCAGGACACGTAAACGGCTTCTGCCTTGCATCGAGCGACAGCGATTTCACTCGGCTTGCCATGAGACTTCGCGAGTCGGGAATGTACGTAATAGGCATGGGCGAAAGGAAAACGCCCGAGCCTTTCCGTTCTGCATGCGAGAAATTTGTACTGCTCGATTTGCTTTCAAACGTCGAGGCAGCCGATACAAAGGAGGAAAGCGACATCACGACTGACGCGCTAACTCCGCTTTCAGAGATTGAAAAAGCGATTGTCAAAATTATCACTGAAAACGGAAATGACGGCACAGCCATGGACATCGGCGAGCTTGGCAGCCGCCTGTCCAAGATGTATCCGTCATTTGACGTGAGAAATTATGAATATACTAAATTTTCAAAATTCCTTGAGGCATCCGAATTCAAAAAGGCGATAAAGCTTGAATACAATGAAAACACAATCACCGCATACCTGCGTGATGCCGGCGTAACACTCGACGACATACACCGCGAGGTAATCTCAATACTTGAAAACTGCGACAAGAAAACCATAAATATCGGCGAGCTTAACCAAAGGCTTTTGCGCAAATACCCCGATTTCAACATATCAAATTACGGCTACGCAAAGCTTTCAAAAATGCTCGGCGACTTCAAGGAATGTAAAATCACAAGCCTTGGCAGAATGATTACTCTACTACAAGCCCAAAAGTCCCCATAATGTACTCTATCTCTTTGTCAAGGTCATCTGCAGTAAGCCCTGACGTCTGCGCCGTAACCTTTAAGCCTTCAATGGTATAGACGAGATTTTTTGCGGCAGCCTGCGGGTTGTCGCAATCTATCCATTCCTGCTCGACGCCATCGATAATAAGCTTTTCAAGCTCCTCTATATCGCTGCGTATACGTTTTATGACAGGGTTGTCATTTTTAGATGCCTTATTTTCAAAGAGGTATTCAAATGTGGCAGCGGAAAGATTGTTATTTTTCTTCAGAATTTCCTTTTTCTGCGCATTCAGATAGACGAACATAAGCGTCGCGGGCGTAGTGTCCCCATCCCTCGACGCGTCTATGATTGCCTTGGCATCCTTCTTGTCCTGCTCAATGACAGCCTCAAACAGTTCCTTAGTGCTTGAAAAGTACAGATACAGACCGCCTCTGCTTATGCCGCACGCATCCACTATATCCTTCATCGTGACGGCTCTGTAGCCTTTTTTCTGAAAAACCGCCCGCGCTTTTTCGATAATGTAGTTCTTCTTCTGTGCAGACTTATCTCCCATTATATATGTCCCTCCGTACCGCGCTGCCCGCATCAGGCTATTCGAGCGGTTTTCTTATTTCCATAAGCTCCTTCAGCTTTAACAGAAGAGCAAGATATACGCCGTTTTGAACACCCTCTGACCATACTGCGCCTCTTACGTCGCCCTTTAAGATATACTTTGACAGGATATCGCCCAGAACCGATATATCCTGCAGCGA
Source organism: uncultured Lachnospiraceae bacterium (assembly GCA_947626435.1). Taxonomy (GTDB): domain Bacteria; phylum Bacillota; class Clostridia; order Lachnospirales; family Lachnospiraceae; genus COE1. The sequence continues at coordinate 63,945 of CANQSB010000008.1, read as the reverse complement.
GCAGGCGCTTATCACCCTAAGCTCGTCCTGTGCCGTCTTCATTCTGTAACGGGAAAAGGTGTAGACATAATTTCTGTTTATAAAATCTGTCTTTTTTGCTTCCTTGACAAAGTTAAGCAGGTTTGAATCGTAAACCGGCACTGCCATTGAGCTTTTGTCTATGCCCTCTCCGCTGTATATGCTTGACGACGCGCCGCCGCTTGCCCCCTGAAGCCAAGGCAGAAACTTTATAAGCCTGACGACGTCCTCCTTGTAGCAAATGATAATCTCGTCTCTTGAAAGCCTAAGACTGTCTGCCATTTAGCCCACCCTTTCCATAAATTATTATTCTAATATTGCAAACCGATGCCTCTATGGCTGATGCAATACCTACATAATTGCTTATATTCTTACATATAAATATATTTTAACATAAATTTATGAAAAGTACAGTAAAATTTTTAAGCAATATAGTGTTACCTTTTTGCAAAATAGTTATAGATAGATTAAAATTTTGAGTGTATCATAAAGATATGTTTAGTAGCAATACTAGACTTGCTAATTAGCAATTCCGGAAGAATTCCCCTTTTACACAAGCAAAGAAGTCTGATTTTATATCAGGCTTCTTTGCTTTTTACCAAAAATAATAAATTTTGTTGTCTAATATTTAACAAGCAATAGTTTAGTTATTTTTTGAAAAGCTTGCTAAATAATCCTTTTTTGCCGTTTTCATCCGGCGTATCTTGGCTGACGGCTTTTGTGACATTTGTGTCAGTCGTGTCAGTCGTTTGAGCAGGTACAGGCTCTCCAAGCCTGATTGACAAAAGCCTGTCGTAAGCCTCGGCAAAGTTAAGCCCATTCTGCTCTGCAAGCGTACTTGCAGTATTTCCGTCAATATTGAGCATACCGACAGACGGATAAGCGCCATCCCTGACTGCCATGGTAAATTCCGCAAAGATGCTGCCGTCCGTTTTCAACCGCTTATAGCGGTGAAGCGCCTCATTGTATGAAAAGCCGCATCCCTGCGTAAGATAAATCATCAATTCCTCGCGGAACGCCTCCGATTCCTTCCACTTCTTGGCGACCTCGCTCATAAGCTTGGTATCCAAAATACACAAAAGGCTCGGACCATCCGTAAGCACAGCCGCCTTACACGCCTCACACAGCTTTTGCGTAAACTGCTCATTGTCCACGCCGGCAGGCATAAGCTTTCCCTCGCCCTTGCGCCCCGCCTCATAGCGGTTGGTCACGATAAGGTAGGCAAGCTCGTTTTTCAGCACAAAACCACCTTTTTCATCGCGCAGGGTATAAATGTATGGCATTTCACACAACAGCTCGGTGAGCGGTACGGTAAGTTTATTTAAAAGTCGATTGTATGATGCCAGTTTTTCCTCATCTTTTTCATTTCTCGCCTTCTCAAAGCGTGCGGCTGCCTCACGCATATACGCCATATGCTCCGCAAGCGTACAGCCTGACAGATACGCAAGCCCCTGATCCGCATCATTGTCGATATGCGCGGTAAGCTCGCTTATGCGCTCCTTGCTTATGATATATTCATTTGTCCTATCATAAAAAGGAACGGCAGGGATACGGTATTTTTTATCCGTATTGCCCTCATTTGAAATCGCGGCAAGCGTCTCGCCGTCCAAGAGCTTTTCCAAGTCAAACTCCCTGCCTGAAGCGTTCTTGAAAAATTCCATTTTGCAGACCACCGCATTTTTCGTGTCAGCTTCAAGCGTTATGCCCGTCACGCCGGCTTTTTCCGCAATCGCGGTAATTACATTGAGATTGGTAAGCTTATCCTTTTTGTCGAGCACGCCTATCGGAAATATGCCGTCAAGCACAGGCAGGAGCATAGGATTTTGAAGCACATAACTGACAGCATTGTCATATTTTTCAAAAATATACATCATTATGTTTTTTTCGTCGAGCTTCATCAGGAAAGGAAGTCCTATTGACCTCACATAGTCGCCGGTTTGCGGCATAATAAGCATATACAGCCTGTCAAGGTCAAAGTATTTCCTTACCCTCTCCCTCACCGTTTCTTCGTCAAACTGCGGTATGTCCAGAAGACCCTTTATATCAATTGTAGCAGGGTCATATTCAAGCCAATAATTCCTATGAGGCTCCACGACGACCTGCAATTTCCCTTTGACAAGCTGTGAAAGCATTGAAAGCTTGTATTTACTTACGGGCTTTTTGTCCGGATTAAACCGCTGCGCGCTTTCGGGCGTCAGAAATATCTTTAGCGCCTCATAATCAAAGTCCTGCGCCGTCGCCTGCGAACCATCCTTTTTGCGTTTCATCGTCATGAGCTCAAAGGTCTGCTTTTCGCCCTCCGCGGGCTTTTTCCTAAAATCGGGCAGTCTGCCTATTATATAGACGTACTTTGTCCACAGCCTTGCGGCGGCTTCCTCCTTCGTGCCCCTTTCTATTGATGCCATATACATATAGTGGTAGCTGTCCGCCGCATCCCTAAGTCCCAACAAATCCTTTGCAGAGAGATAACGCTCCTCACAAAGCACGTTTTTGGGCTGGGACGCGTCAACATTCATGTGCAGGACAAGCCCTTTGATATCCTCGTCAAATATCTGGTTTATGACCTCGCCAAGCTTATCCTCATGATACGCGTACCTGTGCGTACTGTATTTTGCCGCCTTTGACACATATGCGTCATAATATTCCCTCTCAAAAAATACATGAATCGCATCATCGAATACCTCCTGCTCATCACGCTGCATTACCATTACGTCCTTGTCAAAGCCATCAAATAAATTTAGCTGCCACGCTGTTATATTAGATTTTCTTTCCACCGTCGTTTACCTATTCCATTTCGTTATTTTAAGTCAAGTATTTCCTGTCCGTATCGTCCGCCCTCCATACGGAAGACGCTAATCAGCTTTCCACTATAAGGTATCTGCCATCGCCAACATCGAATACCTCCGGCGCGTCAAGGATTTCATCTTTCTCCTGTCCTTCCAAATCCATGCCTTCCTCGTCAAAGTAATCCCATACCTCGTCCACAGAATCTACGACTACCGCCATGCACTCCTCCAAAAACGCCTCCGCCTCGTCAATGTTTTCAGCAACCTTTTCGGGAAGCAGCTTTAACTGATTTTCCAAAAAACAATTAAGTACCGCGTCATCATATTCGTGCATAATGTACCTCCAAAATATTTTTTATATTTGTTTTATCTATATAATATAGCCTATCATATATATTTGTAAAGACCTTATGCAAGCTTTAGAGCAAAAAGTTCATTCATCAGACGCGCGACGGGAAGTCCCACCACGTTATTGTAGTCGCCATCTATGCCTTTAACATACGCCGCAAAGCGTCCCTGTATCGCGTATGCGCCCGCTTTGTCCATAGGCTCGCCTGTCGCTACATACGCGTCGATGCGCTCCCTGCTTACGGGGTATATGCTGACGCTTGTCTTTTCGTGAAAGGTAACTGTATTCTGTCCTTCGGGTGAATTGATTATGAGCGTGACGCCCGTATAGACCTGATGGGTTTTTCCTTGAAGCCGGGCAAGCATCCGAACGGCATCCGATTTGTCCTTTGGCTTGCCCATTATTTCGCCCTCATAAGCAACTATTGTGTCGGCGCCGATTATGACGGTAGTGTCATTTTTGTCTGCGGAGACGCTTTGCAAATATTTCTGCGACACTTCCGATGCCTTTTGATATGAGAGTTCTTCCACTATTTCATACGGAAGCTGCTTAGTAATTATCTCCTCGCCATGTGATGCCAGCACTTCAAACCTGAGCCCGACCTGCTCCAAGAGCTCCCTGCGCCTCGGGGAATTGGATGCCAGAATGTATTTTATCATTTGGGATATCTCCTCGCATATAAATCAAAGCTTAAACTTATTTACCTCATTTAACAGCTCATCCGCAATACTGCTGCTGCCTGCCGCCTCAGCGCCTATATCGTTCACGCTGCCGGTAAGCGTTACCGCGGTGTCAGTGACGACAGTAATACCCTTAGCGCTCTCCTCTACGGCGGCATCCACGTCCGAAACCGACTGCTTTATATAGTCAATACGCTCTTTTATGTTCTCACATTCGCCTGCAAAGCTCCGCATCATATTGCTCATATCGTCCACATCCTTGCGGTAGCTCTCGCTTGTTTCAAGCAGCTTTTCATAGCCGCCCATTGCCGTCTGCTCGACAAAGGCAAGCAATTCCTCCGCCTTGTTTGACAGCTCGTCCACAGAAGCTATAACCGCGTTGCTGACTTCCTGAATCTGCGTAGCCGCATTTGCCGAGTCAGTGGCAAGCTTGCCTATCTCACTTGCGACTACCGCAAAGCCGCGCCCTGATTCGCCCGCCCTCGCCGCCTCGATGCTTGCGTTGAGCGAGAGCAGGTTCGTCTGAGAGGTGATGTTCAAAATATTTTCAGTAAGCGTAGTTATCTTGTTTACTGCCTTCGACCGCTCGATGCTCTCGTTCATCGCCAAGGCTAATTCCTCGGCGCGCGCCTTTGCGCTTCGCTGGTCATCAGCCGCATTTCTGTATATATCCGCGGCTTTTTTACAAGTATTAATCGAAGCGTTGTTGCCCTCCTGCGCGTTTGCCGAAATATTTTCAATCGTGGAATAAATCTGCGACACCTCTCCCGTTATCTGATTGAGTGAGGCTGACGTTTCCTGCATTGCGGCGCTCATCTCTTCCATTGTCGATGATACGCCGGATATGCCGTCACCGGCGTTTGCAAGGCTTTCGGCTATAGTTTTGGAGGAACTGCTCAGATGTTCTGAATTATTAAAAATGTTCAGCATAATGCCGCGTATATATTCAAGCAGCGCATTTACGTTTTCCGCTATAAGACCCGTCTCGTCTTTTGCCGAAACTTCAAGTTTCTGCGTCAAATCACCCTCGTTGTGCACAAGCTCATATATCTTTCCATCAACCGCGCGCAGGCTTTTCGTAATTTGACCGATTACAACGCTTAGTATGACAAGCGATGCCGCAAGCGATATGACCGTAATCCATATGATTTGGCTTAATGTGTTCGACAGCCTCTTGGAAACGGACGCCGCATCGTAGTCACAGCCGAGAATGCTTATTATGCTGCCGCTGCTGTTTTTGATAGGCATATATGCCGAAATCAAATCACCGTCCTCGGTATGGTCGATATAGTCCTGCACATAATAATCGCCTCCGAACACGCCCGAAAGCTCGGAATAAGACGCTTCAAACTCCTCCCCGATAGCGTTCTGGTTTGACGTGGTATCGGTATCGACGCTGTAATATACCTTATTTCCATCCGTATAAAGCGTATATAAAAAGGCTATCCCGCAGTCCTGCTGAATGTCGCGCATGCTTTCCAAAAGCGCGTTATACTCCTGCGTTCCCTCGTCACCGACGCTCAGCTTTTCAAGCATGTCGCCGTCGATTACCTTCGTGGCAATCTTCGCAGCCATAGTCGCCTCCTCAATGCCCATTCCAACAAGCCCGTCAGAAATGCGCCGATAAGACGACACTCCCAGAATAACGCCTATTAATATAATAAGCGCGCTCGCCGGAAGCAGAATCTTTGTCCTAATACTGAAACCCTCGGTCTTTTGTTCCATAATTACTCCTCCCTTATATATGACTTAATTACATTTGTTACCCTTTTTATTATTTCCTACTCTCGTGCCGCCTTGCGCTCCTTCTTTATGCGGTACATCATCGCGTCCGCCTTGCTGATATAGTATTCCATGTCCGCCGCGCCGTTGTCAGGAGAGGCTATTATCGAACCTATGCTCATGTTCAGCTTGGCAGGCAGACTGCTCCGGGCATTAAATTCATCTATTTTTTGCGCTATATTCTTTTTGATGTATTCCGCATCCCTGTCCTCTCTGTATGTGCCAATCATCAAAAACTCGTCTCCGCCGTAGCGTATGCACACATAGGTATCGTCCGGACATGACTGGCTTATGATTTTTGCCGCCGCCTTTATCGCCGCGTCCCCCGCCTCGTGCCCATAGGTATCGTTTATCGCCTTTAAGCCGTCCAAATCGGCAAACAGGAAGAGCGTCATATGTTTTTCAAGCTTGTTTTTTGCCAAAAGCGGCTCTCCAAAATTCTTTATTGCAAAACGGTTGTATATGTTCGTAAGTGAATCCTGCATATACATCCTGTTTAAACGCTGGTTCAACCGCCTGATATGCTCATTCTGCCTTATATGCTCTATCACTGCGTTGATTACGCTTATCCAGTAAAAAAGGTTGCCGTCATAAATATAGTCGAGGCATCCTTCAAGCATGCAGTAGCCGTAGCTCCTGCCGCGAAGATGTATCGGCAGGAACACGAAGGAATGTGAATCCCTTCCGTCATTCAGATAACCGTCGCACACGAGCCTGTCAGTGTCAAGCATTACCGGTTCGTCGCCGATTGTGATAATATCGCTGTACATGACGCGCATCTGCTCCGGATAGCCTTTCCGCATAGGCGTATGGGCAGGCTCGTCCGCATCAAACTCATCCCTGCTTACCATAATCGCCAGATGCTCAAACGCAAAGCTGTGGCGTTCGCGGTTAAGCGCCTTGATAAACTCCTTTTCGCTCTGGCACGCAAGCAGCCTTTTCTGCATAAAGTTTATGCGCCAACGCTGGTCTAGGTTCCTGCGTTCCATGTCCGCCTTATGTTTTTGAACCTGCTGCAGATATTCTATTCCTCTGTCACAGCCGCAGCTTGCGTTGGGACTAAATTCTGAAGCTATATATGACACGCGGGGGTATTCCTTACCCTCAATAAGACCAAGCAGCTGCTCTACCGCCTGCATGCCAAGCTCCTCCTTGCCGCGTCCTATGCTCGCAATCGGCGGAATATTGCAGTATGCCTGTGAAAGATTGTCAAAACCCGTAATCCTGAAATCATCCGGAACCTTGTAGCCATGTCTCTCCGCTTCCGCCATGTAGCCTATCGCCATGTCATCATTGGCGCATACGACGACATCCGGAAACGCAAGCCCCATTTCATAAAAATCATTAAACGCTTTTTTGCCGCACTCACGCGTAAATTTATAATCGCGTATTCTGCGTTCATCTATATCTATGCCATGTCTGCCCAACACATCCAGAAATGCCTGTTTGCGCTGCTTGTTTTCTATGTGATTTGCGTGTCCGCCGACATAATTAAAGGTTTTAAAATCATGAACCGTCACCAGATGCTCCATTATGGTTTCCATAGCCGCATAATTGTTTGTACCGATAAAATGGAGGTCGGGAATGTCCTCCTCAAGGTTTATGCAAGGGACATTCATCCTTTTTAGCTCTCCCGCAAGCTGTTCTATTCTTTCTATTGAATCCGTATTGTTTGACAGTATAAGCGCGCCGTCAAACTCCGTCTGCAGGGCAAGGTTAAAGATATTGTACTCACATTCATTAAATTCCTCCTCGACCTCAAAGCCCCCGTAGGTGTTAAATATGTACAAATCGTTGTGCGTTTCCGCAGTTTTCTGCTGAATACCCTTTAATATGCTTCCGATATGCTCTCCATTCCAAGCGGTCGAAAAAACTGCTATCTTTTTTCCCATACAATCCTCCATGTCACCCATACACAGCTAAATGCAGCAAATAAGACTGCTGATGCTTATATTTTCAGTATATTGCAAAGATGCTTAAAAAGCAAATCAATTATTACCTGTGGAAAACGCCAATGCCTGTTATTGAATTGGCGTTCCATCAGGATTTAGCAGCCCCGCATCAATCAATATTTGTATCTGCTGTTCCAAAGTCATGCCAGAATTATCAATTTCCGCTGGAGATGGCTGTGTCTCAAGCTCTGACTGTATTTCAGACTCTGGCTGCGTCTCAAGCTCTAGCTGCTGCTCAGGCTCTGGCTGTGTCTCAGCTTCATCTGTAAGCTCTGTCTGGGGCAGCGAAGTCATTCCGCCATAAACAATGACAGGCTCTCCCTTTTCAACATAGCTGTAAATGGATTCCGCTTTTTTGACAGGGAGGTTCACGCAGCCATGTGAGCCGTTGGTCAGGTAAATATCATTGCCAAACGCTCCCCTCCATGACGCGTCATGCATTCCTACATTGCCGTTAAACGGCATCCAGTAGCTCACCCTTGAGGCATATCCCGTGCCCCTGAGCGTCGCGTCCCGCTCTTTGTATGTAATGCTGTAAATGCCGATCGGCGTGATATTGCCGTTGCTTACATTGCCGGATACAAAATCTGACTCTTCCACAAGCTCACCATCATTATAAACCCACAAATGCTGGCTTGTCAGGTCAATTTCGACATAGGTATTTCCAATATCGTCTTCGCCGTACTGCGCCGCCTGCGCCCTGTATACGGGAATGCGCTCGCCGCTCTGCCCGCTTTTTATCTGCGCGATAAGCTCCGCCGTCTCATCAGCGCGGTTCATCCACCAGCCATACGCTCCCTCTGCAATGGTGATTGTCTCTCCCTCAGTAGTCGTAAATTCACGTTTCCTGCCCCATGTGTCATATTTTCTCGAAAGCGAATTGACGTATTCCCGTACAAGCTCCTCGTCAATGTCAACCGTACTGCCATTCATGACAAGCCAGTCCTTTATGATGCTTCCGTCAAGCACTTCGGCTTCATCGCCAAATTTGTATGTAATAGTAGTCCCTGTCAGGCGGTTTTTCTGCTCACATTCGCTTTTCAGCCTTTTATCCTCTGATGTAATCCCCGCGTTTTCATAACAGTCCTTTTCGTTTAAATCCACAGATACCGCAAGCATATTTACAGCTTCCTCCACCGCGCTGTAAATCCTTTCGCGGACAGGCACTGTCCCTTTATCCTCCGGGATTATTTGATAACCATTTTCCGTATAACCGCTCAGATATGCGTTGCGCGGCTGCCTGATGTTCTCTGTCTTAAAAAAGCTGAGCGCGTCGATTTTCTTTTTGAGCTGCCCTTCGTCATATGTAACCATTGTGTCTATAGCATATTCCGACTTTTTGAAAAGCGACAGCGGCCAGAGGAACATATTCTGCCCCTTGATAATATCATCCAGCTCACCGCCAAATTCTATGCGCAGCATAATGTCATCGGAAGTGATAGTGTCTGAAAGCTGCCCACGCCCGTTGATTGTCAGAGAGTAGCGGCTTGATATGTCAAGTATGTGTTTCTGCACGGCATCGGCTGAGCTGGCTGAATAATTTTCGCCGTTTATGAATGTGTTTATATAAAAATGGCTTCCAAAAAACAGCGCAAAGCCCATATATACAGCGGCTATGGCTATAATGGAACACAACAAAATCCTCTTTATCTTCATTTATATGTATCTCCTTTACAACAGTTGTTTTATCAGTAAAGCGTAAATGCTGCCACATAATTAATATACCATTTTAGCGCCATGTTGTAAATTGACATTTCCAATTTTAATCGCAAAAACACTGCCTGTATATAAAAATACAGCGGAAGCAATTTTTTACCATGCCTCCGCTTTCTTCCTGTTATAAGACTTCCCCTCATCCAATCAAAACCTTCTGCCCCTCAAATGCAAAGCCATATTTACGTATGCGTTCAGGCGGAATGCCTTTGTCAAGCAGAATCCTGTCGTAAGCTTTTTCTTCAATCTGGGCAAGCGCGGCGGCGACCGTGTCATTCAGACTGCCCTCATCATAGTCATGCACCTTAAATTCCAGAATAATTCCGTCATCCTTTTCATTTAAAGGTTCAAGCAGCACATCATACCTTCCAAAGCCGCTCTCACGGTTTGAGGTAATCGCGTATCTGTCTTTTAAATCCACAATCAGCCCCAGCACAAAGCCGTGGTAAAAGCGCTCAGGCTCGCTTTCAGAAGGGTGTCTGCCTGTATCAAAATAGCTGAAGGTGCTCAATGCCACCCTGTTCATATACACATTCATAGCCTTTTTATCGCCCAAAAGCAAAGCCTTTATAAAATCATTGTAATTGCTGCTGTCCTCGCCAAACCAGCCTGAAACCATTTTTTGGAACATCCGCTTTACTTCATAATTCGTCAGCGACAGACAGTAGTTTTCCTCCTTTACGTCTGCGCTTACCACCTTTAAATATCCGCTTGCAAGCAGAAAACTCCAGATAGCGTCATCATTTTTTCCAAGCTGATTATAGACAATCTGCTCGTCAAGCTTGCTCGTAATCGTGCCGCCCTGCAGCAGGGTTTCAAACTGCTCCTTGATTTTGCGTCCGCCCTCACGGATAAGCTTGCTTACCAAGCCGTTTGAGCTGGTGTTTGCCCAGTAGGTTCCAAGCTGCTTTTTATTGAGCATATTAATAATAGACCATGGATTATAGATGTCATTGACTTTTCCAAAAGTAAAACCATCATACCACTGCTTTACATCTTCCTTTCCTTCCATGCCTATCTCGTCCATAGATGAATAGACTTCTTCTTCCGTAAAGCCAAAAGCAGAGGCATACTCATCTGATGTAGTGGTAACTACATTCAGATGGTTTAAATCTGAAAAAATAGATTCCTTACTTACCCTTGTAATCCCTGTCATAACCGCCCGCTCCAAATAAGGATTTGTCTTAAAAGAAGCATTAAACATATTCCGTATAAGCGCCGTAATCTCCTCCCAAAATCCGCTAAGATACGCCTCCTGCATAGGCGTGTCATATTCGTCCAGAAGAATGATAACCTTTTTGCCGTAATAATGGCAGAGAAATCTCGACAGCTGATGAATCGCCATAGTCGCCGTCGCCTCGCTCATTGAATTGGTTACGCTTCTAAAATAATTTTTCTCCTCGTCCGTAAGCGCATCGCTTTTCAGCAAAAATATATTGTCACTGTACAGATTCGTAATAATCTGATTAATCCGCACCCTCGCGTTTGGATAATTATTCTCCTTTACGCTCGCAAACGAAATATTTATCACTGGATATGTGCCCTGCAGCTCTCTGTATTTTTCGTCCTGCCATACGGAAAGATTTTCAAACAGGTCGCTCCTGCCCGCGTATCTGTTTGAAAAAAAACAGTCCAGCATGCTCATATTTAATGTCTTTCCAAAGCGGCGCGGACGCGTAATCAGCGTCACGCTGTCGCCACGCTCCCACCATTCCCTGATGAAGCCTGTTTTATCCACATAAAAATAATTGTTTGCAATTACCGTCTCAAAATCCTGTATGCCGATTGCAACTGTCCTACCCATAAAAGTGCCCTCCTTCTGCAATTTCCACGCCATATGCAAATACAGGTGTCATATATAGTATATTTCAAAACTCTGCAAAAATCAATTATGTTTGTCTTGGGTTTGTCTTGGATTTGTCTTGGCAATTCGCCGCATTTTATCGCGTTTTATCGTCTGCAGACCATACCTATGCCCTACATAACGCACAGCAGATGCTCCGTCTTCATATCGTGATAAACATAGCTTTCCCTGCCCTCCATCGAATATATCCCCAAAATTTCCTTCAGCTCCTCCCCCTCAGGATAAAAATCAGTCAAAAGATTTTCCATCTCCTTCAGGCGCTCGGGCGCAAAGACACGCGTTTTTTCATTTTCAAATACCGCCGCATATAAAATATCGCTCTCCACCAAATCTTGGAAAATATGGCTTCCGTAAGACAGCTCGGGTATATATCCCGCCCTGGATTCCGATACCTCGCAGATAATGTCAAAGCCGCTTATATCCGAAAAAGCCGTGGGCACTCCCAATTCAGGCGAAGATGTCCCTATCCTGCCTGGCACAAGCAGCATCAGGTGCTTTCTGCTGTCCCTGAAATGCCAGTTAATCGCTCCCAGAGCGCGCGCAATCTTGTTTTTATCCTTGTACGGCATCTGATAATACGCTACGGAATCCACCATAACGACATAGTCAAGCTTTATATTTTTTGAAAGCCCCATAGACGCATGGCTGCACTCCAAAAAAATCCTGCTTCTGTCCAGATTTTCGGGCACGGCGATATCCTCCCTGTCATGTGCCACCTGCAAAGGTCTGCACTGGAGCAGATTTATCATATACTCCCCCGTCTCGGAAATGTTTATCGTGTACTCTATATCCACAGGATACTGGTACTCCTCCTGAATAAGCGCCATAAGATTTCGCATATCGTTCATGAGCTCATTATTTTTGACAATGCCCTCGCAGGACACAAAGAGTATCTCACGGTTTTGCCCCCTGTTTCTAAACTCCGTCTCCGCATCCCAGTCATGTTCAAGCAATATACGTTTCAAATAAGCGGGCAGCCTGTCTTCCAGCCACGACAAATCCTTGCCCTCAGCCACGCCCTTCACGGTATCTATAACATCTATTTTTCTCTGTGAAAACTGGTGCTTGTCCCTGCTCGTGACAGCCGTAGTCCTGCGGGGCTGGTCAAGATTGACAAGACGCGGATAAGAGCCCTCGACGCGGTCAACCGCCCCCGTTCCCAAGCCCATAACAAGACGCAGCATGCCCGCGCTGGGATCAATCTCGTCAAAACAGCGGTACGGACTGTACGAATATCCTACCCCCGCCGCGCATGGCATAAAGAAATCCCTGTACCGCGATCCCGAAACACGCTGCACCAAAAGCGCCATCTGCTCATCTCGCCCTGCCAAGCCCCTGCGCAGACGGTAATCAAGCGCGGATCTGCTCATGGTGCTGGCATACACAGTCCTTACCGCCTCCTAACTGCGGCTGCTCTTATTGTTCCAGTCCAAATCCTCGCTGGTGTATTTCTGCGCCGGCGTAATCTCATACAAATCAGCCTTGATAGTCATGACAAGCTCCTTCGCCAGTCTTGCCGTCACTCCGCTCGCTGAAAAGTACGCTACTAGTGTCTTTGCCATAATAACATTACCTCCTTTCTGTATATGTAATTCTCCTACTATCTCATATACCAGCTTACTTGTTCTAGATAAGTTCTTGCATATACCCCATTGCATTTCATAAGTTCATCATGGGTACCTGTTTCAACGATCCTGCCGCGTTCAAGTACAATAATTCTGTCGGCCAATTTTGCAGCACTTAATCTATGGGTTATGAGAATAGCTGTTTTTCCACGACATAATTCTGCAAATTTCATTAAAATTTCACTTTCCTTAATTGGATCAATCGCTGATGTTGGTTCGTCTAGGATTACAAAATCAGAGTCTTTGTAAAATGCTCTAGCCAAAGATAACTGCTGCCATTGCCCTCCTGATAGATCCGTTCCTCCAAAATCAGTCCCAACTAATGTGTCCAGATTATACTTCTCCCCCATTACAAACCCAACTCGCTCCAGTTCTCTTCTGGCTTTCTGTCGTATTTCATCATCATTATACTCATCTAAAATAATATTCTCAATTATTGAGAACTGATATCGTCCAAAGCTTTGAAATAAGATAGCAGTGTCTTTTAAAAGCTGGTTTTCCGATATTTCCCTAACATCTATTCCATTGTATGAAACTGCTCCTTTAGTTGGATTAAGGAGCCCCATAATCAGCTTCACCAAAGTAGTTTTTCCTGATCCGTTCTCTCCAATAATTACAATGTTCTCTCCTTTGTTGATTGTAAGGTTAATGTTAGACAGAACCCTTTTATTTTCTTCATACTGAAAGTCAACATTTTTAAGCTGAATTGCCTCAATTGGATGACATTCTAATTCTTTTCCTCCTCTTTCTTTTAAAGCCAAAAAATCATAATAGTTTTTGATTGTTACACTTCTTTGAGAAATACAATCCCAATTCGTAATTATATTGTGTATATTGCTTCTCACATACTCTACTGCTGTCAGCATAACTGCATATTGTCCCGCATTGATTTTCCCCTGATACAGGAAATACGTTGACAATAGTAGAATCAAAATATATGACAAATAATAAATCCCTGTAGATAGTAACTCAATAAACCCATTTAGCTTAATAAATTTCCAATTCTCATTGTTTTCCTTTTTCCTAGCCTCCTTCCAAAGCCCTATTAAGAACTTATCACAATTTTGTACTCGAATTTCAGTAAAAGTATCTTTTTTGATGAGAATATCAGAAAGATAATTGCTCCTACGATTAAGAGGTGTTATTACTTTTTTCTTGTAATTTTCTATTCTTTGATTTACTCGTATTTTAACCATTTCTGGTATAATTGATAAACCTACTACGAATAATAACTCTGGTCTTATCATAGTAATGTAAGAAATAATACCTATTATTTTCATTACCTGACCAAATATCGTCTCCAAAAAAACTTTTAATGTGTCGGTAGCCAATATACAACTGTTTTTTGCTCTTAATATAATGTTATAAATATCGTCTTTTTCATAATCCCCCATTGATAAGCGTGTATACTTTCTCAGCATATCGAGTCGTAGTAATTTATCAAACTCTGGTCCAAATTTCCCAGATATCAACGAATAACAAACCATTAAAAGATTTGCCCCATTTCGAACAATAAAATAAAAAATAATAAGCTTAACCACACTAGAGATTTGATAGTTCTTTATATCTGCAATTTCATTAAAAATATGGTTCTGCAGATATATCTGATAAGTCGTTAAAACTGAGTCCACCAATAGCAATGTTATCATAAAAAAAATGGATATAGGAAAATTTTTGGTTGCAAATAGAAGCTTAAATAATAATTTGATATTCTCATAATCCTTTTCTTTTTCTGTTTTTTTCCATATATTCATTGCCTGTCAGTCCTTTCCTTTTTTCGTGACTTATTCATATGGTTTATGTTTCCTTTTCTTCTGCTACTCATAATTCACTTCGTCCCTAAGATACCATTGCTTCTGTGCCTCAAACATTTTATAGTACTCACCTCTCACCTCCATCAGCTCAGAGTGCAAACCTCTCTCTTTTACTATTCCGTCTTTAATCAAAAGTATCTCATCAACAAATTTAGTAGATGCTAAGCGGTGGCTAATGAAAAGTGTAATAGTATTCAATTTATTAATATTTTCATAGAGCTTATATAGATTTGATTCACTTACTGGATCTAAGGCAGCCGTTGGTTCATCAAGTATCTGCACTGGTTTATTATGATATAACATACGAAATATAGCCAGCTTCTGCCATTGTCCGCCAGATAAGTCTGTCCCATTTTCCCAGTTCTTGCCTAACATGCTATCATACCCATATTCCATATTATGAATGGTCAAATAAAGTTGCAGATTTTTCGCAATTTCATCCGCTCTTTGTTGGTCAAACTCCGTATTTGAATCTAACATAATAAACTCTTTTACTGTAATGTTATATTTTGAGAAATTCTGAAAAACTACTGAGAAAGCCTGACTTAATTGCTGCGTGCTAAATTCACTAATATCCAGATTATTAATCTTTATCTTACCTTCTGTTACTTTATATAGCCCCATCATCAGCTTAATAATCGTGGTTTTACCAGCACCATTCTCCCCAATAAGTGCATAATGATTTCCTGCTCGCAACTTGAATGATAATCCTTTTAACACATATTCATTGGTCTTGGGATATTTGTAATATACATCCTCAAATTCAATGGTTTCTATCTTTTCCAACAGTTTTCTTTCTTCCTTATGTGGTATCTCTACTAAATTCATAAGACTGATATAATCATTAACATACTTTCTAAAAATAAATAATGATTTTGCTTTCATTGGTAGCTCTCTTACTATGAAATACGTAATTGTAATAGAACTGTTCAATATGGCTAGGTAAAAACCAATCGTAAACTGTCCTTTATACAAAGGAACCAAAAACATCATATAGATTGTAATCAAGAAAATATCCCCTATGAAGGGAACCAGAAATTCTTCAACAGGTCTTGTCTTTTTTATCTGTGAATTCCATATCTCTGTGGACTTATTCATGCTTTTAATATAAATAGATTGAAAGAAATTCAACGAATGATATACTTTTGCTTCTGGAATAATCTCTTTCGTTGTTAACAATGTTTCTATATAATCTACTTTCCTATCAGTTTCCGAATAATCGAACACATATCGATAATGGTTATTTGCACATAGATAGCATAGAAATATCACAGCTGCCAACACTACAAATAATAGAATAATATTCAGAATTCCCAGTTTTACCAATAGGGATATAAGTCCAATAATCCCTACAATATTACATAGTATCTCCATGGTATATGAAATATTGAAATCTACTGTTTCGATACCTCGCTTCACTCGATGGATTAGTGCCAAAACTTCCGAATCTTCTATCTTACGATAATCTAATCTACTTACTTTTTCTAATACACTCTGGGTGAATTTTTCAGTAAAACGTAGACGAAATTGATTTTTGAATAAATAAGTAAAAAACCAATTAAAGTATTCATACAATTTCATAAGTGCAAGAACAACGAAACTGTATATTAATCCCTTTACAACTTCCTTATCTCCTACGGATATAATCGCCTGATCAATGAATCTAGAATAGACTTTAACCATTACTGGCATCATTACCCCCGACAAGATTGCTATCAAGTAACCTAATATAAAATAAACAGGGGATAACTGATAGCATAATTTTACAAATAATCTGTTTCGTTTTTTCACTTAAATACCTCCCCTACGTATTTATTATTTCATACTTTTTTAATAATGTCAACAAAGCTTTTTAAACGAATTAATCTCCTAAATTTTCATTTTTGGCATCATCAAACAGGGAAATCTATGATATTACTTTCATAGGAAAGAACTCCTCTTTTATGTTGTTTTCGTCACTTACATAATACACAATTTTTGTTGACGATGGGTGTTCCTGCCATACCCTACATAACGCACAACAGATGCTCCGTCTTCATATCGTGATAGACATAGCTTTCTCTGCCTTCCATTGAATATATCCCCAAAATTTCCTTCAGCTCCTCCCCCTCAGGATAAAAATCAGTCAAAAGATTTTCCAGCTCCTTCAGGCGCTCTGGCGCAAATACACGCGTTTTCTCATTTTCAAATGCCGCCGCATATAAAATATCGCTCTCCACCAAATCCTGAAAAATATGGCTTCCGTAAGACAGCTCGGGTATATATCCCGCCCTGGATTCCGACACCTCGCAGATAATATCAAAACCGCTGATATCCGAAAAAGCCGTAGGCACTCCCAATTCAGGCGAAGATGTCCCTATCCTGCCCGGCACAAGCAGCATCAGGTGCTTTCTGCTGTCCCTGAAATGCCAGTTAATCGCTCCCAGAGCGCGCGCAATCTTGTTTTTATCCTTGTACGGCATCTGATAATACGCTACGGAATCCACCATAACGACATAGTCAAGCTTTATATTTTTTGAAAGCCCCATAGACGCATGGCTGCACTCCAAAAAAATCCTGCTTCTGTCCAGATTTTCGGGCACGGCGATATCCTCCCTGTCATGTGCCACCTGCAAAGGTCTGCACTGGAGCAGATTTATCATATACTCCCCCGTCTCGGAAATGTTTATCGTGTACTCTATATCCACAGGATACTGGTACTCCTCCTGAATAAGCGCCATAAGATTTCGCATATCGTTCATGAGCTCATTATTTTTGACAATGCCCTCGCAGGACACAAAGAGTATCTCACGGTTTTGCCCCCTGTTTCTAAACTCCGTCTCCGCATCCCAGTCATGTTCAAGCAATATACGTTTCAAATAAGCGGGCAGCCTGTCTTCCAGCCACGACAAATCCTTGCCCTCAGCCACGCCCTTCACGGTATCTATAACATCTATTTTTCTCTGTGAAAACTGGTGCTTGTCCCTGCTCGTGACAGCCGTAGTCCTGCGGGGCTGGTCAAGATTGACAAGACGCGGATAAGAGCCCTCGACGCGGTCAACCGCCCCCGTTCCCAAGCCCATAACAAGTCGCAGCATGCCCGCGCTGGGATCGATCTCGTCAAAGCAACGGTACGGGCTGTACGAATATCCCACCCCCGCCGCGCATGGCATAAAGAAATCCCTGTACCGCGATCCCGAAACGCGCTGCACCAAAAGCGCCATCTGCTCATCTCGCCCTGCTAATCCCCTGCGCAGACGGTAATCAAGCGCGGATCTGCTCATTGTGCTGGCATACACAGTCCTTACCGCCTCCTCAAACTCCTGCAGGCGCTGCTCCAATGAGCCGCTGTTTGCGCAAAATACGGACTCGTATTTCCCCGCAAACGCGTTCCCAAAGCCGTCTTCAAGAATACTGCTGGAGCGCACGATAATAGGATTCTGTCCATAATAGTCCAAAAGCCGCTCAAACTGCTCCCGCTCCGTGTCTGAAAATTTCCCCGTCCTGAGACATTCGGCAAATGTACCCGCAAGCTCAAAATATTCCTCCTGCTGCCGCTGGCGCACGCGTATGTCCCAGAAATCATTATGCACTATATATGAATAAAACACATCAGAGCCGATATAAAACGAATCATGCGGCTCAAGCCTTGCATAGAGTTTTGGATTTTTGTTCGCTGCAAGCTTTCTCGCAAGCAGCATGCCGCACGCCTTTCCGCCAATCATGCCCGTGCCGACCATGCGCGCGCGAATCTGAAAATAATCCTCTGGCGTGAAATTTGCCTTAATCAGCCGCCTCAGCTTCTCATCTCTCGTCATCATAATATCGCACATTCTGCTGCAGACATCCGTGACGTCCATGCCCTGTCGGTACATCTGCTCGGCAAAGCCAAAGAAGCGGTCCCAACTGTCCGTATTCTGGTCCGCGCCTGCCGCCTGTTCATTCATCAACTGATAAAACCTGCTGACGCGCACGCCGTCCTGCAGCACGCGGAAACTGCCGTCCTTACGATCATATACGTGGGGCAGGAACATCGTCTCCGAATACCTGTTCCAGACCTTTAGCGGGCGCACATACACCTGCGCCTCGTCGGAATACACGTCCATAAGCAGCTGCGTAGTGTCGCGTATCTTAGCAATCGCCTTGAATGAATGTTTGCCTCTAATCAGCGGGAAAAAAGCCACGGTATTGAGCTTAAACAAAAAAGGACACGTGACGCGGAAAAAATTTCCCATCATCAAATCCGTTGCCCATGCCGTCTGAAGCTCCGAAAGACAGTCAAAAACATAAAAAGCGTCTTCCCCCTCATGCTCTATCAGATTGTGTATCTCCACAGTAAAATTTTCAAATCTGTGCGACAGCTCTACTGTCACAATTTTAACGCCCTGCCGCTCCTCCACAAGCGGTTCATGCGACGCAAACCTGATGTAAATCAGATTTCTCCCGTCACGCACTGCCTGATCGACATACGGGTTGAGAAAAAGTTTAAATTCCTCAAGCCTCGTGACCTGCCACACCACATTGTCGCCAAGCCTTATATTGTCAAGCGCCTGATCCATCTCTGGTATTCCCGATAACACTCTCTCAAATGCCGCCATAAGCTTTCCTCCTTCACTGACATTTCCATATTCAGCACAAGTCCATTATACGACATATTTGAGCCTGTTACTATACATTTAAAAAATTCGTGGAAAAATTCTAAAAATCATGCCGTTTTTTGTGGACGCGCCAAACGCAAATCGAAAACGCCCTATCTGCTTTGCCTTAAAGCTGCTGATAGAGCGTTTTTACACTACATATGCGTATTCTTATAAGACTTCCCCTCTTATTCCATACTTGTCAGCGATTTCGTATATCGTCCCATCCTCATGCGAGGCTGTCAAAAATTCATTTACCGCTTCCGTAAGGTCTGACCCCTGCCTAAAGCCTATGCAGATTTTCTCATCATTCAGGACAAGCTTATAGCCAAGAGTTTCAAAGCCCTCTTCGCTTGCTATGCTGTAGCCTGCAATGACCGAGTCGACTACGGCGGCATCCGACTTGTTTTGACACACGCTCTCCAGCGCCTCCTTCTGCGTCGGGTATGGCGCATATCGGAAATTCATGTCTTTAATCAAAGCCTCTCCCGTAGAGCCGCCCTCCACCGCAAACAGCATATGCTGACATTCTTCAATCGTGGAATACTGCTGCGCCTTGTCCGCATCCATCACCACGACCTGTGCGCCTGAAAGATATGGCTCCGAGCATGAGATTGTCTCCATAAGCTCGTCAGTCATTGTCATTGCGTTCCATATGCAGTCTATGTGCCCCCTTTTCAGCAGCTCAACCTTTGAGTCCCAGTCTATCTCCTGAAATTCGACCTCCACGCCGATACTCTCGGCAAAGACTCTTGCAAGCTCAGCGTCAAAGCCGGTCCATTCCTCGCCCTCCTTATAGTCCATCGGCGTATAATCAGTAATCCCGACTACAAGCGCGCCTTTCGACTTTACATACTCAAGGTCTGACTCGCCCTCCGAAAGTATTGACGCTGTCGCTTTCTTATCCGTCTGGCACCCCGCAAGCAGCACCGCCGCGGCAGTCAGCGCCGCAACAGCCTTTAATCTCCTTATTCTCATAATCCCCCTCCTACAGCTATCGCTTTAACAACTCAATAAAGCATTATATTTCTCAGTGTTTTCTCATAAATAACAGCCCGAAACTGTCAGGACCGCAGTTTGCCGAAATAGCGGGCGACGCTTTTTGATAAATGACATTTTCAAAATCCACTTTCTTCCTGACCTGCGCCTCTATACCCATAAGCTCGCTCCTTGTAAGTCCCGCGTGAGTGATAAACAAAATCTGTCTGTCAATATCCTCCGTATTTTTTAACGTAGACTTAATATATTTACGCCAAATGGTATCTCTCATGCCCATCCTTATCGCCGCGACGGTCATGCTGCTCTTTTTCAGCATTATGACGGGATGCAGCATAAAGGCTTCGCATATCGTGTTGACTTTTGCGGAAATCCTGCCTGAACGCGCAAGGTACTCTGTGCTGCCAACAATAAAGCTCGTGTTTATGCGTTTTTTGATGTTTTCAAGCTCCTTTACTATCTCCTCGGGACTCATGCCCTCCGAAGCGCACCGTTCCGCCTCCAAAGCCAGAATACCCATTCCGCTTGAAAGATGACCCGAATCTACGACCAGCACGTTGTCAAAGGTTTTTGACGCTTTCAGGGCATTTTCATAACCCTTGCTGGAATTTTTCGCCATGGCGATGTGGATGATATACTGCGCCCTTGTGAGCTGCTCCGCAAAAAACTCCTCGTAATCCTTAGCCTCCGGCGATTCCGAGCGCGCGTTTTTGCCCTTATCGGACATATATGAGAGCACTCCCTCCGTCTCTATCTCTATGCCGTCAAGGAACTCGCCCTCATCGGTAAACACGCGGTACGGCAGCACCACGATGCCGCGCTCCCCGGCAAGCTTTGGAGGCAGGTCGCTCACGCTGTCCGTCGTAATCATGATAAACTTCTTGTTTACGTGTTCAAACACAAGCCCGTCTACCACGTCGGTAAAACCTTCTACGTTTGTCATCCTTACGAGCTCCCTTGGCAGGTGCTTCAAAAGCTCCGTCTCAAGCTGCATGCCGCTTATGGGCTTTAGCAGATAGCCGTCAAATCCCTCGCGCTTGTAGAGCATCTGGTTTTCGCTGCCCGCGTTCGCCGTAAGTATGACTATCGGAGTATCGTTATTCAAGCCGCCCTCCTGGCCGCGTATCGCGTGAAAGCACTGTATGCCGTCCATCTCAGGCATAAGGTGGTCCATAAAAATCACGTCATAATGCTTTAACGCCGCCTGGCTCAACGCCTGCGCGCCGCTTACCGCCGTATCCACATTTACCTTGGTATCGCGCAGGAGCTTTTCCGCCACCATCAGGTTGATGTTGTTATCGTCCACTATAAGCACATGCGCCTTCGATGCCTCAAATGCAGGCTTATACTTCTCACGCGTGTTCATCGAATGTTTTTTCTCCAAGTCAAGGCGGCCAATCATGCTGCTGCCCACAAGCTTCTGCGGCAGCGTCACCACAAACGTGGAGCCCTTTGTATAAACGCTGTTTACGGCAATCTCGCCGCCCATCAAATCCACAAGCTGCTTGACGATGGAAAGTCCAAGCCCCGTACCTTCGATATAGCGGTTTTTCTCCTCGTCAACGCGCTTGAACGCGCTGAAAAGGTGCGGTATGTTTTCTTTTTTTATGCCCATGCCCGTATCGGTCACTGAATACGATATCATGGCGGTATTTTCGCTGTCTATGGAATCAAACCTGACCGACAGCGTGACCTGTCCCTCTTGGGTGTACTTTACCGCGTTGTTGAGCAGGTTTATCAGAACCTGCCTGATTCGCACCTCATCGCCGTATAGCTGCGCGGGAACGGACTCGTCAACGTCAATATGAAATTCCAGCCCTTTCTGGCGCGCGCGCACCCATATCATGTTTACGATATCGGAAAACATAGCGCCGACGTCGTATGTCACAGGCACTATGTCCATTTTGCCCGACTCTATCTTTGACATGTCCAGTATGTCGTTTATCAGGGTGAGCAGCATTTTGCTCGCGCCCTGTATATTCTGCGCGTCCTGTGCTACCTCGTCCGAAACGTCCTCGCGCAGAATCATCTCGTTTAAACCTATTATCGTGTTGATGGGCGTGCGTATCTCGTGGCTCATGCTGGAAAAGAAATTGCTCTGAGCCTTGTTCAGGTTTTCTATTTCATCCCTCTGCTTCTGCGCCGTTTCATTCTCCCTGCGGTAAATGGAATTTTGAAAAAGCACCATGCTGCATGTTATTATCGAAACTATCGTGAGCGTGATAAGCGAATCCATGTGTGCCATCGCAAGCGTGTGCTGCACAATGAGATTGGGATAAAAATACGCGATGTAATAGCAGCCGATAAACAGTATATAGCCGCTCACGAGCAATATATATTTTCCTTTTCCTTCCACTACAAGACTGACAAACACAAAGCCGAACACAAACCATATTGCCGCGCCGCCGTATATTCCGCCCGCCATAATGAAATTATACGGCAGCACGAAATATATCGCTATGGCAGAGGTTATCATTGCGCCAAGCTGTATTTTGTGAAAACGCAGCGTCAAATATGTAATCAGCCCAAAAACCGCAATCGCGACAATCAAAGGTATGAGATTTGCTATGTTCTTGCCTGCTATTATGTCGACTACAACCCCAAAAGTCAGTCCCAAAAGTCCTATAGACGTAATAAGCCTGTACAGGCGTTCCTGAATACTCATAGCTTTTCACCGCCTTTCAATTGATTGACCAGCGCCCTTGTCTTTTCGGCAGCCGCGGTCATCTCAAAATCCTCCACGTCATGCTTTATACCATCAAGCATTTCCCCTACGGATGCTCCCTGATACGCGCATTGACTTAGCTGCGCAATGATTTTTGCAGCCTTATCCTCCTCGTAGGTGCCAAGGCACTGTTCAAGCTCTATAAGCTGCCCGATAAGCTCATCTTCCGTGATTTCCTCTCCCTTTGGCTCGGGTTCCGAAACAGGCGGCTCGGGTTCCTCCAGCCCAAACGCCTTGCCTATTCCGCGCGCCGTTTCCTCATATTTTTCAAGCAGTTCCTCATTATGGCTGTTTATGTAGTCCGCGTCGCCTTTCTTTGCCGCCGCCTCCGCAAGCCTTGCAAGCTCCGAAAGCTCCATTGCGCCTATGGTTTTCGACGTGCTTTTTAATGCGTGGACACGTATGCGGTAATTGTCCAAATCGCCGCTTTCCTTGTATTCGCTTATCTCCTTTTTGTTTTTCTTCTCACCCTGCGCAAACTCGATAAGCACCTGATTATACAAATCTTCCATTCCCTGACAGTATTCAAGTCCCGTCGCCGTGTCAATGCCTGCCGCCGCAAGCGGTGATGCCTGCCCGGTTTCGGCGGTTTCATTATCCGCGGCTGTTTCCGCCACTTCCTCCGCCGCATTGTCCGCAGGTATATCATTTATTATTTCTGCTTTATCTTCTGCTTTGTCGGGCTTTTTCGTCTCATTCGCCACACTGTCGTGGCTTACATACTGAACTGCCGCTTTGGGGAGCAGCTTTCTCAATACGCGCTCGAGCTCCGAAGTCTCAATGGGCTTGGAAAGAAAACCGTCAAAGCCCTCCTTGAAAAACATTTCTTTCGCTCCGCTCACGGCATTTGCGGTAAAGGCAACCACCAAGAACGGGTGCTCCACGTTTGTGTTTAGCCTGCGAAGCTGCTTTAATGTCTCCACGCCGTCCATCTCGGGCATCATATGGTCAAGAAATATCAGGTCAAACTCCTCCTGACTGCATATCTCGATTGCCTCCATTCCGCTATGCGCCGTCTTTACCTTCATGCGGTACTCGCCCAAAATGCCCTCCGCCACCATCAGGTTCATCGGCTCATCGTCAACTACGAGCGCCTTTATGTCAGGGCATATCATATGCAGGTTTTTGTCGCTCTCGGCGGCATCCGCGCTGTCCGTCACCTTGGCGTTTAATATCTCCGCCACCATCAGGCTGCAGAACGGCTTTCTCAGCACTTTCACCCTGCTGCCTCTTGGAATCTCAAAGTCGTTGTCCGCCACCACCACAACGCTTATGCTCTTATCAAGATACTCAAAATACGACGTATTCTCGCTGTACTCGTCCACTCCTATAAAAAGGTGCGTAAGCTGGTAGACCGATGTGAGCTTTTCAAGCTCCTCCATGTCAAATACTCTATGGACTGTAACCTCCAGACCGCGCGCCATATTGGAAATCATCGTATTGTAATAATTCCTTACAGCCGTTACCTCATATTTGTCAGCCTTTAAATAGCATGCAAGGCACATCTGCGATTTGTCATCGACGGACATTGAGTGGGCGTCGTTTTCAACCTTTTGAGGTATCGACACCAAAACCGAGGTGCCGACGCCTTCCTTGCTCTCAATCTGCATAAAGCCGCCCATTGCCGCCGCCATTCCGTTTACAATGGGAACTCCAAGCCCTAAGCCGCCTGCATTACGGTTTCTGCCGCTGTTTGACTGGTAGAATTTTTCCGTGATTTTTCTGATGTTCTCCTCGCTTATGCCTACTCCCGTGTCACACACATTTATGCAGAGATTTACGCCGTATGTCTTTGGCAGTGCGTACACATGAACATATACGCCGCCCTTTTTTGTAAATTTGACGGCATTGTCAACAAGGTGCTGGATAATCTTTTTTATCTTGCGCCCGTCTCCGATAAGCACCGAGGGAATACTCGCGTCCACATCGAATATCATCTCAATATGGTTTTCATTGTCCTCCAAATGGCAGTTTGCGGCAATGTCATTTATGACAGACGATACCATATACGCCTCTGACTCCACTCTGATGCGGTTTGTGTCAATCTCCGTGTAGTCGAGAATGTCCTCTATCTGATTAAACAGCCTGTAGCCTGCCCTCTGCAGGGAAACTATATCCTTTCTCTTTTCCGCGTCGTCCTCCTTTTTGAGCATGACGGCGGTAAGACCTGTAACCACGTTGACCGGCGTGCGCAGCTCGTGCGACACATTTGTGAGGAAATCTTCTGTCCTGAGATTTATTTCCTCAAGGCGTTTCATCTCTCTTGTAATGTTTTTCTCCCTGCTGCCTCGCTTTCTGACAGCCACCTTCACCAGATAACCCGCCATAAAGACTACGACAAAGTTAAAAATCAGGCGCGAAACCGAGAGCACGTCGACCGTAAAGACAATGTCGGGCACTACAAAAATATCATATAGCATTGTGGAAACGTATACCGCCACGCAATAACCGATAAAGTCATATATCTCGGCAGTAAAATATACAAGTATGATAGCCGTCATCACAAGCGCCGCGTCATAAAAGCTGGTGTCGTGTATGGCGTAAAAACCGTATGATAACATCGTCATCACAAAATATACCCACAACCGCGCTTTTTCGGATGATTTGCCTGTAATATGCAATATCCAGCATACGGCAAGCCCCAGGAGCAGTTCTAAGATTACAAGCTTTGTCCACCCAAGCAGCAAAGCCTCCACAGTCAGTGCCGCCATGAGCAGCGTATAGCCTGCCAAAAGTATCAGATGTGATGAATTTTTCCTTTCACGTTCGTACATAAGATGCCTCCCTACTTTTCTCTCATTTCATAAGATGTGTCCTCGTCAATCATATTAATCATGATTTCGGCAAACGTCGGGTCAAACTGAGTGCCCTTTCCTTTTTCCATCTCCGCGCGTATATAAGACTGTTCAAGCACGTCACGGTAGCTGCGCCTAGAACTCATGGCGTCATACGAATCGGCAACGGCGATAATCCTCGCTTCCACAGGAATATTCTCGCCCGCAAGCCCGTCAGGGTAGCCTTTTCCGTCATAACGCTCGTGATGCCATCGCGCCCCTGTCATAAGCTGCGGAAATTCCGTAATGTTTTTTAAAATTCCCTCGCCCAGCACAGGATGTGTTTTTATTATATCGTATTCCTCATCCGTAAGCTTTGCGGTCTTGTTGATAATCCCGTCGGGGATGCCGATTTTGCCTACATCGTGGAGCAGTCCCATCATATGTATGTCGTCCTGCTCCTCATTGGAAAAGCCCGCCCTGCGCGCTATCTCTCTCGAATAATCCGCTACTCTGGTGGAATGTCCGTTTGTATACGCGTCCTTGGCGTCTATCGCCCCCGACAGAGCCATTACTATCTGTCCCGACAGTCTTTTTAGCTTTTCGTGCTGCTCGCTTATCTTTTTTGTTTTTTCCTCAACCTCTCTTTCAAGGTCTGTCTGCAGGCGCACCAGCTCTATCGTATGCCTTACGCGCATAAGAAACACCTCGGGCAGAAAGGGCTTCCTGATAAAATCCATCGCGCCCGCCTTAAGCCCCCTCGTCTCCATTTCATTGTCGTCATCGGCTGTAAGAAAAATCACAGGGATGTCAGATGCAGGCGTATTTTCTCGTATGGATTTAAGTGTGTCGAAACCGTCCATCGCAGGCATATGAATATCGAGAAGAATAATGTCGGGGCGGCTGCCATGCAGGAATTTGACCGCCTCCGCTCCTGATTTTACACAACTTACACGCATATTTTCCGCTCCGAGTATACGGATTGCCATTCTAAGATTTGCCACATCGTCGTCAACCACCAAAACCCAGCTGCCCGATGCCTCTGCCTCCATTAAAAAACCACCTCATTTTCAGTATGTTTCAGTATGTCATGCGTGCTACATATGCATTTTGATATTCATTATATCATTCTATCATAATCAATACTATAATAAAGTGCGAAATAAATCAAATTAATTAGGAAAAAATTATCGTACATTATTTAAAATTCCTTTTCTACCATACAATTAGCGCACATACTTTTTAAAGTATACTTTTTGAGCAGATATATGTCAATTAAATTAACTTTTTTGAGCATTTTTAAGCATTTTTTGCACTTTTATCTGCCATTTTTTACTAATTATTTATATTTTTTTCCTAATTCACGCAACAGGCTTGAAAAAAATTGTTATAATGGGGTATAATGCATTTGACACTCACTAAAAGGAGAAATACAATGGCTAAAAAAACGAAATTATGGGTTATAGTGATTGTGGCTGCCATAATAGTAAGCTTTGCGAGTATGGCGGTCATGTACAATCGAGCGGCCACAAAAGCAAATGAAACCGGGCAGATGAAGCTTGACAATATAGCCGCCGACCTGCAGGAATTATTGAATCGGCGAATCGACAGGCTGAACCAAATCGGCAATGACTTGGAGACGATGATAGCGCACAATGCCTCCAACGATGAAATAAGCGAATATCTGTCGCAGCAGAAAGCGAATGAAATCGCCGCCTCCGACGGCACCTTCAGCAACGTATTCTGCATGCTTGCGGACAGCGGAGACATACTCATATCCGATATGGACGCGCCCGAGGATTACGTGATTCAAGACCGCGAATGGTACAAGGGGCTTATGGCTGAAAAAACGGGCGAGGCTTATATTTCAAACGTGTACAAAGACGCGTTCACGGACGGTATGTGTTTCACAATAGCGAAGCTCCTTTCTGACGGCAGGAGCATTCTCGGTATAGATTACAATGTGGCGGAGCTCCAAAAATATATTGAAAAGATGAACATTGACGGATACGGCGACGCCATGATTGCAAACAACAAGGGAATCATAGTGTGCTACAGCGATATAAACCTTGTCGGGCAGAAGCTTTCGGCAGAGCTTCCCGAATACCAGTACGCGTTTACCAAGGCTGTGGCCGAGGGAAAAAACATTTCCGTAAAAAAGTCGGGCACTACTGTATTCTGCAGCCGCATGGCAAATGACTGGTATCTTATGCTCGGCATGGATAACTCGGATTTGTACCACATCAGCAATAAAAAGATTATATATGGCGTGTTAATACGGGTTTTTTTGATTGCCGCGCTCATAGCGTTCTTTGCCATTAGCAATAGAAAGCGCACAAATGCCCCTTCCAACAATATTTCCGATAAGGGCGCAAATGCCGAAATCACGCCCAACGGTGCGGTTTCCGGCGGCAATAGCGGTCATAAGCCGCAAGGCACTCATGAAAATGTCTCGCCGGGACACACAATGCTCACGATAAAGACGCAGCAGCGTTTCCGTTTCCTTATAATAGCGGTCTTCGTCGCTACTATGATAATCACAATCACGATAAACGCCATACTCAACATAAACTGGAGTAAAGCAAAGATGCGTGAGGAAATCAGCGGCTACAGCTATGAGATAGGCAACTGGGTACTGGAGCAGAAAAGCATACTTGACATGTTTGTAAACGTCATCTCCGCCAATCCATCGATACTTGAAAATTATGAGGGAATGGTCACATGGCTTAATGACGTGACAAAGCACTATCCGGGCATTTCCGCTACATATATCGCAAACCCTGATTTTGCTTTTACCCATGGACACCCTATGGTAATGAATAACGGCTGGGTGCCTGACGAAGACTATGTCGAGGAGGAAAGGGACTGGTACATAGGCGCCGTTGCCGCTGAGGACTTCTATATAACCGAGCCGTATTTTGACGCGAGAACCGGCGAATACTGCGTTACATTTTCAAAAGCCGTATACTCTGACGACAACCTGTTTCTCGGAGTGTTCGCAATTGACTTTTACCTTGACGCGCTTATAGATATTCTGGGCGGCGGATATTCCGACGACGGGTATGCGTTCCTTGTAGACAAGGAGGGGCAGCTCATAAACCACCCCAACCCTGAATACCAGTCAACCACGGATGAGCTTGTAAATATCCACGATTTGGTTTATGAACGCGCGTACGGAAAGAATGATATAGTAACCCTGCGCGATTACGATAATGAATACAGGTCATGCATGATGATGAACGAGGATTTTTCAGGTTTCAACGTCGTAGTCTTAAAAAGGGCCTGGAGCATATACGGCGACGTCGTAATATATTCGCTGCTCTATCTTGTGCTGTTTGGCATATGCATAATAGGCGTAAACACTCTTATTGTAAAGATGATACACTGGCAGCAGGAAGCAAACGAATCGCTCGAGGAGGCTGTCGAGCTTGCAAAGAAAGCTGACAAGGCAAAATCAAAGTTTTTGGCGCAGATGAGCCACGAGATACGGACACCCATCAACGCCGTACTCGGTATGAACGAAATGATACTGCGCGAAAAGCCAAGCATGGCGATACGCGAATACGCCCTAAACGTGCAGAGCGCGGGCACTACTCTCCTGTCGCTAATTAACGGCATACTTGACTTTTCAAAAATTGAAGACGGCAAAATGGAAATCATACCCGTTGACTACGATACGGCGTCACTAATAAACGATATGGTAAATATAGTATCGGAAAAGCTCAGGGCAAAATCATTGGAGCTCAAGCTTGAAATAGACCCTGAAATTCCATGCAGGCTCTACGGTGACGACATCAGAATACGCCAGATTATCACCAATATTCTGACCAACGCGGCTAAATACACTCCCGAGGGTTCGGTGACGCTGCGCATGAAGTCAGTGGCGTCAGATGATGAGGGAAAAATGCTTCTTCATGTAGAAGTAGAGGACACGGGTATCGGCATAAAGCCCGAGGATATGGATAAGCTGTTTTCTTCGTTCCAGCGTCTGGAGGAGGAGCGAAACCGAAATATCGAGGGTACGGGACTTGGCATAGCCATCACAAACAGCCTGCTCATTATGATGGGCAGCAAGCTGATGGTAGAAAGCACCTACGGCAAGGGCTCACTTTTCTGGTTTGAGGTGCCGCAGAAGATAATGTCGGCAGAGCCGATTGGCGATTACGACCTGCGCCGCCAGCAGAGCCTTGAGGAAACGCGGAATCAAAGATACATTTTCGCGCCCGACGCGCAGGTGCTTGTGGTTGACGACAACCGGATGAATCTTAAAGTGGCGTCAGGTCTGCTCAAACGAAACGGTATAAACCCTGACGTCGCTGACGGGGGCATGGCATGTCTTGAGTATGTCAAGAAGTACCACTATGACATTATCTTTATGGACCATATGATGCCCGAGATGAACGGCATCGAGACATTAAAGAAATTAAAAGAGGATAATCTTCTTCCCGATGACACGATTGTCATCATGATGACTGCAAACGCTATTCTGGGGGCGCGTGAGGAGTATCTTCAGGAGGGCTTCGTGGACTATATTTCAAAGCCTATCGTTGTCGCAAAGCTTGAGGAGGCGCTTGAAAAATATCTGCCGTCCGAAAAGATTTCATACAAGACGGAAGGCGACGAAGCAGAGGAAGCCTCCAAGGAAAATATCGCTCAGGAAAATACGCCTAAGGAAGACAGTGCGGCAGAAGCTTCGGAAGAAACGCCCCAAGGAGAAGCCGCTTCAAAAAAGCCCGGTCTTGATGAGCGTTTCCCGTTCCTTGACACCAAGACGGGTATGGAATATTTTGCCGATGATGAAGTGTTTTATATCGAAATGCTCAAATCATATGTTGACGGTGCAAACATGCAGGATATAGACAACGCGCTGAATACGGACGATATCGGCAAATATCAGACGTTAGTCCACGCACTCAAAAGCACGTCGCTGTCAATAGGGGCCGCCGAACTTTCGGAGCAGGCAAAGGCGTTGGAGCACGCGGCAAAGTCAAACGATATCGACTTTATCAGGCAGAACCACAATGCCTGCATGGATGCATACCGCGATCTTGTAGAAAAGCTTGCGGAAGCTTTAAATTAGGGTTAAGATTAAGTTTAAGGGTTATATAAATTTATCTATGTAAAATTTATCTATAATAAATGGAGGAAATTAAAATGAAAAGTGTTTTAGTAGTTGACGACAATCAGATTAATATTATGATAGCGAGCCATATGCTTGAAAGCGCCTATGAAGTTACTACCGCTACCTCGGGCGAGGCAGCGCTTGAAGCGCTTGCCCAAAAGCATTTTAACTTAGTGCTTCTTGACGTGCTTATGCCGGGAATGGATGGTTTTGAAACACTCGAAAAGATAAAAACGCACGACGATTGGAAGGATATTCCCGTTATTTTCCTTACTGCCGACGTGGAGGACGACACTGTAGAGCGCGCGCAGCAAAGCGGCATAACGGATATTATCGAAAAGCCTTTCAAAAAGGACATATTTCTTGCAAAGGTTAAGGAAGTTATCGGTTAAAGCGGTTGTTGGATAAAGAGGTTATCGGCTAATGCAGAATGTATCTGAGTTTAATACTGATTTATACAAAGGAATAGTTGCCGGGCTGCCTGACGGAGTAATCGTCATGACTCTTTGCGGCGAACTTGTCATGTTTAACCAAAGGGCTGAACTTTTGTTTTGCCTTACGCCGAATGATATAGGCAGACCCTTTGCGGAGGTATTTCCAAACCTTGAAGATAGGGGAAGCTTTGCGGGCATGATATCTGACGTACTCCGCAGATGCATTGAGGTAAAAGAGATATCCGCCGATTATATAAACGACGGCGGCAAAAAATTTAAGCTTCTGCTTTCGACAGGCATTTTAAATTCAAACGATGAAACGGTTATGTCCGTCCTAATCAAGGACGTAACTGACAGCAGCTCCCAAAGCCGTTTTTTGTCCAATATGTCGCACGAATTCAGGACGCCTATAAACGCCATATTAGGCATGAACGAAATGATTTTGAGGGAGTGCAGCGATGGGCAGATACGCGAATACGCGGAATATATACGCAGTTCCGGCAAATCGCTACTGTTTCTCATGAATGACGTCCTTGATATGGCAAAAATCGAATCCGGTCATCTTGAGATAAATCCTATGGAATATGAGACGGCGGATTTTCTCATGGAGCTTTGGAACACCGTATATCTGAGGGCAAAGGAAAAAAATCTCTCACTCTCCTTTGTTACGGATAAATCAATGCCCAAAACTCTTTTTGGCGATGTCATCAGGCTTAAACAGATTACGTCAAATATTCTAAGCAATGCTATTTTACGCTCTGACAGGGGCGGCGTAGAGCTTGATATCGCCTGCCAATGCACAGATGGCAGCGACGCGAATCTCGTTATATCCGTGAGAGACCATGGTGGGGAATTTTCTCCGGACGACTTTAATATGTACAAAACTGACAGCGGATACGGACTTCACATATCCATGGAGCTTATCAGGCTTATGGGCGGCAGCATAGATATCAAAGAAAACAGTCCGCAGGGGCTAATCTTTACAGTATCCGTACCGCAGAGAATCGTCGACAGCCGATATATGGGTGATTTTGAAGCTATGCGCCACGAGCAGCGCTCCTACAGCGCGCAGGGCGGCAGGCTTGATATCAGCAGCAAATTCAAAAATGCCAGTCTGCTTGTAGTTGACGACAATATAATGAATATCACTGTATTCAAGGCTTTATTAAAAAATACAGGGCTTGATATTGTTACCGCTGAATCTGGAAAAGCCTGCCTTGAGCTGGCAAAAAAGCAGCGGTTTGACATTATTTTTATGGACCATATGATGCCTGAAATGGACGGCATCGAGACCTTACAGCAATTAAAGAGCATGGCTGGCTGTCCCAACACTGACGTGCCCGTAATCGCCCTGACGGCAAACGCGCTTTCAGGCGCAAAGGAATTTTATCTAAACGAGGGGTTTACGGATTTTCTCGCAAAGCCTATTGACAGCAAACAGCTTAATGAAACAATAATCAAATATTTGCCAAATGAGTGTTCAGAATTTTCCGAATCCTCAGCCGCCTGTGAGATTCCTGATCTTACGGAAGCCCCTGAAGCTTTGGAGGAGACAGGCGGTGCAGACAGCTATGCGGATTACGAAGAGTACGGCATTTCCATAGCTGATGGCTTGGAATATTCAGGCGAGAGCATGGACGTATACCTTGAACTGATGGATATGTTTTTGAACAACGTATCAAAGCAGGAAATGATGGAGCAGCTCATAGTAGACTGTGACATCAAAAATTACAGTATTGAGGTGCATGGCTTAAAGGGGAATGCCAGGATGCTTGGCGCAAACAGGCTTGCCGATATCGCGTACGAGCACGAAAAGCAGGGCAAGGCGGGCAACCTTGAATATGTCGAGGAGCACTGGGACGAGCTTGTCTCTGTCTGGAATGAGACGCTTGAGGGCTTTGGCGGGTTTTACCGCTCACAAATGGGAGATGCGGCTGACGAGGATGGCATTGTGGCTGATGGTGGAGAATGCTTCGAGGTATCGCAGGAGGATATGACGGAAGTCGCAAACCTGATAATTAACTTTGAAACCTCAAAGGCGACACAGCAGCTAAGCGACTGGCTGAAAAAGCCGTTGGAAAAGGATGTGCGCAAGCGTCTTAAGGACGCGTTTAACGCGCTTGACAAGGAATATGACGAAGATAAGGCAATAGAAATATTAAACGGCAACTAATGTGTAAATAATGGAGGGAATATAAAATGAATTACAAAAAAACAATAATAGCGGTTGACGACAGCGGCATTGTCCTGAAAAGGCTTGAAAATCTTTTGAGCCAGGCATATGACTTTCATGCTTTCGCTAAGTGCGACCGTGCACTGACATTTCTCGAAACCAATGTCCCAAGTCTTATTCTTTTGGATATTGATATGCCTGTGATGAACGGCTTCCAGATGCTGAAAAAAATCAGGGCGACCGAAAGCTTAAAGCTTACTCCCGTGATTTTCCTTACGTCAAACAATGACAAGGAACACGTCATAAGAGCTGTCCAATCGGGAGCGAACGACTATATAGCAAAGCCGATAGATGAGCATATTTTAATGAATAAGATTAATACTTTGATATATCACAGATAACAAGTCTTTTGTTAAGAAAATAAAGCCGCTGCTGCCCGCTTTTAATGCGGACAGCGGCGGTTTTTGTTTTGCCCTGCTTACGTCTTTTAATGTATTTGCCCTACTGGATATACATATTTGAATAACCCATAAGGCTCTCGTCAACCTCTCTTGCGCACTCCCTGCCCTGACGGATTGCCTTTACCACGAGCGACTGGCCTGTGTGCATATCGCCAGCGACAAATACGTTGTCAACGCTGGTCTTGAATTTGCCAGTCTCTGTCTTTACGTTGGTGCGCTGGTCGAGTTCTACCTTGAAAGCATCGGTAACGTACTTCTGGCTGCCAAGAAAGCCTGCCGCGATAAGGACTACCTGTGCGGGGAGAGTCTGTTCGCTGCCCTCTATCTCCTTCATGTTCATTCTGCCTGTCTCGGCATCCTTTTCCCATGTGAGCTTTACTATCTTTACTGCCGTGAGATTGCCGCTCTTGTCCTTGACAAACTCCTTGACTGTGGATTCGTAAATCCTCGGATCGTGTCCAAACAGCGCGATTGCCTCCTCCTGACCGTAATCTGTCTTGCAGATTTTGGGCCATTCGGGCCAAGGGTTGTTGTCCGACCTTGTGTCGGGGGCTTTGGGCATCATCTCTATCTGAGTTACGGACTTTGCGCCAAGCCGGATTGAGGTGCCTACACAGTCGTTGCCCGTGTCGCCGCCGCCGATTATTATCACATCCTTGCCCTTTGTGGAAACATAGCTTTTGTCGGATAAATTTGAGTCAAGCAGGCTCTTTGTCACGCCCCTTAAAAAGTCAACCGCAAAATATATTCCCTTGGCATCGCGCCCCGCGGCATTTATGTCCCTCGGATTTGACGCGCCGCACGCAAGCACTATCCTGTCAAAGCCTTCTACAAGCTTCTTCGATTTCGCGTCTTTTCCAATGTCGGCGTTTGTGACGAATTTGACGCCCTCCTCCTCCATTATCTTGATTTTGCGCTCAATAATGTGCTTTTCAAGCTTCATGTTCGGTATGCCGTACATCAAGAGCCCGCCGATACGGTCATTGCGCTCAAATACTGTTACGCTGTGGCCGCGCTTATTGAGCTGGTCCGCCACTGCAAGCCCTGACGGTCCGCTGCCTATGACGGCAACCGTCTTGTTTGTGCGCACCTTTGGCGGCTTTGCCGCCGCAAGCCCTGTAGCGTATGCGTTTTCGATAATCGCGTACTCATTTTCCTTTGTCGCAACCGCATCGCCGTTTAATCCGCAGGTGCAGGCGTTTTCGCAGAGTGCGGGGCATACGCGCGATGTAAATTCAGGGAAATTGTTCGTCTTTTTGAGCCTTTCATATGCCGCCTCCCAGTTGCCCGTGTACACCAAGTCATTCCATTCGGGCACTAGGTTGTGGAGCGGACACCCTGACGTCATTCCCGCTATGTTCATTCCCGCCTGGCAAAATGGCACTCCACATTCCATGCATCTTGCGCCCTGCTTTTGCTGCTCCTCCATAGGGAGGTGCGTGTGGAACTCGTTAAAATGCTTCACCCTCTCCGCGGGAGCCTGCGCCGCGGAGGTCTTTCTCTCATAATCTAAAAATCCTGTTGGCTTTCCCATAGTTTCCTCCATATTATCTTTATTGAGATGAACAAACACTTTATTTTTTCTTTGTGTTAGCGTAGAATGCTTCTATCTGCGCCTGCTCCGCGCTTAGTCCTTTTTCCTCCATCTGCACGATAGTCTTTAGCATCCTGTCGTAGTCGAAAGGAATAATCTTCTTGAATTTAGGCAGATATTCGCCGAAGTTGTCAAGAATCTCCTTGCCTTTTTCGGAGTTGGTATATGCCACATGCTCCTTAATCATATCTTTAAGCTCGATAACATCATATTTGTTGGTAATCTCGCTCATTGATACCATTTCCTTGTTCACTCTCATGTAGAGGTCGTTGTCCATGTCAAGCACATATGCGATACCGCCGCTCATGCCCGCCGCAAAATTCTTGCCCGTGCCGCCAAGCACTACCACGCGCCCGCCTGTCATATACTCACAGCCATGGTCGCCTACGCCTTCCACTACGGCAATTGCGCCTGAGTTTCTGACGCAGAAGCGCTCGCCCGCAACACCGTTTATAAACGCCTTGCCGCTTGTAGCGCCGTAGAGCGCCACATTTCCGATAATGATATTTTCGTCCTGCTTAAAGGTGCTGCCCTTTGGCGGGTACACTATCAGCTTACCGCCCGAAAGCCCCTTGCCGAAGTAGTCGTTTGAGTCGCCGACAAGCTCCAATGTAAGCCCCTGTGGAATAAACGCGCCGAAGCTCTG
The DNA here is from genome assembly GCA_947626435.1 of uncultured Lachnospiraceae bacterium. Taxonomy (GTDB): domain Bacteria; phylum Bacillota; class Clostridia; order Lachnospirales; family Lachnospiraceae; genus COE1. The sequence goes on along the minus strand of CANQSB010000008.1, from coordinate 27,821 downwards.
TCCGCCCGCGCCATGGCACAGTACATGGAAGGTATCCTCGTCAAGCGTATTGTAATAGCGTTTTGTGATTTCCGCGCCGAATATCGTGCCGAAAGCGCGGTCAGTATTCATTACGTCAACCTCTATGCTCTTTTTCTGCTTTGTTTCAAGCGCACTGCCAAACTGCTTTAAAAGCACTCTCTCGTCAAGCGTCTTTTCCAATTCAAAGTCATATACGTGCTTGGGATCAAATACTGCTTTTTCCTTTACATAAGGATTGTCGAGAATGTGTCCAAGGTCAAGCTTTATCGTGCCCTCGGGCAAATTTTCCTTCATCTTCAGAAGGTCAGTACGCCCTACAAGCTCGTCAACTGTCCTCACGCCAAGCTTAGCCATATATTCTCTAAGCTCCTCAGCAATAAAGCGCATGAAGTTTATTACATACTCGGGCTTACCCTTAAAGCGCTTTCTAAGCTCGGGATTCTGTGTGGCAACACCTACAGGACAGGTGTCAAGGTTGCAGACGCGCATCATCACGCAGCCCATAGTCACGAGCGGTGCTGTCGCAAAGCCAAATTCCTCCGCGCCGAGAATTGCGGCGATCGCCACATCGCGGCCTGTCATAAGCTTGCCGTCTGTCTCGATGCGCACTTTATTTCTAAGACCATTCTGTATAAGCGTCTGGTGCGTCTCCGCCACTCCAAGCTCCCACGGAAGTCCTGCGTTGTGGATTGAGCTTTTTGGCGCCGCGCCCGTGCCGCCGTCGTAGCCTGAAATAAGCACTACCTGAGCGCCCGCCTTGGCAACGCCCGCCGCTACAGTGCCTACGCCGCTCTCAGACACGAGCTTTACGCTTATTCTCGCGTCCTTGTTTGAATTTTTAAGGTCATATATAAGCTGCGCCAAGTCCTCAATTGAATAAATATCATGATGAGGCGGGGGTGAAATCAAGCCTACGCCGGGCGTTGAGTGCCTTGTCTTTGCAATCCAAGGATATACCTTGCCCGCGGGCAGATGTCCGCCCTCGCCGGGCTTTGCGCCCTGCGCCATTTTTATCTGTATCTCCTGTGCGCTTACAAGGTATCTGCTCGTCACGCCAAAACGCCCGCTCGCCACCTGCTTGATTGCCGAGCAGCGGTTCAAGCCGTCTGGCCCTATAACCATTCTCTCTAAATCCTCGCCGCCCTCGCCGCTGTTTGACTTGCCGTGCAGCGTGTTCATGGCGATTGCGAGTGTCTCGTGCGCCTCCTTTGAGATTGAGCCGTATGACATAGCGCCTGTCTTAAAGCGCGTCACGATGCTGTCCACGCTCTCAACCTCGTCGATGGAAATTCCCTTTTTCGGATAGTTGAAGTCCATAAGTCCGCGCAGGTTTTTAACACTTTCCTCGCTGTTTATCATTGCCGTGTACTGCTTAAACATATCGTAATTGCCAAGTCGCGTTGACTGCTGCAGCATATGTATTGTCGCGGGATTGTAAAGGTGCTCCTCCGCGCCGCTCCTTGACTTGTGATGTCCTGGGCTGTCGAGCGTGAGGTCTGTCGTAAGTCCCAGCGGGTCAAAAGCCATTGAATGGAGCGCGTCAACTTCTTTTTCAATATCTTTTATCGTCACGCCGCCGACCCTGCACACTGTGTTTGTGAAATATTTGTTTATTACATCATAGCCTATGCCTATTGCTTCAAAAATCTGTGAGCCCTGATATGACTGGATTGTTGAAATACCCATCTTTGAAGCGATTTTTACTATACCGTGAAGGATAGCGTCGTTGTAATCGTCAACCGCCGCGTGATAGTCCTTGTCAAGCATACCGTTGTCGATAAGCTCCTTTATCGACTCCTGCGCAAGATAAGGGTTTACCGCACTCGCGCCATACCCCAGAAGCGTTGCGAAATCATGTACCTCTCTTGGCTCTGCCGATTCCAGTATCAGCGCGACGCTTGTTCTTCTCTTTGTCTGTACCAGATGCTTCTGCATAGCTGACACGGCAAGCAGCGACGGAATAGCGACATGGTTTTCGTCTACTCCCCTGTCGGAAAGTATAATGATATTAGCGCCGTCGCGGAACTCCCTGTCAACCTCGACATAAAGCCTGTCGATGGCTTTTTCAAGGCTCGTGTTCTTGTAGTATGTGATAGGCACCTCGGCAACCTTGAAGCCCTCTTTGTCCATGCTCTTGATTTTAAGAAGGTCTGTAGTCGTCAAAATCGGGTTGTTGACCTTTAGCATATGACAGTTGCTCTCGCTGTCCTCCAATAGATTGCCGTCCTTTCCGATATACACGCTCGTGGAGGTAACGACTTCCTCGCGGATCGCGTCGATAGGCGGGTTTGTAACCTGCGCAAAAAGCTGCTTAAAGTAATGCGAAAGCTGGTGATGGCTTGATGAAAGCACAGGCAGCGGCGTGTCTACGCCCATTGCTGCAATCGCCTCCGCACCGTTTTTCGCCATCGGGAGTATGCTTGTTTTAAGCTCCTCATATGTGTAGCCGAACGCTTTCTGCATGCGCTGTCTTTCCTCATAGCTGTACTCGGGCACTCTCACGTTGGGGATTTTGAGCTCCTTTAGCGTGACAAGGTTTGAGTCAAGCCACTCGCCATAAGGACGGCGCTTTGCGTATCTTTCCTTTAAAGTGTCATCGTCTATTACTTCGCCTTTTACCGTGTCCACAAGAAGCATCTTTCCTGGGCGGAGTCTGTCTTTTTTCACTATCTTTGCCGCATCTATTGGAAGCACACCTACCTCTGATGAAAGGATAAGCTGTCCGTCTGACGTTATATAGTAGCGTGAGGGACGAAGTCCGTTTCTGTCAAGCACCGCGCCCATTATGTCGCCGTCGGAGAAAAGTATCGACGCGGGACCGTCCCACGGCTCCATCATTGTTGCGTAATACTGGTAAAAGTCCTTTTTGCTCTGCGACATTGTCTTGTTGTTTGCCCACGGCTCGGGAATTGTTATCATTACCGCAAGCGGAAGCTCCATGCCGCTCATCACGAGGAACTCCAGCGTATTGTCAAGCATAGCGGAGTCTGAACCCTGCGCGTTTACCACAGGCAGCACCTTGTGAAACTCATGGCTCAAAAATTCGGACTCCATATTTTCCTCGCGGGCAAGCATCTTGTCTACGTTGCCGCGTATCGTATTAATCTCGCCGTTGTGTACGATAAAGCGGTTGGGATGCGCTCTCTCCCAGCTCGGGTTTGTGTTCGTCGAAAAACGCGAATGTACGATGGCAATTGCCGATTTATAATCCTCGCTCTGCAAATCCGTAAAGAAAGTACGAAGCTGCTTTACAAGGAACATTCCTTTGTAAACTATTGTCCTGCTGCTGAGCGATACCACATATGTGTTGTCGGAGCTCTGCTCAAACACGCGCCTTGCAATGTAGAGCTTTCTGTCAAAGGCAAGACCTTTCTCGACATTTGCGGGTTTTTTCACAAATGCCTGCATTATGTACGGCATGCACTCCACCGCCTTGTGCCCGAGCACTGATGGCACGCACGGAACCTCGCGCCAGCCTAAAAACTCCAAGCCCTCTTTCTCGACGATAATCTCAAACATCTTTTTTGCCTGATTGCGTTTCAGCTCATCCTGCGGGAAGAAGAACATACCTATGCCGTATTCCCTCTCGCCGCCAAGCTCTATGCCGAGCGGCTTTGTCACCCTCACAAAGAACTCATGGCATATCTGGATAAGTATGCCTACGCCGTCGCCTGTTTTCCCTTCTGCGTCTTTGCCCGCCCTGTGCTCAAGGTTTTCAACTATCCTGAGGGCATTCTCGACGGTTTCACGCGTCTTTTCGCCCTTGATGTTGACAATGGCGCCTATGCCGCAGTTGTCGTGCTCGAACTCGGGACTGTAGAGCGGCGCCTGTGGAAGGTTTAATTTTGCATCAAACATCTTTTTACCTCGTTTCTGCGCGTATGGTGCGCGTTAGTTTGAAAGTCTGGAAATTGTCAGATAATCAGACAATTTGTGTTACGCATATTAAATTGTCTGACAAAAGCATATAAAAAAGCAACCAAAAAACGCTATTTGAACCGCCTTTGGTCGCTTTGTATGCTATATTGTACTTTTCTTTTCACATTATAGGGGATTTTTGCGGATTTGTAAAGGGGGTAAATGATTTTTATCAGCATTTTTTATCAGCCCCATTTTTCCAGCTCCTTTTTGCACTCCTTCCAGTCGGGCATCAGCATTGTGACGAAATCCCAAAACTGTTTTGAATGATTGGGATGTATGAAATGCGCAAATTCATGCAGCACCACATATTCTATGCAGCGCTTTGGGGTTTCAATCAGCCTGCTGTTCAATGTAATGATTGCATTATTCGGCTGACAGAAGCCCCAGCGGGTTTTCACGCATCGGATTTCGGCTTTACCCTCAGATTTACATTTTTTACCGGCTTTCTTGTGAGCAGGTATTTAATATCGCCATTCTCACAATGAACTGTCCTTTGTTCTGTAGGCTGTTTCATTATACTTTAAGTCTCATTTAACGCAAATAGCAGGCAATGGCTTTCAATTCCGCATTTTCACCAATTTATTATATCTGCAGGCTTTCCGCATACTGTTTCATTCATCATTATTTTTTAATCTTTCAACTATGCTTTTTTTATTGATGCCTCTATAAGTAAAAAACGGAATAGAAGCACAAATAAGTGCGAGCAAGGCTAACAACATCAATAACATAGTTACCGGTGGTTTAAATACAAAAAAGTAAAATACTTTTTGGGTCAGCTTCATGAAAATATAAACAAGACAAATTCCCACCGTTCCTAATAAAGCAATTGTTGTAAAAGCATAATATATCCCCTCATAAACCAGCATAATTATAATCTGCTTTTGTGACATTCCAATTCCTGCTAAAACAGCCAATTCTTTTTCGCGAGTGTATATATTAGTGCATAGTGAATTTATAAAATTCATTATGCCCATAATAAATAAAATTCCCGAAAAAATTGTTCCGATTGCAAGGAATGACGCAGCTACCGGTTTATAGGCAGGTAACAAATCGCTTCTTGCAATTATTTCAATTTTGCCATTCATTTTAATAATTTCCTTTATAGCCTCTTTTACAAAAGCTTCCTTTCCATCATCTGCATTCATTCTTATTTCGTAGATTATTGGATTATCAGTTAACCTCTTTATTCCCTCATTACTCATAAAGACTTTTATTTTTTCTCTTTCATTATAAGTTCCACTCTGAACCATTCCCAATTTGTTATCAGTGTTTGCGTCTAAAATTCCGCCTATATTATAAGTTACTTCCTTTCCGTTTTCAGGATTTAAAATTTTTATTTCCTTTCCCTCTATTTCCGGGCAGGAACCGTTCTCCGCAGCGCTTACATAAACTATTCTTCCATTTAAGTAATCATCAAACTTCTCATAATTATATTGTTTTTCATGTGCTAATTTATAATTAATCAATTTGTCCATATCCACAAATACGGCTGTTCCCCATATATTTTCATTTTCTCCTTTTTCATTATAGGTTTTCAGACAATCCTCATAACCAATTTGAATTGGCTGCAGGCATACCATATCAATACTTGATACTCCATCTATTTCTTTTAAACTTTCATACAGATTTGGCGTTAAATAATTTTCTTCCCAGTTATTAGGATTATCTTCATGAAAATTATTAATCATAGTATTATCTGTAATGCAAAAATCATCAGGAGCTTCCGTCTCTAAATACAACTCCCAATCCGGCGAAGAAAATAATGTATATGAAAGCAGAAATAAAAATAACCCCATAAATAAAGTAAAAATAACTGTCAGAAATCTTCTCTTATCATAGAATACATTGTTCCAAGCCATTTTATGTAATTTTCCATTACATCTGCTATGTTGACCGCTATTTGAACTTGATTTTCCACAATTTTCTCCATTAAAACGCAATGCTTCAATGGTAGTCATAGCTTCCAAAGTTCTTAATGACTTTTTAAAACTCACTAATACTGTTGCGCAGCAAAAAACCCCCGTAAATACAAAAGCAAACAAGCTATAGTGCATATCAAATGGCATAATATCAGCATAGCCGCCACTTCCCGTTAAAGTTCTTAATATAAATGGTACAAATCCTGATGTTAACGCAGCACCAATCAGCAAGCCTATTGGTAAACTGCGAAATACAAAATAACAGGTTTCATAATCTGCTATATATCTAAGCTGCTTCCCGCTAGTTCCAATTGCTTTCAAATTTCCCCAGAAATGTATATCTTTAATAAGTGCAATACTCATGATATTGTAAATACATAAATATCCGCAAAGACAGATAACAACGCATATTACAATTGCCAAAACAATCCCTATATATCCTCCATTGTTATTGGTATCTTTTACAATCATTATATTATCTGTGTTGTTCAGTCCTAATGCATACGCAATAAGAATATCAATATTATCGCCATCAGAAATTTGAAAAGTTGTATAAATATTTTGTATGGGACAAACTTTCCTTGCCATCTCCTCTGATACTATGCAGTTAGCTTTTGGTTGCATATTATCTTTTTTCAATTGCATACTCGCAGCTAATATATTTCCACTAATGCTTCCACTGCTTCTCAAATTTGAATCAATAAAATCTTCATATATTCCTACTATCTTGAATTTTTTAGTTGTTAGAATACCATTTATATTTAAATCTAACTCTATTTCTTTTCCTATAATATCCCTTGCTTTAATATTCAGTGCTTCCAATGCCCCTTCTGATAATAGAATTTCATTGCTTTCTTCGGGTATTCTTCCAATAAAGTTCTTTATTGTTGGTAAAATATTATTTTCCCACTCGACTTCATCATAGGCAGATAGAGCTGTTACCCAATGATTGTCAGAAGAATTAATTGTTCCCACAAAATACTGTGTTCCAATACTATATATCTCATCTATACTATAAAGCTTGTTATGTTCTGCATCAGTCAAATTGTTAACAAATCCATCTGTATTTGTCCCTTTTAATCTTAAATTCATTGTCGAAAAATTTATAAAATAACTAATTCCGGAAGCGCTAATAGTAAAAAGTATAATGGTAACTGCTATAACAGCAACCATTAATACTAAATTTCGCACTTTATTTTCTTTAATATTTCCTCTTGCAATCTTTCTCAACACTTTTCTTTTTTTATCATTCAACATATTCTCTCCTCTCTCAATTAATGAACAATAATACCATCCTCTATTTTTATCATTTTATCAGTATTCATTGCCAATTCTCTATCATGAGTTATCATAACAATTGTCTGTTCATATTCATTACTTGCTCGTTTTAACAATCCGAATACATCCCATCTGTTTACACTATCCAGACTCCCTGTCGGTTCATCAGCTAATATGATAGCAGGTCGGGTCGCCAACGCTCTGGCAATTGCAACTCGTTGTTTTTGTCCACCGGATAAATTCTTAGGAAATTTTTCCAATTTATCCTCTATATGCAATAAGTTACAAATATTTTTTATATATGCATCATCAACTTTTCCACCATCCAACTGAATTGGCAAAACAATATTATCATATACACAAATATTTGATACTAAATTATACTCCTGAAATATAAATCCAATATTTCTTCTCCTAAATATTGTTAGTTCATTACTACTAAATTGTGACAAGTTTACATCGTGCACAATAACCTCTCCTGATGTCGGTGTATCCAATCCTCCTAATATGTGCAATAGTGTTGATTTTCCACTACCCGATGCCCCTATAATGGAAACAAACTTTCCTTGTTCAATATCCAAAGAAACTCCGTTTAATGCCTTCGTTATATTTGGTTCTTCTCCATAATACTTTTTAACATTAATTGCCTGTAATATTTTCATGCTGCTATCTCCTTATTTAATCTTTATTTTATTAAATTATATAATAAGCATGTTGCAATCTGTTCTCAAAATATATTAATAATTATCACAATTTTGTAACAAAAAAGGAACCATCATTTGGTTCCTCCTGCTTTAGGCAAATATATCAAAAACGTTGACCCCTTGTTTAGTATGGATTCAACTCGTATGTACCCCTGCTCCTTTTCTATTATTCTCCTGCTCAGACTCAATCCTAAACCTAATCCTTCTATTTCTCTAGCTTTTTCTTCTCTATAAAATCGTTGAAAAATAAGTGGTATTTTAGTTTCTTCAATACCACACCCATTATCAATAATTTTAACTATTTGATAATTTTCGCTATCCACAATTTCAACTTTTATAATTCCTTCTGAATCTGTATACTTTACTGCATTATCAAGAATATTGCCCACCGCTTCTATCGTCCATTTATAATCTATATAAACAATATGCTTTCCTTTATAATTTGCCTGTATTTCAATATTTTTCTTTTCAGCTGACAATAGAACCCCTGCATATGCTTCTGCTAATATATTTTCCAAACAATATTCATCCGGCTTTAATATTATGATATTCGTTTCCAGCCTGGACATCTTTATTAATTCCTGCATTAAAAAATCCAATTTATTAATTTGTGAATATATAATTTTTATATATTCATTTTGCTTTTCATTAATAGCAGCCTTTGGTGTTCTTACCAATATTTGACTATATGTCTTTGCAGTTGCAATAGGGGTTTTAACTTGATGCGAGATATCGGATATCAATTGATGTATTACTCCCATTTCTTGCTCTTGTTTTTCAATATAAACTTTTTTATTCTCCTGTATGCGAAATAATTTTTCATACAGGCGTGAGTAAGTGGAATCTTGAAAACAATTTTTATAATCAAGCTTCACGTCCTTGATTACCTTACCCATATCTTGCTCAATAGCATTAACAAAATCTTTTATAAAACCATGAAATTTTACAATAATATAGATATTAACTAAAACTGATCCAATGCCAACTAAAATAAAAACTTCTTTATCATATTTCCGGGTTAAACCATATATCAAAATTAATATACACATTAAATTGATTAAAATAGGAATGTTAAAAAGAAATGCTTTATTTCTATTTTTCTTCATCTAAATCATTACTCCACATATATCCGACACCAAATACTGTTTTAAGCATTCTTCTCTCTGGTTCTTCAATTTTTCCTCGTATCCTGCTAATATTCACAGCCAATGTATGTTCATCCACCCAATTGCTGCTTTTATCCCATAAATCTTGTATGATACTTTCCTTTACAACGACATGCCCTCTATTCAGTACCAAAAGCTCTAATATTCTATATTCGGTCGGAGTAAAGCTAATAACTTTACCTCTTTGCAACGCCTTCTTTTTACTAAAATCTATACTGAAATTATCATATATGTACAAATTTGAGTTTTTAGCATTACATCTTTTAAGAATAGCGTCAATTTTCCTCTCAAATACATTAATGCTAAATGGCTTTATAATATAATCCTCCGCTCCCAAATCAAACCCATTTATAATATCATTTTCTTCATCACGTGCTGTAAGAAATACTATTGGAAGCTCTTTTATTTTTTTAATTTGTTCACATACCTGAAATCCATCCATATCAGGCATATTTACATCCAAAATAACCAAATCAACTAATTCATCCTTTATATATTGAAGTGCTTCATTCCCACTCTTAACTCCGTAAACCTCATGTCCGCACTCTTTCATGCAGGCTTGTAGTCCCAAGTTTAATACTTTGTCATCTTCAACTATTAGAATATTACCCATATATACCTCTTTATAAGCCTATGCCCGCAGTCTTCCCCGCTGTCAGTAGTCAATCCTATTTTTTTACCTCCGAACAGACATTTTATATGTTTTATCCTATCATAGAGCGGCTGGATTTGCAAATATTATATGGAAAAGTCAACGGGTCAGCCCCATTTTTCCAGTTCCTTTTTGCGTTCCTTCCAGTCGGGCATCAGCATTGTGACGAAATCCCAAAACTGTTTTGAATGATTGGGATGGACGAAATGCGCAAATTCGTGCAGCACCACATATTCTATGCAGCTCTTTGGGGTCTCAATCAGTCTGCTGTTCAATGTGATGATTCCGTTATCAGGCTGGCAGGAGCCCCAGCGGGTTTTCATGCATCGGATTTTTAATGCGGGATATGGCACTTTGTATTTTTGAAAGAGCTTATATGTTTCCTGCAGCTGTTCTTGGAATATCATTGTCTGATATTGTTTAAGCCATTTTGACATTAGGATTTCTTTATGGCGGAAATCGTCTTTATTTTTTACTTTCAGAAAAATATATGCTCCGTCTGTATGTACACCTTCTTCTATGCTTTCTTCTACTTTGAGGCATAGGCTTTTGCCTAAGAGATTGTAATGTTCACCGCTTTCATATCTTTTGGGGGTGTCTTGAATTAATTTTCTTCTTTCTTCGTATCTTGACAGTGCCGCAAAGATATATTGCTGTTTTTGACTGATATATGTTTCTATAAATTCTATGGGTACTCTGTTATTGGCTGACACAAGGACTTGTCCGTCCGGCTTTATCCTCAGATTTACGTTTTTTACCGGCTTTCTTGTGAGCAGGTATGTAATATCGCCGCCATCACAATGAACTGTCCTTTGTTTTGCAGGTTGTTTCATTATACTTTAAGTCTCCTTTAGAGCAAATAGCAAGCAATGGCTTTCAATTCCGCATTTTCACTAATTTATTATATTTGCAGGCTTTCCGCATACTTGAATTGAATGATATCCTTTTGCGCTGTATTTATATAAGCCTGCTCGTTATGCATGAAATTAATTATTTCATTTTTGCTCATTTTACCCATCTTTTTAATGACAGCATCAAGAATACTTATATCATCTTCCGAAAGTGCTGGAAACGTGTCTGCATTATTCAACGAAAAATGATATGCGTTTGTTTCTCCCATATCTATTTCTTCACAGGGAACACCTCTCAAATCAATTATAGAATCGTGTCCTACCGGCACTGCGCCCATTGGCAAAGCCTGATATACTAAACCGGTTATCGCATAACCTCTTGTTTTATAAGACAACGCATCTGCATACCACAAAAGCTTCATAAGCTTTACTTTATAAAGATTCGTAACTTTTGCAGATGCCGCAAAATATCGAATGACATCAACCACTTTATCTAATGAAAGCTCTGTATTGCCATTAAGCATTTTGTTTTTCTGAAATCTCGCATAACCTGCCTCTATCGCCTTTCGCAGATAGTAATCCTTGTCTTCCTCATATAATGCAGCTGCCGCATTTAAATACTTCTGATATGCTGCCTGCGGCAAATTCCCCTGCGCACCAGCCAGCAGCGTCAAAAACCACTCGGGATCTTGTGAAAGCTTTTTTAATATTGTATCGTGCGCTTTGTCCTGTACCTGATGTCCTTCATATCTTGTTATTGTTTTTTCGCCCCAGCCAAGCAAAATGCATAAATCAACCTGGCTGATTCCATACTTTTTTCTGATACTGCTAATCTCGGAAGATGTCAAAAGTCCTGCTGCCTTTTTATATGCGTCTTTAAGCCGTATATCGTTTTCCTGAAGCTGGCGTTCGTCCATGTATAGTTCTTCTGCCTTGTCACAATATAAATATGAGGCTTCATATTTAACTTCCATATTTTTAAAGGTTGCCTTCTCATCAATGAGGACTGTCTTCACATTATGTTCTTCCATGCAGCATGTGCATAACTGCTTTTCTTCCTTAATAATCTTCATATTCATGAAAGCACCTCCCTAAGCCTTTCTGTATGGAAGCATTGACGGCATAAACGATTAGTGGTATCAAATGATACTTTTATAATATGTCTTTTTTCATTTTTTGTCAATATGCAATAATCATTTTTTCAGTATTTCCACTCTGCTGCCAATCCTGCTGAGCAATTCGTTTGATATGCTGCCTGCGTTGTCTGCGGCGGTTGGCGCAAGGATGCCATCGCCTATGATTGTTGCGGTAGTTCCCTCGGTGACATCCGGTATGTCTGTTATGTCTACTGCTGTCTGATCCATGCATACCCTGCCCGCTATGTACGCTCTTTTTCCGTTTATCATCACATAGCCCTTTCCGCATGAAAGGCTGCGTGGTATGCCGTCGGCGTAGCCTATGGGAAGTATTGCGATTTTTGTTTTTCGGCTTGCCGAGAAAGCCCTGCCGTAGCCTATGGTTTCGCCTTTTTCTACTGTTCTGATAAGTATTACCTTTGTTTTTAGGGAAAGTACGGGGCATAGGTCGAGCGGTTTTCTCACCTTGTCGTCTGGGGAACTTAGCACGCCGTAGAGCGCTATTCCTGCCCTTACGTAATCGCATTTAAGCTCAGGATAATTTAGCAAGCCGTAGCTGCTTTGAATATGGATTTTGGGAAGCGCAGGCTCTGACTGCTCTATGCGGTCGATTGCCTGTCTGAAATTGCTTATCTGCTTTTGGGTGAAAGCGATGTCCTCCGCGTTAAGGCTGTCGGAAACACACAAGTGCGAGTAAATTCCGCTTATATGTATGTGCTTTAATTTAAAGGTTTTTTCTATGTCACCTGCCTCCCTGTAGTCTATGCCCAGCCTGTGCATGCCTGTGTCGATTTTTATGTGGGCATTTATGCTAATGCCTTGGCTGTCCAACAGACTTGCGTATTTGTAGCTTATCAGCGTCTGGGTGAGCTGATATCTGCGAAGCTCCTTTGCCCTTCTTGCGTCTGTATAGCCAAGTATTAGAATTTCCCCGCGAATGCCATAGCGGCGGAGTTCTATTCCCTCGTCTATGGTGGCGACGGCGAAAGCTTTTACGCCGATTTTGTTGAGACACACGACGTTTTCATACATTCCGTGACCGTATGCCTGAGCTTTGACTACTGCCATAAGCTCGCATTTTTCGGGCATTGCGTTTTTCAGTATTTGGACATTGTGCTTTAGGTTGTCCTGATTGATTTCAAGCCATGCGCGCTGTCCGCGTGTTGTGAGCATATCATCTGCTGGCGCTGTGGCGCTTTTTATTTTTCCGCGCTTTACTTTGTGACATAATAGTGTAAATATCAGTGAAAATACCGCTGAAAAAATGCTTACGGCAAAATAATGTCCGACGCTGTTTTCAATGAATATTTCCTGCGTGCCTGTAAGCTTTGCCAAAAGCCGTACTGCTACTATCATCAGCGGGTGGATTATATATACGACAAGTGAAAATGCCCTGAGTGAAGCTTTTCTCTCCCCGCGCCAAAAGGTGAGCAGTCTGAAAAGATAATATGTGCATGGGATAAGGAAAATATACATGCTGTCGTGGCGCACAAGTCCTGCACGATGCACGATTATCCCCTCCTCGAGCATAAAAATAAATGAGATCACAAAACCTGCCGCACATTTGAGGGCAGAAATACTGACACTTCTGTCAGAAATTATTGCCCCCATTGCAATAAAAACAGGGGCAAAAAATATCCCGTTTCGCGTGTAGTCGGACACTTCAAAAATATGGCGGTAAAAGCTTTCCGCAAAAGGGATTTTTTGTGATACGCCATAGAGGCTGTCGCCGAAAATGCCTGCTGCGTACAAAAACAGCGTGGCGGCGAATGTCCTTTTTATGCCAAATTTTTTTGTGAGAAACCATACTATTGTGGCTCCTATGATAACTGCAGGGAAATACCAGAGATGATACATTGTGCCGTCAAAGACTATATCCTTTATTATATTTGGCAAAAGATATTCCGTTGAGAAATAGCCGTTATATATGTTTATCGGTATGTATATTATTATGGAAAAGGCGTAAATTGCAGACATTTTTTTGACGAGCTTTGCCAGTCTGCCGTTGTCCTTTGAGTACGAGGGCGAGAGAAAAAAGCCTGTAGTTGCAAAGAAAAACGGCACGGCGATACGCGCGATTATCCGTGTCGCTATCATATCGAATTGTTCGCTGTATGTTGTGAATGTTGAGGTATGTATCGCGACAACGAGGAACGCGGCAACGCACCTGAAATAGTCTATGCCTGTGTATGCCTTGCCTGTGTATGCTGTGCCTGTGTATGTTTTATTATTGTCCACCTTTGTCAGCCCTCCTTTTGTATTCGCAAGTTATTAGATAGTTGCGAAATGTTTTCTAAACCGTCTGAATTTAGACAAAATATATAAAAATCGCATCAATGAGGCTGTCGCAATAAGGATTAAGCATACAAGATATAGCATAGTATCAAATCAAATTATACTATATTTTGTGATCGCATTTCTTGGTGCAACACCCTATAAGCGCAACCAATTGTAAGGCGCCGCTTATTTATATATTTTTCCTAAATCTATGTTGCCGAATAGAGTTTCTCAAATGCATAATGCAAGTTACGACAAATCCGTCAACGTTGTTTCCTGATATTTCGTAGGCAGGCGCTGCGCCGTCTGTGTGGTAAGGAAGAATTATTTTTGTGCTGCCTGCCTTTTTCGCTTGGACATAAAATATTTCAAAATATGTCCTACCGTTGTCGTATTTCAAATGCTCACCGTTAGCCGAAAACTGTTTCAGGTATTCGATATACTCCTCAAGCGCAAAATTATTTTCGCTTATTATTGCGGAATGTGGAAAGCCCACATATCTGAAATGCCACGGTTCGGGCGCGATTTTCGTAATGTTTTCTTTTCCTTTCCGATAGCGTTCGATAAAGCCGTACTGCGGAGCGACGGCACGGAATTTTTCACATATTCCTTCATATGGAAAGTCAGGACATATGAAATCAATATTCTCCTTTTCAAGTCCAAGGTCAATCGCAAGACCTGTCTGATGCTCACTGTGATTTGGCAGCGCCACAAATTTAGCCGTAAACTCGGCGCCGTTTTCTTGCAATGAGCTTTCGTATATGTCGGTCTGTTCCTTTTCACTACGGTAGCCGCTTACAAGAGCAATGCTTTCTTTACATATATCAGCCTGCTCCCTTCCACCGCAACAGCCGCTTACAAGCATAGTGTATTCTTTCTGTATTTCTGTTCGTTCAATTTCACTAAAGATTGGCGAGGCATACGACAAAAGGTATCCACCTTCTTTCTGTATTTCTGTTCGTTCTCCTTCACAGAAACAGCCGCTCGCAGACACACTGGCATCTTTACATTCAGCGTCTATAATGCTTCTAAACGCCTGCCTCAGCATTTGTGCCGCCTCAGCCTGCAATAAAACCTGCGGATATTTTTCATTTACAAGTATAAGACTTGTGCTTTTGCCGCGCAGAGGGAAATCGCTGTTTACCAAAATCAGATTTCCCTCGTAAATTCCTTCATTTGAGACTAAAATTTCCATTATACATACAAGCCTATAATCCTGTCCAGCACCTGCTCGAAGGACAAGCCTATTCCTTTCATCATATTCGGGTATCTACTGTGTGAGGTAAAGCCAGGGATAGTGTTGACCTCGTTAAATACAATTTCGCCCGCTGGCGTCAAAAACATATCAACCCTTGCAAATCCCGAACAGCCAAGCGTTTTGTATATTGTCTTCGCCGTTTCCTGTATGCGCATTTCCGTCGCAACATCTATTCTTGCGGGCATATGGATTTTAGAAGTTTTGAGCGTATACTTTTCCGTGTAATCAAAAAATCCGCTGGAAAGCTCTATCTCGTCAACTCTGCCTACCGTCAAACTGTCTTTCCCCAACACGGCGCAGCCCACCTCAAAGCCATCAATGCTCTCCTCTATTATGACATTCGTGTCATATTCAAATGCAAACTGCACGGCAGGAATAAGCTCTGTTTCAGCTTGTACTTTGGTAATGCCAAATGATGAGCCTGAACGTATCGGCTTTACAAAAAGCGGGTATCTCAACTCACTTGTAAGTGCTACAATATTTGGCATATCGCTCTTTGTCACTGTCACTGAATTGGGCGTGAAAATACCCGCCGCCTTGACAAGCCTGTGCGCCCTGTCCTTGTCCATGCAGAGCGCCGACGAGAGCGTACCGCAGCCTATCACATCTATTCCCGCAAGCTCAAACAGCCCCTGCACTGTGCCGTCCTCACCGTTTCTGCCATGAAGCACTGGAAACGCCAAATCTACATGGTACACATTTGTGACACATCCGTCATTTTTGTCAAATTCAATTATCCCTCCCAGCCTTCTGCTCTGCGATACCGTGATTGGGTGAAGGTTCTGCTCATCGGCAATCCATGAATTGTTTTCTATTTTTTCAAGGTTTCCGCTGTAGCGATACCATTCGCCCTGTCGTGTTATTCCGATTGGAAGAATGTCATACCTGTCGCCGTTCAAAGCCTTTAATACGGCATACGCCGACTGCAGCGAGACCTCATACTCTGTCGAGTTGCCACCGAAAATTACCGCTATTTGTTTCTTTTTCATTGTTGCTCCTTTTTTATATCTGGATATTTTGAAGCAAAAGGCGACAATTAACAAAAAACAACGCCCTTTGCCTTAATACAATGATTGTATCAAAGTAAAGAGCGCTGTTTTTTCGTTTTATCGTACAGCTTTCATATATTTTTGTGATTAATTTCTTACGATTTTCTTACAAAGAAGGTATCTCCACCTCAAACTCCACCATATCATCATAACTTTTTGCCGTAATCGTGCCGTTATGCAGCTCTACTATCTGCTTTGCAATGGCAAGCCCCAGCCCTGCGCCGCCGCTTTGCGTGCCTCTTGACGCGTCAAGCCTGTAAAACTGCTCAAATATCCGCGAAAGCTTTTCCTGCGGTATAGTCCTTCCGTAATTTGTGAATTTTATGCTTATATTACTCTCCTTTTGTGAAACCGAAATGTATATCGCGCTGTCGCGTTCGCTGTAATTGACCGCATTGCGCAGAAGATTGTCAAACACGCGCTGCAGCTTGTCCACATCGCAGCTTATCATTATGCCGCGCTCCGCCACAAGACGGCATTTAAGGCTTTTCTCCGCAAGCATCGGCTTAAACTCAGACACAAGCTGCTCAAGCATTCTTGTCAGGTTCACACGGCTGTATTCGAGCGTCAGGCTTGACAGATTGTAGCGCGTTATCTCAAAAAATTCGTTTATCAAGTCTTCAAGCCGAAGCGCCTTTTCAAGCGAAATGCCAAGATACTTTTCCCTAAGCTCCTCTGAAATCTGCTTTTCGTCTTTTAACAGCGTCAGATAACCGATTACCGACGTGAGCGGGGTTTTGAGGTCGTGCGCAAGATATACCACCAAATCATTTTTGCGCTGCTCCGCTATCTGCGCCGTGAGCTTTCTCTGCTCCAGCGTATGCTTTATCTGGTTGATTTTCTTTTCAGTGGCTGAAAGCTCCTGCGAAAGTATGATGTCGCCTGAATTTTCCTCTATCAGCGCGTCTATGCCGCGGTTTATCTCGCCGAAATATTTTGTAAATCTGTTCAGATATATCCACATCATCACGGCAAATGCGCAAAGCATTGATGTCCATATTATCGGCTCCGCATTATCTCTTATCACATGCCTGTATATGACAAGCGCCGTGTCATAGTCATGCACCACAAAGCGGTCAAGAAATGTGACTACCCAGTTTGCCAGATGTCCGCTGAACACCAGATTATATAGGCTTATTATGAATATCCCCGCGCCAAACATCATGGCAATCGTAAGTATAAAAAGTTTTGTCTTTAACTGCCCATAGCCGCTGTTTTTGTATTTGTCCGTTTTCCTGCGGCTCTTTATCTTTTCAATAAGCTTATTCAATTTTGTACCCCACTCCCCACACTGTTTTTATGAATTTAGGCTTGCGCGGGGGCTCACCGAGCTTTTCGCGAAGCCTGCCTATATGCGCCATTACCGTATTGTTGCTGTCGATGAATTTTTCGCCCCAGACGTTTTCAAACAGCTCCTCCGATGAAATAACGCGCCCCCTGTTCTCGCACAGATACCATAGGATTGAAAATTCTATCGGCGTGAGCGCGATTTCTTTTCCGTACAGTGTGCATTGGTGGGTGCTTTTGTTTATTATAAGCCCGTTTATGTCGTATTCCGTTTCCCGCATTGCGCCGTCTGCCTGCGCCTTGCCGTTATTTATATCCGATATGCCGCCCGCGCTTGCCGCGCTGTTGTACCGAGTATAGCGGCGCAGCTGTGTTTTGACGCGCGCCGTTACTTCAAGCGGGTTAAACGGCTTTGTTATGTAGTCGTCCGCGCCGATTGTCAGCCCCATTATCTTATCCGTGTCCTCTGACTTTGCCGTGAGCATTATCACGGGGTAAAAATGCTTTTCCCTGATTTTCTGCAGAAGCGTAAAGCCGTCTACGTCGGGAAGCATTATGTCAAGTATCGCAAGGTCGGGGCTTTGCGCGCTGATATATGCCAGCGCGTCAGCGCCGTTGTAAAACTTATGCACTGTGTAGCCGTCATTTATCAGGTACAGCTCTATCAAGTCGGCTATTTCCTTTTCGTCGTCCACTATCATAATGTTGGCTGCCATATGTGATTTATCCCCCGTCCGTTAATATTTTTCATAAAAACCTTTGAATTAATCAGCATTTCCATAAATAAACCATAACGCAATTATAGCATTATTTCATATAAAAGCATACCTTAAATTTCCCAAAACGCGTGACATTTCCAAAATATAGAGTTATAATATTACCACAAAAATCAAGCAAGTAAAAGGAGAATTTATCATGCACACATTTCAACCGTATCCAATCGAGGAATTGGAGTTTAATCCATTTGAAAAAATCGGCAAGGACTGGGGACTTGTATCGGCTGGCTCAAAGCAGAAGGCAAACACTATGACCGTAAGCTGGGGCGGCTTGGGCGTGCTCTGGGGCAAAAATGTAGTGTTTATCTTTATCCGCGACTCACGATATACAAAGGAATTTATCGACGCGGGAGACTTTTTCTCCGTTTCGTTCATGGACAAAAATTACCGCGACGCACTAAACTACTGCGGCTCACATTCGGGCAGAGACGAGGATAAGGTCGCAAACGCAGGGCTTACATGGGCTTACAAGCACTCAATCCCTTACATAGACGAGGGCAATTTCATACTTCTGTGTCAAAAGCTTGCCGCGATGAAGATTACAGACGACTCATTTATCTCGCCTGAAATAAAAAAATGGTATGCAGACGGCGATATGCATACCATGTATGTCGGCGAGATATTGGAGATTATGGCTAGATAACCATAGATAGCGCAAATACGGTAATATTAGCCGCCATGTGGAAAATCACAGGCGCGGCAAAGCACTTTTCCTTCTCATAGCAAAGCGCAATCAGCATTCCCATGCACGTACCGTACAAAAACTGCGGCAGATTAGCGTGAAACGCGCCGAAAATCAATGCCGTGACTACGATACTGCGCGGAATGCTGTAAAAGCGCTTCATTCTGTTGTACGTCACTCCCCTGAAAACAAGCTCCTCCGCAAACGGCGCTATTATCCCGTACAAAACAATCCCCAGCCACAGCGGCACTGAATACTGTATCTGCTCAACATTTGCATATCTTTCTGAGACGCTTTGAAAAAGCTCCAGACCATACGAAACTGCAGCATTGAGCGCAATGCTTGAAACCGCTCCAAAAATCGCGCATACTGCAAGCCCCAATGCGTTTACTTTTTCATATCCCAAAAATCCGTTTTTCATATACGCGGCAAACTGCCTTGCCATTCCCGCGTCAATGTCTACTTCTCCCGAGACAGCAGCCTCCTTTAAAAAATCACCCACAAGAAATATCACGCCGACCAACGACGCTATTCCGTTTATAACAGCGTTTATCTGATTATAATTCTGGCTAACAAACTCCGCTGCGTCGCCAAGCGGAACTGACACTACTGTCATAACCAAAAGCAGCTGCGCAAGCGTTTTCACAAGCATATATATGACAAGCGGCTTTAAAATATAGTACGCCTTCTGAAAAAATGTCGTGCGCTTCTGCGTTATCTTTACTTCTTTTCTCTTTCTCTGCATTTATGCTCCAATCCCTTCATACCGCCATTAAAAACCCTTCAAGCTCCTCCACCGTAGCGGCAATGTAATCCGCTCCCGCCTTTTCAAGCTCATCTCCCTGCGCATACCCAAAGGAAACTCCCACGCCTGCCAGTCCAAAAGCCTTCGCGCCCTCAATGTCAAATTTCCTGTCGCCTACCATTGCCGTTGCCTTTCTTTTTCCCGAAATTTCTTCATCTGTACAGCCATTCCAAAGCTGCCTGAGCGCCTCCTCGACGACTTCTTCTTTTCTGCTGCGCCTGCCGTCCATCTCGCTGCCCACAATACAGTCAAAATACTCCTTTATCCCAAAATGAACAAGTATGCGCTCCACAAGCTCTGTCGGCTTACTCGAAGCGATTGCAAGCTTTTTCCCGCTTTCGTGCAGGCTCGCCAGCATTTCAGGAATATGCGGATAAATCTCGTTTTCAAAAATCCCCGTCACCACAAAACGCTCCCTGTATTTTTCCACCGCGCGCAATGCGTCAGCCTCGCTAAAGCCGTAAAAATCCATAAAGCTTTCTTTTAACGGCGGACCTATAAACGGTTCCAGTTTGTCAAGGTCAGGCTCATCAATTCCAAAGTCCGCCAGCGCGTACTGCACAGACTTTGTTATCCCCTCTTTCGGGTCAGTAAGCGTTCCATCCAAATCAAACAAAATATATTCAAACATAACCTTATCTTATCCTATTCAAAATCAAGTTTTTTACTATTTTTCGCCTTTACCTTCACACCAAAATCTCTTTTTTCAGCGCAAACGAATATATATACCGCTCCTTCACCCGCTGCCCCGTTATCTGCTCCAACGCAAGCTGATAATAGTCAAGCTGTGCCTTATAGCGTGTGATTAATTTCTCCTCGCTGTCCACCCTGTCTGTCTTGTAATCGGCAAGCACTATTCCGTCGCCTTCATAAAAGAATGCATCAATGACACCCTGCACCAACACAGTCTCGTCCGCAGGATAACGCTCATTGAGCCTGTCAGCGGGTACTCCAAGCACAAACGGCTGCTCCTTGAAAAGGGCACCCGCGCGGTTTGCAGCTACCATTCGCTGTGCAAGCGGAGTCTTTACAAAATCAATTATTCTACCGATTTTTACACACTCAAGCTCTGCCTGCGACACCCTGCCCTCCGAAATCCATAAATCACGCTCACGCTTAATTATTGCATATAAGCGCTTTTCTGCATTTCCCATATCCGCCGCGCCAGCGTCATAAGCAAGCCCATCTTCAAAAGACAAAAGCTCCATGCTCTTATGCACAGCATTTCCATAATGCACGCCGCTTGCCTGCCGCTCTTCGTCCTCCTCGTCTGCCATTTCCAGCCTAAAGCTTGGCACATAGCTTTCCTTTGGCATTTTGATAAGCTCCTGCGCCTGCGAGTCAGCTTCCTCATAGGCGGCGCGTTTGAGCTCTGAAACTGTAGTCTTTACCTTTAATCCCTCCAAATGTGTATACGGATATTTGTACCGCAGCCGTTCCTCCAAAAATGTCGAAAGCTCCGCGTCCGCATATTTTTGTGTGTCGTCAAGGCACGCTTCCAAAAAGACTTCTTCCCCCTGCTCCTTTAACTGTTCAACAGGATTACTCGTATCATTCTTCACTGTCATCTTTATCCGCACATCAGCATACGGCAGCGAATACCCTTCGCCTTGCCCTCCCACAAACTCATTCATGCACTCATGCCGCATAAGTGACATAAGTGTCATATCCATATATGAATTTGCCGTCATTATCGCGGAGTACGGCAGCTTTTGCCCACTTTCCAGCATTATATAGCCGTATGAGGAAAGCTTTTTTTCAAGGTCATCAATATAACCTGTTAAAATCAGCTTCTCCTTCGCCCTCGTGAGCGCGACATAAAACACGCGCATATCTTCTCCCCGCGTGTCCTCCTTCATTTTTCGGGCAACCGTATTTTTCCTGAGTGTTTTTGACTTCACGCGCATCACCGGGTCAATATAATCCACTCCTATGCCAAGCTCCGCGTCCATAATTATGCTCTGCCGCATATCCATCTGATTGAACTGCTTGGAAAGTCCGCACACAAAGCAGATAGGAAATTCAAGTCCCTTGCTCTTGTGGATTGTCATTATGCGCACTACATCCGCGTTCTCGTCAAGTATGTTTGCCTCGCCAAAGTCAACCTCCTGCTCCTGCATGGTTTCCAGATACCTTATAAAATGAAACAGTCCGTAAAAGCTTGTCTTTTGAAACGCTCCCGCCTTTTCAAGCAAAAGCTCCAGATTGGCTCTCCTCTGGTCTCCTCCGGGCAGCGCCCCCACGAACATATCATAGCCCATAACGCGTATCAGCTCTTGTATAAGCTCCTTTATAGGCATATATGACGCCATGGCGCGGAACTTGTCTATTGACACGAATAATTTTGAAAGTTTACTGCCGTCCACTCCCTCCAATTCAGGTATCTGCGCTTCACTCTCCCCAAGCTGTTCATAACAGAGCTTAGCCTGCTCATATAAAAACAGCTTTTTATTTTGGGAATGTTTTTTGGCATAACAGCTTATTAAGGCTATTTCCTCTTCTGAAAAGTCAAAGTACGGCAGCTTCATCACTCCGAAAAACGGTATGTCCTGCAGCGGGTTGTCAAGTACACGCAAAAAAATTACGATTCCCTGTATCTCAATGGTTTCAAAATATCCCGTCTTGCTCGTGACATGCACCGGTATGCCGCGCTCAGACAAAATACGCCTGAAGTCCTCGTCCCAGCCCGCCGTCGCTCTAAACAAAAGCACTATATCCGAGAATTTTGCGGGACGCATTTCCCCCGTCACCGCATCGGTTACGGGAAAGCTGCCTACGAGCTCCTTTATGCGTGACGCGACAAGCATAGCCTCTCTTTCTTTTTCAGTATATGCCCTCGCGCCGTCTTTACTTCCTTCACTGTCATCGTCAGATGAAGACGCAATCAAAAGCTCGGTCTGATAAATATTTTCCGTATCACCATCTGTTGATTCGGGATACGGGTATTCCGCTCCTGCATGAAGCGCCGCCTTGTCGTCATATTCCACATTCCCGACCTGCTTCCTCATAAGCTGACCGCATATGAAATTCACAGCGTCAGTGACCTCTCTGCGGCTCCTGAAATTCGTGCTTAAATCAATCCTTGTGCAGCCGTCTGTATTTGTGACATATGTGTCATATTTTTCCATGAAAATCTCGGGGCGCGCCAGACGGAATTTGTATATGCTCTGCTTTATATCACCCACCATAAAACGATTATGGCAGCCTTTTTCCTCTCCCGATATGCATTTGAGCAAAAGCTCCTGAACCTCGTTTGAGTCCTGGTACTCGTCAATCATTATCTCGACAAAATAGTCCTGAAGCTCAAGCGCCGTACTTCTCGGTATGATTTTGCCGTTTTCGTCCTTCTCAACGAGTATTTGAAGCGCAAGATGCTCCATATCAGAAAAATCCACAATATTTTTATCACGCTTTGCCTCATCCAGCCTGCGCTTATACTCTAATGTAAGCAAGACCAGCTCGGAAACCGCCTTGTCACACTCCGCCATGCTCTCGACAATATCATCGGCTGAAATCATAAACATATTTTTTTTCAAATCGCCGACGCTCTTTTTTACATCATCACGCATTGACTTTACCGCTTCCTTCAAGTCCGCGTCAACATCCTCGCCTTTCTTTGCGGAAAGCCTTGTGAATGATGAATATGTAAAAAGATCATACAGCTCGGGATAGCTTTCTCCCGCCTTCAGCTTTTTGATCAGTTCCAAGTCAGACTCCAGATTTTCAATGTACTGCGCGGGACCTCCGGCACTGCCTGCTATTTTAAGCGCAGTATTAATCTGCTTTTCGCACTCGCAAAGTGTTGTGTCCATATATGACAGCATATATTGGAACCATTTTTTTTCAGATAAATTTTCCGCATTGTCAATTTTATAATCCTCAAGCCTTTCCTTGAGCCATTCCTCCGGAAACGGATAGCTTACCGCAAAATGATAAAGCCTCGATATCGCCTCCTCAATCTTTTTTTCATCGGAGCCCGTACTGTAGCACTCGACAAAATTCAAAAAGCTCTCCGTCGGCTCGGCGTACATATCCTCCAAGAGCTTGGCAAGCACATCGCTTTCAAGCAGCTTTATCTCTCCTTCGTCCGCTACGCGAAAGGCAGGGTCAAGACCTATCTCATTAAAATTGTTTCTTATAATAAAAAGGCAGAACGAGTCAATGGTAGTAATCTGCGCATTATGTATAAGAGCCGCCTGCCGCTGCAAATGCTCGTTTTCAGGCTCCGCCTCAAGACGCCTTGTGACAGCGGCGGATATGCGCTCCCTCATCTGCGCCGCAGCTGCGGAAGTAAATGTCACGATAAGAAGTCTGTCAATATCCACAGGATTTTTGTCGTCCGTAATCATCCGTATAATGCGCTCGACAAGCACAGCCGTCTTGCCGCTGCCTGCCGCCGCCGATACCAGTATATTTTTTCCCCGCGTGTCTATGACGCTCTGCTGAGCCTCGGTAAATTTAATCGCCATTTAGTTCCTCCTTTATGCGCTCCAGCGCCGTTTCCTGTGACATATCCTCCAAGCGGCGCACAAGCCCGCCTCCAAGCTTTTTGTCAAAACCGCACACGCTGCTGTACGCGCAATATGTACACGCATTCGCGTCGCTCTGCTCATACGGCGCAAGCCCAATGTTGCCGTTAAGCATATCCGCGCCAAGCTCTCTTATCTTGTGATTCGCAAAATCCGATACCGCCTTAAAATCATCCTCCGAAAGTATCGAGGAACCCTGAGTAAAGCTCCCGTCCTTCTTTTTCGCCACTGGAATGATTGACGACTTATCACTAAAACTGCTGTCAAGGAGGCGTATTACTTCCTCGTCATCGTTCACCATCCCTGTCATTTTGAGCTTTTCCATTATCTCAGCCTCTATCTCCCCGGCGTCAGGCTTCCCTTTATCCGTTTCAACCAATGGGTCGCTTACATGATAGTAGAGCATAGCGGCAGGAATGACACGCGTGTCAGAATTTTTCTTTTTCTGCACCTCCATGGCCGCATTCATGTATACGACAAGCTGAAGCTGCAGACC
This sequence comes from uncultured Lachnospiraceae bacterium, assembly GCA_947626435.1. Classification (GTDB taxonomy): domain Bacteria; phylum Bacillota; class Clostridia; order Lachnospirales; family Lachnospiraceae; genus COE1. Next base: position 3,014 of record CANQSB010000008.1, on the reverse strand, counting down.
GTAATATAACGCCGCCAAATCAAATTTCTTGTTTCCTGATTTATAGTCTATCACCTTCACATAAATCTTATCGTCCCTTTTACAGGTATCAACACGATCTATGCGCCCGACAAGATGCAGCTTTTCCTCCTCTGAAAGCGAAATATTTACTGCGTCCAAATCATCAGCCGTCTGAAACGACATCTCAAAGCTTTCAGGACTAAACGCGCCCTTTTGGAGCTGCTGCTGCAATGTCTGCACTGTCCTGTTCAATATCCTGTGCATACGCGTTATCATGTATTCACTGCGCTTGCTGCTGTAGAGGACTGTTTCGCCATACGACGCGGCATAGCTTTCAAGACATTCCCCCACAAGCCTTTCCCCAAGCTCCTTTGGAAAATTAAGCCATGTAAAGCCCTCAGTCGCAAGCTTGCCTGAAAAGCTCTCTAATACGGCATGGAATACATTTCCCATATCCACGCTTTCAAAGCCGTACTTATCGCGCTCCTCAAGCGCCAATCCGTATTGGAGAAAATGCGCATAGGCGCATGACGCGAACTTTTCTAAACGGCTCACGCTGTTTTTAATCACCTGCCCGTACAAAAGCCTTGCAAGCTCCTTGGGAAGCCGCAGACCGTCCTCACCCTTTATATATGAAAAAGCCGCACGCCTCATCTGCTCTACAATCGGAGCATACTCCTCATTTCTGACATATGTGTCATATAATGTAAAAAATAGCCTGTTTTGTCCGCTATTTTCACGCAATGCATAACTGCGCATAAGCTGCACCAGATATGCAAGACCGTCAACAGGCGAATTTATCTGCTCCTCTATAGGCGCCAACTCCGGCTTTTCTATTTCAATCCGCAAAAAAAGCTTTGATACCATACTGATAAGGTACGCGGGGCGTATGCTCTTGCCTTCGCTGTCCACCTTTGAATACGACAGGAACAAAAGCTCGGAGGGTTTTGTCATATTCATATAAAGGTAAAGCCGCTGTATGTACATCTGCTGGCGCGGAGTGGGCGCAAGCTCAAACTCAGACGCCTGCAGAAACTCCCTGTCAATGTCCGAAATTATCCCGCCGTTTCCTCCGCTCTTTGGTATCACGCCGTCATTGACCCCGATAAAAAACAATGCCTTAATGTCGCAAAGCCGCGTGCGCTCAATGTCACCAATCACGACCTTATCCACATTCTGCGGTATCGTTCCCACCTTTATCTCGCTAAAGCCCGCGTCAAGGATGTCAGCAAACTCCTTTATGTCAAGCTCCTCATCGCCAAGCAGCGCGTCTATCTGCTCCAAAAGCTCCATAACGAGCCTGTAAATCTGCTCATACTCCTTTGCACGCACTAAGTCGCCGTCATTTTCAAATTGTTGGGCATATTCGTCAAGCTTTTCCTCAATTCCCGCTTTCACTATAAACTCATAAAGCGCGCCGACAAGCTCACTTCCCTTTGCGCTCTTTACCATAAGCGGCGAAATGCTCTCGACAAGCCTTTCCCTGATTTTGTTCAGCCCGTCAAGCTCATCGGCTTCCTCAGCCTGCCTGTTCATGCGCCTTGTAAATCGGTTTGTCCAAGCCTTTTTGCCGCGTATGCCCATAGTAAGGCAGTAATTTTCCAAGCGGTCAGTTTCCTCGGGCGAAATTTCCGAAAGACCGCACCTTAAAAAATGGAATACCGACTCATACGAATATTCCTGAATGACAATCAACAGCGCGCTGCGGATAAACTCGACAAACGGATTGAGCACCAGCTTGTTTGTCCTGTCAAGGAAAAACGGGATGTCAAACTGCGTAAAGCACTCCTGCGCCAAAAAGCCATAACGCTCCAAATCGCCTGTGACTACGGCAATATCACGATAACAATAACCCTTTTCGCGTATAAGCTCCTTTATCTTCAGGCATACCTGCCTAATCTCCTCCTTTGGGTTTGACGCTTCAAAGATTCTGATGCTGTCCTGCTCCTCCTCAAAAGCTTTGTAAGGATATCTGAAAAGCTCCCTCTCAAGATGCGCAAGCCCCGCATTATTCCTATAGCGGTAAACCGTTTCCGATGGAATTATCACGTCCTTTTCACGTATTGCCCCGGCTTCCGCGCACAGCCTGTCTAAATCGCGCATTGTTTTTTTGCTCAGATGAAAAAGCTTTTGCTCGCCATCCATCAAATATGGGTTTTCGCGCGTGTCCATTGTGACTGTGACGATAACTTCTGACGCAAGTGTCATAAGCTGCTGTATAACCCTGTTCTGCACAGGCGTAAAGCCCGTAAAGCCGTCAAACACTATCACACTGTCCTTTATCACTTTCGATTTTGGCAGCGCGTCCCTAAGCAAATCCAGCGTTTCCTCTGTCGTAATATACTTCTCATCAATGTATTTTAAAAATCCCACATACAGCGTATGCAAATCCCTCAGCTTGTACGCAAGCGCGCCCCGGCTTGACGCATAACCGCAAAGCTTCTCGACGTCAGATGTGCTAAGTCCATATTGCATAAACTCCGACAGCGCCGACTTGACCTCGTGTATGTAGCCAAGCCTCTTGACATTCTGCCGCATCACAGTAAGCTCCCCCTCAAGCTCCGCCGCCACGCGCCTGAGCACAAGACTCTTGCCCGTATCGTCAAGCACAGGCTTTTCTCCGCCGCCGACCTCCTCAAAAATCCTGTGCGAAAGCCGCCCGAAGCTCAACACATCAATATTCATGATGCCCTTGCGGGGGTGTCTTTTTACCATTTCAAGCTGTGTCTGCATAGTGAACTGGTCAGGCACCACAATAAGGTAATTCCTGCGCACATTCGCCTGCGCCTCCTCGATTACCCTATTATAAACCTGCCAGCTCTTCCCAGCCCCCGAAGCCCCAATATAAAACCTCAATCCCATAATATACTCCTCAATAATATTTTTATCCGCAGTGATGTCTTGATTAGAAATTCTTAGTCGATGTCTTTTATCGGCTTAGAATTTCTTTTTGCCTAAACAAAACTTAGAAATTCTTAAGTGATGTCTTTTATCACTTTAGAATTTCTTTTTGT
>CANQSB010000007.1 GCA_947626435.1 uncultured Lachnospiraceae bacterium | reverse complement strand
TGTGAACGAAAGCAAAGGCAAACATACATTCCCTATAACAGATTAAAAAAATGTCCTTGACAAGGGGTACAATTTAATTTGTACATCAAACTGGACAATCTGGGGTATGAAGGGATTGCCGAGGAAATGGTATCAACACTTTTAAAGTGTACGGATATAGAGGCTTTTGTTGAGTACAAAAGATGTGCTGTGTGCGAGGACGGAGTTTTTCTTGGTTATGGTTGTTTTTCAGAGAATTATTTGTCTGGTGGAGTTGAGGAGATTACAATAGGAAAGATACTTGAAATGAATATGTTGCCGTACAGCATACATTATGATGAACTGATAGATGCAGTTTATGATATGTGCCATATAGACATTACAGATTATATTAATAGAATTTTGTATTTGGATTCGATAACATATAATGAAGACAGGCATTTTAACAATATAATTCTTTTGGAAAAAGATGGCAAATATACGGTGGGACCTATTTTTGACAATGGAGCCGCCTGCCTTTCGGACGAGGTTTCATATCCGATGGATGTAAGCATTGAGGAAAATCTGTCGCGGGTAATGGCGAAACCGTTTCAGATAAGGTTTGAGGAACAGATTAGGTTTGGCAAGAGAATTTTGATTGATACGGATAAATTTGTAAAAATGGCGGATAAGAAATTGCCTGAGAGCAGGAGGGCGTTTGATGTGATAATGCGCAGACTTGAAAAAATGCGGGGTATTGCGTGGGAGGAGGCGTAGGCTGTGGCTGGGAGAGTGGTTATAGATTATATGCATTGCAATGATGTTATGACGCACATGGAAGTGGATTTGCAGACAAAGAAGGTGGAGTTAGAAAATTATACTGACGAGTTACTTATGACGGCATTGGGAAAAAGACCGCCGAATATAGAAAACCTTTACTGGCTGTTTGAAAGCAGGTGTATTTCAAGGGAGAGACCCGATTTGAAGGAATTTCTTGAATATTATGGGCTTTCACAGTTTGATGCGTATGAGCTGTGTAGGAAAACGCATGGTAGATTAACGGGGGATTATTTTTGGCTTAGGTTTGACAATGAGAATGTTCGCTTTGAGGATTTGTAGTTTGGGCGGCGTTTAGGGCCTAGGTTGGATTTGCCTGCAAGTTTGTGTCAGCACTGCCGACGCAGATTTGGTATATACAAGGGGCAGTGCAGAAAAGGGGTAAAATATGAAGATGCTATCATTGGAACAGGAACTAAAAGGGAACGCATACCCGGGCAGGGGTATCGTCATCGGCAAGACTAAGGACGGCAAAAAGGCGGCAATAGCCTATTTTATTATGGGCAGAAGCGAGAACAGCAGAAACCGCGTATTTGTCGAGGACGGCGAGGGTATACGCACACAGGCGTTTGATCCGTCGAAGCTTAGCGATCCGAGCCTCATAATTTACGCGCCTGTCCGAGTGCTTGGCAACAAGACGATTGTGACAAACGGAGACCAGACTGACACTATTTATGACCTTATGGACAAGCAGCAGACCTTTGAGCAGGCGCTTAGGACGAGGGAATTTGAGCCCGACGCGCCAAACTACACGCCGCGCATTTCGGGAATACTTCATATTGAAAATGGCACATATAATTATGCTATGTCGATATTAAAGAGCAGCGACGGAAATCCTGACGCGTGTGACAGGTTTACATTTGCATACAGCAATCCTGTAGCGGGCGAGGGGCATTTCATACATACATATATGGGCGATGGCAATCCCTTGCCAAGCTTTGAGGGCGAGCCTAAGCGCGTTGAGATTCCGGACGATATGGAGGAGTTTGCGAATCTTGTGTGGACAAGCCTTAATGAGGACAACAAGGTGTCGCTTTTCATTCGTTATATAGATATTCAGACCGGAAAATATGAGACGAAGATTTTTAATAAAAATGAATAATGCGTAAACGGCAAAGGGCAGGCATTTTTCTTAATTACTTGTGGCTTCACAAAGCAAAAGCATAGAGTTTAGAGTGGAAAACAGGGGTGCATACACTGGAAATGACAAGGTTTTCGCCTATTAATTAATGTGAGCCATTGCCGGAAACTTTACAAACCATTGCACAAACAGCTAAAATAAAGGTTTTTTCTGCAAAATATATGAGAAAGTATAGAGAGGAATTAATATGAAAGAATTAGAATTAAAATACGGCTGCAATCCAAACCAAAAACCGTCAAGGATTTTTATGAAGGATGGGGAGCTTCCGATTGAAGTGCTAAACGGCAAGCCAGGCTACATCAATTTTCTTGATGCGTTTAATGGTTGGCAGCTTGTGAGCGAGCTCAAAAAAGCGACAGGACTTCCAGCAGCCACATCATTTAAGCATGTATCGCCTGCGGGCGCGGCAGTAGGACTTCCGCTTACGGAGATTGAGAGAAAGATTTACTGGGTGGACGATATGGGCGAGCTTTCAGCCTTGGCGAGCGCGTATGCGAGGGCGAGGGGCGCGGACAGAATGTCTTCGTTTGGCGATTTTATCTCGCTTTCCGATGTGTGCGACATATCTACGGCAAAGCTTATTAAGCGCGAGGTTTCAGACGGCATCATAGCGCCAGGATATGAGCCCGAGGCGCTTGAAATTTTAAAGGCGAAGAAAAAGGGCAATTATGCGGTAATCAAAATCAATCCTGATTACAAGCCCAATCCTGTAGAATACAAGGACGTTTTCGGCGTGACCTTTGAGCAAGGCAGGAATGAGCTTGTGATTAATGACGAGCTTTTTGCAAATGTAGTGACGGACAACAAGGAGATTACAAAGCAGGCGCGCATAGACCTTGCGATTGCGATGATTACGCTAAAATATACGCAGTCAAACTCTGTCTGCTATACAAAGGGCGGTCAGGCAATCGGCATCGGTGCGGGGCAGCAGTCGAGGATACACTGCACGAGGCTTGCGGGCAACAAAGCGGACAACTGGTTCCTGCGCCAGTCGCCAAAGGTACTTAAGCTTCCGTTCAAGGAAAATATAGGGCGCGCGGACAGGGACAATACGATTGACGTTTATATGAGCGACGATTATATGGATGTGTTGGCTGACGGCGTATGGGAAAATTTCTTTACGGAAAAACCGGAAGTATTTACGCGAGAGGAGAAAAGGGCGTGGCTTGACAAAATGACAGATGTGTCACTTGGTTCCGACGCGTTTTTCCCGTTTGGCGACAATATCGAAAGAGCGCATAAGAGCGGCGTGAAGTATATCGCGCAGCCGGGCGGTTCTATCCGCGACGACAATGTTATTGCGACATGCAATAAGTACGGAATGGCTATGTGCTTTACAGGGATTAGGCTGTTTCATCATTGATGCGGTGTGAATAGAAAAATCAACATTTGAGGATGAAATGTCCTGATACTGTATCCTTGCGCGAAAATAGCAGTCCTTTTCCAAGATAAATACTGAAAAATTTGCTTAGCGCTTTTCAAGCGGGAGAGTTGAGATGAAAAACGAAGAGGGATTAAGGGACATGTGCTCCCTGTCAAAGCTTAGAATGGGATTTGCCGAAACTGACATTACGCCGGACGCTCCTGTTACCACAGTTGGATTTAACCGCGCGGACAATATTTCAAAGGGTATACTGGACTGCCTGGCAGCGCAGGTATGTGTCTGGGAAAACGACGAGATATGCTGCTTAGTTACTATAGACAGTATCGGCTTTAATAAAAAAGAGGCGGATATGCTCAGGGATAAGATTGGAGCAATTATCAAAGCACCCAAAGAAAAGGTAATGCTCTCATTTTCACATACTCATTCGGCTCCTAATGCTGATATCGAAAAAGAGTATTACGCCGGGCTTTGCACGAAAATTTGTCAAGCCGCCGAAAAAGCGCTGTCATCTATGAGTGAAGCTGCGGTGGGCTGGGGTAATGCCGAAGCGGTCATTGGCGTAAAAAGGCGTGATACCGGTGCCGAAATTGACCGACGGGTCGGTATACTTAAAATCCATTCGGGAGACAGTGATAAGCTGCGGCTGATTATACTGCGCATGACAGCACATTGCAATGTCTTAAAAAGTGACAATTATTTAATTTCGGCTGACTATTTTGGCGCTGTCAGAAAAATTTTTAAGGAAAAGTACCATTGTCCGGTGATGGTTGTCCAAGGCTCGGCGGGAAACATTGCTCCTAAATATTATAATGCCTCTTTTGTACCTGTTGACGGACAGGGAGAAGGATATATAAACTGCGAAGATGCGTTGGATAAAATGGCGCAGGAAGTATTTGACAGCGTTGAAAATGTATTTGACAAAATATGCACAAAACGCAGCGTTAGGACAGGCGCTTATTCAAAATATATAACGCTGCAGTCAAAGGTTCCAAGTATGGCTGAAGCGCGTAAAATAGCGGATGACGCGCGGAAATTCTGCGGTATAGACGGTAAAAAGTGGCTGAATGAGATTGAACGTCTGCAAAACAAGGGAATTTCCGTACAGGAGGAACATTTGGAAATACAATATTTCTGCGTTGGCGATTGGTGTCTGTGCGGTATACCCAATGAAACTATGGTGGAGTTTGCGCTCGAAACAGAGCGGCTTTTAAGAAATCCTTATTTTTATTTTAATGGCTATACAAACGGCTGCGGTTCTTATTTCCCGACAAAGGAAGAATATGATTTGGGCGGATATGAGGTATACTGGGCGATGTTGATATATTATGCTGATTACGGACATGTGTACCCTTATATGCGCGAGGCGGACGATGCAGTGATATCGTTTGTTGTGAGAATGGATGTATCGCAATTTTCTGATTTTTACAATGTGCGCTGCATGGGTGAAGCGGATGTCGGGGACATATATGCGCTGTGCAGCAAAAATGCTTTATATTATCAATATTGTCCACCGTTTGTGACAGAACAGAGCATTGCTAAGGATATGAAAGCGTTGCCTCCGAACAAAGAAATGACAGACAAATATTACATAGGGTATTATGAAGGGGAAAAACTGATTGCAGTGATGGATTTAATTATGGCGTACCCTGATGAAAAAACGGCATTTATAGGTTTCTTTATGACAGCTGTGTCAGTTCAGAATATCGGCGTCGGCAGCAGGATAATAGATGAGCTGTGCCGTTATCTCGCAGATTTTGGGCTTTTGTACATTCGGCTTGGATGGGTAAAAGGTAATCCGCAGGCAGAGCATTTCTGGCATAAGAATCATTTCACAAAGACAGGCATCGCATATAATACGGATGACTATACTGTGGTGGTAGCTCAAAGAATTTTGTGCAAATAATTTGTTGTCTGATTTGCGGATTGAGTTAGATTATGAGTTGGAGTATAATATAGCCATAAAAAGCAGTGCTGGACGCGCAATTTATTTCTATGTGCGGACTGAATAATACAGTTGGAATGTGGCACCGCTATATGTGTAGTACGGTAGTATGCTGTTAGTTAAAGGATATAATAGGTGTTTGCGAAACCCCATTCAACAACACAAAATTTAGGCAAAATATATAAAATAAGCGGCATCTTGCGGAGCATCTGGCCGCGTTTTTATATATTTTGCCTAAATTAGGACAGTTGAGAAAGCATTTTGCAATTGCCTAAAGGATATAAAATAAAAAAGAAAGGACATGGAAATTATGATTGTTGATAAGAAAAGATGGGTTGCGGACAATGGTGACGGCACGTTTACAAATCCGATTTTGTATACGGATTATTCTGATCCTGACGTATGCAGGGTGGGCGACGATTACTTTATGACGGCATCAAGCTTTTGCAATACGCCTGCGCTGCCTGTTTTGCACTCAAAGGATTTGGTAAATTGGACGGTGATAAGCTACGCGCTTGAAAATATCCCTGAAAAGCAGTACAGCGAGCCACTTCATGGCTGCGGTGTGTGGGCGCCTGCTATCAGATACCGCGATGGAGAATACATTATATTTTTCCCGATGCCTGACGAGGGGATTTACGTAGTAAAGACTAAAAACCCATGGGGAAAATGGGACGAGCCGACGCAGCTTTTTGCGGGAAAGGGCTGGATTGATCCATGTCCGTTTTGGGACGATGACGGCAAGGCATATATGGTGTCGGGAGTGGCAAAGAGCCGTATCGGTTACAAGAGCATTTTGAATCTGTGCGAGATAACGCCCGACTGTCTGCATATCATAGGCAGTGAAAAGCATATTTTTGACGGAAATGTGACAGATCAGGTGACGATTGAAGGACCTAAGCTTTACAAGAGAAACGGCTATTATTATATATTCGCGCCCGCGGGCGGCGTAAAGCAGGGGTGGCAGACTGTCCTTCGCAGCAAAAATATCTGGGGACCTTATGAGCACAGGGTTGTCATGCTGCAAAAAGATACCGAGGTAAACGGACCTCATCAGGGGGCATGGGTAGATACCGTGACGGGTGAGGACTGGTTTGTGCATTTTCAGGATGTTTACGCGGCTGGCAGGATCATACATCTACAGCCTATGCGTTGGGTGGACGACTGGCCGATAATCGGGGAAATATCTGACGATGAGCTTGCCGCGGGAGAGGTGGCAGGAAAGCCTGTGACAACATACAAAAAGCCTGATGTCGGGGCAGGTGCGAGTAGGATAGTTACGCCTGATGCCGAGGACGATTTTTCTGGAAGCGCACTTGGATTCCAATGGCAGTGGAACGCAAATCATGAAGTAGGCTGGTATAGGCTTGAAAATGGAAAGCTTATATTAAATGCTGTTATGCGCAGCGCGGATTCTATCTCAAATCAGCCAAACCTTTTGCTGCAGAAGTGGCATCTGCCTGAGTTCTGTGCGCAGACAAAGCTCTGCCTTTCGGGATTGAAACGCGGTGATACGGCGGGATTAGTGAGCCTTGGAGTATCTTATGGCGCTGTAGCTGTCGAGCATGCGGATGACAAGTTTATTGTTAAGGCGATAAGCGGAGAACAGCAGTTTAAAAATGAGAGGGCGTCTGCGGCGGATAAGGTAGAGGTCTTAGGGGAGATTCCGCTTGATACAAAAGAAATTTACTTTTCAAATAAGGTAAGCAAGGTGCCGTCTACGCAGACAAACAGCGACGGACCGTATACGTTCCCCATTCCTGCTGAGGAAATAGAGCTTGGGTACAGCATTGACAATAAGGAATTTAAGACGGCGTTGAAATATCCTGCAAAGGCAGGACGTTGGGTAGGCGTAAAGCATGGAATTTCCTGCTTCCATGAGGGCGAAGATGAAGCGGGAAGTGCGGAGTTTGAGTATTTTAAGTTTGTATAGGCTGGTTCGAATAGAGTTTTTCAAATGCTTAGAATTATATATTTTAAGAAGGGATACAAGAGTGATACAGGAATTAACGGGCGCGGTTTATCACAATGAATACAGGACGATTGAGCCAGAAAGTGGTGATTACATAATGTTTGTAAAGGGGCGCAGCGTTCTGGTGAAAAAGAGTGTTCTGGCGGGAAATGGAATACTTGAATATCTGAAACTAGAGGAGCTTGTGAAAGCTAAAGCAGAGTGCGTGGCTGCTGCGAATAAAAAAACGGGAATCAGTGAAAATGACGGAAATAGTGAGAATATCAAAGACAATATGAAATTCACATATCTGTTTCAGATAGAAACAAGCAAAGGCACAATGAAATTTTTCCTAGGTGAAAATGATAAGCTGCCAAGCTCATTGCTTAATATCTGTAGTTATGAACCGCAAAATATCTTTCGCGAAAAGAAGCCCGATTACATGGCATTTGCGGGAGTAACTGCATGTCAGCTTGCTAACTGGTATGTTTCAACACGTTATTGCGGCGCTTGCGGCGCACTGTTGGAGCATGACAAAAAGGAGCGCATGATGCGTTGCCCCAAGTGCGGCGCTATGCATTATCCGAAGATATCGCCTGCAGTTATAGTAGCCGTTACAGATAGCGATAAGCTTCTGATGACTAAATATGCGGGAAGAGCGTATACTAAGTATGCCTTGATAGCGGGTTTTGCTGAAATCGGCGAAACTATAGAGGAAACTGTGCGGCGCGAGGTAATGGAAGAGGTCGGCTTAAAAGTCAAAAATATTCGATACTACAAGAGCCAGCCATGGTCGTTTACTGATACTATGCTTTTTGGATTTTTCTGTGAGCTTGACGGTGACGACACTATCAGGCTTGATGAGGAGGAGCTTTCCGTAGGCAAATGGCTTCGCAGGGAGGAAATACCTACGGAATACGACGGGATAAGCCTTACCAATGAAATGATAATGCGTTTTAAGAATGGTGAGCATTATGGCAGCTAGATGTTATGTGAAGATGCATACAGAAAAAAATCTGTTAATTTTTTGAAATTTAGGTATTGCTAATCAATGAAAAGTGTGGTATCATATCATTTGTCTTGGCGATAGGATGCCACGCTTGCCGGTGTGGCGGAATGGCAGACGCACCAGACTCAAAATCTGGCGGGGGCGACCTCGTGCCGGTTCAAGTCCGGCCACCGGCATTAATAAACGCTTAAACTGTGATAATGTAATCAGTTTAAGCGTTTTATATTATATGATAAAAATAGTTCAAATCATTTCCATATCAAAATATCATTTATTCAAAATCCTTAGTATAGTATAATCTGAAAATTTTACCAAAATAATTTACTGCCCATTGGACAAAATAAAAACTGTAGCAGAAAAGAGGAAGAGTGGAAATATTTTATGCACATAAAGCAGCGCAGAAAAGAGGAAAATATGGATTTTTCAGATGGCTTGCAGTCTCCCGCGCTTCCGCTGGGGCTTGCCTTTGGCATGGCGCTTGATGAGCAGGCGCTCACAAATTACGCGGGATTGACTGAATATGAAAAAGAGAAGCTCATTGCGCAGAGCAAAGGCGTAAAGAGTAAGGAAGAAATGCAGCAGCTTATACAGAGAATAAGCGATGACAGCAAATTGACCTGATATCAGTGTAAACAGGACAGCGGCGCGGCAGCGCAGGCTGTTCTTTAAATTTATGGCAATATAACTCCCGTTACTTCGCAAAAATTCGAAAATTTCAACAAACCTCTTTTAAAATCCCCCAATATAGTGTATCATAAATAATTGAGTAAGTGTGTCACAGGACACAGATACGAGGATATAGATGGAATGTAGAGAAGCACAGCGGTGCGCGCAGGCGTTTTTGAAGGATGAGCTTGACAGGCGCACTGCGGAAAATTTCGTGGAGCACGTACAGGCCTGCGACGAATGTATGGAGGAGCTCACAATAGAGTATCTTTTACTAGAAGGCATCAGCAGGCTTGAAAATGCTGATGATATTGATTTAAACAGTGAACTGGATGAAAGGCTGGACCGCGTAAGACGCCGCAAAAAGCGATACAGCCAGTTAAAGGCCGGTCTTTTTTTGCTTGTCTGCGTTATCCTGTGTATATATCTGTTGTAAACGGCAAATGTAAAAAATAAGGAACAAATTTATATGAGCAAAATAGTATTGATTGACGGTCACAGCATATTAAACAGAGCTTTTTACGGCGTGCCGATGCTGACAAATTCAAAAGGTCTTCACACAAACGCGATTTTTGGCTTTTTAAATATTTTATTTAAAATACTTGACGAGGAGCAGCCCGAATATCTCACAGTGGCGTTTGACGTAAGCGCGCCCACATTTAGGCACAAGCTTTACAGCGAATATAAGGGCACAAGAAAGCCAATGCCTGACGAGCTGCATGAGCAGGTGCCAGTGATAAAGGACGTACTTGCTGCCATGCGTGTCCATATCGTAGAAAAAGCTGGTTTTGAAGCGGACGACATAATGGGCACTATCGCCAAGCGTTCGGAGCGCGACGGCATGGATGTATCGCTCGTCTCAGGCGACAGGGATTTGCTCCAAATTGCGTCCGAGCATATAAAAATCCGCATCCCAAAGACGAAAGGCGGTAAGACCGAGATTGAGGATTACTATGCCAAAGACGTAGAGGCGGCATATGGCGTGACGCCGCTTCAGTTTATAGAGCTGAAAGCGCTCATGGGGGATTCTTCCGACAATATTCCCGGAGTGCCAAAAATCGGTGAAAAGACGGCAAGGGAGCTTATGATGACATTTGGCTCTATTGACGCCATATATGAACGGATTTCCGAGATTACCAAAAAGAGCATCAGGGAAAGCCTTGCGGCAAACAGGGAGCTTGCGGATTTGAGCAAGACGCTTGCCACGATTGACGTAAATGCCGACATTGACTTTTCGTATGAAAAGGCTAAGCTTGGCAATCTGTTTACGCCGGAGGCATATGAGTTATTCAAACAGCTTTCATTTAAAAATATTTTAAGCAGGTTTGAGCAGAATGCGCGGAGCGCAGGCACTGATTTAGCGGACAAAGAGCTTCAAATCATATATGTCAAAAGCAAGGAGGACGCGAGTACGCTTTTTGAAAGAATATGCGCGGGCGAGAGCGCGGCGTACCGCCTTGTGAATATCAAGGACAGCTCATCCGGTGATTTCGGCTCATCGGCAAGCGGGCAGATGTTTCTACAGCTTGAGGAAAAAAAGGAGGAGTTCGCGCTTATTTTAAGCCTTGCGGGCGAAAAAGACAGCAGCGGCCAAAAGGTATACGTTGTTGAAACGGGAGGCGAGCTTTCGCGTGACTTTATTATAGAAAGAATACAGGACGTTGTTTTGGCGGAAAAAGCAGATTTGGCATGCTTTGATGTAAAGACCGACTATGACGTGATAATTTCCAAAAAGGCTGACAGAGAGCTTTCCGCCCATGAGCTTACCAGGGGCTTATTTGACTGTAAAATAGCGGCCTACCTTATCAATCCGCTAAAGAGCGATTATGAGCTTGAAGACGTAGCGGGCGAATATCTAAACATTTCGCTGCAGACATGGGGCGAGCTATTCGGAAAGTCGGACTTTGCCACAGTGTACCGCAGCAAAAAGGAAGAATGCATACACTACCTTGCGGGCGAGGCATATGCGCTCAGAAAGGCAAAGCCCGTCTTGGATGAAGCGTTAAGGCAAAACGGCATGCACAGGCTTTTTTGCGAGTTGGAAATGCCACTGTCCTATGTCCTTTTCGATATGGAAAAAGAGGGCATCATGGTGAAGCCCGAGGAATTGAAGGCTTATGGCGATGTGCTTTCAGGCAGAATTAATGAGCTTGAAAAGTCAATTTACGACCACGCGGGCACAAGTTTCAATATCAATTCGCCCAAGCAGCTTGGCGAGATACTTTTTGACAAGATGGGGCTGACTGGTGGAAAAAAGACAAAGACGGGCTATTCAACAGCGGTGGACGTGCTTGAAAAGCTTGTGCCCGTACACCCTATCGTCGGGGAAATACTTGAATACAGGGGCCTTGCAAAGCTTAAATCGACATACGCCGATGGGCTTGCGGCATTTATAGACGGCGAAAATAAGATACACACGAGCTTTAACCAGACAATCACAGCCACAGGGCGGCTCAGCTCTACAGAGCCGAATCTGCAGAATATTCCGATGCGTACAGAGCTCGGCAGGCGTATCAGAAAAGTGTTTGTGCCACAGCAGGGATGTATCTTTATGGATGCGGATTATTCGCAGATAGAGCTTAGAGTGCTGGCGCATATGTCGGGCGACGAGCAGCTCATTGAGGCGTATAAAATGGACGAGGACATTCACAGGATTACGGCGTCAAAGGTATTCAACACGCCGTTTGAGGAAGTCACAGATTTACAGCGCAGAAACGCCAAAGCGGTAAATTTTGGCATCGTCTACGGTATCAGTTCGTTTGGGCTCAGTCAGGATTTGAGCATTTCACAGAAGGAAGCGAAAGTATATATTGATGAGTATTTCAAGACTTATCCTGAGATTAAGCGCTTTTTGGACAAGCTGGTGTCAGACGCAAAGGCAAAAGGCTACAGCGAATCAATGTTTGGCAGGCGTCGTCCTATACCTGAACTGAAATCATCAAACTATATGCAGCGTTCGTTTGGTGAGCGCGTGGCAATGAATTCGCCGATTCAGGGGAGCGCCGCCGATATCATCAAGTTTGCCATGGTAAACGTGTATGACGCTTTAAAGAAAAATGGCTTGAAGTCAAAGCTTATCCTGCAGATACATGATGAGCTCCTGATAGAAGTAAGAGAGGGCGAGGTCGAGCAGGTCAGAAAGATACTGTCGGACGAAATGCAAAATGTATGCGAGCTTGCGGTCAAGCTGGAGATAGATTTGCATACAGGGACGGATTGGTACGAGGCTAAATAAAAAAGATTTATTCTTGTGAAAATGATAAAGGGTATCGTATAATGATTGTTATAGGAATAACCGGTGGAGTGGGCGCAGGCAAGACACAGGTGCTATCATATATCGAGGCGCATTACAGATGCAGAGTGATAAGGGCGGACGAGGCGGCGCATCTGCTTGAGCGGCGTGGAAAGCCATGCTATGAAAGGCTTGTCGGTTTGCTTAGCGAGGTTATATTGGACAAGGACAAAAATATTGACAGGCAAAAGATGGCGGAGGCGATTTTTAGGGATACGCATCTGCTTGAACAAGTCAACGCGATTATTCACCCCGAAGTGAAAAAATATATTATACAAGAGATAGATTATGAGAGGAAAAAAGGCAAGGTTGACTTTTTCTTTATAGAGGCGGCGCTTTTGATAGAGGAGCGCTACGATCTGATTGCGGATGAGTTGTGGTATATACATGCGGATAAACATGTGCGCAAACAGCGCCTTGTGCGGGACAGGCATTATAGTGCAAAAAAAGCGGACAGCATTATGGAAAAGCAGCTTAGTGAGGCGGAATTTAGAAAGCATTGCAGGCGAAGCATAACGAATAACGGTAACATAGAGGAAACCTATAGGCAGATTAGGGATTTAATGGAGGGTTGCAAAATGGAGCAATTACAGATTAGCGGGCAGGAGCTTGTATTTGGACTGGATATCGGCACCAGAAACGTGGTCGGTACGGTAGGCTATAAACAGGATGAGCGATTTGTCGTGTTGGCACAGGAGATAAGGCAGCACCAGACGCGTGCTATGTTGGACGGGCAGATACATGACATCAACAGGGTTGCGCGCACTATAGCCGATATCAGGGAAGCTATCGAGGCAAAGACGAATCTCAAATTTGAAGAGGTCTGCATTGCGGCGGCAGGGCGTATGCTCAGGACTATGAATCTGCACATTGATATGGACTTGGACAAGGAGCGCAATGTCACGAAGGAGGACATGAGCACCTTGGTGTCTCTTGGCATAGAGAAGGCATTTCAAGAGTTTCACGAAAATAACGATACGGACATACATTTCTACTGCGTAGGCTATTCTGTAGTAAAATATTATTTAAACGGCATGTGGATGGGGCAGCCTGAGCACCACAAGGCGAAAAATATCGGCGCGGACATGATAGCCACGTTTCTGCCTGACGACGTGGTGGATGGTCTATACAGCGCGGTCGAGCTTGCAGGCCTTAAAGTGTCAAACCTCACTCTGGAGCCGATAGCGGCGATACGCGTGGCGATACCTGAAAGGTTCAGGCTTTTGAACATAGCGATGATTGATGTGGGGGCGGGCACGTCGGATATTTCCATTACGGACGACGGAAGCATTGTGGCGTTTGGCATGCTGCCTCATGCGGGCGATTCGCTTACGGAAATACTTGCAAGAACCTGCCTTATTGATTTTGCGACGGCGGAAATGATAAAGACGGCGGCGACGCAGCAGGACGAGATTACATATGAGGATATTATGGGAATTGAGCAGAAGATTTCTGCCAAAAAAGTAGTGGAGATATGCCGTCCTGAGATTGAGAAGATGGCTAAGATTACGGCGCAGACAATAAAAGAGCTCAATGGCGGCAATTCGCCGAGCGCGGTGTTCGTTGTCGGCGGCGGCGGTAAAATAACGGGTTTCTGTGAGATCATAGCGTCCGAGCTGGGGCTTGACCCATCCAGGGTGGCGCTCAGGGGCGAGGAAATTTTGAGGGACGTGGATTTTCCGGAGGGCAGTTTGAAGGACTCTACGATAATTACGCCGATAGGCATATGCCTGTCATACTTTGACCAGAACAACAGCTTTATCCATGTTACCTTCAACGGCAGCAGGATGAAGCTTTATGACAACAATAAGCTTGCAGTGGTCGACGCGGCAATGCAGGCGTCGTTTAATAAGGACGGGCTTTTCCCGCGACGCGGAAAGGAACTTCGCTATACGGTAAACGGTAAAAATCGCGTCACAAAGGGCGAGTACGGCGAAAGCGCGCATATATATTTAAACGGCGAAGCCGTAAACATGAATCACAGCATAAAGGCAAATGACGAGATTGTGATAGAGGAGTCAACTATCGGAAAGGAAGCGCAGGAGCATATTTCGGACCTTGTTGATTTCAACGGTAAGATTACGCTTACGATAAATAATAAGGAAATGCAATTGCCAAAGCCGGTGACTGTAAACGGCAATACGGAGAATGAGGATTATCTGATTAAGGATGGCGATACTATTACGATAGGTTCATCGTACACATATAAGGAGCTTGTCGAATACATGGGCTACGCCGTAGACGATGCGCTTGTGACGGTAAACGGCGAGGAAGCGGACGAAAGCACGATAATCAACAATAATGATACTGTTGTCATAAACAGTAAAAAGGAAATAGAACTGAAAAACATATACAAGGCTGCCGAAGAAGCAAGAGCCGCAGAGGCGGCGAAAGCAGCCGAGGAAGCAAGGATTGCCGAGGAGGAGGCAAGACGCGCTGCCGAGGAGGAGGCAAAGCGAGCTGAGGAGAAGGCAAAGGCATTTGAAAAGTCAGATAGTGAGAAAACCGGAGAGACCGTAGAAAAAGCGGCATCTGAGGAGAATAATAAAACTGCCGAGAAGGAAGCACGCGCCGAGGAGACTACTGAGGCATCTGCTACTGAGGCAGAGCCTGACGCAGGTGAAAGCCCGGTCGGCAATGTAGAGGATAAGGCAAAGAGCGGCGACGGTGAAAAGGAAAATGCCGGAGAGGAAAAACAGGAAAGCCCGCAGGAAGTAAAAAAGGAAAGCGCTCCCAAGACGGCAAAAAGCGAAAAGGTTGAAAAACAAAAAGCGCCTGAACCAAAAGAGACAGAGAGCGGTGCGAAGAAAATCATAGTGATAGTAAACAATGAGCCTATAGTTATGAAAGGCAGGAATACTTACGCTTTTGTGGATATATTTGACTATATTGATTTTGACACGAAAAACCCGCCGCAGCGAGGTTCAAGCATTGTCACTACTGTAAACGGCAAGGATGCGCAGTATACTCAGGAGCTTTTTAATGGAGACAAGATAGAAGTATACTGGAAAGAATACCATGGGAGAGGTTAAACAGATGAAAATGTGCAGTATTGCTAGCGGCAGCAGTGGAAATTGTGTGTATGTGGGTACAGAGGCGACGCATCTTTTAGTGGATGCGGGGATAAGCTGTAAAAGGATTACGGAGGGCTTAAACAGTCTGGGGCTTACATGCAGGGATATAGACGGGATTTTGATTACGCATGAACATGCGGATCACATAGGCGGTCTTGGCGTCATCAGCAGGAAGTTCGGCATACCGATATATGCGACCGCAGGCACGATAGACGCGATTAAAAATATAGGCAGTTTGGGCGAGATTGATTCCTCGCTTTTCTGCGAGGTTGCGGCTGACGAGAAGATGATTTTGAAGGATATCACGGTAAATCCTATGAAAATATCGCATGACGCGGCGCAGCCAGTCGCGTACAGATTTCAGTACGGCAGCAGCAGAATGGCGATAGTCACGGATTTAGGCACATATGACGAGTATACGGTGGAGAGCCTAAAGGGGATGGATATGCTTATGCTTGAGGCAAACCATGACATAAACATGCTTCAAGTCGGTCCGTATCCATATTATTTAAAGCAACGCATACTTGGCAAGCGCGGGCATCTTTCAAACGAACTGTCGGGCAGGCTTTTGAGTCGCCTTTTAAACGACCATTTAAAGACGGTGTTTCTCGGGCATTTAAGCCAGGAAAACAATCTGGCGGAGCTGGCGTATGAGACTGTAAGGCTTGAAATTACCATGTCCGATAATGAGTACAAGGCGGATGATTTTCCGATTTACATAGCAAAGCGCGGCGAGATGTCGCAGGCGGTAGAGTTTTAAAAGCGGTATGGAGGATTGATATGAAAAAAACGATAATCACGGTGGTAGGCAAGGACACGGTCGGCATTATTGCCAGAGTGTGTACATATCTTGCGGAGAATAAGATAAATATATTGGATATTTCGCAGACAATCGTTGACGATTACTTTAATATGATGATGATTGCCGATATGAGCAAGTCCGTAAAGCCGATAAGCGAGGTAACAGATGATTTGGACAGGCTTGGAGAGGAGATTGGCGTTATTATAAAATGCCAGAGAGAGGAAATTTTCAATAGCATGCATAGGCTATAGTGTGAGAAGAAATTCTAATCGCTCACGCCAATGGGCGTTTCGTGAAGAATTTCTAAATCTCACACTGGGATAGGTTACGGAGGTCGACTTTAATGATAAATATTAGTGAAGTTATAGAAACCAACAAAATGATTGAAAAGGAAAACCTCGATGTCAGGACGATAACTCTGGGTATAAGCCTTTTGGATTGTATAGACTCCGATTTGGGGCGGCTCAATGAAAAGATATACAACAAAATTACCACAGCCGCCAAGGATTTGGTCGCTACGGGCAGCGCGATAGAAAAGGAATTTGGTATACCTATCGTAAACAAGAGAATTTCCGTCACTCCGATAGCGATAGTCGGCGGAGCGGCATGTCGGACGCCGGATGATTTTGTCGCCATAGCGAAGACACTTGACAAGGCGAGAAAGGATGTGGGCGTGAACTTCCTCGGAGGCTATTCCGCGCTTGTGTCAAAGGGAATGACAAGGGCGGATGAGCTTTTGCTGCGCTCTATACCGAGAGCGCTTGCCGCGACGGAGCTTGTGTGCAGTTCTGTCAATCTTGGCTCTACCAAGACGGGAATAAATATGGATGCCGTCCGTATTATGGGTGATATCATCAAGGAAACGGCGGAGCTTACAAAGGAGAATGACTCTATCGGCTGTTCAAAGCTTGTCGTATTCTGCAATGCGCCGGACGACAATCCTTTTATGGCGGGGGCGTTTCATGGCGTGACGGAGGCGGATTTGATAATAAATGTCGGGGTAAGCGGACCGGGAGTAGTCAAGACCGCGCTTGAAAATGTGCGCGGCGAAAATTTTGAGGTGCTTTGCGAGACAATCAAAAAGACGGCATTTAAGGTGACGCGCGTAGGACAGCTTGTCGCTCAGGAGGCGTCAAAGCGGCTT
The DNA here is from genome assembly GCA_947626435.1 of uncultured Lachnospiraceae bacterium. GTDB lineage: Bacteria > Bacillota > Clostridia > Lachnospirales > Lachnospiraceae > COE1. Next base: position 114,351 of record CANQSB010000007.1, on the reverse strand, counting down.
GGCATACCGTTTGGAATTGTGGACTTGTCGCTTGCGCCCACGCCTGCAATCGGCGACAGCGTGGCGGACATATTATGCGAGATAGGCTTGGAGCACGCGGGGGCGCCCGGCACTACGGCGGCGCTTGCACTTTTAAACGACCAGGTCAAAAAAGGCGGAGTTATGGCGTCATCGTATGTGGGAGGGTTAAGCGGTGCGTTTATACCCGTAAGCGAAGACCAGGGAATGATAGACGCGGTAAATGCGGGCGCGCTTACGCTTGAAAAGCTGGAGGCTATGACCTGCGTGTGCTCGGTAGGACTTGATATGATAGCAATACCTGGTGATACCAAAGCCACGACGATATCAGGCATTATCGCCGATGAGCTTGCAATCGGAATGGTAAATCAAAAGACAACGGCGGTACGCGTCATACCCGTAGTTGGAAAAACTGTAGGGGATAATGCGGAGTTTGGCGGTCTTTTAGGACATGCGCCGATAATGCCGGTAAACGGTTTTTCGTGTGACGCGTTTGTAAACCGCGGAGGCAGAATACCTGCGCCGATACATAGCTTTAAGAATTAATTTTTATCAGTTTGCGCGTAAGCTCGTGCGGCATTGTGCGCGATACTCTGTTTTGTGACATGAGCGTCATTTTTTGCAGGCGCACGCTGTTGTAAATGTTTGTGACATGAATGTCATTTTTGAAAGAGATAAGACTTATGCCGTCAAGCTCTTTGAGAGCTTTTGACGGCTTTGTTATTATCGGAATAGATGAGTTTGCCTTAATTGATTTCAGAATATCTTTTCCTCTGTCGGAAAATCCAAGTACGCGGGCATACTGCGAATAGTCGCTTTCCTTTAATAAATCGGCATTTTCCTGCGTCATGCCAAGAATTATGTGCATAAGCCCTCTGCTGATGTGAGAGTAAGTAATGTTTTTGGACTTGCAGGACAGCGCAAATTTCGAGAAAGAGGTAAAGTGCGGTAGTTTATTAAAGATGGTGTTTGCAAGGGTGTCATTGACGTCATAATAGGGCTTTCGTCCAGTGTCATTTTGAAAGTCTGCCAATTGTTCGTTTAAAAGCCTGTAATGCAGAAGATACGAAAAATCGTCGGCAAACATGAGCATGTTTTCGTCAGAGCTGCTGTCGGGAGTTAAACATTTGAAGACATATTCAGGTACAAATTCTTTCAAAAAATTGACACTTTCATAAGCGCTTTTTTGACAGTAAATGTCGAAAAGCGAGCGTCTGATTGCGTTTGCCGAGGCAAATTTACCGCTTATGAGTTTATCCGAGCTGTATTTTTCACCGCTTCTTTTAAATGTCATGGGCACGATTGAGCTTTTTCGCTGCAAAAGCGCCTTTATGTATTCTATGGCAAGGCTGTTGTTTGCACCCGATAAAATACGCTTGTCAAGTCCGGAGCATTTTTCAAAAGCTTTTGAACGCGCGGTTGGAAATGAAAATCCCTGCTTTAAAAAGAAATTTAAAGCCTCTTTGTATGTTGGGGGTTCAGTGGCAAGAAAGCGGGCGCATTTAAGAAGCGTGTCAATATCGCCGCACTCACTCCCGAAATGCAGCATATCCACAACGCCCAGCTTGTCGAGCAGCGATACCGCGCCTTTCGCAAAATATTCCGCGCTCCCAAGGGCAAAATAGGAGGGAAGTTCAAGCACTAAATCGGCGCCGCCTATGAGCGCCATTTCGCAGCGTCTGTATTTGTCGATGACGGCAGGCTCGCCGCGCTGTACGAAATCGCCGCTCATAAGGACTATTATGCGGTCGGCATTAAGCCTGTCGCGTATAAAATTAAGCTGATATAAATGCCCGTTGTGAAACGGATTGTATTCTGCAATAACGGCGGCAATTTTCATTGACGGCCTCCTTTTGGACGGCATGGCTGAGTCGTTGCAGATATCAGCGCGACCGTCACTTTTTATGTTATTTTATCATGAAATAAATTATAATAAAATTGTTATTTGAGATTTGTATAAAAAATTTGAATATAAAATAAATTTGGGGGAGCAATCGGCAAAATACGAAACCACGCAATATTGCAAGGCATATGCATGTATAATAAAGATATATAGGTAATTGCGGGATATGTTCTAAATTCTACATTGTCAAATAGAACTTTGCAAATGCCAATTAAAATAAAAAAAGCGAGGTAATGATATGATTAAATTTGTGATTTTTGATGATAATGATTTTATGCCGAAAAGCTATGAGGGTAAAAATGTAGCGCAGTACTATGACGAAGGACTGGTGTCTATTTGTGAAATGGTTTGTCATGATATGGAGAAAAACAAGGATTTTCTGTACAATAAATATATGGAGAGATTTTTGGAAAAGTTCGGCATAACCCTGTTTCCTGATAATCCTTTTATGTGTGTTGATACGCATTTGTATCCGAAACCATCTAAAGAATGTATCCTTACATATGACAGATGTGTCAAATTCGGCATTCAGGTGATTTATTTTTCGTTGAAAAACATGATACTGGATATGCGCGGGCAGAGTTTGGGAATTTGCCACAATACTTTGCGTTTTATAGCGGATTTGGAGTTTGACATAGATATTATGATTGGCGTGGATTTGAGAGATTTAAGATACCTTAGTTTCGAACTGCATGATTTACCGCATATAGAAGATAACAGGATACTTGCGCAGGTAGTTAATTGTCCTGTAAATGGCGTTGGCGTAGTTCCACTGTATATTATCAACGCAAGCCTTGATGAGGAGGAAGGCTATAAAAGGCTTATGTCCTCAAAAGATTGTGTCCACGAACAGGGGGCGGATACTTGGAAGCATAAAGAATATTCGCGGATTTATAAAAAAGACGGCAGATACTATATAGAAGAAATTTGCTTGAGTATGGAATTTGAATATCACTGGGGTAAGGATTTACCCAATGTGCTCGAAAAACTTCATGAGATTGTGAATATAAATGATTCACGCAAGCGTTTGGGGGAATTTGTCTGTGAATATGAGTTTGAAAAATTTATGGATATATTGTATGGAGAGGACGGTTATTTCCGGAAATATTGCCAATATACGGATGAGGAATCTGACAAAACCAAAAACCTTAAAATACGCAGCCACATGATGTTTTTGCCTGATGATCCGATGGCGAGGAAACCGCGTGTGCTGCAGATAAGCAAAAAGGGAGATGAATATGAATTAAGTGACTGGCTTACCGTCAAAAACCCCAATATGGCGGAGCTGATGTGGGATATTCTTGAACACTGCGCAAGTGATGTCGACAATACCTTTTGCATATGCGATGTCGATGAGACACTCGAAGAGGCGGACAACATCACAAAATGTATGTACCTTATAGTGCATGCCGCGGATGGCGTTTGGGAAATATTTAATAATAGGGACGGATTTAAGGTGTTTGAAAAAAACCTTGAGGCTGCGATTGAAAAAATTCAGCCTTGAAAATTCGGTTGAAAATTCGGTGAATAAAACAGTTGACAAACCTTATCCGGCTGTGTATAATAAATGAGTATGCGGATAAATCAATGCCGCTGTCACATGTATGTGCATGGCGGCTGTTAAGGATATTTTTAATGTGAATAAGGAGGTGTAATTATGTCTATTTGCCCAAAGAATAAATCTTCTAAATCAAGGAGAGACAAGAGAAGAGCGAACTGGAAGATGACAGTTCCTACATTAGTAAAGTGCAGCAAGTGCGGCGCGCTTATGGTACCGCATAGAATGTGCAAGGCTTGCGGCTCTTATAATAAGAAAGAGATTATCGAGGTTGGCTAATCAAAATTAAAAATTTTTAAAGCGTGGGGATAAAGGTATATTTGCGTACCTTTATCCTTTATGTTTTTTATGGACATTTTGAATAAAAAATAAACATTGAAAACACTGTGAAATTTGCTATAATAGAAAATATACAAAGAAGTTCGTATGGAACTATGAAATTGGGAAATTGAGCAAAGAAGTAAAAGTATTTGCTATTAAAGTTAATTTTTTAGAGTCGGAAGCACACGAGCTAAAGAGAAAAATAATTTGAAAACAATTCGGAGGGCTAAAGCAATGGAGGAAATAACTAAGGTCGCGGTTGACGCAATGGGCGGAGACAATGCGCCGTTTGAGATAGTAAAAGGCGCTGTGGAGGCAGTGCAGGAAAATAGTAAAATCAAGGTTTACCTGGTAGGAAAGCAGGACGCGGTAGAAGCGGAGCTTTCAAAATACACATATGACAAGCAGCGTATAGAGGTCGTAAACGCGACGGAGATTATAGAAACGGCAGAACCGCCCGTAATGGCAATCAGGAAAAAGAAAGATTCATCCATAGTGGTGGCGCTCAACCTTGTAAAGGACGGCACCTGCGATGCGTTTGTATCGGCGGGCAGCTCGGGCGCCGTACTTGTGGGCGGGCAGCTTATAGTAGGCAGGATTAAAGGCGTGGAAAGACCTCCTTTAGCTCCGCTGATTCCTACGGAAAAGGGCGTATCCCTGCTTATTGACTGCGGAGCGAATGTTGACGCCAGACCGTCGCATCTTGTACAGTTTGCAAAGATGGGCTCTGTCTATATGGAAAGCGTCATGGGCGTGGACAAGCCGAAAGTGGCAATCGTAAATATCGGCGCGGAGGAGGAGAAAGGCAACGCGCTTGTAAAGGAAACTTTTCCGCTGCTTAAAAACTGTCCGGAGATTAATTTCATCGGCAGCATAGAAGCGCGCGACATTCCCTCGGGCTATGCTGACGTAATCGTATGCGAGGCATTTGCGGGCAATATTATCCTAAAGCTGTATGAGGGCGTGGGAGCGACGCTTATAAAAATGGTAAAGCAGGGCATGATGGGAAGTCTTCGGAGTAAAATCGGCGCGCTGCTTGTGAAGCCGGCGTTAAAGAAGACGCTGAAAGGGTTCAGCCTTGAGGAGCATGGCGGCGCGCCGCTTTTGGGGCTTAACGGACTTGTGGTCAAGACGCATGGCAGTTCTAAATCCATAGAAATCAAAAATTCGGTCTTACAGTGCGTGACGTTTAAGGAGCAGAATATCAACGAAAAGATAAGGGAGAAGGTTATCTTAAAGGATTAAGGACAAGGGGTATGAAATATGGAGCTGGATGTTTTGAGGAGGGTTTCTGCCGAAATTTTGGGTATGGATCCGGAAGAAATAGAATTGGATATGACCTTTCTTAGGGATTTAGGTGCGGACTCACTTGACATTTATCAGATAGTCGAGGGCGTTGAGGGAGAGCTTGACATAAAGATTCCGCCCGAAGCGCTTGACGGGATAACCACAGTAAGGGAAGCAGTTGATTTAATAAAAAATATTAAAAAGCCCTGATATTAAAAAAGGGGCTTTTTGTATGGCTTGCATGTTTTGAGAAAGGAGTGCGTGCGGATATGCTTGGTATAAAGGAAAGTCTGAAAGAGCTGCAGGATAAGATAGCTTATGCCTTTAAGGATGAAAGGCTCTTAAAACAGGCGCTGACACACAGTTCCTTTGCGAATGAGCAAAAGATAAATAAGCTGGGAAACTACGAGCGGCTTGAATTTTTGGGTGATGCCGTACTTGAACTTGTCACGAGCGAGTTTCTGTTTAAGGAAAATAAGGATATGCCGGAGGGACAGCTCACAAGGCTGCGCGCTTCGATGGTGTGTGAGCCTGCGCTTGCGTATTGCGCGCGTGACATAGAGCTGGACAAATACATACTTTTGGGGAAGGGCGAGGAAAGCACAGGCGGCAGAAATCGTGACTCGATTATCTCGGACGTCATGGAGGCGGTTATCGGCGCCATTTTTCTTGACGGCGGCATTGATGAGGCGAAAAGGTTTATAAATGGTTTTGTGCTGTCTGATTTGGAGAATAAAATACTTTTCCTCGACAGCAAGACGCTTTTGCAGGAGGAAATACAAAAATACAGCACGACGCAGATTAGATATGAGCTTGTCGGCGAACAGGGACCTGACCACGACAAAGAGTTCAGCGTTGAGGCATATCTTGGCGATAAACTGATAGGGATAGGTACAGGCAAAACAAAAAAAGCGGCGGAGCAGCAGGCGGCGTATAAGGCGCTTATGGACATTAAAGGCGGTAAGAGATTGTAATGACGGCTAAAGCGGCAGGATAAGGGGAACAATGTATTTAAAAAGCATAGAGGTACAGGGCTTTAAGTCCTTTGCAAACAAAATAATATTCAAATTTCATCAGGGAATTACGGGCATAGTGGGACCAAACGGTTCAGGCAAGAGCAATGTCGCGGATGCGGTAAGATGGGTGCTTGGCGAGCAGCGAATAAAGCAGCTTCGCGGCGAGTCTATGCAGGATGTAATATTTTCGGGCACAGAGCTCAGGAAGCCGCTGGGCTACGCATATGTGGCAATTACGTTTGACAATTCCGACCACAAGCTTGCGATTGAATATGATGAGGTCACAGTCGCAAGGCGGCTGTATCGTTCGGGTGAAAGTGAATACTCAATAAACGGCACGCCCTGCCGACTAAAGGACGTAAACGAGCTCTTTTATGATACGGGTATAGGCAAAGAGGGCTACTCCATTATCGGTCAGGGACAGATTGAGAAGATACTTAGCGGGAAACCGGAGGAAAAACGAGAGCTTTTTGATGAGGCGGCAGGTATCGTCAAATTTAAAAAGCGCAAGGCGGCGTCGCAGAAAAAGCTTGAGGACGAAAAAAATAATTTAATCCGCGTAAATGACATTTTGAGTGAGCTTGAAAAGCAGGTAGGTCCGTTGGAGCGCCAGTCGGAAAAGGCAAAGGTTTTCCTCAAAAAAAGAGATGAATTAAAGACGCTTGACGTAAACATGTTCCTGCTTGAAAACGAAAGCATTTCCAGGCAGATTGACAAGGTTACAGAAGACTATGACAATGCGCGAAATGAGTACGAAAGCGTATCGGCGCAATATGACAAGGTGCGCGAGGAGTACGATGAAATTCAGTCAAGGCTTGAGACTTTGGAGCAGGAGATAGAGCAGACAAGAAACACACTTACGGATGCGAGTGTCACGCGCGGACGGCTTGAAGGTGAGATTAATGTACTGCGTGAGCAGATTAAGAGCGCGCAGGGCAATGAAAAGCATTTCAATGAGCGTATAGAGGCGATTAAGGAGCAGATTAGGGAGCGTGAGCTTGAACGCGATAAAATTCTGGAGAGCAAGGGCGAGCTTGACAAAAAAGTGGCTGAACTTGAAAAGGAGAGAGACGAGGCGCGCGGTTCACTTTCTGAGGTACAGCTTCGCATTGAAGAACTGAATAACCAAATAGAGGAAAGCAAAAATAAAATATATCAAAATTTAAATGACAGGGCGGCGATAAATTCAAAGCTGGGCAGCTATAAAACAATGATGGAGCAGCTGCGCATAAGAAAGGCGGAGCTCAATTCAAGGCTTTTGCGGGCAAAAAGCGACGAGGCTGAAATAGACGCGGAGATTGAAACGCTGCAGCACGAATTTAAGGACATAAATGACAGGATTATAGAGGCAAATGAAAAGCTTGCCGAGATGGACAAGATGACCGCGACATTTCGCGGGCGTCTTAGCAAAAAGGACGAGGAGATAAGGGCGCTGCAGGGCGAGTATCAACGGGCAAAATCAAGGCTCGACACGATTTCAAACCTTACAGAGCGTTATGAGGGATATGGCAACAGCATACAAAAGGTAATGGAGCAGAAAGAAAAAAACAGCGGTATTATCGGTGTTGTGGCTGACATTATCAAGGTGGACAAGGAATACGAGACGGCAATAGAAACCGCGCTTGGTGGCAATATACAGAATATCGTTACGGACGATGAAGAAACAGCAAAAAAAATGATTGGTTTCCTCAAAAATAACCGTTTTGGACGCGCGACGTTCCTGCCGCTCACAAGCATTACCAAACCGCAGGAGTTTAGGGCGTCGGGGGTTTTGGAGGAGCATGGCGTTATCGGACTTGCCAATACGCTTGTCAAGACGGACAAAAAATATGCGAATGTTGCAAAAACGCTGCTTGGCAGAATTGTTGTCGTAGACCATGTGGATAATGCCGTAAAGATTGCCAGAAAATATGACTACAGTGTCAGAATGGTTACGCTTGAGGGCGAGCTTTTGGTGCCGGGGGGCGCCATCAGCGGCGGCGCATACAAAAACAATTCAAATCTGCTTGGCAGACGGCGAGAGCTTGAGGAGCTTGCACAAAACGCCAAAGATGCAAAGGCAAGGCTTGATGCCGCCGAGGGCGATATCGAAAGCATAAAGAATGAGCGCAACGTATTAAGAAAAGCGATTGAAGACGAAAAGGCGCTTTTGCAGGAGCTTTATTTAAAGCAAAATACGGCGCGCCTCAATGTAATTGGGGCAGAGGAGAGAAAAAACGAGGCAAAACAAGGATTTGGCGCACTGAGCAGTGAGCAGCAGGAGATAGACGTTAAGGTCAGGGAGCTCGAGGATGAGAGGGATAAGACCCTGGCTGAGTTGAAGACCTCCGAGGAAGAACAAAAAAATATAGAGATGCTGGTTGCCGAATACCAAAAGGAGCTTGACAAATACCGCGAGGAGGAATCAGACAAGACAGGGCGTGTCGGCGAGCGCGAGGTCGCGTTTGAAAAGGTGCTGCAGCAGCAGGAATTTGAACGTACCAATCTTGACAGGGTAGAGGGTGAGATTGCGCGCCACAGGGAAGAACTTTCAGAGGTGGAGAGCAGTCTTGCGGCGGCAATGGAGGAAATGGAAAACCGAAAGCGCAGTATAGAGGAGCTTGAAAAGACTATCAGCGCGTCGCATACGACACAGTCAGACGCGGAGATTTCCTTAAAGGAAAAGCAGCAGCTAAAAGACGAGCTTTCGCAGAAGCAGAAGGGCTTTTTTGACACGCGCGAGGAGATTTCGGACAGAAAAACCTCGCTTGACAAGGAGGTTTACCGCCTTAATTCACAGAAGGAAAAGCTGGAGGCAGATCAGGAAGCAAGGATAAATTATATGTGGAATGAGTACGAGCTTACTCTGAGCAGCGCAGCGCCTATGCGCAACGAGGAGCTTACCGACATACCTTCAATGCGCAGGCAGATACAGGAAATCAAGGACGAGATAAAAAAGCTTGGCGATGTAAATGTAAACGCGATAGAGGATTATAAAGCGTTGATGGAGCGCTATACCTTCCTCAAAAACCAGCACGACGATTTAATTGAGGCGGAAAAAACGCTTGAAGGCATTATCACGGAGCTGGACACGGCAATGCGGAAGCAGTTTGCCGAAAAATTTGAGGAAATCAAGCGCGAGTTTGATAAGGTGTTTAAGGAGCTTTTCGGCGGAGGAAAGGGCACGCTGGAGCTTATTGAGGACGAGGATATTTTGGAGGCGGGCATCAAAATCATAGCGCAGCCGCCTGGCAAAAAGCTTCAAAATATGATGCAGCTTTCAGGCGGCGAGAAGTCGTTTACCGCGATAGCGCTTTTATTTGCGATACAAAACCTGAAACCGTCGCCGTTCTGCCTGCTTGACGAGATTGAAGCGGCGCTTGACGAGCAGAACGTAAGCCGTTTTGCAAAATACCTTACAAAGCTTACAAAAAGCACGCAGTTTATAGTAATCACCCACAGGCGCGGTACAATGGAGCAGGCGGACAGGCTCTACGGCATCACTATGCAGGAAAAAGGGGTTTCGACGCTTGTAAGCGTAAATCTGGTGGACAGCGCGATTGATGAGTGGGATAAGAAGGAGGAAAGCTGATGGCAGAGGAGAAAAAAGGCTTTTTCAGCAGGCTGAAGGCAGGCTTGAATAAGACGAGAAACAATATAGTGGCGGGGATTGACGCAGTATTTAACGGCGCGTCTGAGATAGACGACGACTTTTACGAGGAGCTGGAGGAAACCCTGATAATGGGCGATATCGGAGTGAACGCGACAAGCGATATTGTGGAGAGAATGAAGAACGAGGTAAAGGAAAGGCATCTCCATTATCCGCACGAGTGCAAGGAGCTTCTAGTGGAGAGCATCAAGGAGCAGATGCGCGTTGAGGATATGGCATACGATTTTGAAAAAAAGCAGTCGGTAATATTTATAATAGGCGTAAACGGCGTAGGAAAGACCACCTCTGTAGGAAAGCTTGCAAGCATTTTGAAGGGGCAGGGCAGAAAGGTTTTGATTGCCGCGGCGGACACATTCAGGGCGGCGGCGGGCGACCAGCTCGCTGAATGGGCAAACCGCGCGGGCGTCGATATGATTGGCGGCTCAGACGGCGCAGACCCCGCTTCCGTAATATATGATGCGGTAAACGCGGCAAAGGCAAGAAACGTAGACGTACTAATCTGCGATACGGCGGGCAGGCTCCACAACAAGAAAAACCTCATGGAAGAATTAAAAAAGATGAACCGCATTATTGACAGGGAATTTCCGAATGCACACAGGGAAAACCTTATAGTGCTAGACGGCACTACAGGGCAGAACGCGCTCGCTCAGGCAAGGGAGTTTGGCGAGGCGGCAGACCTTACTGGAATCATACTCACAAAGATGGACGGCACAGCGAAGGGCGGCATTGCGGTAGCGATACAGTCAGAGCTCAATGTGCCTGTGAAATACATCGGTGTGGGCGAGAAAATTGACGACCTGCAGAAGTTCAACGCTGACGATTTCGTGAATGCGCTGTTTGACATGGAGGAGATAACGCCTATATTTACGGACCATGATGAGGATATGTAAATCTTCGCTTGTCTTAGGGTTTTGATTAATTTTAAATTATGAAACCAAATTTTATAATTGTATAAAATATAAAAAATAGTAGGAGGATAAAGAAATGGCAGAGATGTTGACGCTTGAAAAATTTGAGGAGGCATCGGAAATCGTAAAAAAGGTTACGTCGGAGACGAAGCTGATTTACAGCGATTTTTTGAGTTCGCAGACGGGCAACAAGGTATATTTAAAGCCTGAAAATATGCAGCTTACGGGCGCGTATAAGCTTAGGGGGGCATACTATAAAATAAGCACCCTTTCGCCTGAGGAGCGTGAGAAGGGACTGATTACGGCGTCAGCAGGCAATCATGCTCAGGGCGTGGCGTATGCGGCTAAAAAATACGGCGTACATGCGTCAATAGTTATGCCAACGACCACTCCGCTAATGAAGGTGAACAGGACAAAGAGCTATGGCGCGGAGGTTATTTTAAAGGGAGATGTATATGACGAAGCATGCGAGTATGCGTACCAGCTCGCAGATGAAAAAGGCTACACATTTATCCACCCGTTTGACGACCTTGCGGTAGCCACAGGGCAGGGTACTATCGCGATGGAAATTTTCAAGGAGCTGCCTCTTGTGGACGTGATTTTGGTGCCTATCGGCGGAGGCGGACTTGCGACAGGCGTGTCAACTTTGGCAAAGCTTTTAAATCCCAAGATAACCGTTATAGGCGTAGAACCCGCGCAGGCAAACTGTATGCAGGAGTCGCTAAAGGCGGGCGAGGTTGTGACGCTTCCCAGCGTGAACACTATTGCCGACGGCACGGCAGTCAAGACGCCTGGCAAAAATATTTTTCCATACATACAGAAAAATATTGATGATATAATTACAGTGCCCGACGAAGAACTTGTGGTTGCCTTCCTTGATATTGTTGAAAACCACAAAATGATTGTTGAAAATTCAGGACTTTTGACTGTAGCCGCGTTAAGACATTTGAATGTAAAAAATAAAAAGGTCGTATCTATATTAAGCGGCGGAAATATGGACATTATAACAATGTCGTCAGTTGTCCAGCAGGGACTTATTTTCAGGGACAGGATATTTACCGTGTCCGTGCTTCTGCCTGATAAGCCAGGCGAGCTGACAAAGGTGTCAGAAGTTATCGCGGCGCAGAATGGCAATGTAATAAAGCTCGAGCACAATCAGTTTGTTTCGATAAACAGAAATGCTGCAGTGGAGCTTAGGATTACGCTTGAAACATTTGGCACAGAGCATAAGAACCAGATTATCAGGGCGCTTGAGGAGAGCGGTTACCAGCCAAGACAGGTCAGAACGATTATATAAGGGGTGCCGCATTCTGCTTGCGGGTGGACTGCTGCAAAATTGCAAGGGCAGTGTATTTCATATTTATTTGAGCCGTTAGGAGCGGCATGGAGGATTATTGTGACAAAATTAGCGGCAAAAAGGTTGAAGTGTTATATCTTGGTTACAATCGCGGCGGTAATATATTCCGCCGCGATAGGACTTTTCCTTGACCCGAACGACATTGCGCCGGGAGGAGTGACGGGTATAGCAATACTTGTCAACCGTTTTACCGCCATATCTACAGGTACGGTAAATATGCTGCTCAATATACCGATTGTTTTGCTCGGATTGTGGAAATTTGGGTGGCGTTTTATATGTTCAACTCTTTATGCATTGGCGCTTATAACAGTCTTTATTAATATGCTTTCGCCATATGGAGCGGTGACAGACGATTTGCTCATCGCGGCGGTTATCGGCGGTGTACTTGTGGCGATAGCTCTTGCGATGGTTTTCAAGGCAGGAGCGACGACAGGCGGTGCGGACATAATAGTAAAGGTGCTGCGCCTAAAATGGCCGCACATAAAAACAAATATATTTTTTCTCGCATTTGACAGTTTTGTCATTTTTGCGTCGTGGCTTACCTTTGGGGATATCACAGTGGCGTTTTATGCGGGCGTTTCCGTAGTGGTAAGTTCTATTGTAATGGACTATGTGCTTTATGGACCCGACGAGGCAAAGCTTATCTATATTATAAGCAGCAATCCCGACCATATAAAGCAGAAAATAATGGAGCAACTCGATATAACCGCTACAATAATACCCGCAATCGGTGCGTATTCCAACACAAACAAAGAAATGCTTATGATAGTCACCAAAAAACAGACAGCGCCGAAACTTGAGGAGATTGTCAAGGAGGAAGATACGGGGGCGTTTATGATAGTGTCTTCCGCGAGTGAGATATTTGGCGAGGGATATAAGGATATTACGGGGGATAGGATTTGAAAGAATATTTTCAATGGTATTTATTTTGCGTATTATATAATGTATAGAGGTATGTATGAAAAAAGCTATAACCAATAAATATATATTATACACAGTATGTTTCTGGGCTTTTATAGGACCGCTGCTGGCGTATATTTTTTCATTAGGATTAGTTACAATTGGAACCTCAGATGCTATATCACAGATATATCCGGTTATGCTGTATACAAAGCGATTATTGGATGAGTTTATAAATTCGATATTTACTGGGACAAAATTTACGTTTCCTATGCTGAATACTACGCTCGGAATGGGTGATGACAATATTGCCGCGTTAAATTGGCATGGTTTTGGAGATCCGTTTTACCTTTTGTCCGTTTTTTCGTCAGAACAGAATCTGCCGTATTTTTACTCTATCCTGTTTTACTTCAGGGTGTATCTGGGGGGGGGCATCGCATTTATTGCCATGGTTTCAGAGCTGGATAACAAAAGGAGCAGCGCGGCATATGTAATAGGTGCGTTAGTATATTCGTTTAATGGATTTACGCTGCAGAGCAATATGCATGTTATTTTTGTTCATGCTATGCTTTATATACCGCTTATGTTTTTAGGGGCAGAGAGAGTAATCAACAATAAGAAAAGGGGATTGCTGCTTATAACCACAATGTGCTTTGCGCTTTCCGGCTTTTACTTTTTGTATATAGGCTCTGTTTCCCTGGCTGTGTATGTAATCTACAGGCTCTTGCAGAGAAGGGAGAAGTTAAAGAAGGCACTGTTAAAAATATGTGAGCTAATAGCGGAGTATCTGCTTGGCTTAGGAGTATCGGCAATAATATTCATACCAGGCATTGTGGGATTTTTGGGAAGCGACAGGGCAGGAATAAAGTCTGGTCTGGAATTTATGATGCCATGGACAGAGATACGGAATTTGTTAATAAATATGTTTTTGCCATCCTATGATTCCGATCAGGAGTTGGCGGTATGTACAATCGGTGTTATAATAATTGTATGTGTTTTGCTTGCGAAGAATAAAAAAAGAGAAAAAATTAACATAGCGTTGTTATTTATAACAGCGATAATTCCTTTGGTAAGCTGTGTAATGTCAGGTTTTGGCGAGTGCTATGAGCGTTGGGAGCTGGTATTGGATATGTACATAGCATATTTGACCGTAAGCTTGTGGGATGAGCTGGGTGAGTTGTCGATTATCCAAAAAGGCGGCGTAGTTTTATTGTATGGCGGATTAGGCATATACGCAAAGCTTGAAGGCATATTGGAGCATGAGAGATTTGGACAGACAATAAAGGCATATGGAATAATACTGATTGCTATAGTAATCATCATGCCGTTGTCAGGGAAATTAAAAAAAGAAAAAATAGGAAAATTTTTAACGTTTATATTAGTGTATATAACAGTATGCGCTAATTGGAAGGTGATTGCCCGCGACAGGGAAATAACAATTTTGTATGAAAGAAATGCTGTGGAGGAGCTTTTAGGGAATGAACAGGATTCTGATTTTTACAGAATAGACAACGAGAGGGCATTTGCGGAGCCTAAAATCCGAAAAAATCTTTCATTGTATCAGGGCTTTAACGGAGTTATGGAGTATGTAAGCATACAAAATAACAGCTATGCTTCGGCGTTTGAAAAATGGGGAATGTCAGATACGGGACATAATAGCCATGGGATGGATCAGCGCGCTGTCATTGAAACTATGAGCAGCGTAAAATATTTTGTGGTGCGTCCAGAATTTGCAGCGCTTACTCCGTATGGATTTGAATATGTTAAGTCCACGGATGATGGAGAGTGGCGGCTTTATGAAAATAAATATGCGCTGCCGATAGTTTATGCATATGAAAAGGTGTATAATGAGGAGGCATGGCATAAAATTCAAAAATTGGACAAGCAGCAGGTGATGCTTCAGGCGGCAGCTGTGGAAAACTATGACGGCACGCTTGATGAAACCGAAAAATATGAGGATTTTATGCATGAAGGTGAATATATATTAAAAAATGCACAAGGAGAAGTTTTAGAAGGTGATATAATAAAAGTAATGGCGGGAGATGTAATAACTCTTTCTGCAAGAGTTAAGGCAGGCTGCGAAAATTATCTTGTTTTTAATACTCCTGTTGGTGTGTTTTCAAATGTGAAACTAAAAACAGATGTTGAATATGCGAAAAGTATCCGCCCAACATCTCCGATTACGATAAATCTGGGCGCGGCAGAAACAGATAAGATAATAGAGGCGGACATAACCGTTGGCAGTGATGCTGACTTGGACAGAGCCGAGCTGAAGCTTATGTATTATGATTTTACTAATTATGAAAAATACACGGATGAGCTGAGTAAGGACACAAAAGGCAAGTTTGCGGTAGAAACAAATAGTGTCAAGGGAAATGTCGATTTTGACAAGAATAAAATGCTCTGCCTTGCGTTTCCCTACTCCATAGGTTGGCATGCAAAGATAGATGGAAAAAATGTGGATATCTATCGCGTAAATGATTTATTTATAGGCATAGATGTGGTAGCAGGAGAACATAATATAGAGTTTCATTATATAACTCCAGGCATAAGGGCAGGCGCGGCTATCTCAGCGCTTTCAATAATAATCATTGTTTTTACTGTTATGCGCAGAAAAAAGGCTAATCATCAATAGGAAAACATAGAGCCAACTATAATATGATTAGGTGATGGGATAATGATTTCATTAGAAGAAAAGTATGAAAACTTTAAAAGAACAATACAAGAATGTGGGAGTTATTTATTGACGGAAAGTGATGATACAGTAAAACATAATCTTTTTGAAGAATTTTCGATAGATGTTATTAGTTTTCTTTATGAGGATACATTAAATCTTTTCTTGGATGAAGGCATGATTGATAATGAGATACTAGAAAAAAGCATAGAATTAAGAAATTTGTTTTTGCAATTAGAAAAAAATGCAGAGTTACTTAGCGTTGAAGCAGTAAGAACCTCTGAGGAATGGAAAAGATTATTGAGAATATCTGATGAAATAAGACAGTTGCTTTATTGGTAAGATAATTAATTTATTCAAATTTCCCACACCGTATGGTGTGTTAATCTTTGAAAAATCAATGCATTAACCCATAAAAAGGCATAAACCGCTTGCCTGTGGTATTTGAGTTAATTACACAGCGGCTTGAAATAAGCTAACGCAAGACGAACAAACACGAACAAAAGTTCGTAAAGAAAAAATACTTGACACCCGCCTCGTTATGTAGTATTCTTGTATAGTCGCAAAACATTAAGGCTCTCTAAAGCAGCCAATAACGCTGCCAAAGACTCCCCTAAATGTTTAGAAAAATGCCAAAGACAGGCATTTCTCACAGAATTTTGAAATTCTGCCAAACGGAATCTCAAAGTCAGCGTGGAGGTAAATCGTGAAAGCGGAGCCTGTTAAAAATAATTCCAATACTGAAAACCTGCTTGGAAAAAATCCTGAGCTTGAAAAAATCGAGTACAGAGGGATGCTTTACGATTTTTACGGTGAGCTTTTGACACAACATCAAAAGAAGATTTATGAGGATGCCGTATTCAACGACCTGTCGCTTGGCGAGATAGCGGATGAGCAGGGGATAAGCAGGCAGGGCGTGCATGACCTTATAAAGCGGTGCGACAAGATTTTAAATGACTACGAGGATAAGCTTCATCTTGTAGGGAAGTTTACAAGAATAAGGACAAAAGTTGACAAAATCAGTAGGATGACAGACAGCGATGAAATAAGGCGTCTGTCGGAGGAGATAATAGAGGAGCTTTGATTTAATGGCGTTTGAAAGTTTAACGGATAAGCTGCAGAATGTATTTAAAAATTTGCGAAGCAAGGGACGCTTGACGGAGGCGGACGTAAAGCTTGCTCTGAAAGAGGTCAAAATGGCGCTTTTGGAGGCGGACGTCAATTTTAAGGTAGTCAAGCAGTTTGTCAAGTCGGTAGAGGAGCGGGCTATAGGCGCTGACGTGATGAACGGGCTCAACCCCGGCCAGATGGTTATCAAGATAGTGAACGAAGAAATGGTTTCGCTCATGGGTTCGGAGACGACGGAGTTGGAATTGCAGCCCGGCAAGGCTACGACGGTCATTATGATGTGTGGACTTCAGGGTGCGGGCAAGACTACAGCGACGGCAAAAATCGCAGGCAAGCTTAAACTAAAGGGCAAAAAGCCGCTTTTGGTCGCGTGCGATATCTACAGACCCGCCGCCATAGAGCAGCTCTCGCTCAATGCGCAGAAGCAGGAAGTGGATTTCTTTTCAATGGGCACGAGCCACAAGCCCGTTGATATAGTAAAGGCATCGCTGGAGCATGCCGCTAAAAATAACAACAACATTGTAATCATAGATACCGCAGGACGCTTGCATATCGATGAGGATATGATGCGTGAGCTGCAGGAGATAAAGGAAAACGTCACAGTACATCAGACTTTGCTCGTGGTCGACGCCATGACAGGTCAGGACGCGGTAAACGTGGCGCAGGAGTTCGACACGAGGATAGGCGTTGACGGCGTTATTCTTTCCAAAATGGACGGAGATACGAGAGGTGGTGCGGCACTTTCGGTCAAGGCGGTTACGGGCAAGCCGATTATTTTTGTCAGCACAGGCGAGAAGCTTACTGACATAGAGCAGTTTTATCCCGACAGGATGGCAAACCGCATATTGGGAATGGGCGATGTGCTCACTCTCATAGACAAGGTGGCTGAGGCAAATCTTGAGATGGATGCCGAGAAAGAAAAGGAGATGGCATCGCGTCTCAAAAAAGGCAAGTTTGACTTTGAAGATTACCTCGAAAGCATGAGCCAGATGAAAAAGCTTGGTGGTCTGTCAAGCATTCTGGGTATGATGCCGGGCATGGGGATTAAGACAAGCGATATTGAGGCGGCGGTAGACGACAAGCAGCTTGCGCGTATGGAGGCAATAGTCCTGTCCATGACGCCTGCCGAGCGCAAAGACCCGAAACTCCTAAATCCGAGCAGAAAGCACCGTATAGCGAATGGAGCGGGTGTTGACATTGCGGTAGTGAACCGCTTCATCAAGCAGTTTGAGCAGTCGCAAAAGATGATGAAGCAGCTTCCGAATATGATGGGAGGCTTGGGAGGCAAAAAAGGACGTTTTAAGCTCCCTTTTTAGCAGATGCAGGCAGACGCAGTTAAAATTTGCGTTTGACATAAAATAAAATTTCAAAGAAAGATTATGAGGTGAAAAAAATGGCAGTAAAAATCAGATTGACAAGGTTAGGTAAGAAGAAGGCGCCCTTTTATAGAATCATTGTAGCAGATTCAAGGTCGCCCAGAGACGGAAAGTTTATCGAGGAGATTGGTACGTACAATCCCAACACAGACCCAAGCGAATTCAAGGTAAACGAGGAACTTGCAAAGAAATGGCTTGCCAACGGCGCGCAGCCTACCGATACCGTAGCTAAGATTTTTAAGGCAGCAGGCATTGAGAAATAGGACTTTAAATGATGCGCAAGAGCAGCATAGAAATGAGGTAAATAATGAGAGAATTAGTCGAGGTTATAGCCAAAGCTTTAGTAGATAACCCTGATGAAGTTGTCGTTACAGAAAAGGGCAGCGGTAAAAACATTACCATAGAGCTGCACGTGGCATCGTCCGATATGGGTAAGGTAATCGGCAAGCAGGGCAGGATTGCGAAAGCAATACGTTCTGTTGTCAAAGCGGCATCTTCCAAGGATAATATCAGGGTTGATGTTGAGATTATATAAAGGCAAGGGTGTTTCTTAGATTTAGGAAACACCTTGTTTTTTCTTATTTATGACAATATTTCGGTTATTTATGTGCATTTGTGGAAGTTTGCTTAATTCATTTATTATGGGGAATTTTTTACAATTGCCTGATGGAAAGAGAGAAAGGCTTGCATAATGGAGGATTTATTACAGGTAGGGATAATCACAAAGACGCATGGACTTCGCGGAGAAGTCAAGGTTTTTCCAACGACTGACGATGTGCGCCGCTTTAAAAAGCTTAAAGAGGTAATTCTTGATACAGGCAAGGAAAAGCTTACGCTTGAGATAGAGGGAGTGCGGTTTTTTAAAAATCTTGTCATTCTTAAATTCAAGGGCATTGACAATATAAACGATATAGAAAGAAATATCGGAAAAAGCCTGTACGTCACGCGTGAAAATGCGGTAAAGCTGAAAAAGGATGAGTATTTCATAGCGGATTTAATCGGCATTGATGTCTTTGACGAGGAAGACAAAAAGCTTGGCGTATTGAAAGACGTGATTGAGACGGGAGCAAATGACGTGTACTCAATAGAACTTGAAAATTCACAGGAGCTGCTTTTGCCTGCTATCAAGCAGTGTATTCTTGATGTCGATATAGAAAACAAAAGGATGAAAGTCCATATTTTGGACGGGCTTTTGTAGCGGGAGGCGCCATGCATTTTCACATTATGACTTTATTCCCGCAGATGGTGCTTGACGGCCTGCATACAAGCATTATCGGGAGAGCGGAGGAAAATGGTATAATTACTGTCGAGGCATTCAATATACGTGACTATACGCTTGACAAGCACAATAGAGTTGACGATTATCCATATGGCGGCGGTGCGGGAATGCTCATGCAGGCACAGCCTATATATGACTGCTATAAAGCCGTTATGGACAATATAGACGCGCGAAAATCAAGCGCAGGGAAAAAAGAAAATTCCACAGATAATGAAAGCAGCGTAGGCAGTGCAGAGGGCGTAGATAATGCAGAAAGCACACACAACAGCAGCCCCAGAGTGATATACGTCACGCCGCAGGGTGAGCTTTTCAGCCAAAAAAAGGCGGTCGAGCTTTCAAAGGAGGAGGACCTTATATTTCTATGCGGTCATTACGAGGGCGTTGATGAACGGGTTCTGGAGGAGATAGTTACTGATTATATTTCGATAGGCGATTATGTCCTTACGGGAGGAGAACTGCCTGCTATGGTAATTATAGACGCGGTATCAAGGCTTGTGAACGGAGTGTTGAGTAATGACGAATCGGCGCAGACTGAATCACATTCAAACGGCCTTTTGGAGTACCCGCAGTATTCACGTCCCGAGGAGTGGCATGGCAGGCGCGTTCCGCAAGTGCTGCTGAGCGGACATCATGCAAATATCGAGAAATGGCGCAATGAGCAGGCCATTGAGCGCACGCGGCAGCGACGTCCCGATATGTACGAAAAGTATATTGAATAATTTTTAATAATTTTGAATAATTTTCAAAAACGCTTGCAATAAGGCGCAAAGTGTGGTAAGTTATTAATGTTGCGAATAAAAGATGGTCCTCTGGTACGGTAAACTAATGTATTAAGAACGTCGAAACAATTAAGGAGGCAAATTTACAATGTATGAATTAATCAAAGAAATCGAGCAGGAGCAGATGAAAGAATCCGTTGACAAGTTCAACGTAGGCGATACCGTCAAGGTATATGCCAAGATTAAAGAGGGTAATCGCGAGCGAATCCAGATTTTTGAAGGCATCGTGTTAAAGATGCAGGGCGGCAGCAACAGGGCTACTTTCACTGTAAGAAAGATTTCAAATGGTATCGGTGTAGAGAGAACATGGCCTTTGCATTCACCTAATGTAGAAAAGGTAGAGGTTGTAAGACGAGGCAAGGTTAGACGCGCTAAGCTTAACTACTTAAGAAAACGCGTTGGCAAGAGTGCAAGGGTTAAAGAAGTGAAGTAGTTAAATAATAATTATTTCGTGACAAAACGGGGCTTTAACAAGGCTCCGTTTTTTGTAAAGGGCAATTTTGATGGCGAAAAAAAGAGGGCTTTCTTTTTATCAAAAAAAGAAAAAAATGAATATGGCGCTCGTGAGAGAGATTATAAGCTGGATATTCTGGATATTTGCGTCAATGCTTGTGGCAGTTGTGACTGTTTATTGTGTCGGCATGAAGATAAGCGTCATTGGCGCGTCCATGGAGCCAAGGATGTACAATGGACAGTCAATATTCTTGAACAGGCTCGTATACAAGATATCGGACCCCAAAGCGGGCGACGTCGTGGTATTTTTGCCGAACGGCAACGAAAAGTCGCATTATTACGTGAAGCGGGTGGCGGGAGTGCCGGGAGATACTTTGCAAATCAAAAACGGCGTGCTATATGTAAACGGCGAGCCGCAGGAAATATATTTTAATGACAGGATAGCCGAGGCGGGAATATTGGAAAATGAGCTTACGCTGGAGGATGACGAATATTTTGTGATAGGTGATAACTGCAACAACAGCGAGGACAGCCGCTCGGCAAATATTGGCAGTATCAAAAAAGAGTACATAATAGGAAAGGCATGGTTTAAGATGGCAGCCGGGGACAGCAGCATAGGCTTGGTAAAATAGAGCATATTTTGCGGCTCGGGTAGTCAAAAGCAGAAAGGGACGAAAGCAGTATGGCCAATTATCAATGGTATCCGGGGCATATGACTAAGGCTAAGCGTATGATGCAGGAGGATATTAAGCTTATAGACTTGATTATAGAGCTGGTGGATGCGAGAGCGCCGCTCAGCAGCCGCAATCCTGATATAGATGAGCTGGGAAAGAACAAATCAAGGCTTATACTGCTAAACAAGTCTGATTTGGCGGACGCATACAGAAATAAGCAGTGGCTTGAATACTTTAAAAGTCAAGGTTTTCAGGCTGTAGAGATAAACTCAAAAACAGGTGCGGGCATCAAGGCGATTAACAGTGCGGTACAGGAGGCATGCAGGGAGAAGATAGAGCGTGACAGAAAACGGGGAATTATAAATCGACCGGTTCGCGCCATGGTTGCGGGCATACCAAATGTCGGCAAGTCTACTTTTATAAATACGTATGCCGGAAAGGCATGCACAAAGACAGGCAATAAGCCGGGCGTTACAAAGGGCAAGCAGTGGATTAGGCTCAACAAAAACGTGGAATTGCTTGACACTCCGGGCATTTTGTGGCCTAAATTTGAAGATGCCCAAGTGGGAATGAATTTGGCGTTTATCGGTTCGATAAATGATGATATAATAAATGCGGATGAACTTGCGTGCGACCTGATTAAGTTTTTGCAAAGCGAATATAAAGGCCTTATAGATGAGCGGTATGATATAAGCACAGAGAACATAGCTGAGGCATACGACATAATCAAGTCGGTGTGCATAAGCCGCAGGTGCTTTCTGAAAGGCGAGGCTCCCGACATTATGAAGGCATCGGCAATAATCATTGACGATTTCAGGAGTGGGCGGCTTGGAAGAATTACTTTAGAAAAATGTGATAAGTAACGCGGTAGTGTTTTCATATTTATACTGAACCATTAAAGAGGCATGGGGGATTAAAATGAAAGGTATATTAAAGGAAATATTAAGTACGAGCGTATATCTGCTTTTGGTTCTGCTTGGAGCGTATCTGATAGTGACATTTGTAGGGCAGAGGACGCAGGTAAGCGGCAGCAGTATGGAAACGACGCTCAGCAATGAGGACCAGCTTATAGTGGACAAAATTTCATATAGGATAAAAGACCCTAAGCGTTTTGACATCATAGTATTTCCGTTTCAATATGACAAAGAAAAATACTACATAAAGCGCATTATAGGCATGCCGGGCGAGACAGTGCAGATTGATGATGACGGTACGATTTATATAGACGGCAAGCCGCTTGAAGAAAATTACGGCAAGGAAGTCATACGGGATCCCGGGCGGGCGTCAGAGGCGATAAAGCTTGGCGCGGACGAATACTTTGTCATGGGCGACAATAGGAACAACAGTTCGGATAGCCGGGATCCTGCGGTAGGAAACATACACAGGAGGGACATTATAGGACGGGCATTCATACGTATCTGGCCGTTGTCAAAATTTGGCATATTGAAGCACGGATAAGCGGATGCGGCATAAATTGGAGGATATATGGAGAAAAAAATCAGCGACATAAAAAATGAATTTACGGCAGCAGACATCAGTGAGCTGCCGCTTTTTGCAGAAACATACAGAAATGATGGACGCGGCAGCGTACAGAAGCTCGTGGCAAGGGCGGACAAGCTTATTGCGGACTATGAAAAGGAACGGCAGAGAATAGAGCTTATGAAAGCATATGAAAAACAGTATTCACAATACGAATATATATGCGGTGTTGATGAGGCGGGAAGGGGACCGTTTGCAGGACCTGTAGTGGCGGGCGCAGTGATACTTCCAAAGGATTGCGAGATACTGTATTTAAACGATTCAAAGCAGCTTAGTGAAAAAAAACGCGAGGAACTGTATGATATAATTATGCGTGAAGCGATAGCTGTAGGAGTAGGATATGCCTCAAATGAGCGCATAGACGAGATAAATATCCTGCAGGCGACATATGAAGCTATGCGCGAGGCTATCAGCAAATTGAGCAAAAAACCCGATATATTATTAAATGATGCGGTTAAAATTCCAAATATGGACATTTTGCAGGTATCCATTATCAAAGGTGACGCAAAGAGCGTGTCGATAGCCGCGGCAAGCATTGTCGCGAAGGTGACGCGTGACAGGCTTATGCTGGAATATGACAAGCGCTATCCGGAATATCATTTCGCGGAAAATAAGGGCTATGGCGTCGCGGCGCATATAGAGGCGCTAAAGAAATATGGGTCTGTGCCGATACATAGGAAGACCTTTATTAAAAATATGTAAACTGTTAGGAAGCACATAAATCAGGGGGTGAGCCCATGGACAGCTTTTTATCAGGCTATTCCAATAATCTTTCAATGCCGAACCGGGAGTCGGTTCAGCGCCAGCCGTCGGGAACTCAGGGAACCGGCAACGCGTCAGGAGGCTCCAATCAGCAGAGTGCGGATGTCACGCAGCTAAAGGAAGGCGATTCTTTCAAGGGTGAAATTGTGTCAGTGAACGGCGAAGACGTGCAGATTTTGCTTACAAACGGTCAATATATGGCGGCGAGGCTTGAGCGCGATGTACAGGTAGCGATAGGGCAGGTACTGAATTTGCAGGTAAAGTCCAACAAGGACAATAAGATAGTGTTAAAGCCTGTACCGGACGGCAATGTCCAGATGCAGAGAGTAGGCGCGGCGGCGTTGAAAGCGGCAAACCTTGCCATAAACGAGAGAAATCTGCAGCTGGTGGCAAAGCTCATAGAAAATGGAATGTCGATAAATAAAAATACGCTTATGACATTTAACAGGCTTGCGCTGCAGCACCCCGCTGAAAGTCTGGATAATATTATCAAGCTTGTCAAGCTTCAGCTTCCTGTGACGGATGCTAATCTTTCGCAGTATGAGAATTATCAGAATTTAGAGCATAGGCTCCTTGACGGCATAAAAGACGCTTCGGAGGAAATAATGAAGCTTTATGACGCGCTTGCAAACGGGGAGAGCGGGACGGCGGCTTACGAGGGAGCCAATGGCGCGATAAGCGCAGGCGTTGAGAACGCAGGAAAATATATGGAGCAGATAATAAATCTGCTTACGGAAGACGGAGAGGCACAGACGGTGCAGGACGCGCAGATGTCGGGCGATGTTGCCGCCGCAGGTAAAGAGCAGGCGGAAGACGGGCAACTGACAGGCAGTGAAACGGCAAAAGCCAATCAGGCGGCAGGCGAGGGTCAGGTGTTGGACGGGCAATTGGGTGACAAGAGCGTGTCAGTCAATGAACCTTTGCAGGGAGCGGTAAAAGGCGGTCAGGTTCAGCAGAACGCAGCGGCAGCGAACAATGAAATAATGCCAGGCAAAGACAAGATAAATGACGGTTACGGCGCGCAGGCATCAGACAGCGATAGCATAGACGGGAAAACAGACAGTTTGACACAGAATATCCGACCGAATGAAGATGGCACAGGACATAAGGCGTCAATGCCGCTGACAGAGACGGAAGTGCGCCAGCTTGGCGGTCTGAACGGCAAGGAGATTTCCGACAAAATAATAAATTATATGAAAGAAGGAAGAATAGACCTAAAGGATATAAAAAGCTTTCTGTCGGATTCATCAATTTCAAAAAACCTTACATCGCAGATTAAAAATGACATTTTCAGCTCGGAATCTTTTAGGGCGCTGGTAAAGAACGGACTTCAAAGGCAGTGGACAATCGCGCCAAATGAGCTTGTGGAGGATGGCAAGGTTCAGGAATTTTACGAAAAGCTTGCGCGCCAGAGCGGAAAACTTGCGCAGCTTATGAACGAGGCAGCGGCAGGCGGTGACGGCAGTGAGGCGGGAGCGTTTCAAAGCAAGGCGGCGGCCAATATTCATGAAAATGTGGAATTTATGAACCAGATGAATCAGCTTTACACTTATGTGCAGCTACCGCTAAAATTTACAAACTCGCAGGCTCATGGCGATTTATACGTATATACGAACAAGAAAAATCTTGCCCGCAGGGATGGCATGCTTACGGCTTTTCTTCATCTTGACATGGAAAATCTCGGCGGCATTGATGTCAGCATTGCACTCCAGACTGAAAAAAACGAAGTGCTCACCAAATTTTACTTGCCGGAGGATTCGATGGGACTTATGGAGGAGCATATCGGTGAGCTTGTACAGCGGCTTGCAAAAAAAGGATATAATTGCAAGCATATGATACAGCCTCGCGATGAGGACAAGACAGTTATTGAGCACATAGAGGAGCAGGCAGGCGGCGGTGCGGTTTCGCTCAGTTATCAAACCTTTGATATGAGAACGTAAAAGGAGTGGGCGCTAAATGGCAGAGGAAAATAAAAAGGTAAAACAGGCGGTAGCTCTGGAATACAATCCTGAAGACAGCGCGCCTAAGGTAGTGGCGATAGGACGCGGCGCGCTCGCGGAAAAAATCATAGAGCATGCAAAGCAGGCAGACGTGCCAATCCACAGAGACGACAAGCTTGCCGATACCCTCTCAAAGCTGCAGATAGGCGATATGATACCGCCCGAGCTGTACGAGGTGGTTGCCGAAATCCTTATGTTCGTGGACAGTATGGATAAGATTAAGTCAAAGGTTAAGGCGTATCAGGAAAGGCAGAAGCAGTGAATACAAGAAAAAAGGGCGCGGAATACGAGCAAAAGGCGCTTGAGTACTTAGAAAAACAAGGCGTCCATATCCTCGAAAGCAATTACAGAAATCGTCAGGGCGAGATTGACGTTATCGGCAAGGATGCGGAATATCTCGTGTTTTTTGAGGTCAAATATCGAAAAGACAACTTGAAAGGCAATCCCGAGGAGGCGGTGAATTACGGTAAGCAGAGAAAAATCTGCAGGGTGGCGGATTATTACAGAATGTCGCACAAAATAGGCGACTTTGAGCCCGTGCGGTATGATGTCATCGCAATATGCGGCAATGAATTGAAATGGTATAAAAACGCGTTTGAACATATTTACAGATAAATATCCATAAACTTTGATTAAATTCATAAAAACGGATATTCTGTATATTTTAGTTAAATTATGAAATAAAATTTTATAATTGGCGAAAATATTGAAAGTGGAGAAATTTGATGAAAAGTCGGATTAAACGATACGGCGCAAATGAAGTCTGCAAAATAAAATATGGCGGCGCGGACCGTGGATCGGATAGCGGCATTGAATATTTTACGTTTGACAGCCTGGAAAGAACGGGCATTGTTAAGCATATGTTTACCACCAGAAACGGCGGCGTGAGCGGGGACTGTTTTTCAACTCTCAATTTCAGCTACACGCGCGGCGATAAAAAGGAATGTGTTGACGAGAATTTCCGCAGGGCGGCGGCAGTATTCGGGAAAACTCCGGACGATATAGTTTGCTCGGTGCAGACGCACACCACAAACGTGCGTATGGTGACAGCCGATGACAAGGGAAAAGGCGTGACAAAGGAACGCGATTACAGTGATACGGACGGATTGATTACGAATGAGCGGGGAATAGTGCTTGCAACATTTTACGCCGATTGCGTGCCGCTCTTTATTGTGGACACGCGCAATAAGGCGATAGGACTCTCACATTCGGGTTGGCGCGGCACGGTGGGAAAAATGGGGCAGGCAACGCTTGAGGCGATGTCAAAAGCGTATGGCACAACGCCGAAAGATGTGAAAGCGGCGATAGCCCCGTCAATATGCCAATCGTGCTACGAGGTGGACGCTGATGTGGCGGAGGCGTTTTTAGGCGGCTTTAAGCGTGATGATGACAAAGCAGTGGAATACCTCGCGCGTTATAAATCTCATATTACCGATAAGGATATTGAGGATTGTCTGTCATACAAAAAGACAAACGGCAAATATCAGCTTAATCTCTGGTACGCCAATTTCCGCGTATTCCGCGATGCGGGCGTGCCGAATGAAAATATCGAGATAACGGATGTTTGTACCTGCTGTAATTCAAAACTTTTGTTCAGCCATAGGGCGAGCAAAGGGAAAAGAGGAAATTTGGGAGCGTTTATGATGCTGGTATAATATTTTTGTCTGCGCCGCATTCGCTGCCGGTACAGGTTTAATAAATACGGCATAGAAAAGAGGAAAAATGGGATATATAGAAGAAACGGACGAGTTAAAGCTTGATTTCAAAAAAATCGCATCAATGGCAGGGCAGGAGGTTATACCTATCGCCGTGCAGAATGCGGATACAAACGAGGTCATATTGATTGCTTACACTAACGAGGAGGCACTGCTTAAGTCAATAAGCCTGCGGCGCGTAGTGTTGTGGAGCACATCCCGCAATGAATTGTGGCATAAGGGTAAAACCTCGGGAAACGAGTTTGAGCTTGTGGATATATTCGTAAATTGCGAACAAAATTCATTGGTATACAAGGCGCGGCCGCTAAAGGGGAATATCTGCCACACATCATATAATGGTGTGGCGAATAACTGCTTTTACAGGCGGCTTGATATGGAGAGCATGAAGCTGGTAAATATGAACGAGGAGAATAAAAGGAAGAGAATGTCAAATGAAAATAGGTGAGGTATGTCTGCATACAAATGATGTGGTGCGGCTTGCGAATTTTTATAAGGAGTTGTTTGGAGTTGACAACGGCAGCAATGATACGGTGCATCAGTATATCATAAATGAAGATACGAATTTTACGATATATAACGACGGCAACGGCAAGAGCCTTGGCGGTTCAAATATCAGCATAGCTTTTACGGTTGATGACGTGGATGTAGAGTACGAGCGCCTGAAAACGCTTGGGGCGGAAATTATTAAACCGCCCACGGTAAGGCCTTGGGGCGCTAAAAATATGACTTTTGCCGACCCCGACGGCAACAGGATAGTATTTAGAAGCTTTCCTAAGCATGAACAGCTCTGATGCATGGCATAATGTGCATTAAAAAATATTGAGAAATATATAAAATGTTGCAAAATTTTATGATAAAGAAAGGCGACTTATGCTGCATTATATTTTAAGGCTTGTAATAACAGCCGTCATTATTCTGCCGTTTTATCTGATAATCCGCAGACCTTGGAAACGACCGCATAAAAGGGAGGCGGCTCTTGCGGTGTTTATATTGTTTATGTGTGGTCTGCTCGTATTGACGCTGGAGGGTGACTATCGGGCACCGTCGGTGATGATTGCGCGTGCATGGAATAGAATATGCACAAAAGGGAAAATAAATCTTCGCCCGTTTTCGACGATAATTCCATAT
Source organism: uncultured Lachnospiraceae bacterium (assembly GCA_947626435.1). Classification (GTDB taxonomy): domain Bacteria; phylum Bacillota; class Clostridia; order Lachnospirales; family Lachnospiraceae; genus COE1. The sequence goes on along the minus strand of CANQSB010000007.1, from coordinate 85,927 downwards.
TTCAAATATTTTGAATTTGAAGATTTTATGATAAATATAGTAGGCAATATAGTCATGTTTATGCCTTGGGGATTTGGACTTTCAATGTTTTGGAGGAAAAACCGCTCAATACCAAAAATCATTTTTCATTCCTTGATGCTTACTCTGTTTATAGAAACGGCGCAGCTTTTTATAGAAAGAAAGACAGATATTGATGATGTAATTCTTAATTTTTTTGGAAGCTGTCTTGGTGCGTTTTTGCTCTATATTGTCAAAAAAAGGACAAGGTGTCTTGATATATTTGAGGCATAATGTACAAACAGAAATTACAAATATGCACAAAGATAATGTCATGGCATATTTTTAATGGGTATGTGTAGAAATTGCAAATGATTTATATAATAAAATTGTAAAGAAATGATGTGTAATAATTGGTTTGTGCATTGTGTGCAAAACATTAAGGGACTCTAAGGCGGCAAAGGACGCCGCGTTTCGCAAATGCCTATTATATAATGTGCCGGTAAGGAGGATGTGCGGTTCATGAAAATATTATATGGTACGGGTAATCCGTCGAAATTCATACACATGCGTGATTATTTGAAAACCATTGGGATAGATATAGTGGGTTTAAAGGATATGGAGGGCGAGGTACCGCCTGCTCCTGAAGACGGTAAAACGGTATTGGAAAATGCCCGCCAGAAGGCGCATATATACTATGAGCATTATAAAATGCCGGTATTTTCGTGCGATTCAGGGCTTTTGCTTGAGGGGCTTCCCGATGAGCTGCAGCCTGGTATACATGTGAGGACAGTAAACGGCAGATACTTAACAGATGACGAGATGATTGAATATTATGGCGGTCTGGTAAGGCGTTTTGGGGACATAACAGCCCGATATATGAATGGCATATGCTTTATCGCGGACAAAGAACATATTTACGAGAGCGCGGATGAAAGGCTGTGGGGAGAGCGTTTTATCATAACGAGTACGCCGCATCGCATCAGGAAAGTGGGCTTTCCGCTTGACAGTCTTTCCCTCGAGCCCAAAAGCGGCAAATATTACTATGACATAAGCGATGAGGCTGCCAATTCGCTTGTAGAGTATGAATATTTTGGGAAGCTGCTTTCGGAGTGGCTTCGGGTATGATATATTTCAACTGACATATTTCAAAAAAACATTTGACAAAATGGTTATAAACGGCTATAATCGCTTTATAAATGAAAAGGATAAAAGGCTGTGAAAGGAATAAGTAGCTTTTGCATAGAACCTACAGAAAGTTGCCGGTTGATGAGAGGCGCAGGGGATAGCAGGGGTGAATACATCTTGGAGTCGCACACTAAAATTATTTCGTTGTATTTTTGAATGTGATGATGAGATAAGAGTAGGCTGTGACGTATACCCGGACGTTATATCGGGAGAGTATCGGATTTGGCGCAAGCGTCTAATCCCGTACTTAATGAGGCATATTTGCGTGAGCAGTATGCGAAAAAAGGTGGTAACACGCGGTATTAACCTCGTCCTTTGATTGATTCAAGGGACGGGGATTTTTTATTTATGGCGATAGGAAATTCGCAGAGAGTGTTTTCTATTGCTGCCGCAATTTAACGTATGGAAAGGAGAAAAATTATGGAATTGTATGACGAACTTGTCGCAAGGGGGCTTATAGCCCAGGTGACGGACGAAAAGGAAATCAGGGAGCTCATTAATGCGGGGAAGGCGGTATTTTATATCGGCTTTGATCCGACGGCGGACAGTCTGCATGTAGGGCATTTTATGGCGCTGTGCTTGATGAAGCGCCTGCAGATGGGAGGCAACAAGCCTATAGCGCTGCTTGGAGGTGGTACTGGCATGATAGGCGACCCGTCGGGAAAAACTGATATGAGGAAAATGCTTACGAAAGAGGACATCAACCACAATATTGAGTGCTTTAAAATGCAGATGAGCCGTTTTATTGAGTTTGGCGAGGACAAGGCGATAATGGTAAATAATGGCGACTGGCTTTTGAATTTGAACTATATTGACCTTCTGCGCGAGGTGGGACCGCATTTCAGCGTGAACAGAATGCTGACGGCGGAGTGCTACAAGCAGAGAATGGAGAGGGGGCTTAGCTTTTTGGAGTTCAACTACATGATTATGCAGAGCTATGACTTTATGGAGCTATTTAAGAGATACGGTTGTAACATGCAGTTTGGCGGCGACGACCAGTGGAGCAATATGCTTGGTGGTACTGAACTTATCCGCCGCAAGCTTGGAAAAGATGCATATGCTATGACAATCAATCTGCTGCTTAACTCTGAGGGTAAAAAGATGGGCAAGACTGAGTCAGGCGCGGTATGGCTTGATGCTGGGAAGACTTCTCCATATGAGTTTTTCCAGTACTGGAGGAATGTAGCTGACGCCGATGTCATAAAGTGCCTGAAGATGCTTACTTTCCTGCCGCTTGAGGAGATTGAGGCGATGGAGAGCTGGCAGGGCAGTGAGCTCAACAAGGCGAAGGAGATTTTGGCGTATGAGCTGACTAAGCTTGTGCATGGCGCGGAGGAAGCTGACAAGGCTAAGGCTGCTGCTGCTGCGCTGTTTGCGGGGGGCGGTAACAGTGAGAATATGCCTAGGACTGTGCTTTCGGATGATGATTTTGCGGATGGGAATATTGATATTCTGTCGATTATGGTTAAGGCTGGGATGACGGCTTCCAAGTCTGAGGCTAGGCGCGCTGTGGAGCAGGGCGGAGTGTCTGTGAATGGGGAGAAGGTTACGGATGTGAAGGCTGTGTTTGGGAGGAGTGCGTTTGAGGGTGAGTTTATTGTTAAGAAAGGGAAGAAGAGTTTTATGAGGGTGGAGATTTAGAGGTGGATTGTAGGGGCGAGAGTGTTTGGTGGTGATAGCCCTGGGGGCGAAACCGCTTGGCTATATCAGTCCTGCATACGCTGAGACGACAAATGGGGATTTTCTAATACAATGAAATTTAGGTGTTCTAAGGCGGACGAGGTCGGCGCAAGTCGCCATCCATGGCTCCGTGCGCCTTGATTTGCCTTCCGTGGCAAATCAACCTCTGGTGTTCTATCATTGTATAAGAAAATCCCCATTTGTCGTCTGGGTATGCCTGACTGATATAGCCAAGCGGTTTCTAATGGCTGGCTGTGGGTGTTTGTGAGATGTAGGGGTAATGGGGAAATGTGGTCATTTGGTGACGAAAATAGTCATTTGGTGCAATGGACATAGTGCAGCAAATGAAAAACAGCCGATAATAATGTTGGGTATTTTACAAACATTAAAGTATGGCAGTACAAGTGAGGATGGAATATGGAAATCATTGTATGTGACGATAGCGGAACGGACAGGGAAAATCTGATCCGGCTGTTGCGGGATTATGAAAAGAAAAAAGGGCTGACCTTTGACATGACAGAATATGACAGTGGGGTAGCGCTGCTAAAGAATATGGATAAATTGCAGGATGGCAGCATTTTATTTCTGGACATCAATATGGAGGGTACAGACGGGCTGGATGCGGCGGCGCAGATTAAGAGCCTGCACCCGAAAATCAGTATTGTGCTTGTGACGGCGTATATCGGTTATGCACTGGAGGGGTACAAGGTGGAGGCAAGCCGCTTCTTGGTAAAGGATGATTTGGAGGCTTCCATTACTGAGTGCATGGATACTTTGCTCAGAAAGCTGGGACTGGACGCGCAGGTCATGGATTTTTCCTTTGTGGAGGGGAATATCCGGCTGAAGGTCAGCGACATTATTTACATTGAAACGGCAAGGCACAAGAACATATTTTATACCAAAAACGGGAACTTCCAGATTTACAAAAAGTTGGACGAGATCGAAAAGGAGCTGCGGGAGTATGGTTTTGTGAGGATACATATGAGTTTTTTGGTCAATATGCGCTATATCAAAAAGATCAGCAGTTATGTGATGACACTGACCACAGGGAAAGAAATATCGGTGCCGAAGTCCAGATATGCGGAAGTAAAACGGCGGTATATATTGTTTAAGGGGGCGGAGTGATCATGGCATGGTGGATACTTTCATCCTGTATCATAGCGATCGAAACATGGGGGCATTTCTATTTTTTAGACACTTTTCTGAAGAAAAAGGACAGGGGGCGGCTGGGCAAATGCAGATATGTTATTCTGTTTGCTTCTGGTTTTGTTTTGGCGTATCTTGTGAGGAATCCTGTTCTGATGGGAATGAAAGCGCTGCTGTTCGTTTTGCTCCTGACGGCATTCTGTGCGCTGTTTTATGAAGCGGAATGGAAACAGTGCGTCTTCTTTTCAGCGCTGAATTATTCGCTGCTGCTTCTGGCTGATTTTTTTATGCTGCAAATGGAAAAAACGCTTGGTTCCGAAAGCGATGAGCTTACTTTTTTTCTCCTGCCCTCAAAAATGGCAAGGCTCTGTGTGGTTTTTATCGTGCGGAAAATATGGAAAGGGCGGAACAATTACGGGGAGCTTTCCCGTAAGGAGTGGCTGGAATTTTCAATGATCCCACTGATTACGGTGGGAGCCATGCTGCTTATGTTCTTCTGCGGCAGTGTGGAGGAAAAGGTGCAGACGGTATACCTCTTTCTGTCGGCGGGGCTGATTTTTATCAATATCTTTGTCATAGAGCTTCTGCAGGGAATCCTTGAAAAAGAGGATCTGCTGTGGGAAAGTGTGCTGGCTGGGCAGAAGAAAGAGAGCCAGCTTGCCCATTACCGGGATATGCAGGCGCTCTATGAGCGGCAGGGGAGGAAGATGCACGATTATAATAACCAGATCAGGACGATGCAGGCGCTGCTGAAAAAAGGCGATGCGCAGACCGCCGCTGCTCTGGCGGAGCGGCTGACGGAGAGCATATCGGCGGAGATGGCGTCGGTCAGCACGAACCATCCTGTGGTGGACGCCGTCCTGAACCAGAAGTTTCATGCCGCGAGGGAGCAGGGCGTGTCAATGACCTTTCAGGTGGGTGACATGGGCGGGCTGCGGCTGGACGAGGAGGAAACGGTGATTCTGCTCTCCAATCTGTTGGACAACGCCATAGCGGAGTGCGGAAGGGTGCTTGCGGACGGGGCAAGGAGAGCCGTTATCTTTTTGAAGATGGCAATGGAAGATGGAGAGCTGATCTTGTGTGTCAAAAACCCGGTTTTGGAAAAAGTAGTGATTGAAGATAATACCGTCTGGAAGGAATATACAGACGGTCATGGGATCGGACTGCTGAATGTAAAGGCGGTGGTGGAGAAGTATCAGGGTGATATGGCGCTTGACTGTGACGATAAGGAGTTTCGGGTGGCAATTATGTTATAGTCATTCGGTGTCAAAAATGGGAATCTGGTGCAAGGGTGGGTATAGTTTTTAGGAAGAATGGACGATAAATTGAATAGATAAAATAAAAAAGAAGGAGTAGGAGGAGAACAAAATGGAAATTGGTTCAGTTTTAAGCAGCACTTATGTGAAAAATAACGAAAAAACTACTTCGCAGGTTGAATCAACAATGGAAGTAAAGGAATTGTCAGATGCGGAAAAGTTGGAAAATTTCAAAAAAGAAATATGGGGTGAAATAAACTCATTTCCTTGGAATAAAAGTATGAACATATCCATTCAAATAACAGATGGAGCATTTAAACGTATGATGGAAGATTCTGATTTTAAGGATAGGATGCTTAGTGTTATTCAAAAAGAATCTATTGCAGCAAAGCCGCCGGGGAATGTGAGTTTAACATGGATTGATGAAAGTGGATATAAAGGTTTTTCTTATATAGATAACAATGCAGGATTTATAGCCTTTAAAGCACATTCCAATCATAAGGACACTTTTTTTGTGCGTAAGGCAAAGAACAAAGACGATTTGAATGAGATATGGTTGAAACGGCAACAGAAACGGCAGGAACAACGAGAGTTATTAGATGAAAAATATGAAAGGACTCGTTATTTGAATAGCGTGTATAAGCATAAAGCGGACATTGCGAGGTTGTATGAGGAAAAAACGGTAGTGAATCAGATATAATTTATTTTTGCAAATAAATTATATAAATTTAATCAAGGAGGACAAAACTATGGCAGTAATCGTTTTAGGTGAAAATGGAGAAATCGCACGTTCTCGAGCTTCAAGTCATGGTGGTAACTTTACTGGTCCGACAGAAGCAGAAATGCGGCAGTTTGAGGCGGAACAGGCGGCAAAACGAAAGCGGAGAGCCAAGTATATGTAAATAATGGAGGAAAGCGCTTTAGAGCGCAGTGAGAAACAGGCACGGCTGAATAAAGAGTATTATCAAAATAAATATGAAAGTTCGTTCTTATAAGAAAAGATAAATTTGGAGGCTTACGGTGCAAATTATCATTTCATCAGTCAGCCGCAAATGTCAGCGGCGACAGCGGCTTATGAGAGTGCAATCAGCACATACAGCAGCAGTGCGATAGAAAATATTTGAAAAAACGGAGGTTTATAAAAATGGGTATCAATGGAATATCAACAGGATATTATGAGACAAAATATACAAATGTAAAAAATAAGGCAAATATAGCGGGCGCAAGCTTTGTGGGAAACATGGGCAAGACCGCAGCAACGCAAAACACTTCGTTTGCGCTGCACATTTCCAACGAGGCAGACGGGCAGTCGATTGGCTCCAGTGCAGATCGAAACGGTTCTGTGACCGTATACAAGCCGAAAGGTTTTGATCCGTCACATCCGGTTTATAAAGTGAAAGCGTGGGATGCAGAGGGTAATGTGACAGCGGAACGCATGGTGGATGTCGCAGAGGTTGATCCGAACAGTGCGGATTATCTGGATATGTTCGCCTATGCCAGCCATTTGGCGGATAGTGGGAAATGCCCTGATGCACAGGGCGCTTTCACAGGTGCAAATGCAATTTACAATTCTGACAGCGGGTATTCTTATTTTGATAAAACAGATTGGCTTGGCATTATCAGGGATATGATGCAGATGCAATATGATGCCGGGAATCTGGCTGGCTATGTAAAATATAAGCAGTTTTTGGATTGCTTAGAGCAGAGATGAGAAAGGCTTGGACTTTATAAGAGAGCGAAAGCACTGCCAGAGTGTGGCAGCGCTTAACGGTTCTGACTGACAGAGGGACCGATCAGAAAGAAACGGAGGTTTATAGAAATGGCTGTCAATGGAATATCAGCAGACTATTATCCGACAGGATATGTCGATAAAAAGGAAACAGCGGAAATGCCAAATGGGGCAGAGAAAACAGCTTATTCAAAAGAGTTATCAGAAGCGGAAGAAATGGCAGTTTTTAAAAAGGAATTTTATGCAGATTTGGAAAAACTGGAAGTTGATAGAACGATAGCAAATGTAGCTATCAATATATCAGAGCAAGCATTTCAGAATATGAAGGACAATCCGGAATATCGAGAAAAAGTAATGTCTGTGATTAAGCGAGATCTGAGCGCCTCGGTTGCTCCTGCGCCGGATTGTTCTTTGCTGATTACGGTAGGAGCTACTCTTAAAGATTATAGAGCGGATGCTTGGTCTGTCAATAATGACTCAGAATTTTCCGCTCGTTCTCGGGACAGTTTTTATAAAAAGACAAATGGGAGCGAAAAAAAGGAACAAAAAGAACTTTTGGAGGAATATTTGGAAAAGAGGGCGCAGATAAAAAAGCAGCAGCAAGAAATCTTAAATGAAAAGATTGTCAAGCAGGAACAGGAAAGAAACCGATTATTGAAGTTATGGAACAACGAAAATCTGTTGGCGAAAGCGTCGAATGCCTATGAAGCAAATGTTCTGACAGAAACGATGGCAGACAGCGCTTCTTTGCTTGGCGGACGATAAAGTTGGATAGATAAAGAAGCAGGAGGAACAAGTATGATAAGTAATTTAGGCATTGGACGGTATGGTATGCAGCCATATGATAGAAGGTGAATTATTATGTTCAAATTAAATCAGATCAATGACATTTCCCTCATTGATTTGCTGCTTAGGAAAAGAACTGTAAAAAAGAGTATTCAGACAAAACCCTGTACAACGGGGTGCCGGGATGTCCTCGAAATCAGCAGCGCTGCGAAAAATATGCTTGCGGCAAGCAGGGCGCAGGGAACTTCAAAGAACCGAAGCGTTGACAAGTCCATCGATTTGCAGTCATACATAGAGAAAGCAAAACAGGCAAATCAGAGTGCGATTGAAAGTGCAGGCAGTGAGATCAAAGCCAACAATGCAGATGTGTATCAGGACAATTACCACGCTTTTAAGGCGGCGCTTACGGAAAAATATGCAAAACTTGCGGATATAGCGAAATCACACGCTGATCCGGACAGCTATATTGAACAGAAATATTTTGATAAAACCTGTTCATGGTATGCGGGCGATCTGACAGACGAAGAACGGCAGATTGCGTTTAATTATGAAAAACAGATGTTAAACACCGGTTCCATAAAAGGCGTAAAGTATAAAGACTCCCTTTTCAGGGGGATTGAAGTGAACGGCGGAGCAGTTGATGCAGCCAGAACGGTTTTTAACAGACAAATGGTAAACGCTCAGATTGGAAATATTTTAAAAGACAGCAATATTGAGTGGGACGGGGACAGTCAATGCATGTTTTCCGTTGATCCGTATTCCTATTACATATCCGTTGAGGGTGTTGACGGTGATAAAAAACAGAGGATGGAAGCGGCTTTAAATGTCGGGGAGAACGGGAAAAATCTGTATCGTCACATTAAAAATTGTGCAACGCAGGATGGAGCGAACAGCAGCCGGATCACAGAGGATGGGACTTTGAAATATCAGGCGTATCAACAGGTTTATGACTTTACCGGGCTGAAACTGAATGAATTGGAAGAAAGGGACGGAAGCTATTATACGGAGGATGGGCAGAATGTCTGCGATATTGTGGACAGTGCGATTGATAATGCGGAGAGCGTGCCGGACAGCCATAAACAGCAGATGAAAGACTGGATCAGGGAAATGGTAAGCAGGCTTTCATTCAGGGGCTGGGATAATATTGCGGATATGTTTCTTGAGATTGATTATGTGGGCGGAGGTCTTTTGGATAAACATCAGGATATATGGTTTTCATTGGATAACATGGAACTCAGAAATTTTCTAAACAGCGAAAAATATATAACCTTGTGAAATGCCGGAACAAGCAGCGTGAGTACAAATATTCGCCTGGATTTTTCAAAGTGAGCTTTGAACACACGGTTTGTGCTGAATGGTATTTTACTTCGTCGCCCTGCTTTGGTCGCTGCCCCAAGTGATGCAACCCCTTATTTAATGATAGAATGTATTTGGCTTACACATTCCGCAAATTTTTCAGTGCTTATATGTCCAATCTTATAAAGCACAAGTTTTTCGTCCAAAGTAAAAATTTTGTTTGGGCGGATATTGCTGTTTTGATTAAGACTCCCTGATAAAAAATCCGAATTCAGCAGGGAGATGGAATAAGCGTCCCTAACATTTTTTGAAGTAATCTGAAGCATGATATAATCATCGCCCTTTAAATCGGCGATAATAAGTGCGGGGCGTTTTTTTGCAAAACTTAAATCAGTAAACGGAAACGGGAGTACAACCACATCACCTTTTATAAATTTTCCCATGCAGCGTTTTCCTCCTCGCTTAACCAGTCCTTTGCAAGACTTGGCTCGCTCAATAAAGAGTTATTGATTTCCGTTTCTTGATTAAGGATAAATTCCACGAACGCAAGGACAATATCCAGTTTATTATCGGGAATATTGGAAATCATATACTCAAGTTTCTGCTGTTTTGACATATTATCATCCTTTCTAAATAAAAATATGGCATTCGCTTTCCGTTTCAGATATACCAGACCTGGAAAGACCAAGCGCTTTACTAAATTCCAATCACCTTTTCTTACAAGAGCATAGCACAGTCGCGAGAAAATGTAAATTAAATTTTGACACAAACAGCCACCAAAAGGATGGTTGATATGGTGCTTATTTGTGGCGGCAGGGAGTTTTAGGTGGTAATCATGTTGTAATATAGTCATTTGGTGCCAAAAATGGGATCCGGTGCAAGGGGGTATAGTTTTTTGGAAGAATAGACGATAAATTGAATAGATAAAAAAAGCAGGAGGAATATGTATGATGAGTAATTTACCAGGCTATGCAAAATATAAGCAGTTCTGGGATTGCTTAGAGCGGTGACGAGAAAGGCTTGGACTTTATAAGAGAGCAAAAGGAGGCGTTGCGCTATGCAGATTAGCTCTGAATATTCTATGAGTAATGTGCCATATGATATTAGGCATAAGCAGGATAATGTTCCTCAATTTAATCCTGAACAGGCTGTCCAAGAAAGCAAAAATGTGAATCGGTATATGCCGGAAGCAGATTTTGATGAAAAAGCATTCGATATGATTGCTCCGAATGCTTCGCAGAATGTAAAAGACGCATGGATGGAAGCGGCGAAGGAAGTAAATGCAAATGGTTTGGGCATAAAGGCGAACGGAATGTTGAGCCACATATCACAAATGATGGTGCAAAGGCTTAACAAACAGCTTCGGGGAGAGGGAGATGCGGACAGTTTGGACATTTTGGGTAATACGACAGAATCCGCAATTCAGGCGACGAAGCAAGCACTGTATAATTTGGAGCATCCGATAGTATATATTCCCAAAAGCATAGAGGTTCAGCAGGCGTGTATGAAAGAAAGGGAGTTTTATGCTACATTTCTGGAAAAGCTGGAAAAGTTATAATCTTTTTCAAAGTTGAAAGAGCAGCTTGTCTTTGGCTGACAGAAGGGTTGCAAAATAATGGAGGATTGAAAAATGGGTATCAATGGAATATCATCAGGCTATTATCCGACAGGATATGTCGATAAAAGGATAGAAGAACGGCAAATCGAGATTTGCAGAAAGGAAAGGTTGATAGTTAATGCAGGTCAGAGACATATGGTCTTTACTAGAACAATTTTTATCTGAGGGCTTTTCTTTGGAATGTTTGAGTAAGGTAACAAATACCTCTATTGATGTAATTAATCGTTGTTATAACAGGGAGAAGTTAAGTCAAAATGACATCCATGCACTTAATGCGGTTCTCTGGTTTTTAACTCAGTTGTATTGTTGTAATACTGAAAACAAGTCTTATTTATATGATATTGTTTCCGTGTTATGTGATTATTTAGAGGTATCAAGAATTGCTGTTGCAAAATATTTGGGAATAAGCGAAGACCAACTAAATTGTTTCCTTAACGAACCGGAAAAATATTCAAATGGATACAATATATCCATAAAATTACTTCATTTATATATTACATTTTTTCGAGATAAAAAATATTAGTATTCTTAATGAGCAAAAATATTCCGGATTCACCGCATGGATTGATGTTTGCAAAGATTGAAATTAAATTTTGGGATCGGAGAGATTTATGAAGAAAGCAGAAAATATCACGATCATTGGTCATGCTGATGGTCCGACTTCCGTTTTGTTAGCGGGGAAAGAGCATGTTAGTAAAAGAAACTTCAAACAGAAATGGCAAAAGTATATCTATGACAGGAAAAAGAAAAGGATAGAGCGGCATATCAGGGCAGACGGGCACAGCATGGAGGAAGTGGCAGAGTATCTTAAAGATATTATAGGCTGCAAAGAACTGGATCAAGCGACAGAAGCGTATCAGGAAGAATACAGGGAAATGAGAGCGTCCTATATCATGCAATATGCGCCGGAACTATTGGGCGAATATGCAAAATATCCTCAACTGGAAAGTCAGGATGCGGAAGGATTCCAAAAATTTCAGGAAGCGATGGAACTCAGGAGGCAGAAGGCGGAAAAGGTTCCTAAAGAAGTGTTTGACATTGACCTTTGTATTTTAGAAAGGGAAGAAGATGACCTGACAGTGCGGGTGAGTTTGGAGAGCAGGCATTCGTCGTATATCGGAATGTCCGCCGGCGGCTCGAAAAAGAAAATGAAGAAATTCAAAAAGTGGGAAAAAGCTCTTTGGCGCTATTATGGAGTAACGCAGGAAGATATAGACCATAAGACAACAAGATATAATGAGGTCGTTCGGGAACTGGCAAGATAAATTGGTAACAAGTAAACAAAACAGGCATTTAAGTTGGTAACTAAAGCGATAGAGAAATATGAAAGTTCAATCGGAGTTTAGGAGGGATACCGTGAATAGAAAAACAACTTTGATTATTGGCGTATCTTTACTGATTATTGCAATTTGCTTTATCGGCTATGCAGTTAATCATCCCGAAGCAGCATTTCCATGGAGCAACAGAGTGACATTTATGCTTTATGGAATTTATATTTGGCTGATTTTCAAATTCCTGCTGGACATTCCCATACTCCAAAAAATAGGAAAAATACCTTTAAAGGGGAGTTTGCTAAGAGCGGCAATTTACTTTTCTTTAGCAGTTATATGTTTTATTATTGAGATATCAAGGGAAAAAGTGGACATTTATACCATTATCAAAGGATTTGCCGTTATTTGCGGAATGGATCTTGGTATCGAATATTTTTCTGTTTGGATGAAGCAGAAAAAACGGATGCGGTAAATCGGCATTGCTATGGGGAGGGCATAATTTGGAAAGGGTAGATATGGAGATATTAAGGGTTAATAATTTGCGAAAGAGCTATAAAAGTGAACATACAATGGTAGAGGCGCTTGATATAGAAAATTTCTCGGTTGAAAAGGGTGACTTTGATGTGATCACAGGAGCATCCGGATCAGGGAAATCAACATTCCTGCACATGCTTGGCAGTGTGGATGAACCCACCTGTGGGCAGATTTGGATTGATGGGGAAGAACTTACCGCAATGGATGAAAAGCAGAAAGCAAAACTGAGAAGGCAGAAAATAGGGATTATCTACCAGTTTTATAACCTTATTCCTTTCCTGAACATGGAAAAAATATTCTGCTGCCGATATCAATGGACGGCAGAAAGGCGGACGAGCCGACCGGCAATTTGGACCGGAAAAATTCGGAAGAAGTTATGCACCTCTTCTGCCTATTGTATTGGCTGATTTTCTTGGAGTGGGATTTGCTTCTTTCCTATTGAATAAATATGCCGGACTTATGGATCAGCTTTTTGAAATGAAGGTAGATGTTTCTTACTCATGGGTTACAATAGCGCTTGCAATGCTGCATTCTGTAGGAATGGATGAAGAAGGGTGCGAAAAGTTTTACGGAATGAAAGCATCATATTTTCCATAAGACCGTTTCTTTATGCGATGCCAATCTTATTTATATTGATTGCAGTGTGCCTGTGGAGTTTTCGTGTCACATGGGTGGAGTTTTTTAAACAGTTTCCGGCATGGCAGATGGCAATATATCTTGGAATGGCCGTATTAATTATGAAGCTTGTGTACACATGGGGGAACAGCATCATTCTGAAAGATAGGATTATAGACATTATAAAGCAGGAATAAATATACTATTTCATGTTGTAAAAAGTGTTTCAAGCCTGTCCTTCTTGCGCGCTGTGGCAAACAGTACACAGCCAATAAAGTAGCCCGAGCAGGAGCATACATCCCATGAAGACCGTTGGAATGCGTCGGCACTTAGCGAAATAAGCTGTAAAAGCGCAGCTCCTTTTACAGCGCCATTGAGCTTAGTGTCCGCTACGCTTTCCGTAAGCGCAAGCGGGTCTGAATGGGATGTATGTTCCTGCTCGGGCGGACAGTTGCATAATAACCTATTTTTTGAACCACTAATATAAGGCTAGAAATATGCATGCCTCTATACTCGAGTAGCCTACAGCCACACTAATTATTTTTCATCATCAAAATCACTAGCTCCTTCACCATACTGAGCCAAAATCTTCTGAATCCTCTTAGTAGGCGTCATAACATTTTCCGTAGACAAATCATGATTCATAAAATTGATAATCGAAGCCAAAAACTTGCTCATATCAGCTTCAAGGTAATACTTCTTTTTAAGCAGCTCAGGCGGCCTATAGCAGAGATTGGTAGTGATAACCCTGTCAAATACCCCGTCAGCATACGCCTTGTCAAACGCGTCAAGCCCGTTGGTAAACAGCCCAAATGTAGCGCATATAAACACGCGCTTAGCCTTCATGTTTTTAAGCTGCCTTGAAGTATCAAGCATACTCTCACCGGAAGAAATCATATCGTCAATAATAATGATATCCTTCCCCTTAATATCATTTCCAAGGAACTCATGCGCGACAATAGGGTTTTTGCCATTTACGATAGTAGAATAATCGCGGCGCTTGTAAAACATGCCGGTATCAACGCCAAGTACGGTAGAAAAATAAATAGCCCTCTCCAAAGCGCCCTCGTCAGGAGAAATGACAATGATGTGATCCTTGTCAAGCACCAAGTCCTTTTCGGCGCGAAGTAAGGTGCGTGCAAACTGGTAATTTGGCGAGAAATTATCAAAACCGCTTAACGGGGCGGCATTTTGTATTCTGGGATCGTGCGCGTCAAAAGTGATAAAATTGCTTACGCCCATATCCACAAGCTCCTCAAAAGCATACGCGCAGTCAAGCGACTCTCTGCCGCTGCGCCTGTGCTGCCGCCCTTCATATAAGAAAGGCATAATGACGTTGATTCTGTGCGCCTTGCCATTTGTAGCAGCAATTACGCGCTTTAGCTCCTGATAATGGTCGTCGGGTGACATATGATTGATGAAGCCGTTCATCTTATATGTAAGGCTGTGGTTGCAGACATCTACAAGGATAAACAAATCCTTGCCGCGTGCGGATTCATTGAGAACCGCCTTGCCCTCACCGCTGTTGAAGCGCGGCGTAGAGAAATTCATGAGGTAATTGCTTTCGGCATAACCCTGAAACGCGGGATCGTCCTTATATATGCTGCTTATATTGCTCCTTGCCTTTACGAGATATTTATTTACCTTATTCCCAAGCTCCATGGCGCTGTTGAGCACAGCAAGCTTAATCGGCGCGACGGGGATAGTGTTTGCAAATTCGCTCAAAATAGACATATCGTCAAAAATCCTTTCTCTTTTAGTCCGCTGTTCGCATATATGCCGCAATCAGCTTTGGTGGAGCGAAGTTCGGCGCATGTGTGAACAGAAACTTTTTAAGTACATTACTATTATTTTATAACATTCGCCTAGTGACACGTCAAGGTTTTTCTTGTATTATTATATATAGGGAATATTTTGAAACATAAAAAGCGTTATAACGCACAAAAGCCGTAGAAACGGATAAGGAGAGGCATGAAAAAAGAACCATTGCATATAATCGAGAGCGTAGCGCCGGGAAGCATAGCTGAGGAAATGGAAATAGAAAAGGGCGACGCGCTGGTGGAGATAAACGGAAACAGGATAGAGGACATTTTTGACTATCAATATTACACGCAGGATGAGTATATAGAAGTGCTTATTAGGAAGCCTACCGGCGAGGAGTGGCTTTTGGAGATTGACAAGGATTATGATGAGGACTTAGGCATAACATTTCAGAACGGCTTGATGGACGAGTACCGTTCGTGTCGCAATAAGTGCATTTTTTGCTTTATTGACCAGATGCCTAAGGGAATGAGAGATACGCTTTATTTCAAGGACGACGACTCCCGTCTTTCGTTTCTTCAGGGAAATTATGTGACACTCACCAATATGTCGGATGCGGATATCGAACGCATAATCAAATACAATCTGGCGCCTATAAACGTGTCGTTTCATACGACTAATCCGGAGCTGCGCTGCAAAATGCTGAACAACCGTTTTGCGGGCGACGCGCTTGCAAAGGCGTGGCGGCTTGCCGAGGCGGGCATACAGATGAATGGGCAGATAGTGCTGTGCAAAGGTGTAAATGACGGTGAGGAGCTTGAAAGAAGCATAATGGATTTGTCAAAATACCTGCCTAATCTGGAGAGTGTTTCCGTAGTGCCTGTAGGGCTTTCGCGGCATAGGGAGGGACTTTATCCGTTGGAGCCTTTTACAAAAGAGGATGCTAGGAAAGTGCTAGAGGTCATTCACAGGTGGCAGAGAAAGCTGTATACAAAGCATGGAGTCCACTTTGTCCATGCAAGCGACGAGTGGTATATTCTGGCTGGGGAAGAACTGCCCGAGGAGGAGCGCTATGACGGATATTTACAGCTTGAAAACGGCGTAGGGATGCTCAGGCTGTTGATAAATGAGTTCAATGAGGCGCTGGACGGGCTTGATGTGGAAATGCCAGCGCCTGCGCCAAGCGAGCTTTCGATAGCGACCGGCATGCTTGCGCATGGCTTTATAGAGGAGCTTATAAAAAAGCTTACAGCGCGTTTCCCGCAGATAAAGGTAAATATTTATCCGATAAAAAATGTTTTTTTCGGTGAGCAGATTACCGTGTCGGGACTGCTCACGGGACAGGACATAGTTTCACAGCTTGCGGACAAGCCGTTGGGCGGGCGTCTGCTGCTGCCGCAAAACGTACTGCGCAGCGGGGAGGAAATTTTTCTGGACGATATGACGGTCAATGAACTCGAAAAGGCTTTACAAGTCCGCGTAGATATTGTAAAATCAAGCGGGCGGGATTTAATCGAGGCGATATTGAGGTCTTGATTATAAAGGTTGAAACGGATGATTGCGAAGTATTCTATGATAAGCTTGAATTTGCACAAAAAGTTTTTGGCAGAGAATACCGCAGAGAGCTTGGCAATTCCAATAAAAACAGAAATGGAGAAAATAATGAGCAAAAATAATAAAAAACCGATAGTGGCAGTCGTAGGTCGTCCGAACGTGGGAAAGTCTACGCTGTTTAACGCGTTGGCGGGCAGCAGGATATCGATAGTGGAGGACACGCCGGGCATTACGAGGGATAGGATATATGCTGACATAAGCTGGCTTAACCACAATTTTACGTTGATTGATACAGGTGGAATCGAACCTGACAGCAAGGACATTATCCTCTCGCAAATGCGCGAGCAGGCAGAGATTGCCGTAGCCACGGCGGACGTAATCATATTCCTTGTGGACGTAAAGCAGGGGCTTGTGGATTCGGATTCCAAGGTGGCAGATATGCTTAGACGCAGTCACAAGCCGATAGTGCTTGTGGTAAACAAGGTGGACAGTTTTGAGAAATATGAGGCTGATGTATATGAATTTTACAATCTCGGAATAGGTGAGCCGTTTGCGATATCAGCCACAAACAGGATGGGCTTTGGCGAGATGCTTGACGAGGTAGTAAGCCATTTTGAGGATAAGGAGGACGAGCAGGAGGATGATGACCGTCCCAGAGTGGCAATCGTAGGCAAGCCTAATGTAGGCAAATCTTCCATAATAAATAAGCTTATCGGCGAAAATCGTTTAATTGTATCGGAGATAGCGGGCACGACGAGGGATGCCGTGGACACGGAAGTAGTGCATGACGGAAAAGAGTATGTCTTTATTGACACGGCGGGTCTTAGGCGCAAGAACAAGATTAAGGAAGAGCTTGAAAAATATATGATTATCAGGACGGTCAGCGCGGTGGAGCGCGCGGACGTGGTAGTGCTGGTAATCGACGCGGTCGAGGGCGTTACGGAGCAGGATGCCAAGATAGCGGGTATCGCCCATGACAGAGGGAAAGGCATTATCATAGCCGTAAATAAGTGGGACGCGATAGAAAAGGACGGCAAGACGGTCTACAGCTATACGGAAAAGATAAGGAACATCCTTTTATTTATGACTTATGCGGAGATAATATTCATTTCCGCAATGACGGGACAGCGCGTGAACAAGATTTTTGATCTGATAGACATGGTTATAGAAAATCAGACCTTGCGTATTTCTACGGGTGTGGTAAACGAGATAGTCGGCGAGGCGGCGGCGTTGCAGCAGCCGCCATCAGATAAGGGCAAACGCCTCAAAATTTATTATGCTACTCAGGCAGGTGTGAAACCGCCCACGTTTGTGTTCTTTGTAAATGACAAGGAGCTGGCGCATTTTTCGTATATGAGGTATATGGAAAATAAGCTTAGAGAGGCGTTTGGCTTTAGGGGGACGTCGATTAAGATTGTCGTAAGGGAACGCAAATCTGACAAAAAAGATAAGTAGGCGGCTGTTAAAGCGGTATGGAGGATTAGGATGATACGCATAATATGCATTTTAATAGGTTACGCATTTGGGTGCTTTCAGACATCATATATATATGGAAGGCTTCATGGAATTGATATAAGAAAGTACGGCAGCGGCAACGCGGGCACGACAAATTCTTTGAGGGTTCTTGGGAAAAAGGCGGGCGCGATAGTGCTGTTTTGTGATATTATAAAGACAGGGCTTGCGATTACGCTTGTCAGGCTTATATTCGGCGCACAATACGCGGACATTAAATATCTGCTTGTGATTTACACAGGCGCGGGCGCGATATTGGGGCACAATTTTCCGTTTTATCTTGGATTTAAGGGCGGAAAGGGCATAGCGTGTACGGCGGGGCTTATCATATTTTTCCATCCGTATATGATTATTCCGCAGATAATCACGTTTTTCGGCACGTTTTTCCTCACGCATTATGTGTCGCTGGGGTCGCTTTGTACGGAGGTTATGCTTATAATAGAGGTAGTGGTCTTGGGGCAGACGGGCGTGTTTGGCATGGAACAGGCGGCGCTGAATGAGCTTTACGTGGTGACTGTGCTTATCGCGGCGCTTGCGTTTTGGGAGCATCGGGCGAATATCAGCAGGCTTATACATAAGCAGGAGAGGAAAACATACATTACAAAGAAAAACAGTGACAAGTAAGGCGGCTGTGAAATGTGTCCTGCGTTATTGAGGGGATTTTGCAAATGCCTATGATAATGAGTTAAAGGAGGTTTTGAATGGCAAGGATAGGAATTATAGGCGCGGGAAGCTGGGGAATCGCGTTGTCCGTGCTGCTTCACAATAATGGGCACACTCTTACGGTGTGGTCGTCTATGGAAAGCGTGGTAGAAATGCTGAAGCGTGAGCATGAGAACAAGGATAAGCTGCCGAATGTCAAGCTTGCGGATGACATTGTATTTACGACTGACATAAATGAGGCAGTGGCGGGCATGGATTTGCTTGTGCTTGCGGTGCCGTCGCCTTTTACGCGCTCTACGGCGCACAGCATGGCTCAATATGTCGCGGACGGGCAGATAATCGTAAATGTGGCAAAGGGCATCGAGGAGAGCACGCTTATGACGCTTTCCCAAGTTATAGAGGAGGAAATCCCGCAGGCTGATGTGGCGGTTTTGTCAGGTCCGTCGCATGCGGAGGAGGTCGGAAGGGGGATTCCCACGACTATAGTGGTCGGTGCGCGCAGCAAGGAGACGGCGGAGCATATACAGAATATTTTTATGAGTGATGTGTTCAGGGTTTATACAAGCCCTGACGTGCTTGGCATAGAGCTTGGCGCGGCGCTTAAAAATGTTGTGGCGCTGGCGGCGGGAATAGCTGACGGGCTGGGCTACGGCGACAATACAAAGGCGGCGCTTATCACGCGCGGCATAGCGGAAATTTCAAGGCTTGGCACGGCTATGGGCGGAAAATCCGAGACATTTTTCGGTTTATCGGGGATAGGCGATTTGATAGTTACGTGCGCGAGCATGCATTCGCGTAACCGCAGGGCAGGCATACTTATAGGGCAGGGCAGGACGATGGACGAGGCTATGGCTGAGGTAAAAATGGTGGTAGAGGGCGTCTATTCGGCTAAGGCGGCGCTTAGGCTTGCGCAGAAGCATAATGTTGAGCTGCCTATTATTGAGCAGGTAAATGAGATACTTTTCAATAAAAAATCGGCGGCGGCAGCGGTACGCGACTTGATGATACGGGATAAGAAGATTGAGATTTCGTCAAGTTGGCAAGTGTGAGAAGAAATTCTAATCGCTCACGCCAGTGGGCGTTTCTCAAGGCGCTAAAGCACCTAAGAATTTCTAATCTCACACCGAAAAATGCCAAGAACGGGCACTTTTCTTGAATGATTTATGTGGTTGAAAAGTAGAAATTAGATTGTAATAATCGCTCATGTCAATGGGTGAAATGAGTGTTTTGTGAAGGTATTGAGGTAGGAGGTATTTAAAGATGGCAGAGGCAACTTTTAATAGTACGCAGGATTATGTGGCGAGTAAGGAGCTGCTTTCCAGCGTGAATGTGGCGATTGCTTTGAAGAAGCCGCTCTTGATTAAGGGCGAGCCAGGGACGGGTAAGACTATGCTTGCGCAGGCGGTGGCAAATTCGCTTGGCAAAAGGCTTATTATTTGGAACATTAAATCGACGACTAAGGCGCAGGATGGATTGTATATGTATGATACCATACAGCGTTTGTATGACGGGCAGTTCGGCGAGGAGGGTGTTGATGATATAGCGCATTATATCAAGCTGGGTAAGCTTGGCGAGGCGTTTGAGAGTGATGAGCAGGTGGTGTTGCTTATTGACGAGATTGACAAGGCGGATTTGGAGTTTCCGAATGACCTTTTGTGGGAGCTTGACCAGATGGAGTTTTATATTCATGAGACTAAGCGGACGGTTAAGGCAAAGCACAGGCCGATAGTGATTATTACGTCGAATGCGGAGAAGGAGCTGCCTGATGCGTTTCTTAGGAGGTGTATTTTCCACTATATTGATTTTCCTAATCAGGAGCTTATGGAGGAGATTATAAGGACGCATTATCCTGATGTGGAGGAAAATCTGATGAAAAATGCGATGAAGATTTTCTATGATATACGGTCGATTCGTGATATACGCAAGAAGCCTAGTACGTCGGAGCTTATTGATTGGATTAATGCGCTGCAGATTGGGGGGATTCCTGCGGATAAGTTGAGGGAGCAGCTGCCGTTTGTGGGCGTGGTGGTTAAGAAGGACGAGGATTTGGAAACTGTGCGGCAGCAGCTGCCGTAGCTGTTTTGTAAGTGACTAAGCATTTATTTTTTGTGGAAGGAGGGGTGTGATGTTTTCTAATTTTTTCTATAAGTGCAAGGAAAAGGGGCTTAATATTACGCTGGGGGAGTGGCTTGACTTGCAGGATGCGCTAAATCAGGGGCTTTGTGAGAGTTCGTTGACGCAGTTTTATTATGTTGCGCGTATGATACTGGTAAAGAGTGAGACGGAGTATGACAAGTTTGACATGGCTTTTGAGGAGTGCTTTAAGGGAGTGAAGAATGAGACTGAAGTGGGCAAAAATATGCTGGCGTGGCTTGACAAGCCTGAGATGAGCAAGCTTCTTCACGAGGAGGAAAAGCACTGGCTTAATCAGATTGAGGAAATTCATGTGGACAAGGATGATGTCGAGGAGAAATTTAAGGAGCGTTTGAAGG
This sequence comes from uncultured Lachnospiraceae bacterium, assembly GCA_947626435.1. GTDB lineage: Bacteria > Bacillota > Clostridia > Lachnospirales > Lachnospiraceae > COE1. Next base: position 64,829 of record CANQSB010000007.1, on the reverse strand, counting down.
ACCAGGACTCGGAGCACAACGGCGGTAGCTTTTGGATTGGCACGATGGGTAAAACGCAGTTTGGCAACACAGGCGGCAATGTCGGTGGCGTGAGAGTGGGCGGTTCTACGGGGTATCAATCAGCGTTTGCTGTAGTGGGTGCAAGGAAATACCGCGATTTCCGCGATGACAAGGTGATTGACAACAGGCAGTTTCAGCTGGCGTTTAGGCGGCTTCGGCAGTTTTCCACCAAGCTTGATATTCCAAAGACTGAGCTTGACATTGACGGGACGATAGATAAGACTTGCAACAATGGCGGATATCTGCAGATAGAGATGATGAAGCCGAGGAAAAATGCGGTAAAGCTTTTGCTTTTGATGGATTCGGGCGGCACTATGATACCGTATACAAAGCTTTTGAACGATCTGTTTCAGGCGGTAAACAAGTCAAATCATTACAAGGACGTAAAGGTTTACTATTTCCACAACTGCATTTACTCCAAGCTTTACAAGACGCCTGAGTGCGACAATGGCGACTGGATAGATACGGAATGGCTTTTCAGGAATGCGGACAGCGATTACAAGGTTTTGATTGTGGGCGATGCCGCGATGGCACCCGAGGAGCTTTATTCGGATACAGGCAATTACAGGGGACCAAACGGCGGACTTTCGGGTTATCAGTGGCTGCAGCTTGTAAAAAGGCATTATAAAAGAGTGGTCTGGCTGAATCCCAAGATGGCGCCGGGACGCGCCCCGTGGCGTGAGGCGGAAACCGCCATAAAGGAAATGTTTCCGATGTATAAGCTTACGGTCAAGGGACTGAACGAGGCTATGATTAAGCTTATGGCTACAAAATAAAGAAAGGGGATAACTATTAAAAACAGAATAGTTGAAGGGTGAAGAAACGATGGATAAAACAGTTCCCGTCAGGAGGGTACTTTTAAGGGGGGAGGACACGTTTTACGTTTATGACAAGCGTATCAACAAATGTGTCGTGGGTGCCTGTGATGGTGCTGTAAAGTATGGGCTTATCTTGAAGGTGAAGCTGGAAAACGGTGAAGAGTTTAACTGCTTTGAATGTAATAAGTGCCATACAAAATATACGCCGTATGCAAACTATGTGAGGATAAGCAGTCCGGGCGTACTGAATATAGTCAACAAGGATGAGGTCGCGGCAAGGGATAAAAAGCGCGCGGAGGATGCGAAAAAGCAGGCGGCGCATGAAAAAAGAAAAAATAAATCAAATAAAAATAATCGTTGTTAAGAGTGAAAAATTTTTACCTGCGGCAGAAATTAGAGAGGCTGCAAAAGGCATTACTGCATATGTGCAGGAAAAGTGTAGAGTTAAGGTAAAATATGATAAAAAAATAAAAACGGAAAATGGATGATGCAGGGAAATGATGTGAAAGGAGCGGCCCTATGCATAAAAAAACGCTGGCGCTGATATGCCTTACGGTTTTCGCGTGTACATGGAGCCTGTGCTCCTGCGGAAGCGGCGATGAAGACGAAACCTCCGCGCAGGAGTCTGGTATGTCGGTATCGGTTGAAAATATTGAAAGCGTTGAAAATGTTGAAGATAAGGAAACGGAGGAATCTGAAAATATGAGTGATGCGCAGAAGCAGACGGATTACAATGCTTTATTTGCCAATATACAGCTTACAAGAAGCTATAAAAAGGGCAGCCAGACCAATCCACTGATGACACAGCGCTTTGGCGCTGACCCGTATGCTATGGTTTATGGGGACAGAGTATATTTTTATATGACTGCGGACGCCTTTGAATATGATGCCGCGGGGAATATTACAGAGAATACATATAGTAAAATACATAGCATAAATGTGATTTCTACAGCGGATATGGTTAATTTTACCGACCATGGCGTTATCAACGCGGCGTCAAAATCAGGTGCGGCTGTCTGGGCGCGTAATTCCTGGGCGCCTGCCGCCGCGTGGAAGGAGATTGACGGCAAGCCGAAGTTTTTCCTCTATTTTGCGGATGCCGGCGGCGGGATAGGCGTTTTGAATGCGGACAGTCCCACAGGTCCGTTTACCGACCCTATAGGGAAGGGACTTATTACAAGGGAGACACCAAACTGCGCTGATGTGCTATGGCTTTTTGACCCTGCGGTGCTTGTGGATGATGATGGGAAAGCATACTTGTATTTTGGCGGCGGAGTTCCGGAGGGTATGACAGCCAATCCGGGAACGGCGCGTGTGGTACAGCTTGGCGACGATATGATAAGCATTGTGGGCGAGCCTGTCAGTATCGACGCTCCGTATTTGTTTGAGGATTCGGGCATACACAAGGCGGGTGGAAAATATTACTATACTTACTGCTCTAACTGGCAGGTAGACGCTAAGGGTATGGCTAAATACGGTTTTCAAAACGCTGAAATAGTCAGCATGGAGAGCGATAACCCAATGGGACCGTTCACATATAAGGAAACTATTTTGGAAAACCCGGGAAAATATTTTGGGCTGTATGGAAATAACCATCACTGCGTATTTTATTTCAAAGATAAATGGTATATCACATACCATACCCGCGTGCTGGAAAAGGCGATGGGCGTAGAGCATGGATACCGCTGTACTCATATTGATGCCTTTACTATGCAGGAGGACGGTACTATCGGCAAAATCAAGCAGACCTTGTCCGGCAGGGAGCAGTTGTCCTATGTAAATCCGTACGAAAGCAACTGCGCCGCAAATATGGCGGTCGAGGGCGGAATAGAATGTGCCGCGGCTGATGGGCAGAGCAGGCAGTGCGGTTCGGGAAATATGGCATTGAGCGGAATAAATACAGGGGATTTTGTGATGGTGAAAGGCGTGGATTTTGGCTCGGCATCTCCTAAGCAGTGGAGCGCGAAAGTCAAAAACCCCGAAGGAGCTGTCGGGGCAATCCAAATCCGCGCAGATAAGCCGGACGGTGATGTTTTGGGCTGTCTCCCAATCGAGCAGGCATCGGATGAATTTACTGTGTTTACTACTGACTTAACGCAGCAGGTCACAGGCGTACATGATTTATACCTGATTTTTTATGGGGAAAGCTATGAGGTAGAAGAGTGGCAGTTCATTAAATAATCATATTTTGACTCTCGATATGTTGTAATTTAGACATAATCGGAAATCGGACAGGCTTGTCATAAAGCTGTCGGTTTTTGTTATTTGCAGGCTTATATGCGGCATAAAATTCATGTATTTGGATTTTATGCCGCTAGTTCTTTTTCTGTGTACTGACGCATAAGCTTAATTAGATTAGGACTGAAAACAAGCATAGGGAGAGGAAAATATGGGCAATCTTAATACAGGTTCGGAATATAATTTGTACAAGGACATAAGCAGGCGCACGGGCGGTGAAATTTATGTGGGCGTGGTAGGTCCTGTCAGGACAGGGAAATCCACATTTATAAAGCGTTTTATGGATTTGATGGTTCTGCCGCATATTGAAGACGAGCACGAGAAAACGAGGACGCAGGATGAGCTTCCACAGAGCAGCGGCGGCAGGACGATAACGACGACAGAGCCGAAATTCATACCCAAAGAGGCCGCGCAGATAGAGATAAGCGACGGCATAAACGTAAAGGTGCGTCTTATCGACTGCGTAGGCTATATGGTTGACGGCGCGGCGGGACATATGGAGGAGGACGCTGAGCGTATGGTAAAGACGCCGTGGTTCAACGAGGAGATTCCCTTTACGCAGGCGGCGGAAATCGGCACGAGGAAGGTAATCAACGACCATTCCACCATAGGCATAGTGGTGACGACAGACGCAAGCTTTGGCGAGATACCGCGCGCCGCGTATAAGCCTGCGGAGGAGCAGACTATTCTGGAGCTGAAAAAGCTTGGCAAGCCCTTTATCGTGCTTGTAAATACCATGAAGCCCTACAGCGAGGAGGCAAAAGCGGCGGCGGAGGAGATAGAAAAGCTTTATCAGGTCAAGGCGATGCCTATGAACATTGAGCAGCTTAGGCGTGAGGACATTACAAATATTCTTGAGCAGGTGATGTATGAGTTCCCTGTTTCGGTTATTGAATTTTACACGCCTAAATGGCTTGACATTATGGATGTGTCGTCGCCTATGAAGCAGGAGATTATCGGCAGGCTGCGCGAAACCATGGATAAGGTGCATACCGTGCGCGATATTCTGGAAAAAAATGTGCAGCAGGACATTGAAGCGGGCAGCGAGTACATAAAGCGGTGCAAATACGACCATGTGAACATTGCGGACGGCTCGGCGGCGTATTTTTTGGAAGCGGACACGAAATATTACTATGAGCTGCTCAGCTCTATGACGGGCGAGAGCATTACGGGAGAGTATCAGCTTATGCAGCTTTTGTCAAGCCTTGCAAAGATGAAGAAGGAGTATAAGAAAATCCTCAACGCGCTCGAAAGCGCAAGGCAGAAGGGGTATGGCGTGGTTACGCCGGAGCGGGATGAGATTGCGCTCGATACGCCGGTGCTTATCAAGCATGGAAATAAGTATGGCGTAAAAATCAAAGCGCAGAGCCCGTCAATACATATGATTAAGGCGAATATTGAGACTGAGATTGCGCCGATTGTCGGCACGCAGCAGCAGGCGCAGGATTTGATTAATTATATTTCAGACGCGGAAACACAGAAGGAAGGAATCTGGGAGACGAATATTTTTGGAAAAACCGTAGAGCAGCTTGTAAATGATGGCATTACCGGCAAGGTGTCAATGATTGGCGAAGAGAGCCAGATTAAGCTGCAGGACACTATGCAGAAGATTGTAAATGATTCTAATGGGGGGATGGTCTGTATTATCATTTAAAATATGGAGAAAGGCTATGGCTGGGACTTAGGCTGTAGCCTTTTTGTCGTTTTACGAAATTAACGGGCAGTAGATTTTTTCACATATGAGTGATATAATGTTAAATATTGAACGGGTGACTGTTTGACGAATTTGTGTTGCACAGAAATTGAAAAAGATGGCGACTGGAAAATAAGTCATATCATTGAGTGGGGCAATTTTATGGATAAATTAACACCGGAGCAACGGCGAAAGGCTATGCGGAATATTAAGAGCTCGGACACTAAAATTGAAGTAAAGCTTCGAAAGGCATTATGGCAAAAGGGATATAGGTACAGGAAGAATTACAAACTTTTGCCGGGTACGCCGGATATTGTACTTACAAAATACAAAATTGCGATATTTTGTGACAGCGAGTTTTGGCATGGGAAGGATTGGGAAGTATTAAAGCCCAGACTGTTAAAGGGCAATAATCCCGATTTTTGGGTTCGAAAGATAGAGCGAAATAGAGAAAGAGATTATGAAAATGATAGAAAATTATTATTTATGGATTGGACGGTGATTAGATTTTGGGGCAATGAAATTATGAAGAAACCCGAAGAATGCGTACGGGTTATAGAAGAAACTATTTTTGACAACCGGATGGCGAACATGGATGATGATATTTAAGGATTAAGAGAAAGGTTATAAAAACATTGAATTTTCTCAGAAAGTTGCTTATCGGGCGGTTGATGCAGTTTTTCACAAAGAAACTGGCGAACTAACTTCCCGATATTATTGGGGGAATACACTGAAAAGAAAAGTAAAGAGAAAACATTTTCAAAGTTTTGCGGATTTTTTGAATATAAAATATAATTCATATACTAAAAAACAAGGAGGTCTACAATGAAATTTTACCACATTACGCAGGAGCCGATTAAAATTTACGGACTTGCCGTAGCAGATAAGGAAAAACGCCAGTTTTGGCGTGTAAAACCTGAGATTATGGACAAGTGGAGCACGATACAGTTTTTAGGAAAAAGAGCGACAGGCGGGCGCGTGCGTTTCAAGACGGATTCTGCTGTTTTATGCGTGAAAATGACATTGGTGCAGGCGAAGGAGGACATCAACATACCGCTTTCAGGCTCAGCGGGAGCGGACATATATCTCGGAAATGGAAAGTCCTCTGAATTTTTAGGCTACATTGCGCCAGCCGTACATACCATGGACGAGATAAGCGTGGAGAAAACATTTTTCAAAAAGGCTGAGCTTGAAACAATCACTATAAACCTGCCGCGAAACGACCATCTTCTAAGCATGGAAATAGGAATAGACGACGGCGCGGCACTAAAAGCGCCCGACGAGTACACGGTAGCAAAGCCGATAATCTTTTACGGCTCATCAATTACGGAGGGCGGCTGCGCCTCGCGTGCGGGAAATGCGTACACAAGCATTGTATGCCGCTGGCTTGACGCTGATTATTATAACTTTGGCTTTTCGGGCTCGTCGCGCGGGGAAAAGGAATTTGCACAATACATCGCGGACATTCCTGAAATGAGCGCGTTTGTGTACGACTATGACCACAATGCTGATTCCCCAGAGCAGCTTGCCGAAACTCATGAGCCGTTTTTCAAAATCATAAGGGAGGCGCATTGTGACACGCCTGTCATATTTATGACGCGCCCTGATACGGATAAAGATATGGCGGATTCTGAAAAAAGAAGAAACATTATATATAAAACCTATGAAAACGCTGTCAAAAATGGCGACGATAAAGTATGGTTCCTCGACGGCGGTAAATTTTTCGGCGAGGAGGGACGGGGAGAGTGTACAGTAGACGGCACCCACCCAAATTCACTTGGCTTTATGAGAATGGCGCAGGCTGTTTATCCTGTACTTAAGGAATGTCTTAAACTATAGCTATGGCGGATTTATATTATTCTTTAAGTTGCCTGATATTTTAGTTTGTGCTATAATTTGCTAAAAGAAAAAGACGCTTGTACTTAGCCGTCCATGAACGGCAGAAAGGATTAAAATGAGCAACGAAGAATTGATAGAGACAGCTCTTAAAGCGCGGGAATTTTCATATTCCCCATATTCAAAATTTAAGGTTGGCGCGGCGTTACTTGCCCAAAACGGCAAGGTCTACACAGGCTGCAACATTGAAAACGCAAGCTATACTCCGACAAACTGCGCGGAGAGAACAGCCTTTTTTAAGGCAGTAAGCGAGGGTGAGCGGGAGTTTGAGGCGATAGCGATAGTGGGCGGATACGACGGCGCTCCCACGGAATATTCTTATCCATGCGGCGTGTGCAGGCAGGTGATGATGGAGTTCTGCGATCCTAAAAGCTTCAGGGTTATAACAGCTGTATCAAAGGAAAAATACCTTGAAAAGACGCTGGAGGAAATGCTTCCCTACGGCTTTGGACCGTCAAACTTATGAGTATTTCCAGTATTATTGACGAAAGCAGGACACACGTATGATTGTCACATATATAAAGCACAGCAGCTTTTGCGTGGAACAGGAAAGGCATGTTTTAATCTTTGATTATTGTCTCGACGGGGATTTGCCTGATTTTGACGCGGACAAACAGATTTTGTTTTTTACCTCGCACAAGCACGCGGATCATTTTAATGTAAAAATACTGAACCTTGCGCCAAAATACAAAAATGTCCATTATTTTTTAGGCGCGGGGCTGAGACTGAATGAAAAATATCTTGCACGGAACGGTATCACCATAGACAGGGATTCTTACGTCACAAACCTGTACAAGCGGCAGGAAATGGATTTTGGCGATATCCATATACGCACGCTGCGCTCCACGGACGCAGGAGTGGCTTATCTGATAGACTGCGAGGGCGTAAAAATCTATCACGCGGGCGATTTGAACTGCTGGTGCAGGGCAGAGGAGAGCCGCGAATACAATGAGAAAATGAAGCGTGAATATGAGGCGGAGATAGACGCCATACGCGGGGAGAAAATTGACTGCGCGTTTGTGCCGCTTGACCCGCACCTTGAAAACACCTACTGGATGGGAATGTCCTATTTTATGGAGGCTGTAGGCGCAGCGCATGTCTTCCCAATGCATATGTGGGAGGACTACAGCTATATTGATAGGTATGTCACAAATGAGGGCAAGGCGCACGCGGAAAAAATAGCGCGTATTACGGCGCCAGGGCAGAGGTTTGAAATTTGACAGAGTTTAATAAAGGCTGATTAATCATAACATCAAAGGCGGTATATATATTAATTATGGAAATAATCGTATTTTTTTCGGCAGTTTTTCTGATTTTTCTTTACGTTATGATAAGGGGGGCTTATGAGGAAAAGCAGAGGAGAAAAAATTACAGGGAGCATTTGCGAAAAAGCTTTGGAAGCTTTGCGGATAAGGAGTTAAATCAGGACAGGCTTGAAAGGATAGCGGACCGTTTCAGGGGACAAAACGCCATTGACGACATCACATGGAACGATTTGAATATGGACAGCATTTTTTCCATGATGGATTTTGCGCAGTCGTCGTCAGGCGAGGAGTATCTCTACGCAATGCTGCGGCAGCCGCTGCTTTCCGACAAGGACAAGCGCCTTGAAAAAATGGAGCGCCACATATGCTATATGATGGGAAATGAGGAAAAAAGGCTTGACACGATGCTTTGCCTGAATGACCTTGGCACGACAGGAAAATATTCGCTCTATGATTACATGAAATATTTGGAGCAGCTTGGCAGACGCTCTAATATAAAGCATTACGTGGGAATTGCGCTGCTTGTAGTATCGCTTGCGCTTATCTTTTTGAATACGTCTGTCGGCGTTATGCTTTTGCTAGCTGTGGCGTGCGTCAACATAGTGACGTATATGCGGGAAAAAAACGAGGCGGCTCCGTATGTGGCAAGCTTCGCCTATATCATGCGCATGATGAAATGCGCCGATGGCATTATTGCGGCAGAGTATGGCAGCGATATGAACGACTATATTTTGCTGCTGAAGGAAAGGCGCGCCAAGCTGAAAACCATAGAGCGCAATTCGGGCATGGTGATGAAGCTCAACAGTTCTACGGGCAATATAGGCGAGCTGATTTTTGACTATATAAAAATGCTCACGCACATTGACCTGATAAAATTTAACAGCATGCTAAAGCTGGTGCGCGGCAACGCCGAGGCAATTTACGGCATAACTGATGCAATAGGCTATCTTGACGCGGTTATTTCGATAGGCTATTTTCGCGCTGCGCTGCCGCATTATTGTGTGCCTGCGCTTTTTGATGGGAAAAGAGAGCCGTTTATCATAAAGGAAGGCTTTCACCCCGTAATAAAACAGCCCGTGCTAAACAGCTTTGCGCAGGGCAGGGGTATGCTTATCACGGGCTCAAACGCGTCGGGCAAGTCCACTTTTTTAAAAATGGCGGCTATAAACGCGATTTTGGCGCAGACAATCCATACCTGCGCGGCGAGGGAATACAACGGCAATTTTTACAGGATTTACTCGTCAATGGCGCTGCGTGACAACCTTGACGGCGGTGAGAGTTATTATATAGTGGAAATAAAAGCGTTAAAGCGCATAATGGACGCGGCGGCGCTGGAGAGCGAGAATCCGCTTTTGTGCTTTGTTGACGAGGTGCTGCGTGGCACGAATACGGTGGAGCGCATAGCGGCATCGGCGCAGATTTTAAAGCGGCTTGCGCAAAAGGGAATATACTGTTTTGCGGCGACGCATGACATAGAGCTTACGCATCTGCTGGAGGACAGCTATGACAACTTCCATTTCGAGGAGGAGGTAAAGGACGGCGATGTGCTGTTTTCGTATCATCTCTTGGAGGGAAGGGCGCACACGCGCAATGCGATTAAGCTTTTGGAAGTGATGGGATTTTCGGAGGATATTGTAAAAGAGGCGGATAAAATGGCAGCGGAGCTTGCGCAATATTCGTCTGTATGATAATTAGGTAATTGCGAAAAGTGTTCTCAACTGTCCGAATTTAGTCAAAATATATAAAAATCGCGTCAATGTACTGTATCGCAGATACAGTACATAGGTGCAGCAAGCTGCAAGACGCTGCGTTTTTATATATTTTGACTAAATTCTATGTTGTCGAATAGAGTTTTGTGAACGTTTAGTGAAAGAGGTAAGTTATGTTTGTTAAGATTTTTACTGATGGGGCGGCTAGGGGTAATCCCGAGGGACCGGGTGGATATGGTACGGTCCTGCAGTACGTTGATACAAAGGGGCAGCTCCATGAGAGGGAGTTTTCGGCGGGTTATAAAAAGACCACGAACAATCGAATGGAGCTTATGGCGGTTATAACAGGCTTGGAGGCGCTTACAAAGCCTTGCGAGGTGGAGATAATTTCTGATTCAAAGTATGTGACGGATGCTTTCAACCAGCATTGGATAGAGGGATGGCAGAAAAATAATTGGAAAAACAGCGCAAAGCAGGCGGTAAAAAACATAGATTTGTGGCAGCGGCTTTTAAGGGCGAAGGCGCAGCATAATGTGAAATTTACTTGGGTGAAAGGACACGCGGGACACCCCGAAAACGAGCGCTGCGACAAGCTTGCGACCGAGGCTGCCGATTGCAAAGATATAAATATGCTGCTTGACGATGTAATAGGTGAAGTGGTATTATAGATATATGGAGTTTTCTGTAAACTTACAAAAATGCGGGAGCTGTTTCTGAAAATGGCTTTTGCGGAAAAGAGGTATAGTCGTGGCAAATTTAATAGAATTTTTGAGAATGTTTCTGTCGTATATTTTAACCTTTGCTGTAATCGCGGTAGTGTCAGGCATAGGCGGCTTTATCGGTGTCAAGGTGTGGAAACCCAAGGCAAAAGTTGAAAAATCTAAAAATGAATAAGTCAATAAAATAACAATATAAAACGGCGTCTGGAATTGTGCATTTTCCAGACGCTTTTTTGTTGACATCAGTCTTCATTTGAATTATACTAATATACAGACACAACATATAGTGCCATATTAAAATAAATCATACAAAATATTTGAAAAAATAAAGAAAAACACGGTACAACGAATATTGAAAAAATCGTTGTACTATCGCTTTTTGGAGTATGAATGGAGGAGTAGATATGGGTAAGGTAGTCAGCTTAAATGCCGTTGAGAAAGACGAAATCGATTACAGCAGTCTTTATCAGCCTGAGCGGCAGGTATACGTTATAAAAAAGGACGGCAGCAAGGAAAAATTTAATGTGCAGAAAGTAATCGTCGCCGTCGGCAAGTCGGCATACCGCGCGCTTACCAAGTTTACGGAGGAGGACAAGCGCCATATATGCGAGCACGTTATCAGCAAGGTAAATGAGATGGACGCGGACGAAATCCCTATCCCGATAATGCACAATATAGTTGAGAGCGCGCTCGAGGAGGTAAAGCCAGTCGTAGCCAAGAGCTATCGCGATTATAGAAATTATAAGCAGGACTTTGTACGCATGATGGACGATGTGTACAAAAAGAGCCAGTCAATCATGTACGTCGGCGACAAGGAGAACGCAAACACCGATTCAGCCCTTGTTTCCACAAAGCGCAGCCTTATTTTCAACCAGTTTAACAAGGAACTGTACCAGAAGTTTTTTATGACCACGGAGGAAATTCAGGCGTGCAGGGATGGCTACATCTATGTGCATGATATGTCCGCAAGGCGCGATACTATGAACTGCTGTCTTTTTGATGTGCAGAGCGTCCTTTCAGGCGGTTTTGAGATGGGAAATATCTGGTACAACGAGCCGAAGTCGCTTGACGTGGCTTTTGACGTTATCGGCGATATAGTGCTCAGTGCTGCAAGCCAGCAGTATGGCGGTTTTACAGTGCCAGAAGTTGACAAAATCCTTGCGCCCTATGCTGAAAAAACGTACAAGTCTTCATACGAAAAATATATAAATCTTGGCGTTTCACCCGAAAGGGCAGAGGCGGAGGCGCTTTCAGACGTGGAGCGCGAGTTTGAGCAGGGTTTCCAGGGCTGGGAGTACAAGTTCAATACAGTGGCGAGCAGCCGCGGCGATTATCCGTTTATCACAGTCACGGCGGGCATAGGCACAGAGCGTTTCGCCAAGCTTGCGACGATACAGATGCTTAATGTGAGGCGAAAAGGGCAGGGCAAAAAGGATTGCAAAAAACCCGTGCTTTTCCCCAAGATTGTCTTTTTATACGATGAAAATCTGCATGGCAAAGGAAAGCCATTAGAGGACGTGTTTGAGGCGGGCGTGAGGTGCTCAGCAAAGACTATGTACCCCGACTGGCTGAGCCTTACTGGAAAAGGCTATATCGCCAGCATGTACAAGCAGTACGGCAAGGTAATTTCACCTATGGGCTGCAGGGCATTTTTGTCGCCATGGTACGAAAGAGGAGGAATGCACCCCGCTGACGATAAGGACACGCCGATATTTGTAGGGCGTTTCAATATAGGCGCAGTTTCGCTCCATCTGCCTATGATTTTGGCAAAGGCACGCCAGGAGAGCAAAGACTTTTACGAGGTACTCGATTATTACCTTAATCTGATAAGACAACTACACATCAGGACGTACGCTTATCTCGGCAATATGCGTGCGTCAACCAATCCGCTTGCGTACTGCGAGGGCGGCTTTTTAGGCGGGCATTTAAAGCTGTCGGACAAGATTAAGCCGCTGTTAAAGACAGCCACGGCGTCATTTGGCATAACAGCGCTCAACGAACTGCAGATGCTCTACAACGGCAAATCGCTTGTCGAGGATGGCGCTTTCGCGCTTGAAGTTTTGGAGTATATAAATAAAGAAGTAAACCGCTTTAAGGAGGAGGACGGTAACCTCTACGCAATATACGGCACACCAGCGGAAAATCTCTGCGGCTTACAGGTCAAGCAATTCAGGGCAAAGTACGGCATTGTAGAAGGCGTTTCCGACAGAGAGTACGTGAGCAACAGCTTTCATTGCCATGTCACAGAGGACATCACCCCAATACAGAAACAAGATTTGGAGTACAGATTTTGGGAGCTCTCAAACGGCGGTAAAATACAGTACGTAAAATATCCTATTGATTACAATACATCCGCAATCAGGACACTTGTAAGGCGCGCCATGGAAATGGGCTTTTACGAGGGCGTAAACCTTTCGCTTGCATATTGCGACGACTGCGGTCATCAAGAGCTCGAAATGGATGTCTGCCCCAAGTGCGGCAGCCGAAATCTGACAAAGATTGACAGAATGAACGGATACCTCTCGTACTCGCGCGTACACGGCGATACAAGGCTGAACGAGGCAAAGATGGCAGAGATTGCAGAGCGCAAAAGCATGTAAAAAACAGGTGGCGTCTCCCTATAATTATATAAAAAAATAGGCGTTTGCAAAGCTTTATTTGACAACATAGAATTTAGGCAAAATATATAAAATAAGCGGCGTCTTGCAGCCTGCTGCACTTAGCCGCGATTTTATATATTTTGCCTAAATTCGGACAGTTGAGAACACCTTTATTAAATGTCTATATAAAAAATAAAAGGAATGAGTTTTAATTATGAGATATCACAACATAACCAAAGATGATATGCTTAACGGCGACGGTCTTCGCGTGGTATTGTGGGTAGCCGGCTGCTCGCATTGCTGCAAAGGCTGCCAAAATCCAATGACTTGGGACCCTGACGGCGGACTTGAATTTGACGATAAAGCAAAAGCCGAGATTTTTGAACAGCTTGATAAGCCGTATATCGAAGGCATAACATTTTCAGGCGGCGACCCGCTGCACAGCGCCAACCGTGACGGCGTTAAGGCACTTATGAAAGAAATAAAAGAAAAATACCCCAATAAAAACATATGGCTCTATACAGGCGATAGCTGGGAGAGAATAATGCGCTATCCACTCTTGCAATATGTAGACATACTCGTTGACGGCGAATTTGTACAGGACAAAAAAGACAACAACCTTTTGTGGAAAGGCAGTAGTAATCAAAGAGTAATAGACGTCCAGGCAACGCTCGCTCAAGAGGACATATCAGTACCGATATTGCATTGCGGCGATTACGATGATATTCCAATGGGACGCGAGACAGCAGGGACGAATAAAAACATAGTCTGCTTTAATCAGGCGGGTATGAAGAAGAACGCCTGCGAGGTGAGCGTGTACTAAAGACATTTTTTGATGGAAATGCTGTTGATAAAAATTTTAAAAATTTTTTAGGAAAAGTTAGGAAAAGTCAAAAAATTTTGTCTTGCATATAGGAAATAGATGTGATATACTATGTCAGTGTGTTGAAACCACACTGACTACAGCCTGCGCCCGGTACAGGGACGCTCCGGCCCGGACTTAGCGCATGGCGGTTAATATAATAATGGAGGATTAAAAAATGATATCTAAGGAAAAGAAGCAGGCAATTATGAACGAGTATGCCAGGACACCTGGCGACACAGGCTCACCAGAGGTTCAGATAGCTGTTCTCACAGCGAGAATACAGGAGCTCAATGAGCATTTACAGAAGAACGCAAAGGACTATCATTCAAGGCGTGGTCTTTTGAAGATGGTAGGTCAGAGACGTGGTTTGCTTGATTATTTAAAGAGAAAAGACATCGAGAGATACCGTACTCTGATTGAAAAGCTTGGCATCAGAAAGTAATCAGGATTACTTTGACTTTTAAGGGGCGGGTTATTCCGCCCTTTTAGTATCATTTAAGCGTTAAAATGGTTTTGTGCAATAAAGACAGAAGATTTAAGTGAGAAAAGGAGATTAGCAGGTATGGATTACATTACATTCAGTGAAAAGAAAGACAAGTCCTATAAGGCATACAGTCTTGAGCTTGCGGGACATACCCTTACCGTAGACATAGGCAGAGTTGCGGCGCAGGCAAACGGCGCGGCGCTTATGCATTACGGAGACACGACGGTTCTTTGTACAGCTACGGCATCGGACAAGCCAAGAGACGGCATAGATTTCTTCCCTCTTTCCGTAGAATATGAGGAGAAGCTGTACGCCGTAGGAAAAATCCCCGGTGGATTTAATAAACGTGAAGGCAAGGCAAGCGAGAACGCCATTCTTACAAGCCGCGTTATCGACAGGCCTATGCGCCCTCTGTTTCCGAAGGATTACAGAAATGATGTTACATTAAACAATATGGTAATGAGCGTTGACCCCGAGTGCCGTCCTGAGCTTGTGGCTATGATTGGCTCGGCTATTGTTACATCTATTTCGGATATTCCGTTTGACGGTCCATGCGCTACCACACAGATGGGTCTGGTTGACGGTGAGTTTATACTCAATCCGAATCAGGAGCAGTGGAAAAACGGCGATTTGCAGCTTACAGTTGCCTCTACAAGCCAAAAAGTTATCATGATAGAGGCTGGGGCGAATGAGGTTCCCGAGGACAAGATGATAGAGGCGATTTACAAATGTCATGAAGTCAATCAGACTATAATTGCGTTTATCAACAAGATTGTCGCTGAAGTCGGCAAGCCGAAGCATGAGTATATGAGCTGCGCCGTTCCGGAGGAAATGTTTGCTAAGATGAAGGAGATAGTTCCACCCGAGGAGATGGAGACGGCTGTATTTACCGATGAAAAGCAGGTAAGGGAAGAAAATATCAAGAAAATCACAGAGCGCCTTGAGGAAGCGTTTGCGGACAACGAGGAGTGGCTCGCTATACTTGGCGAGGCAGTTTACCAGTACCAGAAAAAGACGGTGCGCAAGATGATTCTGAAAGATCACAAGCGTCCTGACGGGCGTGCGATAACGCAGATTCGTCCGCTTGCGGCGGAGGTGGATGTCATACCCAGAGTACATGGTTCAGCCATGTTTACGCGCGGACAGACGCAGATTTGCACTGTCACTACATTAGCGCCTCTCTCAGAGATGCAGAAGATTGACGGTCTTGACGAAAACGAGACATCAAAGAGATATATGCACCATTACAATTTCCCGTCATATTCAGTAGGGGAAACGAAGCCGTCAAGAGGACCGGGACGCCGCGAGATTGGACATGGCGCGCTTGCGGAAAGGGCTCTCGTGCCTGTGCTTCCTACAGAGGAGGAGTTTCCTTACGCTATCCGTACAGTGTCAGAGACTTTTGAATCAAACGGCTCTACATCGCAGGGTTCGATATGCGCTTCAACAATGTCACTTATGGCAGCTGGCGTGCCTATCAAGAAGCCGGTGGCAGGCATTTCCTGCGGTCTTGTTACAGGTGAGACGGATGATGATTACATCGTGCTGACTGATATTCAAGGGCTTGAAGATTTCTTTGGCGATATGGATTTCAAGGTAGCGGGTACCAGGGACGGTATTACGGCTATCCAGATGGATATCAAGATTCATGGTCTTACAAGGCCTATAGTTGAGGAAGCTATCGCAAAAACAAGGGATGCGAGAATGTACATCTTAAATGAGATTATGCTTCCATGTATTTCAGCGCCTAGACCTACGGTTGGCGAGTATGCGCCCAAGATTATACAGCTTCAGATTAATCCTGAAAAGATTGGCGATGTGGTAGGACAGAGAGGAAAGACTATCAACGCTATTATTGACCAGACGGGAGTCAAGATTGATATTAGTGATGATGGCTTTGTAAGCATCTGCGGTACAGACAAGGCTATGATGGACAAGGCAAGCGAGATGATAAAGATTATCACCACAGACTTTGAGGAAGGACAGATTTTCAAGGGCAAGGTAGTGAGCATCAAAGAGTTTGGCGCCTTTATCGAATTTGCGCCCGGCAAAGAGGGGCTGGTTCACATCTCAAAGATTGCGCGCGAGAGAATCAACAGGGTAGAGGATGTGCTTACGCTTGGCGATATGGTTACGGTAGTATGCCTTGGCAAGGATAAGATGGGCAGGATAAGCTTCTCTATGAAGGATGTCGCTCAGGTATAAAGTTAAAAATAGAGCAGAGAACTGCCGCACTAAGGAATAAAATACAAGCTATAGTATCGTCTGATTCGGACATGATACTATAGCTTGTATTTTTAGCGTGACAGCTCAAAATAAATAGGCGAAAACCTTGAAAATACAAGTTTTCGCCTATTTTAAATAAGTAGCGAGAGGGGGATTTGAACCCTCGACACTGCGGGTATGAACCGCATGCTCTAGCCAACTGAGCTATCTCGCCATATTTGATTGTTTACCATATGTCTTCCCATCACAGCTATATTTCAACCAAAATGATAAATCGAATCAACTATGATAAGAAAATGGGGCCTACAGGGCTCGAACCTGTGACCCTCTGCTTGTAAGGCAGATGCTCTCCCAGCTGAGCTAAGACCCCACATCCGTCCGCCAAAGCGATATCAACCGCTGCAGCCGACTATTACACTATACTAGTTATCCGCCCAAAAGTCAATAGAAAAACCAAAATTTTTACGCGATTTTTGCGGAAGTCTGCGGATAAAACCGGAATTCATCGCGTAAATTCAATAAAAAGGCATAAAATCGCGCAAATTTTACCAATAAATTTTCTTGTATTTTCGACTATAAAAAACCGCATCCCCTATCGAATTTACTTGCTTTTTGCCGTTTATGCGCTAAAGGCGTATTAATCGCGAAAATTATGCGATAAGTAACGGTTGCAAGATAAATTGACAATCTTATATAATTATCCTTGCCAAAAGGTGCTACATTTTGTAAATTTATCGGAGGTAAGTATGGAACAATTAAATTTAATGACGACACAGGACAATGAAAGAATTTTTGGAATACTGAATGATCTGCTGAACAAAAATAAGGAGTTTCAGATTATGATTACGGTGCCTGCGGGTACGAAGCTTTCGGGCGGCGCTGCGGGTGCGGGACAGGGAAATACGCTGATTGGCGGCAGGCTGGGAGCCAAAACGGAAAATAAGGTGGAGCGGACGCACTACGACCTTGAAAAGGATGTGACGGATATGATACATGAGATAGGCGTGCCGGCACATATCAAAGGCTACCAGTATTTGCGGGAAGCTATTATGATGTCCGTAGAGGATGTGGAAATGCTGAATTCAATCACAAAAATCCTATATCCGTCGATTGCTAAGAAATATCAGACTACGCCGAGCCGCGTCGAGCGCGCGATAAGACACGCGATAGAGGTTGCGTGGAGCAGAGGCAAGATGGAAACGCTTGACGCGTTTTTCGGATACACCATAAATATCGGAAAAGGAAAACCGACAAATTCGGAATTTATCGCTCTGATAGCCGATAAAATCAGGCTGCATTATAAGCAGTCATAGTGCAAGGCATTATGGAAAACGCGTAAATTACTGGCAATTTATATAATAAAGTGTCACCGCAGTGTCATAATATCACGATAATAACACGAAAATCACGAAATTCTTTACATTTAAAGGTGGAATGGTGTATAATCTATTTAATAGGTTATGAACGCAATGGAGTCATTCCATAAAAATAAAAGTAAGGAAAGGGATTTAGCATGAAAAACATTCTATTTGTGGCTTCTGAGGGAGTTCCATTCATCAAGACGGGAGGACTTGCGGATGTAGTAGGCTCGCTTCCAAAATATTATGACAAGCGGTATTTTGACACACGCGTCATATTGCCGAAGTATATGTGCATGTCTGACCATATGAAATCATTGCTGCAGTACAGGACGAATTTCTACATGGATTTTATGGGACAGAATGAATATGTCGGAGTTTTCGAGGCGCAGTATGACGGCACCACTTATTACTTCATCGACAACGAAAAAATGTTTGGAGGCTTCAGACCTTATAGCGATGACGTAATAGGAGAGCTTACGAAGTTCGTATTTTTCTCAAAGGCAGCGCTGTCAATACTTCCGGTCATAGGCTTCAGACCTGACATCATTCATTGCCATGACTGGCAGACGGGCATAATTCCTGTATATTTGAAGGAAAGATTTGCGCAGGGTGATTTTTATAAGGGCATTAAGTCGATAATGACAATCCACAATCTCAAGTTCCAAGGTGTTTATGACATAAATACGGTAAGGAATATTACGGGGCTTGACAGGTCATATTTTGCGCCGGATAAGCTGGGCTACTTCAAGGACGGCAATCTCTTGAAGGGCGGTCTTACTTATGCGGACGCTATCACTACGGTAAGCGAAACATACGCCGAGGAGATTAAGACGGACTTTTACGGCGAGAGGCTGAACGGCCTGCTTACTGCGAGGACTCACGACTTGCGCGGTATTGTAAACGGTATCGACTACGGCGAGTACAATCCTGAGACAGACAACTTTATCATACACAAGTACAATGCCGAGAATTTCCGCAAGGAAAAGATTAAGAATAAGAGAGAGCTGCAGCGCCAGCTTGGACTTGAAGAAAATGACAAGGCCATGATGATAGGCATTGTGTCAAGGCTTACGGACCAGAAAGGCATGGACTTGGTAGCCTATATTATGGACGAAATGTGCAGCACTGACGGCATACAGCTTGTAGTGCTTGGCACAGGTGAAGAGAAATACGAGAATATGTTCCGCCATTTTGACTGGAAATATCATGGCAAGGTTTCTGCGAACATTTACTATTCAGAGGAGCTTTCGCACAGAATTTACGCTGCGTGTGACACATTCCTGATGCCTTCGTTGTTTGAGCCATGCGGACTAAGCCAGCTCATGTCGCTGCGCTACGGCACAATACCTATCGTGCGTGAGACCGGCGGCTTAAAGGATACAGTAATTCCTTACAACGAGTACGAAAATACGGGCACAGGCTTCAGCTTCACAAACTACAATGCGCATGAGATGCTTCAGACAATAAGGTATGCGGAGCGCATATTCTATGACAGAAAGCGCGACTGGAACAAGATTGTGGAGAGAGCGATGGCGGTAGATTACTCATGGGGCGTATCCGCGCGCAAATATCAGGAAATGTATGATTGGATGATAGGATAAAAAAATGGCATTTGATGGAGTGACAATCGCTGCGGTAGTCAGCGAGCTTCAGGACAAAATTGTCGGCGGCAGAGTTTACAAGATAGCCCAGCCTGAAAAGGATGAGCTGCTTGTGACGATAAAGGGCAATGGCGGACAGACGCGTTTGGTGATGTCCGCCAACGCCTCTCTGCCGCTTATATATTTGACTGAAAAAAACAAGACAAGCCCTATGACGGCACCCAATTTTTGTATGCTCTTGCGCAAGCACCTTCAGAACGCGCGTATCGTGTCGGTGACGCAGGAAGGACTTGAGCGTGCGGTGCGGTTTGAACTGGAGCATTTGAATGAGCTTGGCGATTTATGCAGGAAATACCTTATTATAGAGCTTATGGGCAAGCACAGCAATATTATCTTCTGCGATGACAAGGACATGATTATCGACAGCATCAAGCGCATATCGAACATGGTAAGCTCTGTGCGCGTAGTGCTTCCCGGCTGCGAATACTTCATACCGAAGACGCAGGACAAGGCAGAGCTTCCGGACACGCCCGCCGAGGGCATAAAGCAAATACTCACAAGTAAAAATATGCCTTTGTATAAAGCCGTATACAGCGACTTTACCGGTATTTCTCCCTGTATAGCAAATGAAATATGCTTTAGGGCAGGGGTGGACGCGGACAAAGCCGTTAGCGAACTTAGCGAGGGTGAACTTGACGCTGTTACGGACAGGCTCTGTGAGTTGGCGTCAAACATAAAAAACAAGGAATTTTTCCCTAACATCGTTTATGAAAACAAGCAGCCCGCCGAATATGCGGCGATATGGCTTACCTCATACGGCAGCGGCAGTACGAAGGAGTTTGAGAGCATTTCAGAACTGCTTGAGTATTATTACGCCGAAAAAAACACTGTGACAAGGATAAAACAGCGTTCGGTCGATTTGCGTAAAATAGTGCAGACGGCTTTGGAGAGAAACATCAAAAAATATGATTTGCAGAAAAAACAGCTCGATGACACCCAAAAGCGCGAAAAATACCGGATATACGGCGAACTTTTAAACACATACGGCTACAGTGCCGAGCCTAACGCAAAATCCATAGAAGCCTTAAACTATTATACGAATGAGATGGTAACAATTCCGCTTGACCCTACGCTTACCGCCGGTGAAAACGCCAAGAAATATTTTGAGAAATACCAGAAGCTCAAGCGCACATATGAGGCGCTTACGGAACTAGTGAAGGAAACGGGCGATGAAATAGGGCATCTTGAGTCCATAAGCAATTCGCTGGACATTGCCTTGAAGGAAGAAGATTTGGCGCAAATCAAGGAGGAGCTCATAGAGAGCGGTTATATAAAGCGCAAAGGCGGCGCAAAGCGGGAGAAAATCACAAGCAAACCGTTTCACTACATAAGCAGTGACGGCTACCATATTTATGTGGGAAAGAACAACTACCAAAACGAAGAGCTTACTTTTAAGTTTGCCACTGGAAACGATTGGTGGTTTCATGTCAAGGGCATCGCGGGCTCGCATGTCATAGTAAAGACAAACGGCGATGAGCTTCCCGACAGGGTCTTTGAAGAGGCAGGCAGACTTGCCGCGCACTACTCACAGGCAAGAGGACAGGAAAAGGTCGAGATTGACTACACGCAGAAGAAAAATGTCAAGAAACCGAACGGCTCTAAGCCCGGCTTTGTGGTGTATTATACGAACTATTCGCTCGTGATTGATTCTGACATATCAGGGCTTGAAATGGCAGAGAGCTAGTCCTTTATTGGACGGCTCTCTTTTTGTCGTGCCAGCACAGCCCAAGATATATCATTACGCACAGCGCTGATACAGCTACGCCGGTATTGAAGCTTTCAGGATAATAGGAGAGCGATATCGCGTGCGTGCCCTCAGAAAGCCTTACGCTTATAAATGTATTTTCAAACAATTCGGCATCAGTGTCAGTACCGTCAACTTTAAGAGTCCAGCCTTTCTCATAAGGTACGGACAACACGAGCATTCCCGCTTTGTCAACCGTTATCGAGCCTGATATGCTTGTCTCGTCGTAAGAGTCGACAGTCATGGTCTGCTGTCTTAGCAAGGTTATATATTCATTAAGCACATCCTCGTCAACGGAATACGCGTCCAAATTGAGGGATTCGCCGTTGTCCGACTCAAGAGTGAGCAGTTCCTCCTCATCAAGATACCCTAAGTCAAGAATATATTTCTTATTGACATTGGAAAAGGTCTTTGAGCCGTCCTCATATTCCGCGTTTATTTCTTCGATTTTTGTGTTGTCGGTATATGCGTAATAATGTGCCGACAAAGGTGCGTACAGGTCGGCTATATCACCGTATGAATCGATGTCGACAGGCATAAACACCTCGCCGTCAATGCCAAGCCTGTTTACCAGTCTGTTTTGGCGCTGCACGGGATTTTGGGAATCATCATAGTCATTTGTGACATAAGTGTCAGGAATGACAAAGCCAAACGGCACGGAATAATTATTTTCATAAAGATAAAGCTTCCCCTCGGTGTCGGCAAGTCGAAATAAGCTGTCATATCCTCGGTCAAGCGTGTAGAGCATGTATTTGTTGGAAAGAATGGCGGCAGTGACAGGCGTAGCGCCGTCGTAGCAATAATTTACACGGCTTGCGCGCATTCCGTATTTTTCATAAAAGTCGGCTACATGGGAGTTGAGAGTAGAAGAAAAATACGAGCCTCCCTGAAATCCGATGAGCATGGCGTCATTCTGCGTCCTGCGCGCAAACTTCTCAAATCTGAAAAAATTCGGTTTTTCATTGTCGACAGTTCGGCTTGTAAGGATTTTATACGAATCATGGTTTGACAGGTAAGTATCTCTCGAAACGGTAGGACAGCTTGTAAGGTAAGTATTAATGCCTGCCTCCGCTATGACTGCCGCAAATGCGATAACGGCGAGCCTGTCTGCCACTTTGTGGTTATTCTGCGTTCTGTATGAGTGAATGCAGCCTGCGTAAACCAGTATAAGTATTCCTGTCACGATAAAGCTTGAATAAGAAAATGCGTCGTCCGTTATGAGTTTTTCGCAGAGCATGACGAAGAAAACGGCGCCCATAAGCAACAGCAGCAGTTCACTGTTTGAGTGCTCGTGTATATGGAGGAAAGCCTCATAGCAGAGTGTGAGCAGCAGGAAAATATAAAGAAACGAATGCCTTGCAGGAAGCGAATCGGGGTAATTCAATCCATGCCACAAAAAATTCAGCAGATTGACCGAGCAGCTTATAAGCATAAAGGCAAGCAAAATAAGCTTGGGCACTTTTTCACGCAGCGGGATGTTTTTTTGTATTATATATAACGGCAGCAGTAAGAATACGGCTGCGCCGCAGTAAACATTGGGGAAGTGGTCAAGCCCTGTTTCAACGCCGACATTAAAAAGGTGGCGCGCAAGCATGTCAATGACCGAAAAATATGTCTTTATGGTGTCAGGGAAGTTGATTTCACTAAACTCAGTATACTGGAGCGCGGCAATCTCAGGCAGTAAAAGGACTGCCGCCATGCCTCCCGCCAGCAGAGAATAGACGCCAAACCTTACGGCGGCGCTCATATAAAAGCGCGGCGAACAACCCCCTTTTCCTATCAACAGCACGATGAAATAAAGCACTAAAAATATACAAAGCATTATCGAAAGATAGTAATTGGATATGATTGAAAGCGCGAGCGCGGCGCAATAAAACCTGCCGTTTCCCTCATATACAAGTTTTTCAAGTCCAAGTATTACGACAGGGGCAAGAGCTACGACATCAAGCCACATGACATCCCAGTTATAGGCTGCCATAAAGCCGGAAAGCGAATAAAACAGTGAAAATAAAAGTATATTTAAGCTGTCGGTATGAAAATGTTTCCTTATATAATGTGTGAAACTCATACCGCAAAGACCTATTTTGATAACCATAAGGTAAGTAAGAAATTCCATAAGGAGCCCCTCGGGGAAAAGCACGCACAGCCAGTTGAAAGGACTTGCGAGGTAATACGCGTACAGCGCGTAAAAGTTTGAGCCAATCCCCGTATTCCAAGAATAAAAAAGACTTTCGCCGCCGCGCAGCTTATGATAAAACTCCACTAAAAACGGAAAATACTGGTGGTACATGTCAATATGGAGAAAAGAGCGGTCGCCCGCCCCAAACGGATAGATGTCACGAATATAAAAAATAACAAGCATAATGGCGACAGGCATCAGAAAAGAAAAAATATACAGCCTGTTAGCCTTTGTTTTAAGTAATTTCGGTTTCTTCATAAGATTAGTTACATACTCCTTTGCGTCTGAATTTTAATCAAAGATTTGATTGTACTGTAAAATGGCATAATCATTTAACTCGTCCGATACGCTCTTTATGTCATGACTCTCGCCGTCGGAATCAACTGCGCGTATCGAGGTTATTATCGGAAAACTCTCGGACAGTTCCTTGAGGTAAGCCGCGTAATCGTAAAGCGGAAGCCCGCAAACATCCAAAACCTTTCCGCCAAGATAATTTGCGCTTGTCTCTACGCTGTTTTCACTTTCGATATCAAAGTTTGTCCATATAAAAAACGGCACGAGATAGCGTTTTGCCTCGTCCTCCTTGGACAGGCTGTTTCCGTTTTTGTTGTTGATTTTCCATATGTCGGATACTACCGAATTGGTCGGCTGATGGTCTCCAAAAAAGACAATCGCTGTGTCTTCCTCCTCGCAGGCAAAATAGTCGATAAGCTCGTGAACAGCCTCGTCAGACAGCTTTATAAGCGACAAATAATTGCTCAATGCCTTTGAATTGCTGCCATCTACAGTTATGTCGGGAGTGAAATTGTCAAATTCCTCTGTGTAGGAAGAATGGTTCTGCATAGTCACATTAAAGATAAAAAGCGGTGTGTCATCCTCTTTATTTTCGTAAAGCGATATCAGTTTGTCATAGCAGGCGCGGTCGCTCACATATTTTCTAATCCTTTCGGGGCTTACAAAGTTCCTTATAAAATATGAATCGTCAAAGCCAAGCAAAGGGTATACCTTATTTCTGTTCCAGCCTGTGCTGTTGTAGGGATGAACGGCGGCTGTCCGATAACCAAGCGACTTAAGGTAAGAGGCAAGCGAGGGCAGCTCGTCCTTGATGTACTGCTGGTACGGCACGCTCCCCTGCGGCAGAAATGCCATAGAGTTGCCTGTCAAAAATTCAAATTCAGTATTTGCCGTGTTGCCGCCAAGCACTGATACATTCAGGCAGCCAGAAACAGTATTTTTGACTTCGCCTTTCATAATGGAATGGACAAAAGGCATATAATCCTTATTGGTCTCAAAACTGCTCAGCACAGACGGGTCAGAGTATGCCTCATTCATTATGACGATAATATTGGGGCGCTTTTCAACCTTTGCTGCGTCCACATCTGTCTCATATGGCTTAAGAATTTCCAGCGCCTTATCCTTGCTGTAGCCGTCAGGCGTGTCAATGGAAATATATTTCAGCTCCATCAAAAACGCCACAGCGCTCCCATCGCGCCGGCTCATGACTGTAGGCGTAAAAAGCTTGTCATACATTTGAAAGCGCAGCACAGTGCTTTCAAGCTGCACGAAATGCGTATAGGCGCCCAGAAAGCATGCAGACGCAAAAATTCCCGCGATACGGACGATATATGATGTCCGCGCTTTTTTGCAGTGGCTTTTTATATCAATCCGAGCCAGGGATTCCAATATAATAAGCGCGGCAAACCCTAAAAGCACAAAGACAATCTTTTTTTCAAGCGTATATTCAAAATTGTCTGCCACGCTCAAAGCCGTACCGGCGGAATATATGTCCCAAGGCATTATAGGCGCGGAGCGGAAAGACAGCACATAATAGTTGGCAAGACCCACAGCCATAAAGAAGATACTCTGGAAACGCAGCGCCCATTTCAGCCTGCCGAAAACAAAAAAAAGAAACACCGCGGACAGCTCAAAAAATAAGATATTTAAAAGCTGTATCGGCGGTTTCATATTTTCAAAAGGATTGCTTATAAAAAATTCAAACAGATAAAAATTCGCAACAGGAGCTAAAAACATTAAAATAAGTGAAAACAATGCTGACCTTTTCATTTGACTGAAATTAACCTCGCAAAACAAATATTAGTGGTTATGTGATATAACTTTATTACAATATCACTTTTTTGTTGCGTTTTCAAGCGTTGAGATATAAAATTATGGAAGTTGAACTGTTATTTTTAAACACAAATTGGTAAACACAAATGGTAGATGTTAATTATTGACAAAAATAGGGGGGGGGGTATAATTGAGAAAAAACATGTGTAACTGCGGTAAATGGGCTATCGCAGAGCGGCGGAAAGAAACGGAGGAAGGAATATGAAGAAAAGATGGTTGGTGCTGGCGGCAGCGGCGCTGCTGGCTGTGAATACGATTTCTGTCATGCCGGCGAAGGCGGAGGAAACGGAAACAGAGACGGAGACGGAAACAGAAACAGATACGGAAACGGAAACAGAAACAGAAACAGAGACGGAGACGGAAACAGGTACGGAGACAGGGACGGAAACAGATACGGAGACAGATACGGAAACAGAAACGAATGTGGAACCACTGCAGGCTTCGGAGAATGGGGAATTATTGTATGTGGACGGGTATCTAATCGAAGACGGGGTGCTGAAAAGCTATGAGGGTACGGAAGAGCGTATAAGGATTCCGGAAAGTGTAACGAAAATCGCATCTAATGCGTTTTCCCACTGCAGAAGTCTGAAAAGTGTGGTGATTCCGGAAACTGTAATAGAGATAGAACGGCACGCATTTAGTTATTGTGACAGCCTGGAATCTGTGGAGCTGCCGAAGAGTATAACAGAGATAACAGATTATATGTTCGACGGTTGCAGCAGTTTGGTATCTGTGAGGATTCCGAGGAGTGTGGCAAAGATAGGGGTAGGTGCGTTTTATGGCTGCCGTAGTCTGGAATCTGTGGTGCTGCCGGAGGGTATAACAGAGATAGAAATGTCGGCATTTGAAAAGTGCGCCAACCTGAAACGAGTGGTAATCCCTGAGAGTGTAACAGCGATAGGAAAAGAGGCGTTTGGCGCTTGCACCAGCCTGGAAAGTGTGGTAATCCCTGGGAGTGTAACAGCGATAGGAAGCGAGGCGTTTGCCCACTGCTTAAAGCTGACCAAAGTGACAATCCTAGAAGGCGTTCGGTCGATTGGAGAGGATGCGTTCAATAATTGCAGCAATCTGACCAGCGTGACAATTCCAGATAGTGTAAGCGAGATAGGAGTAGGTGCATTTATAGATTGCACTGACTTGAAATATGTGAAGATTCCAAACGGTGTAACGGAGATAAGCGATAGTATGTTTTCCGGCTGCAGCGGTCTGGCAGCTGTGACGATTCCGGACAGTGTAACAAAGGTAGGGGAGCAAGCGTTTTTCGGCTGTACGGCTCTGGCGGATGTGACGATTCCGGAGCATGTAACAGAGATAGGAAGTGAGGCGTTTTCCGGCTGCAGCGGTCTGACCAGCGTGACAATCCCGGAAAGTGTCCGGTCGATTGGAGAGAATGCGTTCAATGGCTGCGACGGTCTGACTATCAAAGCTGCGGCAGGTTCCTATGCTGAGAAGTGGGCGGAGGAGAATGAGGTTACATTCCGGACAGATAGCGGAGGCGATGAGCCGAGCACAGACGACGCAGAAGACGAATCGAGCACAGACGACGCAGAAGACGAGCCGAGCACAGGCGACGCAGAAGACGAGCCGAGCACAGACGACGCGGAAGACGAGTCAAGCACAGATGACGCAGAAGATGAGCCGAGCACAGGCGACACAGAAGACGAACCGAGCACAGGTGACGCAGAAGACGAATCAAGCACAGGCGACATAGAAGATGAACCAAGCACAGGTGACGCAGAAAATGAACCAAGCACAGGCAGTGTAGAAAATGAACTAAGTATCGGTGGCGTAGAAGCTGAACCGAGTACGGGTGGCGGAAGAGATGTCGTGGACAATAGCGGCTTCTATTACACAGATGAAAATACGGCAGGTCTTGCAAAGGCGGTAATAGTGGCGCGTGTAGACGGCGTGGCAGTGGCGGCTTTGGAGCTTGACGCGGATACAATCCGCTCGGCGGAAGCGGCAATCAGTACAAGTCTGACGGATGCCTCCGCAATCCGGATACTGGCGGCAGTGGATATAGCATCTGCACATGGCGGCGAGTTAGTGGTTGCGGTTGATGGCGTGAAGGCGGGCGGCAGCTATCTTCTGTATCACAGGAAGAATGACGGCGCTTGGGAGATGATTGAGCCGGGTGCGGTGGCGGACGGCAGTATCGCGGCGACATTGACCGGCTTTTCACCAATCGTCGTGGTAGAATATGAGAGAAAGGAAGCGCCTGCGCAGTTGGAATCCCCGGCAGAGCTTGATCGTGCCCATAAGGATGGGGATGTGACAGGAAATACGGGCGTGCCCGCACTGATTGCGTTGGCGGCGGTAGTCGCTGCAGGCATTGTAATCGGCAGGAAGCGCATGGCATTGTTAAGAGACGAGAGATGAATAACAGGCACAGAAAACAAGACGCCTTAAAGCAGGGAAGCCTGAGGTATCGTCGCGTCACGCGGGCGATGGACCTTGCGCTGGTTTTGCTGGCGGTGGCGGCAGTCCTGCTGGCGGGAGTGGTCCGGAGGTATTATAGGGCGCCCGGCCAGCCGAAGCGGGAGGAGGTACGCAGCAGCCTGAGCGGAGCGGCAGAGCTCCTCCCGCTGCTTCCGGAAACGGCGCCGGAAGGGGAAGCGGAGCCGGAAACTTTGCCGATGCTGCCGTCCATGCAGAAACTTTATGAGCAGAACAGCGATTTGGCAGGCTGGATTCGAATTCCCGATACGGTCATTGACTATCCGGTGATGTACCGTCCGCAGGATTATGGCTACTACCTTCACAGGAACTTTGCAGGGGAAGAGGAAGCGGCGGGGTGTATTTTTATTGATGAAGGGGCGAGCGTAGAGCCCCGCAGCACAAACCTTCTGCTGCATGGCCATAATATGAAGAACGGCTCCATGTTCCGCGCGCTGACGGGCTATGAGAAGGAAGCGTTTTATCAGGAGCATCCGGTGATACGCTATACGACGCTTTATGAGGAGCAGGAGTATGAGATATTCGCGGTGTTCCTCTCCCGTATTTTTTACCGGAACGAAACGGATGTGTTTCGGTATTATCAATTTTTTCAGGCAGACACAGAGGAGGAATTCGCCTACTATGTGGACAACTGCAGGGAGCTGTCGCTGTATGACACAGGAATCGTGCCGGAATATGGGGACGAACTGCTGACGCTGACAACCTGTGAGTATCATACGGAGAACGGACGGCTGGTAGTAGCGGCGCGGCGGGCGCGGTAGGACGGGCTGTTTTGCCGCGCTGTTGGAAATATCATCATTCATCTTTTTCATCATGATTTCTCATTCAGGGAATGTGCAATCTCACATAAATGAACATTATTATCGGCTAAAACGCCATAAAGCATTTGTTTTTTGTTGCGTTTTCAAGCGTTGAGATATAAAATTAAGAGGAAATAAGCCCAAAAATGTTGACGCGGGAAAAGTAATATTTTATAATACAAAAAGTGTTATGCGATAGTATAGGCTTTTTTAAATACAAGAGCATCAGGAATGGAGAGAGATTGCGATGATAAAAAGTATGACAGGCTTTGGCAGATGCGAGGTTGCGGAGGGCGACAGGAAATTTACGGTCGAGATGAAATCCGTCAATCACAGATATCTTGATGTCAGCATTAAGATGCCCAAAAAGCTGAACTATTTTGAAAGCTCTATCAGGACTGAATTAAAAAAATACATTCAGCGCGGGAAAATAGATGTCTTTATCACATACGAAGATTTTACGGAGAGCAATGTATGCATAAAGTATAATAAGGACATAGCGGCGGAATACTTAAGCTATCTTCGCCGGATGGCAAAGGAGTTTGGGCTTGATGACGATGTGAGGGTGTCGACACTGTCGAGATATCCCGAAGTCTTTTCCATGGAGGAACAGGCGGCAGACGACGAGGAAATCTGGAAGCTTCTTGCCAAGGCGATAAAGGGCGCGGCGGAAGGCTTTGTCGAGACGCGCATCAATGAAGGGCAGAATTTGGCAGATGACCTCATAGCCAAGCTTGACGGCATGCTCGCCCATGTAGATTATATAGGGAAACGCTCGCCGCAGATTATAGAAGAATACCGCACGAAGCTTCTTGAGAGGGTGCAGGAGATACTCCAGGATACGCCTGTAGACGAGGCAAGGCTGCTTACAGAGGTGACGATATACGCTGATAAGGTATGCGTTGACGAGGAAGTGGTGCGCCTCAAAAGCCATATAGAGAGCATGAAGCAGTCGCTTACCGAGGGAGGCAGCATCGGGCGCAAGCTTGATTTTATCGCGCAGGAGATGAACAGGGAAGCGAACACGATACTTTCCAAGGTAAACGATATAGAGCTGTCAAATCGCGGCATCGAGCTGAAGACAGAAATAGAAAAGGTGCGTGAGCAGATTCAGAATATTGAATAATCAGTGTATATAAAAGAGGTGCGGCTTGGATAAGCTTATTCATATCGGTTTTGGAAATATAGTAAATACGGCAAAGATAATCGCCATAGTGAGCCCTGATTCAGCTCCCATAAAGCGCATGGTGCAGAAAGCAAAAGAGGCGGGCACAGTGATAGACGCGACACAGGGCAGAAAGACAAAATCAGTGCTTGTAATGGAAAGCAGCCAGATAGTTCTCTCGGCGCTTATGCCCGAGACGATAGCCGGAAGGGCAGCGGGCGAGATTGCGGAGAACAATGCGGAATAATCAAAATTTTGCGATATTTATCGTTATATAACAATTATGAAAGTGAGGAACAAATATGTTACATCCGTCTTACACAGATTTAATGAAAGTAGTAAACAGCGATGTGGAGCAGGGCGACACGCCTGTAGTAAACAGCCGTTATTCAATAGTGATGGCTACAGCCAAGCGGGCAAGACAGATTATCGGAGGCGAGGAGCCGCTTGTAGACACCAAGCAGACAAAGGCGCTTTCGATTGCCATAGAGGAGCTTAACCAGGGCAAGATAAAAATTATGCCCGAGGAGTAAAAGAAAAATTTTATGAAAATTTTATTTATTTCCCTTGGCTGCGACAAAAACCTTGTTGACAGCGAGAAGATGCTCGGCAAACTGATTGAAAAGGGATATTCCATAACGGACGATGAAAACGAGGCGGACGCGGTAGTGGTAAATACATGCTGCTTCATTAACGATGCCAAGGAGGAGAGCGTCAATACGCTGCTTGAAATGGCGGAGCTTAAAAAATGCGGCAGCATAAAAGCGCTTATAGCGGCAGGCTGCCTTGCGCAGCGCTACAGCGAAGAAATCCAAACGGAGATACCGGAGGTCGATGCGGTTATAGGCACGACAGCTATTGAAGCCGTCACAGAGGCGCTTGACAGGGCGCTTGCGGGCGAGAGCGGCAAATATTTATGCGACATAGACAGGCAGCCGATTCCCGAAGGGAAAAGAATCGTCACCACAGGCGGGCACTATGCTTATCTTAAAATCGCAGAGGGCTGCGATAAGCGCTGCACATACTGCATCATACCCAAGGTGAGGGGAAACTACAGGAGCGTGCCTATGGAGGCGCTCATAAAAGAAGCTGAGACGCTTGCGGAGCAGGGAGTTAAAGAGCTTATTCTAGTGGCGCAGGAAACTACCGTTTATGGTGTTGACTTATACGGTCAGAAAAAGCTCTCGGAGCTTTTGCGGGGCTTGTGCGGGATAGGGGGGCTGCGCTGGATAAGGCTTTTGTATTGCTATCCGGAAGAAATCACAGACGAGCTTATAAGCACGATAAAAAGCGAGGAAAAGATTTGCCACTATATAGATATGCCCATCCAACACGCGTCAGACAGGATATTAAAGCTTATGGGCAGGCGCACAGATAAGCACGAACTCATGCAAATTATAAAAAAGCTTAGGGATGAAATTCCCGATATATGTCTTAGGACCACATTGATTACAGGCTTTCCGTCCGAAACGGACGAGGAGCACGAGGAGCTTATGGCATTTATTGACGAGATGGAGTTTGACAGGCTCGGCGTGTTTACATATTCTCCGGAGGAGGATACCCCCGCGGCGCTTTTTGATGGGCAGATAGATGAACAGGTTAAGCAGCAGCGTCAGGCAGAGCTTATGGAGCTCCAACAGGAGATAGCTTTTGACAATGCAAAAAAAATGACGGGCAGGACGCTCGAAGTTATGATAGAGGGCAGCGTTCCCGAAGATGATATATATGTGGCGCGCTGTTACAAGGACGCGCCAAACATTGACGGATTAGTCTTTGTAAAGTCGGATAGGGAATTGATGACGGGTGATTTTGTCAGTGTGAGGATAACAGGCTCATACGAATACGATTTGATGGGAGATATAACAGATGAATTTACCGAATAAGCTTACTGTTTTCAGGGTGATATTGATAGTGCCGTTTGTGCTGCTTATGCTGGGCGGCTGCAATGAGTGGCAATGGTTTGAGGCGATTTTTGGCGGCATTATGGAATATGTCGATTATATCGCGCTTGCCATTTTCATCATTGCGAGCCTTACGGACATGCTTGACGGAAAGATTGCCAGAAAGTACAATCTGGTAACTAACTTCGGCAAGTTTATGGACCCGCTTGCGGATAAGCTCCTTGTGTGCTCGGCGCTTATTTGCCTTATAGAGATGGACAGAATACCCGCGTGGATTGTAATTATAATCATAAGCCGCGAGTTTATTATCAGCGGTTTCAGGCTGATAGCGGCGGACAATGACATCGTGATAGCCGCAAGCTACTGGGGCAAATTCAAGACTGTTTTCCAGATGGTTATGGTGTGCCTTATGATAGCTGATATTGAGGCGCTCAGTGTTCTTACGCAGATAGTGATGTGGGCTGCCGTTGTGCTTACGGTGGTGTCGCTTGTTGATTATATTGCGAAGAATAAGGATGTTATAAAAGATGGAGTGAAATAAAAATGGCGCAGCTTTATTTGCTCGGCAAGGCGATAGTATCTGTTTCCGTACCGTCATCATGCGCGATGGTTACATCCAACTTTGCGTAATTGTCACAAAACGCCAAATCATAAATGACCGAATCTTCCGCAAGGTTATATGTTTTTATGACGTTCCCGTCATATGTATGGATTTCCGACCAGAATGAATACACTGCGGTAGTTATATCATCGCTGTGCCATATCAGATTGTTTCCTATGATATCCTCATCAAAGGACTCGCTTTCCGTATCAAAAATACAATAAACGCTATTATTCGGCCCGACATGGCACTCAATAACGATTTTTTGTCCTACAGGAATTGCAGATAAAATGCTGTTTATTAATTGATTCCGAGAGGAAACATCGTAGTCATGAGTTCCATAATGGAATACAGTTCCTTCAAAAGAAAAACTTGTCTGTTCTGAAGTTTGCAGGCTGCCACTCTGTGCGTCCGGAGATGTTCTCTCCTGCAGATTCTGCCCCTGTCCGCACGAAGAAAGCAATAATACACACATGTGCAATACTACCGGAATTAAAATTTTCTTTTTCATACTGGATACCTCCACAAATCAGTTTATTGAATTGTTCAACTCTGATATTTTACCACAAATACACATATAATTCCAATAAATTTTCCTTAATCTTTTTTCATTAACAGATTTTAGTGGAAAAACCTAGTAGAAGTGAAAACTAATCCTTAACTTCCCATATTTTTAACCCTCTAGCATTTGGGACTCACAAGTTACAATAAAAAACAGCCGAAAAATCTCGTAAATGTGGGCTTTTCGGCTGGTTTTCTATTGTATTTTTGCGTCATATGTGGTATGATAGTAGAGGGTTATATAACCCTCTAAAGGAGGCCGCATATGTATCTGGGATGTAGGGTAAAAATTCCGAAAGATGGTGGAAACATCACGATCAAAACAATTAACGGGACGCCATACGTTTACATTGAGCGTGGACGCACATACTCCAAGGAGAAAAAGTATAGTATACCAAAACGGACATGTATAGGAAAACGCGATTCCGAACAGCCGGATTTTATGTTTCCGAATGAGAAGTTTCTGAGATTTTTTCCGAGAGAGCTGCTTCCTTCGGAAAAGGATGGGAGGATCAGGAGCGGGTGCCTTCATGTCGGCGCATTCCTGGTAATCCGAAAGATCATATCCGATTATAAGCTGGATGAGATGATTGCAAGGATTATCGGGCAGGATGCAGGACTGTTCCTGGATCTGGCTGCCTATTCCATTATCACGGAGGAAAACGCCGGGCAGTATTATCCGGATTATGCCTACAATCACGCCTTGTTTACCGATGACATGAAAGCCTACAGCGACTCGAAGGTGTCCGGCTTTCTCAGGGATGTCACGGTTGACCAGCGGATCCAGTTCCTGAATGAATGGAACGCGAAGAAGGATCACCGCGAGAGGATCTACATTTCCTACGATTCTACAAATAAGAAAAGCCAGGCAGGCAATATTGAGATGGTTGAGCTTGGTCATGCGAAAGAAGGTATGGAAGATGAGATCTTCAACTATGCAATCGCCTATGACCGGAGCAACCGGGAACCGCTGTTTTATGAATCCTATCCAGGCAGCATCGTCGATGTTTCCCAGCTGCAACACACATTGAAAAAGGCGAAAAGTTATGGATATGAGCATATCGGATTTATTCTGGATCGGGGATATTTCTGTAAGGAAAACATCTGCTTCATGGATGATAACGGGTATGATTTTGTGATCATGATAAAAGGAATGAAGAGTCTGGTGAGCGAACTGGTTCTGGAAGCACAGGGTTCTTTCGAAAATGACCGGAGGAACAGTATCCGGGCTTTTAAAGTCAGCGGAATCACAATCAGGAGAAAGCTATATGCATCCGATAAAAAAGAACGTTACTTTCACATTTATTATGATGACGGAAGGAAAGCCTCGGAACGGGAGAAGCTGGAAGACAGGATTGACAGGATGGGCCGGAAGCTCCGGGATCTTATGGGGGAGCCTATCCGTCCCAGTGGGGATTATAAAAAATACTTTGATCTTGTATTCTGGCATGAAGGGCATGAAGATGAAAAGTTTATGTCGGGGATAGAACGGGCTGATGTGATCAACCGTGAGATCCGGTTGTGCGGATATTTTGTGATTGTCACTTCCGCAAAAATGACTGCGGAAGAAGCACTCGTGCTATACAAGAGCCGGGATGACTCCGAAAAGACATTCCGCGCGGATAAATCCTATCTCGGTGCCAACTGTGAAAGGGTATATTCAAACGAAGCCGTTGACACAAAGATATTCATTGGTTTTGTAGCCACGATCATCAGGAGCAGGATCTACACGCTCCTCAAGGACGAAGCTGCCCGGTTAGATAAGAAGCCGAATTTCATGACCGTGCCGATGGCATTAAAGGAGCTGGAAAAAATAGAGATGCTGAAAGGAGCCGATAACGAATACAACCTGGATTATGCCGTAACAGCAACGCAAAAGACGATTCTAAAAGCATTTGGCATGACTGCTGACAGTATACGTCGTCAGGCAAGGACACTCAGTTCCGATCTGATGCGGATAGAAACGGAAGCATTTGAGAAACAGGCAGCGGCCCAGGAAGAAAGGAGCAGATGACAGGAATGGCAGGAAGAATGATCACATTAGACGAGAAGATCAGGAAAGCGGAAGTTTCCGTGACAGAAGCGAAGGCAAAGTATGCTGCCGCACTGAATGAACTGGAGAAGTTTGTTGCGAAGCGGAAGCGTCTGGATGACAAGAAGGTACTGAATGCCTGTCATGCCGGTGACAAGGCAACGGATGAGATTATAGGATTTATACAGTCAGGTGCCCCAAGAGCAGACGAATAAAAGTGATACAGGATACTTTTTTCGTTAGGATACGCAATTAGACAAGGAGTAAGGAGCATGACATTAACGCAGTATAAAAAAGTAATTCAATCTTTAACCAGAGATGAATTAGAGGCTCATTTATTTGAGATGTTTAAATCTTCTAAAGGTTTCAAAGATATAGAAAGCAGCTGCTGGAGTGAAGAATCCAATGATGAACGGATAGCCAGTCTGAAGAAACGTTTGGAAAAGGTATTTTGGAAGGAATCGTTTTCCTTAGGGGAATGCAAAGGTGTGCTGAATGATTACCTGAACAGAACTGTAGACGAAGGAACGAAAGCCCGGATGCATCTTGTATTCGCTATTGAAGCCGCAGAATTTAGTGCAGCTTACGGTGACTTTGGAAAAAGATTTTACAACAGCCTTAAATCCTCAGCTGAAAAGTATCTGAATTATGCAAAACTGCATCCTGATTTCTTTAAGCTCCACGAAGCAGAGTTCGAAAGTATCATATCTATTACCGAACCATTGGGCTATGGTATATCAGATGATCTGGGATATATGATGGAGAATGTTCGCGTAGAACTCGGGTATTGTGAGGGCACAAATGAGGACAAGTGATGACCGCAAATGGCATTGAGGGTTAAAAAACTCAGGAAGTTAAGGCTAATTGACAAAAATTTATTCTGTATTATAATAAAACCTATAGGTTCACTAGGGGAAAGGACGGTTTGTGGGTGCATAGCATTTGTGCCGTCTGTGGCAGGATTGATATGGGCATTTAGTGTTATATGAGTGAGTGGTATTTTGGAGGAGGGTATTTATGAGTTTACTGATTAAGGATACAACAAGAGAAGAGCGGGAGCAGATTATCAGACAGTCACTTGATTGCGGAGGGGGATGTGAAAACTGTTCTTCCTGCTGGCTTGGTGGAGGGAATCCTTTTGACATGTATCAGGATTATATAGATGGGAAAAAAGAAATCGAACAGATTAATGCAGAGTATCATGCGCGGTATCAGCGTGGTTAGCCGTTCAATTCATATTCTTTTTCACGAAACTCAAGAAAAAACTAATTGACAAGAATCTATTCCATATTTATAATAAAACCTATAGGTAAACTAGGAAAACGGATGATTTGCGGGTGCATATCATCCGCTGTTTTCTATGGTGTAATAATAAGGTTAATTTTTAATAAGGAGACACATAAATGCTCACACAGTTTTCAAGAACAGAATTATTGCTTGGAAAAGAGGCGATGAATAAATTATCCGGTTCAAAAGTTGCAATTTTTGGTATTGGCGGTGTAGGAGGATATGCCTGTGAAGCTCTTGTACGAAGCGGAGTCGGGGCATTTGATTTGATTGATGATGATAAGGTCTGCCTGACGAATCTGAATCGGCAGATCATAGCTACTCGAAAAACAGTAGGAAAATATAAGGCGGAAGTGATGAAAGAGAGGATGCTTGAAATCAATCCGGATGCAGATGTAATCATACATAAGAGTTTTTTCCTGCCTGAAAATGCAGACGAATTTCCCTTTGAAGAATATGATTATATTGTGGATGCCGTAGATACGGTTACTGCTAAAATTGAACTTGTCATGAAGGCGCAGGAAAAAAATATACCGATTATCAGCAGTATGGGAGCTGGGAACAAGTTAGACGGCAGCCAGTTTAAGGTCGCTGACATTTATGAGACAAAAGTATGTCCTTTGGCGAAAGTCATGCGGAGGGAACTGAAAAAACGCGGTATAGAGAAATTAAAGGTTGTGTATTCGGAAGAAAAACCTACAAGACCATTGGAGGATATGGCTATCAGCTGCAGGACAAACTGTATCTGTCCGCCCGGAGCAAAACATAAATGTACAGAAAGAAGAGATATTCCAGGCAGTGTGGCATTTGTGCCATCTGTGGCAGGATTGATTCTTGCGGGTGAAGTAGTAAAAGACCTGTGCAGGGTAGATTTTTCGGAAGGATATGACAAGGAATGAGCGATGGGAAAAGAAATAATATGCAAGTGATGAAAGCTGCCTTCCTAAAATCCATTCCCATTATGTGCAGTTATCTGTTTGTAAGCATGGCATATGGAATGATGATGGAAAATGCCGGATATCATTGGTATTATTCACTTCTGGCAAGTATGACTATTTATACAGGTGCGTTTCAATTCGTGCTGATAACTTTTTTGAGCAGCGGGGCATCCATTATAACAATTATGCTTACAGCGTTTTTAATGAACAGCAGGCAGGCATTTTACAGCCTCTCCTTTTTGGACGTTTTTCGGGATATGGGAAAAAGAAAGCTGTATATGATCCACACCATGACAGATGAAACCTATGCGGTAAATTGTTCCATAGATGATAATACAGAAAATAAGAAGGACATTATGTTTTTTGTGGCTCTTTTCAGCAGATGCTACTGGATGATTGGCGCTGTATTAGGCGGTGTGATCGGGCAGCTGCTTCCTTTTGATTTAGAAGGGATTGATTTTTGTATGACTGCACTTTTTGTTATTATTTTTATGGATCAATGGGAG
Organism: uncultured Lachnospiraceae bacterium; assembly: GCA_947626435.1. Classification (GTDB taxonomy): domain Bacteria; phylum Bacillota; class Clostridia; order Lachnospirales; family Lachnospiraceae; genus COE1. The sequence goes on along the minus strand of CANQSB010000007.1, from coordinate 26,936 downwards.
AAAAACAAAAACCATTTTCCGGCAGTGATCGGACTTATCATAGCAATCATATGTCTTCTTATTTTTGGACAGACGGCGTTTATGCTGCCGGCGTTGATCTTTGTGTCTGGAATTTTAATGTTTTGGAGTGGAAAAAAGCAGAAAGAAGGCAGTGGGTGAATATGGGAGAAGTTTTATTTGTGATATTGATCTCTGCTATGATAACTTTTGGGCTTAGGCTGCTTCCTTTTCTGATATTTAGAAATGGCACTGACCTACCGAATAGGATAAAACGGTTAGGAGAGATATTGCCGTCGGCTATCATGGCAATATTGATTGTCTATTGTTTAAAAGACATAGGAAATAACTTTATGGCAGATGGAATATGGAGCTTGACAGCTGTCTTAATTGTAGTGGTAAGTTACAAATGGAAACATAGCACATTACTTAGTATTTTGTTGGGAACAGTAAGCTATATGCTGTTATTACATATTTAATATTGGAGATTTTGCTATTTATAAGAAAGGCGGACGAAAACCGGAGATGGAATGAAAAGTTCCTGTCTCGTTTTGTTTCGCTGGAACCAATGTACAATATTTAACCCTGATAGATATGTGAAATAGGCAAAATCTATTACAGGTTATAGAAAATAAGTAATTTGATTAATCCTATATAAATAGTATAATATCTATACAATAAATAACTGGAAGGGGTTAAGAATGAAAACAGTACAATACTCCGGTGTGCGTGAAAGCAAACCAGGAAGAATCAACGATTTGGGGACAACAGGAAGGGAAGTTGAGGAGAATTTTAAAAAGGGCTGCTTAAAAAGAGCGGACAGAAGCTTTGCACAGGGATTGCAATGCCAGCAGATTAACAGTATGGCGGCGCTTATGTCCTTGGAGGATTCTGTTTTTATTTCCCATTCCCCGCAGGGGTGCATAGGCTGTTCAATCATGGCGGTAGATATGTATCGCGTAGGGCAGGCGCACAGAGGGATTAAAAACATTAAAAATCCAAGGATCATCGTTACGAATATCGACCAAAAGAGCGTTGTGTTCGGCGGAGAGCAGAAGCTGCGGGATTCTGTGAAAAAAGCTGTGGAAGAGTACCATCCTAAGCTGGCATTTATTTACGCATCATGTGCATCCGGCATTATCGGTGATGATATAGATGCCATTGCTTCTGACCTGCAGCGGGAATATCCGGATACGATCATGGTTCCAATACATTGTGAAGGCTTTAAATCAAAAATATGCGCATCTGGTTTTGATGCCGCTTTTTTATCTATCAATAAGTACATATTGAAAAAGGAGAAAGTTCCAAAGGAAAAAGGGTTAGTCAATCTTTTTGCGCCGACGACCGTAAGCTATGCGGATCAGAAGGAAATGGAGCGTATGCTCTCGCAAATTGGCGTTAGGGTAAATTATATCCCATTTTACAGTTCTCTGGAAAAGATTAAGAAGATACCTGCGGCAGAGGCTTCTACATCTATCTGTAAAGTATTTGCCGACGAGTTTATGAAAACCTTGTGGGAGGACTATGATATTCCATATTCCCATACTGTAATGCCAATCGGCATCCGTAACACAGATAAATGGTATCGTGGCATTGCAAAAGTATTGGGAAAGGAAAAGGAAGTGGAAGACATTATTGCCATGGAACATAAACGCATAGAACCGCTGGTGGCAGAGATAAGAAACAGGCTTCAGGGAAAACGGGTGTTTATCTGCGGGGGAACAGGGCGTTCTTTTGCGGCGGCTGCTTTGATTGATGACTTTGGCATGGAGCTTGTGGGACTGGAAACGCCTACCTATGATGACGATGCACAGGTTGATATCGAATATCTCAACGGAATCCACAAAAATTATGTGGTGGACATTGCAAATATGCAGCCGTTTGAGCAGGTAAACCTTGTAAACAAACTAAAACCGGATGCGTTTATCGGAGTGCCGGATTGGGCGGCAAAGCTTGGGATTCCGACTACGCACGTTTTGGAGGGCAAACGCCCCACGATGGGATATGACGGACTATTATATCTGGGAAATAAAATTGCAGATCAGCTGCAGAATCCGGGGTTTAATGTGAAATTAGCAAAGCATGTGAAACTGCCATACAAAGATTCATGGTATGAAGAAAATGCATTTAAGTATATTGAGGGAGGCGTTTAAATGTCACAGATATTGGAAAATCCAAGGGGCGGCTGCGTTCTGGCAGGAATCAATTCTGTTTTAGGAGCTTTGGATAAAGTATGTCCCATCTTTCGTGCGGGACCGGGCTGCTGTATGCAGACCTCGGCAGCGGAACAGGGACAGTCAGGACATAAATCATCCTGCTTTGTCAGCAGTGTATCGCTTTCTTCAAGCAATATGCTGGAAAAGGAAGTAGTATTTGGCGGGACAGACAAGTTAAGGACTACCATTCAGGGAGCCATTGATATTATGGATGCGGATGCTTTTTTTGTGCTGACGGGATGTACCGCGGGCATCATTGGCGATGATATCACCAGCGTTACACAGGAGTTTCAGGATAAGGGGCATAAAGTTTATCCGATTGATACGCCGGGATTTGCGGGAGACAGTAATCTGGGTTATGAAATAGTCTGGAATGCCATGATCGATCAGGTAATCGAAAAAGATGTTCAAAAAGATGAGAAACTCGTAAATATTTTTGGGATCGTTCCTTACCACGATCCTTTTTGGAGTGGTACATTGGAAGAGATTGACCGTATATTGTCTTTGCTTGGACTGAAAGTCAACACCTTTTTTACAAAACATCAGGGAATCGATGATATAAAAAAATGCTCAGGCGCAGCTTTGAATATTATTGTGAATCCATGGCTGTGGAATGGACCGGCAAAAAAATTTGAAGAAAAGTTCGGTGTTCCAAGCATAAGGATTCCGGGATTATTTGTAGGGGCAACCGATACGACAAAGTTTGTCAGAGAGGTCGCAAGGGCTCTTAGTTTAGATGATGAGCTGGTTGAAAAGGTAATTGCTGCAGAAGAGGATTATGTCTATCACTATCTGGCGCAATCCATAGGAGTGGTGAGCTGGAAACGTTTTGCGGTAGTTGCGGACGCAAGCAGCGCAGTGGGAATCACAAGGTATTTGGCAAATGATTTCAGTTTTACTCCCGTGCTTGTGATCATATCGGAACCGATGTTCCGGCAGGAGGATAAGGATAGAATTATTGCCCAGATCAACGATTTGGAGTATGCAGTGCCGCCAAGGATAGTGTTTACCGCAGATCAATATGAGATCAACCAAGTTCTTTTCAATGAAGAAAAAGAGATAACTTTACTGATCGGCAGCAGCAATGAACGGGAAGCAGCCTTAGAAATGGATATTCAGTTTATATTGGCATCATTCCCAATGAACGAGCGGCTTGTTTTTAACCGTACCTATGCAGGCTACAGAGGCGGTCTGACATTTACAGAAGATTTGTATGATAATCTATAATCGTTTTGGAGATTGCTCTGGCTGAAACAGAAAATATTGATGATCCTTATCCTACAAATTTTCACCTAAAATGAACAAAAGCAGCTATTAGGCTGCTTTTTTATATTGTAAAAACCTATAACCATCTAAAGAAAAAAAGAACTATGCAAAAGCTGTTTTTGGTGGTATAGTATATAAAATAAATTAACATACTTTACTGATAGGAATAATAGGTTAACAGGAGAACAAAAATGACACTGATTCAGTTGAAATACGCAATCACTGTGGCGGGGCAAAATTCATTGAATGATGCGGCAAAGGAGCTTTTCATATCCCAGCCCAGTCTTTCCTCGGCAATCCGTTCATTGGAAAAGGAATTGGGGTTTGAAATATTTACACGCTCAAAAAACGGGATTACTGTGACGACAAAAGGCATGGAATTTATCGGGTATGCAAAATCCGTCATGGAACAGTATGATCTGCTGGAGGCAAAATATATTTCGCAGACAGGCGTGAAAAAAAGCTTCAGCGTATCCATGCAGCATTATACGTTTGCGGTTAATGCGTTTGTGGAGCTGGTAAGGCAGTATGGAATGGACGAGTATGAATTTGAGGTGCATGAAACGAAAACATATGAAGTGATTGAAGACGTGAAAAACCGCAAAAGCGAGATTGGCATCTTATATCTGAATGATTTTAACAGGAATGTCCTGAATAAGCTGTTTGCGGAGTATGGACTGCAGTTTCAGCCATTGCTGGAATGTGGCATATATGTCTATCTGTGGAAAGGACATCCTCTGGCGGGGCGGGAAGAGATTGCATTGGAGGAGCTGGAAGAGTACCCATGCCTTGCATTTGCGCAGGGAGAACATAATTCCTTCTATTTTGCGGAAGAGGTATTGAGCGCCTATCCGTACAAAAGACTAATCCGAGCCAATGACAGGGCCACTTTGCTGAATCTTATGGTTGGATTGAACGGATTTACGCTGTGCTCCGGCATCATATGTGAAGATTTGAACGGAGATGATTATTGCGCCGTAAAACTGAAATCCGACGAACGGATGACGATTGGGTACATATCAAGGAAAGATGCGCCTGTCAGCGTAATCGGACAGAAATATCTGGAGGAAATAGCAAAATATAAGGATAAATCCTTAGGATAAACGGAGGGAGAAATAAAAATGGCAAGAGGAATTGAGACAAAATGTCTGCATCTGGAAGAAGAGGAAGGATGCGGCGGCAATTACGGAGCAATAAGCTATCCAATCTATCAGACCGCCACTTATGCCCATCCCAGTGTGGGCAAAAGCACAGGATATGATTACAGCAGGCTGCAGAACCCTACAAGGGAGCATTTGGAAAAGATAGTGGCAACACTGGAAAACGGAATAGATGCGCTGGCTTTGTCTACGGGGATGGCAGCGATTACCATGTTAATGGAATTGTTTGCGCCAGGGGATCATCTGATTGTGGACGCAGACCTTTACGGAGGAAGCATACGGCTTTTTAACAATGTATCGGAAAAAAACGGGCTTACGTTTTCCCACATTGACTGCTCTAGGGAAGATGTGGAGAGTTATGTCCGCGAGAACACAAAGGCGATTTATGTGGAAACGCCTACTAATCCCATGATGAATGTGACGGATATAGAAAAACTTTCAGATATCGCAAAGAAGCATCATCTGCTGCTGATTGTGGACAATACATTCCTTACTCCATATTTCCAGAACCCGTTAGATCTGGGAGCAGATATTGTGGTACATAGCGGGACGAAGTATCTGGGCGGTCATAATGACACGCTGGCAGGCTTTTTGATTACAAACAGAGAAGACATCAGCGAGAAGTTTCGGTTTTTAATCAAGACAACAGGAGCGGGACTTGCGCCGTTTGACAGCTGGCTCATTTTGCGGGGGATAAAGACGCTTGGCATCCGCATGGAAAAGTCGCAGCAGAATGCGATTGTTCTGGCGGACTGGCTGAAGGAGCAGAAAGCGGTGACCAAAGTGATTTATCCAGGACTTCCCGCACATCCAGGATATGAGACGATGAAAAAGCAGGCAAGAGGATTTGGCGCGATGATTACTTTCCAGCTTGAAAGTAAAGAATTTGCCCTGGCGGTTTTGGAGAAAGTCCGCATGATCAAGTTTGCGGAAAGTCTTGGAGGCGTAGAAACGCTGATTACATACCCGACGACACAGACACATGCGGACGTGCCGAAAGAGGTTCGGGAAAGAAACGGCATCACGGAAAGCACGCTCAGGCTTTCGGTCGGAATTGAGGATGTAAAGGATCTGCTGGAAGAACTGGACAACGTATTCCGAGAGACAGAAGGTGAACTGCATGGCTGAAAGAAATCTTGATTTTGACAGTGTGACAGACAGGGAAGGCACGAAAAGCCTGAAATATGATTTTGCGAAAAGGCGCGGGAAGCCGGAGGATGTGCTGCCGCTTTGGGTGGCGGACATGGATTTTAAGACTTCTTCTTATATCGAAGATGCGCTTGTGGAACATTCAAGGCATGGGATCTTTGGGTACAGCGAGGTGCAGAAGCCGTATTTTGATATCGTGAGCGCATGGATGAAAAAACATCATGACTGGGACGTGCAGGAAAGATGGCTGGTAAAGACGCCGGGAGTCGTATTTGCGCTTGCCATGGCGGTCAAGGCGTATACAGACCGAGGGGACGGCGTGCTGATCCAGATGCCAGTCTATTACCCGTTTTCGGAAGTGATAGAAGATAATGGAAGAAAAGTGGTGAGCAATACATTAGTTCTTGGAGAGGATAACCGTTATCATATTGACTTTGACGATTTTGAAAAAAAGATTATCGAGGAAAAGATTAAACTGTTTTTCCTGTGCAGCCCGCATAATCCAGTGGGAAGGGTGTGGACGAGGGATGAGCTGACAAGGCTTGGAGATATCTGCGTGAAGCATCATGTGCTCGTCGTCAGCGACGAGATTCATCATGACTTTGTATTTCATGGAGAGCATATTGTCTTTGCAAATTTGAAAAAAGAATATGAGGACATCAGTATTGTATGCACATCGCCAAGCAAGACGTTTAACCTTGCCGGCATGCTGCTGTCCAACATTTTTATTCCTAACCCAAAGCTGCGGCATAAGTTCCGTAAAGAATTGGATGCGGCAGGCATAAGCCAGCTTGGCGTGATGGGACTTGTCGCATGCGAAGCCGCATACAGTAAGGGGGAAGAGTGGTATCAGGCAATGCATTCCTATGTGGCGGATAATATCGTATTTACCAAAAAATATGTGGAGGAAAAGCTTCCCGGCGTGCGCATGACAGAACATGAAGGAACGTACCTTGTGTGGCTTGATTTTAGGGAAACCGGGCTTTCCGCAGAGGAGCTGGATGAGCAGATCGTGTATCAGGCAAAGCTGTGGCTGGACAGCGGAAAGATCTTTGGCGAGAGCGGCAGGGGATTCCAAAGGATTAATGTTGCCTGCCCCAGAAGTGTGCTGTCGGAAGCATTGGAAAGAATCAGAAAAGTCATATAGCGATATTCCTTAATTCTCGGAAGTGAAAATGAAATGTAAAAATTAATCCTTGTTTTTATGTCAAATATGTGTTAGCCTAATACAGTAAGCCGTAATACCTAATTGGACCATATGTTTTCTTGGGATTGTCCCCGATATTTCCACACTGTATTTAAAAGCTGTTAAAATTTTAAAAAATAATATTGACAAGAACGAACAAATGTTTTATAGTATTAAAAGATAAACACTTGTTCTAAAAATGGAGGATTAATTAAATGGAAAGAGAAGAAAAATTAAAGGCGCTTGATGCCGCACTTAGTCAGATAGAGAGACAATATGGCAAGGGAGCAGTCATGAAGCTTGGCGATCCGAGCGCCCAGATGAATGTAGAGACTATCCCTACGGGCTCGTTGAGCCTTGATATTGCGCTTGGGCTTGGCGGCATACCCAAGGGCAGGATTGTAGAGATATACGGTCCGGAGTCATCAGGTAAGACGACGGTCACGCTTCATATGATTGCGGAAGTACAGAAAAGAGGCGGCATAGCAGGCTTTATTGATGCAGAGCATGCATTAGATCCCGTATATGCTAGAAATATTGGCGTTGACGTGGATAACCTCTACATATCTCAGCCTGACAACGGCGAGCAGGCGCTTGAGATTACCGAGACCATGGTAAGGTCAGGAGCTATTGACATAATAGTTGTTGACTCTGTAGCGGCACTTGTGCCAAAAGCAGAGATAGATGGCGACATGGGCGATTCTCATGTGGGATTACAGGCGCGTCTTATGTCTCAGGCATTGCGTAAGCTTACGGCTGTTATAAGCAAGTCAAACTGTACAGTCATATTTATAAACCAGTTGCGTGAGAAGGTTGGCGTTATGTTTGGTAATCCTGAGACTACCACAGGCGGTCGTGCGCTCAAATTTTATTCGTCAGTGAGGCTTGATGTCAGAAGGATAGAGTCATTGAAACAAAGCGGTGAAGTGACGGGCAACAGGACACGAGTAAAGGTGGTAAAAAATAAAATTGCACCGCCATTTAAGGAAGCGGAATTCGATATTATGTTTGGCGAGGGCATATCAATGACAGGCGATATACTTGACCTTGCTGCAAGCGTAAATATTGTCGTAAAAAGCGGCGCATGGTACGCCTATGAAGGCAATAAAATCGGACAGGGCAGGGAAAATGCCAAGCAGTATCTCAAGGACAATCCGGACGTCTGCAAGGAAATTGAAAACAAAGTGAGAGCACACTTTGGCTTACAAGGTGCAGACCAGCCGCAAGCGGCAGAGCCTGAAGAGGAAAAGGCTTCAAAAAAGGGAAAGGTAAAGGAAGCAGAGAGCGAACAGTCCGAGGAATGACAAGCGAATAACATCGAAAAACAGGGATATATATGTTAGTAACGGATATTACAGAGCTGTCAAGAACAAAGGCAAGGCTGTATATAGACTATCAGCCTGCCTTTGCGCTTTATAAAAGTGAATTGAATAAATATGGCATAAAACAAGGAGAAGAATTGTCGGAGCGACTATACGAAACGCTTGTCAACGAAGTGCTTGCCAAAAGAGCAGTGCTGCGTGCCATGAATCTGTTGAAAAGCAGAGATTATACAGAACAGCAGTTGACAAATAAGCTAAGGCAAAATGAATATCCCGCCGAAGCTATAGACAATGCGATTGCCTATGTAAAAAAATATGGATACATAGAAGATTTCAGATACTCCAAATCGTATATTTCATATGCAGGGGCGACTAAGAGCAGAAAACAGATAATAAATGAGCTTTTAATTAAGGGCGTGTCAAAAGAAAATATAGATAAAGCCTTTGAGGAGTGCATTGAAGAAAATAACATTTCAGATGAGGAAGAACTTATAAGAAAATTGTTGCAGAAAAAACATTATGACAGCGCCGAGAGTACGCTTCAGGAAAAGCAGAAAATAGTAGCTTTCCTATACAGAAAGGGATTTCCGCTGGACAAAATTTACAAAGTTGTAGGACAGGATGATTGAGCCATTTAGGCAATGATTATAAATTATATTCTATTATGGGTCTTGACATAATGCATTATAAAGGTTAAAATTGTAGTGTTGTAGTATCAGCATCTAGTTCTTGCGCGCAATGCGCATTTGAATAATATGCAGTCGGGAGATTAATTTCGACCGAGATTGTACAATGAAAATTTAATAAGGAGGTGCTCCTGCGTATGTTCTATCTAATAGAGGCAATAATTATTATTGCTATATGCGCGGTAATCGGCTTTGTTGCGTTTTCAAATTACAAGAAAAATGTCGAGGCTACAATAGGGAACGCGGAAAATAAAGCAAGAGAAATTATTGATGAAGCACTCAAGACTGCGGAGACAAAAAAGCGTGAAGGACTTCTTGAAATCAAGGAGGAATCTATCAAGACTAAAAACGAGCTTGATAAAGAAATCAAAGAACGCAGGGCGGAGGCTCAGCGTTATGAGCGCAGAATCCAGCAGAAAGAGGAGAGCATTGATAAGAAGGCGGATGCTATCGAGAAAAAAGAAGCCAGCCTAATCGCACATGAAGAAGAACTTGCAAAGCAAAGAGAGCTTGTAGCAAGGCTCAACGAAGAACGAGTGCAGGAACTTGAACGAATTTCAGGATTAACCTCTGAACAGGCAAAAGAGCATTTATTAAAAATTGTTGAAGACGAAGTAAAACATGAAACTGCAGTAATGATTAAGGAAATGGAAGCCAGGGCAAAGGAGGAAGCTGACAAAAAGGCGAAAGAATATATCGTCACAGCTATCCAAAGATGCGCTGCGGACCATGTATCTGAAACAACTATTTCAGTTGTTCAGCTTCCTAATGATGAGATGAAAGGAAGAATTATAGGAAGGGAAGGAAGAAATATCCGCACCCTTGAGACGCTTACAGGTGTAGAGCTTATTATTGACGATACGCCGGAGGCGGTTATCCTTTCAGGTTTTGATCCCATTAGGAGAGAGGTCGCAAGGATTGCCCTCGAAAAGCTGATTGTAGACGGACGTATTCATCCGGCAAGAATTGAGGAAATGGTTGAGAAGGCTCAGAGAGAAGTTGAAGTGATGATTAAAGAGGAGGGTGAGGCTGCGACACTTGAGGTAGGCGTACATGGTATTCATCCTGAGCTTGTAAAGCTTCTTGGTAAGATGAAATTCAGAACAAGCTATGGACAGAACGCTTTAAAGCATTCTATAGAAGTAGCTCATCTTACAGGTTTGTTAGCTTCTGAATTAGGACTTGATGTGAGGATGGCAAAGCGAGCAGGACTTCTTCATGACATTGGTAAAGCAGTTGACCACGAAATGGAGGGCTCTCACATACAGCTTGGTGCTGAGTTATGTAAGAAATACAAGGAATCAGCAATCGTTATTAATGCTGTAGAGTCTCATCATGGTGATGTTGAGGCTCAGTCGCTTATAGCATGTCTTGTGCAGGCAGCCGATACTATTTCTGCTGCAAGGCCGGGTGCAAGGCGTGAAACTCTTGAGACCTATACAACCAGATTAAAACAATTAGAAGAAATAGCCAACAATTTTAAAGGTGTCGATAAATCTTTTGCTATTCAGGCAGGTAGAGAGATTCGTGTTATGGTAGTTCCAGAGCAGGTTAATGACTCTGATATGGTATTGATGGCTCGTGATATTTCGAAACAGATTGAGGCAGAGCTTGAATATCCGGGACAGATTAAGGTCAATGTCATTAGGGAATCTCGTGTAGTTGAGTATGCGAAATAATTATTAACAAAATGCAAACCGCTAGAAACCGTAGAAAACGGTTTTTAGCGGTTTTCTTAAAATAATGAATACAATAAAAAATTAAGATATATTATACAATATAAGTAAATCGGAGGTAAAAATGGACACAAAGGTAGTAAGACTAAAAAGAGAGCTCCAGTGCGAGGGCGCTATTACAAAATATTATAAAGATACGGTGCAGCTTCCTAATGGAAGTACGGCAGTGTGGGACTTTGTAGGACACAATGGAGCCGCAGCCGCAGTAGGCGTGCTAGATGATGGAAGGCTGCTTATGGTCAGGCAATATCGAAATGCTTTGGACAGGTACACTCTTGAGATACCGGCAGGCGGTCTTGAACTAAACGAGCCCACAATAGATGCAGCGGCGAGAGAGCTTGAAGAAGAAACGGGTTATACCTGTGGCAAGATAGAGAAACTTATTACAATAAGGACGACAGTGGCTTTCTGTAATGAAAAGATAGACATATATTTGGCTACCGAGCTAAAAAAGACACATCAACATCTTGATGACGATGAGTTTGTAGATGTGAAGCCATATACTCTTACGGAACTTGAAGATATGATATATAATGGCACAATAGAGGACTCAAAAACTATAGCAGCGATTTTGGCATATAAAAATAAATATCGAATAAACTAGACATATTTCTCATAAGCTTTAAACAAGGACAAATTAAACAGGAATTTTCCATGAATAAGTTTAATGACGATACATCAAAAAGAGCAGTAAGTGTGGAAGCTGATGAGCATAAAGTGTATGATGAGGATATGTATAAGCGGATAAGCTATAGCAATACCGTACCTGATAGCAGAATGTTTGTCTTTTTGGCAGGATTTTGCCTTGGTATGGTATTTTTTTATCTATGCAGAAGCGTTACAAAAAACGAAAATCCGTTTGATGCGGTTGTTTCAGCGCAAAAGCTTTCGCAGCTTGAAAGTATTTTTGATTACAAAGCCGGATTGCTTGAATATATTGCTGGAATAAGGGCCGGGCAGCTCATTATATTGCTTTTATGTGCGACAAGCTTTGCCGGCGGAGTGATAGCATATGGAATTTTAGGCTGGTGTGGATTTGAACTGGGCATGATGGTATTTGCCGCGATGTATCAGTATGGTATTATAGGATTGTTTTTCTCGTTGCTGTTGCTTATACCGCATGGAATCTTTTACTTTTTGGCTATGCTTATATTATTTCAAAAATGGTTTATCAAAGACGGTAAAAATTGTTGTGACGGGAATTGCGTATCGGAAAAAAAAGGTTGGCGCAAAAGAGCAATTGAAGTTAGAAAAGTGATAATCGTATTGATACTTTTTATGGCAGGAATATTGTCAGAAGTGTACATAAACTCAGAAATAGTGAAGCGGTTAATAATCGCTTTATAATGTGTTTGAAAAGGCTAAAACAATAAAAGCATCAAATGATAACAGCAGTAAAAGTAAAAAAGATTTTCCAAGACTAAAACATAGTTAAGGAAAATCTTTTTTACGGTAAAAATTCATAAAAAATTTGTATGAATTTATGAAAAATCGGCAATTTTGTAAATCAGCTTTTCAGTGTCCTCCCATCCGAGGCATGCATCTGTGATAGACTTACCATATATATGTTCTCCGATTTTCTGGCAGCCTTCCTCAAGGTAACTCTCAACCATTACACCCTTGACAAGATTAAAGATGTCGGGATTGTGTTTACGTGAGTGAAGCACTTCGGTTACAATGCGTATCTGTTCCTTAAACTGCTTGTTTGAATTGCTGTGGTTTGCGTCAACTATGCAGGCGGGATTCATAAGGTCGCGCTCGTTGTACCGGTCAAGCAGGCGCACTAAATCTTCATAGTGGTAGTTTGGAATATTGTTCCCATGTTTATTGACAGCGCCCCTAAGTATAGTGTGTGCAAGCGGATTGCCCGTAGTATTTACCTCCCAGCCGCGGTATATGAACGGATGAGGGTGCTGCGCCGCGTAGACAGAATTGAGCATAACGCTGAAATCGCCGCTTGTCGGGTTTTTCATGCCTGCGGGTACATCAAAGCCGCTCACCACAAGGCGGTGCTGCTGATCCTCTACAGAACGCGCGCCAATCGCTACATATGAGAGAATATCTGAGACATATCCCCAGTTTTCAGGATAAAGCATTTCATCTGCCGCGGTAAGTCCCGACTCACTCATAGAGCGGAGCTGCATTTTTCTCATCGCAATAATGCCCTTTAAGAAGTCCGTGCCCTTTTCAGGATCGGGCTGGTGGACAATTCCCTTGTAGCCGTCGCCCGTGGTGCGCGGTTTATTCGTGTAAATCCTTGGGATAAGCAGAAGCTTGTCCTTTACCTTTTCATTAACCTTTGCTAAGCGCGACACATACTCGCACACGGCGTCTTCATTGTCTGCGGAGCACGGACCGATTATTACGATAAACTTGTCCGACTTTCCCGTAATCACATCTTTGATTTCTTCATCTCTGGCTTCCTTCAGCTCCTGCATTTTGGCAGGAACCGGGAACTCGTCTCTGATTTGGTCAGGAGTAGGAAGCCTTTTTATAAATTCAAAACTCATAAGCAACCTCCTTTTTCAAAACACTCTAATTATATACGATATATCGGCGTAAAGCAAGAACAATTAACAAATCCAGAAATATTTGGCTGCATAGAACACCGTATATATATCCCGAAAACCCAATGGACGGCACAAGGAAGAACACAAAGCCAAGGCGCAAGGAGATTGAAAGGAGGTTAAAAACAAAGGTAATGCCTGTTTTGCCAAGCCCATGCAGAATGCTTGCGAGCGTGCCCGACAAATACAAAAAAGGGCACACAAATGCCAGCGCGCGTATTTGTGAAACGGCTGCGTCGCTGTGGAACAAAAATTCTCCAAGCAAGTCTGCAAAAATTAAAAAGAACAGCATGCAGCATACTCCAAGCAAAAAGCACACTCCCAATGTCATATAAAAAATATGTCTAATGCGTCGCTGGTTGCCTGCCGCCTGAGCCTCGGACACAGAGGGCATAAGCAGTGATGCCGCCGCGCCCGTAACCGCGCTTGGGAACATGACAAGCGGAAATGCCATGCCTGAAAATACGCCGTATATTGAAAGCGCAGCCGATGAGCTAAGTCCGCTTGCGACAAGCATTTTAGGCAGCTGGAGCGTTTCTATGGTTGACAACAGGCTTATGCATATGCGGTTTAAGCTGATGGGAAACGCAAGCGTCAAGATTTCCCTGCCTTTTTTGGCTGATATTGACGCCTCCGCGCCGCCCGCGGCATTTTTTGACATAATGGCAAGCATAAATGATGAAAAAGACGCTGAGACAAACTCTCCTACAAGCATGCCAATACATACAAAGGACAGCGACATTCTCGCCCCAAGCCTTAAAAAGAACGAGTACAATACATATACAGTGAGCACGCGCGTAATCTGCTCAATAACCATTGAAGCCGCAGGGACATTTGCCTTTTTCTTTCCATAGAAAAATCCGTTTATGCAGCTGTGGAGTGAGGCAAGCGGAAAAGACAGCGCGCTGATTTGCAGAAGCGGTGCACAGCGAGGCTCGCCGATAATGCTCCGCGCGATAAACGCGGCTTTGGTGAATATCACATATGCCATGCCTGCGGACAAAAGCAGCGACATGGCAATGCCCGTAAAAAGATAACCATATGCATGCGCAGCCTTTTTCCTTCGAGATGCGGCGACATAGCGCGTAATCGCGTTTTGAATACCTGCCGCGCATATCGAATGTACAAGCACGGACACAGGAGCGACAAGACCTATAATGCCAAGCCCCTCCTCCTGAAAAATCCTCGAAAGGAAAATGCGGTAAAAAAAACCGATAAGCTTTGTCACAAGCCCCGCAAGCGTCAAAAAAAATGTCCCAAGCACAATCGGGTTTTTCAGATACCGCGGTTTCAAGTACTGCGCTACATTTAGCTGTTTCATCTAAAATCACCTTTTTCAAGGGAGTATCAATACATTTTATGGGAAAGGGGTGGAAATATGACTTGAAAAAGTACGGTGTGCTGGCGTTTTGCGGCAAATATAGGTTCAATGCGTAGGGAACAAAAAGGGATTAAGCGCTTTATGACATTGTAAATCAGAAGGGCGAATGATATAATGGATTTAACTGATATAGAAGAAAATCCCAAATTTTGCAGGAGGCAGTTATGTCAAAAAAAGTAGTAGTCGGCATGTCGGGCGGCGTGGACTCGTCAGTTGCCGCATACCTTCTTAAAAAGCAAGGCTATGATGTCATAGGCGTGACAATGCAGATATGGCAGGACGAGGAACAAAGCGCAGCTGCGGAAAATGGCGGCTGCTGCGGGCTTAGCGCGGCAGAAGACGCGAGAAAGGTTGCCGCGCGCCTCGGCATTCCGCATTATGTCATGAACTTCAAGCAAGAATTTAAAGATTTTGTAATCACCCCGTTTGTGGACAGCTATCTGCGCGGCTGTACGCCAAACCCCTGCATACTCTGCAACCGCTACATAAAATGGGAGGCGCTCCTTCAGCGCAGTCTTTCGATAGGAGCAGACTACATAGCGACGGGACACTACGCCCGCATAGCGCGGCTTGAAAACGGCAGATACGTCATCAAAAACTCCGTTACTGAAAAAAAAGACCAGACGTATGCGCTCTACAATCTCACCCAGCGCCAGCTTTCCCATACCCTTATGCCCGTAGGAGAGTATGAAAAAGAAGAAATCCGCAAAATTGCAGAAAGAATCGGTCTGGAAGTGGCTTCAAAGCCAGACAGCCAAGACATCTGCTTTGTCCCAGATAATGACTATGCCACAGTCATAGAGAGCGAAGCCGCAGACCGCCTTCCACCGAGCGGGAATTTCGTAAAGTCCGATGGTACAGTTTTAGGAAAGCACAAAGGCATAATCCATTACACGATAGGCCAGCGGAAAGGGCTGAATCTCGCAATGGGCTATCCTGTTTTCGTTACAGATATCCGCCCTGAGACTAATGAGGTGGTAATTGGCGAGGCGGAGGAAGTATTTTCCGACAGCCTTATTTGCAATGATTTGAATTTTATGGCAGTCGAAGACATTACAGAACCCGTAGAGTTAGTCGCCAAAATCCGCTACTCGCACAAAGGCGCGCCCTGCATAATCGAAAAAATAGACAAAGACAAAATCAAATGCCAGTTTAAATCGCCCGTCCGGGCAGTGACACCGGGGCAGGCAGTGGTGTTTTATAAAGATGACTATATTTGGGGCGGAGGGACTATCATAAGGGAATAAGTATATTGGCTGTCTTTAAATTGTTGATGTCGGGATGTGGGGGTGGCGTTTTTAAATTTTTACAAACTCGGCCACCCGCCCTTGAAAAACACAGTAATACTTAAACCCGCACTCCTTCAATATATCCGCAGCCTTGTCAAACTCATACGCAATATATTCAGGCGAATGTGCATCAGATCCCACAGTGATAATCTCGCCGCCTAATTTCCTATAACGCTTCAAAATCTCAGCACATGGATTAGGCTCGCCAAGCCCATCCCTGAAACCGCCCGTATTTATCTCGATCCCTTTCCCATTTTCAATAAGATACGACAAAATACTGTCCAAAACATCAGCATGTTTTGCAAAAGTATATCCGTTATTCTTGGTCGGACCGTACCTCACAACATAATCAAGATGCCCGTACACGTCAAAATACGGCAGCCTCTTAACACATTCAAGCACCGACAAAAAATACTCATGATGCGCCTCGTCAGCGCTGCGCCCCTCAAAAAAAGACGGATAATAAGGATCATTCCGATTGCATACATGCGACGAACCGATAATAAAATCAAACTCCTTTGAGCGCGAATAAACCGCCAGCTCTTTCTTTAAATGAGGCTGCAGCCCCAGCTCCACGCCAAAGCCCACAAAAATTTTATCCTTATATTTCTCACGCAGCCTTAAAAGCTCATACAGATACGAGTCCGTATTAAGCTCAAAAATCCCATCTTCACCAGGCGCATACACGTAATCGGGATCGTAATGCTCCGTCATGCACATATGCGTAAGCCTCAGAGAAACCGCTTTTTCAACCATTTCCTCCATAGGCGCTTTACTGTCGCCCGAAAAATTTGAATGTAAATGAAAATCAGCCCTGATCGCCATAAAATACCTCCCGTTTTTAAACAAATCTACAATAACACTACCACAAAAGCGCGGAATTGAAAATATTAAAAATTTTTTTCGGATTTTTTACTGTTTTTTTCAAAAAATGTCTTGAATTTTATTCCATAATTAGGTAGAATGTTTTTGTTGATAAAATTTTGTCAATCGCCCGCGGTCAAAAGTGTAAGCGCGGGCAATTTGGACAAGATAAAGATGATAAAATAATATTATCTGTTAGGAGGAAATTAACATGGCAGTAAGAGTAGCAATCAATGGTTTTGGCCGTATCGGCCGTCTTGCGTTCAGACAGATGTTTGACGCAGAGGGATATGAGGTAGTAGCAATCAACGACTTGACAAGTCCTGAGATGCTTGCTCATTTGTTGAAGTATGATACAGCGCAGGGCACATACAAATATGCTTCAACTGTAGAATACGGCGAGGATTCAATCACTGTTAAGGGCAAGAAGATCACAATTTACAAAGAGGCAGACGCTACAAAGCTTCCTTGGGGCGAGTTAAACGTAGACGTTGTACTTGAGTGCACAGGCTTCTACACATCAAAGGATAAGGCATCTGCTCATATCACGGCAGGCGCTAAGAAGGTAGTTATCTCTGCACCCGCAGGCAATGACCTTCCTACAATCGTTTACAATGTAAACCACACAACATTAAAGCCTTCTGATACAGTTATTTCAGCAGCTTCCTGCACAACAAACTGCTTAGCACCTATGGCTAAGGCGCTCAATGACTTAGCTCCTATCCAGTCAGGCATCATGACAACAGTTCACGCTTACACAGGCGACCAGATGATTCTTGACGGACCTCAGAGAAAGGGCGACAAGAGAAGAAGCCGTGCGGGCGCTCAAAATATCGTTCCCAACTCAACAGGCGCAGCTAAGGCTATCGGCTTAGTTATCCCTGAGTTAAACGGCAAGTTAATCGGTTCTGCACAGCGTGTTCCGACTCCTACAGGCTCTACGACAATCTTAGTTGCTGTAGTTAAGGGCAAGGTTACAAAGGAGCAGATCAATGACGCTATGAAGGCTGCACAGACAGAGTCATACGGCTACAACACAGATGAAATCGTTTCTTCTGATGTTATCGGCATGACATACGGCTCACTGTTCGATGCTACTCAGACAATGGTAGCTCCTATGGAGGACGGCAATACACAGGTACAGGTTGTATCTTGGTATGACAACGAGAACAGCTACACATCTCAGATGGTTCGTACAATCAAGTACTTCGCTGAGCTGTCATAATCATAGCAAAACACAAAGACCTATAAAGGTCCGGTCTTATGGACCGGGCCTTTTTCAATAAATCATAAAAGGAGAGGTAAAAATGGGATTAAATAAAAAATCAGTTGATGACATTAACGTTAGCGGAAAGAGAGTCCTCGTAAGATGCGACTTTAACGTACCCTTAAAGAATGGCGAGATTACGGACGAGACACGTATCGTAGCGGCGCTCCCCACTATCAATAAGCTTATAAAAGACGGCGGCAAGGTAATCCTCTGCTCACATCTTGGCAAGGTAAAAGACGGTCCGAACGAGGGCGAGTCATTAGCGCCAGTAGCAAAGAGACTTTCAGAGAAGCTTGGCAAGGAAGTAAAATTCATATCTGATTACAACGTAACAGGCGAGGCAGCCACAGCGGCAGTAAATGCTATGAATGAGGGCGACGTTATATTATTGCAGAATACACGTTTCCGCGGCAAAGAGGAGACAAAGAACGGCGACGAGTTCAGCAAAGAGCTTGCTGATTTGGCTGACGTATATGTATGCGACGCTTTCGGCTCATCACACAGAGCGCATGCGTCAGTAGCAGGCGTTACAAAGTTTATTACACAAAAGGGCGGCGAGAATGCAGTAGGCTACTTAATGCAGAAGGAAATCGAGTTTCTCGGAAACGCGGTTGAAAATCCCGTAAGACCTTTCGTAGCAATCCTTGGCGGCGCAAAGGTTGCCGACAAGCTTAACGTTATCAATAACCTTCTTGAAAAGTGCGATACCCTTATTATCGGCGGCGGCATGGCGTTTACATTCCTCAAGGCTAAGGGATATGAGATTGGCAATTCTTTAGTTGACGACGAGAAGCTCGACTATTGCAAGGAAATGATGGATAAGGCGGCAAAGCTTGGCAAAAAACTCCTTCTTCCGATTGACACGACAGTCGCAGACAGCTTCCCTAATCCGATTGATGCGGATATCGCTGTAGAGATAGTAGACGCGGACAAAATTCCGGCAGGCAAGGAAGGCCTTGACATCGGCACAAAAACGGCAGAGCTTTTTGCAGACGCTGTAAAATCAGCAAAGACTGTAGTATGGAACGGACCTATGGGCGTATTTGAGAATCCTACGCTTGCAAAGGGAACTATTGCGGTAGCAAAGGCTTTGGCTGAGACAGAGGCGACTACAATCATTGGCGGTGGCGACAGCGCGGCAGCAGTAAATCAGCTCGGTTTTGCAGACAAGATGAGCCACATATCAACAGGCGGCGGCGCTTCCCTTGAGTTCTTGGAGGGCAAGGAGCTTCCAGGCGTTGTAGCGGCAGACGACAAATAAAGTTTGTAAATATCCGCTTATGCACTAAAAGCGTATTTTAATAAAAAATATTTTGACGGTAATTGTTTTATAATTATCTAAGCTATAGTTTAAGGAGATAAAGAAATGTCAAGAAGAAAAGTAGTTGCCGGGAACTGGAAGATGAACATGACTCCGTCTCAGGCAGTTAAATTAGTTGAGGAGTTAAAGCCCCTTGTTCAGAGCAATGATGTTGATGTCGTATATTGCGTGCCAGCGATAGACATCATGCCTGTAGCTGGCGCAGTAAAAGGCACAAACGTAAAAGTAGGCGCTGAGAATATGTACTATGAGGAGAAGGGCGCATACACAGGTGAGATTTCAGCGGAAATGCTCGTAGACGCAGGTGTAGAGTACGTTATAATCGGACACTCTGAAAGACGCGATTATTTCAAGGAGTGCGATTGCACGCTCAACAAAAAGGTAAAGAAGGCTTACGAGCATAATCTTACGCCTATCCTCTGCTGCGGCGAGTCGCTTGAGCAGCGCGAGATGGGTGTCACAATGGACTGGATTCGTCTTCAGATAAAATCCGACCTTGTTGGCATCACAGCAGACCAGGTCAAGAATCTTATAATCGCATACGAGCCTATCTGGGCAATCGGTACAGGCAAGACAGCTACTACCGAGCAGGCAGAGGAGGTTTGCAAGGGCATACGTGACTGTGTAGCCGAGATGTATGACGCGGCAACGGCAGACGCTGTACGCATACTCTATGGCGGCTCAGTAAATGCGGGCAATGCGGCGGAGCTTTTTGCGCAGCCTGATATCGACGGCGGCTTAGTAGGCGGCGCTTCTCTGAAAGCAGATTTTGGCAAGATTGTCAACTACAAATAAAAATAAGCATTTTTGGATAAAAATATGGGGCGGCTGTCATTTTAGGCGGCTGTCCCGTTTTTTATCACGGTTTGAATGTCTGTTAAGGCAGGCGGATAGGAGTTAATGTGGAGAGCAGTGACATAAAGCTTAGGGATGCCGACAAAATTACAATGACGCACACAGGTCTTATAGCGGGGAAAAAGGGCAAGGTCATTCATGTGAGCTTTGAGCGCAACGCCCGCGGAAAAAGGGATTACGCGGAGCTTATCCTGCCAAGCCGCAGAGTTGTCAAATCGGAGGGTTTTGATGACGGAGAGCTTGCGCAGCTGCAGCTGTACCTTAAAGGGCAGGAAAAGGACATTGTCAAAAGCGCAAAACAGATAAACCACGATTTGATATTTAAGCTGTAAGCAGCCGCCGCCATGGAAGAAAATAAATGCACACTATGCCCGCGCAGCTGCAAAGCGGACAGGGCAAACGGACAAAAAGGATATTGCGGCGCAGACAAGAATATAAAAGTTGCGCGCGCCTCGCTTCACATGTGGGAAGAGCCATGCATAAGCGGTACAAATGGCTCAGGCACAGTATTTTTTTCGGGCTGCCCCTTAAAATGCATATACTGTCAGAACAAAAAAATAGCAGACGGCAGTAAAGGCAGGGTGCTGACGACAGGCGGGCTTTCCAGGCTCTTTTTGCTTATGCAGTTAAAAGGCGCGTCAAACATAAACCTAGTCACTCCCACTCATTTTACGCCGCAGATAGCGCAGGCAATAGAGCAGGCAAAAAAAGACGGGCTTACGCTTCCGATAGTCTACAATACAAGCGGATATGAAAAGACAGAGACCTTAAAATATCTTGACGGTCTTGTTGACATCTATCTGCCTGACCTGAAATATAAATCAGCCGAGCTTTCCTCAAAATATTCAAATGCCCCGGATTATTTTGAAACCGCCGCAGCCGCAGTCAGCGAGATGGTACGCCAGACAGGAAAGCCTGTATTTGACGACAGCGGACTGATGCGTAAAGGCACTATAGTGCGCCATTTAGTGCTTCCATCGCACACAAAGGATTCAAAAGACATCATAAGCTATCTGTATAATACTTATAAAAATGACATATATGTCAGTATAATGAGCCAATATACCCCGCTCGCAGACAGCCTTCAATTCCCAAACCTGTCGCGGCGGGTAACAAAGCGCGAATATGACAAAGTAGTCGATTACGCCATTTCCTTGGGCGTTGAGAATGCTTTTATTCAGGAGGGCAAAGCCGCCGAGGAAAGCTTTATCCCCGATTTTGACGACGGAGGTTTCTTAGATGAGCTACAAGAATTATATTTTTGATTTGTACGGCACTCTCATAGATATCCATACAGATGAGCGCAGCAAGAATTTTTTCAAAAAATATGTAAAATGGCTCCGCAGCCAGGGCTTTGCCTTTGAGTGGAAAAAATTTTACAAAACGTACACGACGACAGAGCAAAAATACCGAAAACAGGCGGCAGGCGAGGGCAGGTATAAAAATCCCGAGATTAAAATTGACAAGGTATTTTATGAAATCTTTGCCCAAAGGGGATATAAACTATCAAATGAGGACATCACAGCGCTATGTGAAGAATTCAGAAACCTTTCGATAATCTATTTAAGCCTGTTCCCCGACACCATAGAATGTCTGGAAAGCTTGAAAAAAGCAGGCAAAAAAATATATCTGCTGTCAAACGCGCAGAGGAGCTTTACATGGCAGGAGCTGGTAAATACGGGGCTTGTGCCGTATTTTGACGGGATACTCATCTCATCAGACGAGGGCTGTATGAAGCCCGATCCGTCTTTTTACGACATATGCTGTGAACGCTTCGGCTTGGAAAAGTCCGAATCCATTATGATAGGCAACGAGCTTAAATCAGACATAGCGGGAGCAAAGGCGGCGGGAATAGACGCGTTTTACATAAACAGAAGCCCTGTATTCCACGAAGACAGCGCCTATGGTTATAAATATGTATCAAAAAACGGTTCACTCATAGAAGTGCTTAATCAAACAGGTGTTATGATATAGGAGGGTGAAAAATGCTTACCAGAAATGATTTTTTATCGCTTAATTTTGTAAAAAAAGAGGACTTTACAGGGAGTTATAAAGGAATACGCTTTCTTCTCCGTCAGGAAATAGAGGATGACGAAAAAAAGTTAAAAGTCTTTTTGTGGAGTGAGCCGTTTGGCTTTGAGGCAACAGACGATGACAAAAAGCTGGTGAAATTATTTGATTTCAGCGAAGATGGGCTGCAACAGGCGATAGACTGGCTGAATGAAAATTATGAAGATGTAAAATATACTAAAGAGCCCAATAAAAAACAACCCACTTGACGGTTGCATGGGTTGTTTTATTGCCTACTCTATAATTTAAGCCATCTGGTTTACAAGCTTTGCTAAGCGGGAAACTCGCCTTGAAGCGTAATTCTTGTGATATACGCCCTTTGTTACAGCCTTATCAATAACGCTTGTAGCGTTTAATAAAGCGGCAGCGGCAGCCTCCTTATCCTTAGCCTCTACAGCGGCATAAACCTTCTTGATAGCAGTCTTGACACCGGATCTGATTGACTTATTTCTCTCAGCCTTAGTCCTGTTGACTAAAATTCTCTTTTTTGCAGATTTAATGTTTGCCATGCTTGACACCTCCCACCTTGTTATTATGGAATGTTTCATTAAAGCCGGACACGGACGTTCTAATGTAAACACACTAGATTATTGTAATTTATGGAATTGATTCTGTCAATACATATTACGAAAAAAAATGGAAAAATTATATTAAAAACGAAAATACATTATGTAAATACAGCAGCATAAGGAAGTACGGCGGGAATGGGGGAATCAGTTATGCAGCATTTTCAAATAAGGACGGATTTGGCGCTTGAAGCGACGGAAAGTGTGCGCAGGCGTGATGCCGAGCATATGAGCGGCGTGCAGCTTGAAGAATATGACGCTTTGGAAGATGTTCACATTTCAAAGGTAATAATAACAAGCAAAAATGCCGCCAAAAGCATGGGAAAACCTATGGGAACATATATAACTCTCGAAGCTCCCGACTTGCAGGAATGTGACGAGGACTATCACAGGGATATATCAGAGGAGCTTGCAAGACAATTAAAAAGCGTGCTTCCTGATATAAACGAGGAAAAATCAATATTAGTAGTAGGTCTTGGCAACAGGGATGTTACGGCGGATTCGCTTGGACCAAGTACAGTCGATAATCTTTTTGTTACGCGCCATATTATAAAGGAATACGGGAGACAGGCATACCACGCTTCAAAAGTCCACAGCATAAGTGCGTTAGTCCCTGGTGTAATGGCAAAAACAGGAATGGAAACCTCCGAAATTATAAAAGGTGTAATAAAAGAAACTCAACCGGACATAGTTATAGTAATAGATGCGCTCGCTGCAAGAAGCACAAGGAGGCTGAACCGTACTGTACAGATAACGGACACAGGCATTCACCCTGGCTCGGGCGTGGGCAATCACAGAAACGCTCTTACAAAGGAAAGCCTTGGAGTGCCTGTTATTGCAATAGGCATACCTATGGTAGTTGATGCGGGTACAATAGTATGCGACGCGCTTGAAAAACTTTCAGACGAATATGACGAAGGAAAAACACCGCTTGACTATTTTAGGAATAGTGCGGACACCCAGCTTCATAATATGTATGTGACATCAAAAAATATTGACGAGACGACAAAAAGGCTTAGCTTTACGCTGTCCGAAGCGATAAATATAGCGCTTGACATGGGACAGGATGGGAGACAGTGAGAATATGCGTATAGAAATCAAGGCAAAAAGAAGGCTGGCAGCGTCAATGTGCCTTTTGCTTATCTGTATTGGACTTGTTGTAAAGACAGTGCAGGAGCTTGACAAAAACGACACGCCTGTCATAAAAATTATATATGACGAAATGCTTTTTCAGGGGATGAAAATGTACAATCCCTTTTTAGCGTATATAGACAGCGACTGGAAAAAGAGAGAACCGGCAGAAGCCATATGGAACGAAGTCTGGCGTATGCTTCCACTTGAGCAGTATCTAGTGAAAGAATACGAAAAGGAACTGCTTGTATCAGAGTATATGCAAGGGCAGCACAAGACAGATGCTATACAGCAGGGGGCTTTGGCGGAAAACACAGCAGCGCTGCAGGCGCAGGAAAAAGAGAAAGAAGCCGCGCTTTGGGAAGCTATGGCAGCAGAAAATCAGGCTGTGTCGGAAAATCAGCAGACTTCACCTGATGAAGACCTATCGCGGGCAAACGGCTTTGTGCCGGCAACAGAACCATCCGCTACATATTCCATAGCTCAATTAAAAGAGAAAGGCTTTATAAAGAAAACCTTTTATTCAGAAGACCCTACGACACAAATCAAGGAAAGCCAAGTCCAATACGATACGCTTATGGGTTTTGACGCGGCGATAAAGCAGGACAACAGCCAGCCGCAGATTTTGGTGTATCATACACATTCGCAGGAAGCATTTATTGACTCAGATACAGAAGATATTAGCACTACGATAATGGGCGTCGGTGAAAACCTATGCACGATACTCCGCGAGGAATACGGCTTCAATGTAATACACCATATGGGAATGTATGATGTGGAAAGCAGAGACTACGCCTATTCAAACGCCGCGGAAGGTCTGGAGCAGGTATTATCCCAAAATCCATCCATAGAAGTAATTATAGATTTGCACCGAGATGAAGTGAGGAACGACACGAAGCTTGTGACCACAGTTCAAGATATTCCGATGGCTAAGTTTATGTTTTTCAACGGATTGAGCTATTCAAGGGAGCTGGGGGAGCTTGCGAGCCTGCCTAATCCATATGTGCAGGACAATATTTCGTTTGCATTTCAAATGCAGTTGGCCGCTGAAGAATATTATCCCGGAATCACAAGGCGCATATATTTAAAAGGCTACCGATACAACCTTCACTACCGTCCCAAAAGTCTTCTTATAGAACTGGGCGCACAGACTAATACGGTTGAAGAGGCAATGAACGCCTGCGGACCGCTTGCTCATGTCATTTCAATTGTTTTAAATGGAGAAAATAAAACAGTTTACTAAAATTACATAATAATGGTATACTAATATTATTGAAACAAATCAAAGTACGACAAGGAGGTATAAAAATGTCAGTAATACATTTAACAAGCGAAAGCTTTGAGCAAGAGGTTCTGAAATCTGATATTCCTGTGTTAGTTGATTTTTGGGCGGATTGGTGCGGCCCTTGCAAAAGGCTTGGTCCGATTATAGAAGATGTGGCAAATGAAGTGTCGGATGTAAAAATCTGCAAATTAAATGTGGATGAAGCAGATGATGTCGCGTTAAAATACCGGGTGATGTCGATTCCGACCCTTATCTTATTTAAAAACGGGGAAAAGGCAGCTACTTCTGTAGGCGTCATAAGCAAGTCGGAGCTTATGGAATTTATAAGGTCATAAAAATGTTGAAAAACACCAAAAGCAAGGACAATCTCATAAAAGCGCTAAAAATAGCAGTTGCGGCAGTAATTGCCATAGCTACGGCAAATATGCTGAAGCTTAACAATTCGGTTACGGCAGGCATAATCACTGTCCTGAGCATCCAAAATACAAAAAGGGAAACGCTGAAAACGGCTTCAAACAGGGCGGCAGCCTTTGTGTGCGCCTTGCTTTTGGCAGCGGTATGCTATAAAGTAATGGGATTTACCATTTTAGCTTTTTCGGTATATCTTTTTTTCTTTTCGCTTCTTTGTTTGAGCGTTCATTGGGGCGAGGCTATTGTGATGAATTCCGTCCTTATGTCACATTTCCTGTCTGCCAAGAGCCTCGGGCTTGACATGATATTTAATGAATTGCTGCTGCTTGCGATTGGCATATTTTTTGGGATACTGATTAATCTGCACTTGCGGCGCAGGGAGGAGGAGTTTGAAATCCTGTCTTCCATTGTGGATGAGGAAATAAAGGGAATTTTGCAGCGCATGTCGCAAAAGCTGTGTGACAACGACAAGCATGGATACAATGACAATTGTTTCGTGCGCCTTGAAGAAAAAATTGAAAACGCCAAAGAATGTGCCCTAAAAAATTACAACAACACCCTGCGCAATATATCAGCATACGAGCTCGACTACATCAAAATGCGCGAAAATCAAAGTCGTGTCCTAAAAAATATATACCAGAGCATCATAATGATAAATAACCAGCCGCGCCAGACAAGCGACATATCCGAATTCTTAAAACATATAGTGGCACAGTACCACAGAGACAATGACGTGTCCGGTCTTTTGGACGAATTAGAGGATGTGCTTGAAAACATAAAACAACAGGAACTCCCACAAAGCCGCGATGAGTTTGAAGCAAGGGCAGTATTGTTCTATATTTTAAAGCAGTTGGAGGACTTCCTGCGCCTAAAAAATCAATTTATCATATTATATAAAGTGACAGGATAAGTGCGTAGATTTTGATTGAAAATTGATGAGAAAAAATTAATGGAAAAATTTGAAAATTCAGTTGACATATTAAAAATGAAGTGGTAATATGTAAAGCGTCGCTAAGACAGAACCGTTAGAAAGCGGTAGCAAAATATTGTTTTTATAGCATATTTTGTGAGAAAGTGTTTGACAAAATGCGATATGTTATGATAAAATATAAAAGCTGTCGCAGACAAGACAAGCACAGCAGCACCTTGACAAATAAACAGTAATGCAGACCTGAAAATTCTAAGAGAAAGAAAAATAGAAGTTCAGA